>CAYUTY010000020.1:0-70511 GCA_964447795.1 uncultured Anaerolineaceae bacterium
TGCTGCTCGGCGCTCGACAGTTACCCTCCGCCGAAGCTGATGCCTGACTCCCCGCCGCCCACTAGCCCTATACCGGGAAGCATGTTGTAGATCACCTCGCCTGTCGCTGCCTCCCAGACATTCAACCCATAACCAGCCGCTGCAATTTGTGTTCCATCCGGGCTGAAAACCAGATCAACGATAGCACCCATCGGCTCATACTCAAGTGAGCGGACAACCTCACCACTGGCGGCATCCCACAGCCGAATCGCCGTCGAGTCAGTGTTATTCAGCCGACCTGCCGCGATATATCGCCCGGTTGGGTCGTAGGCCACAGCACGCCAGTATTCATCAGATAAGCGAGTCAGCGCCACGCCAGTCACTAATTCCGACAACCTGCCTGTCAGAAGAGCGCTTCTGGTTGCCACAGCAATGGATTCGCCATCAATGCTCAGGGCAAAATCGTGAATATGATCGCCAATGACAATGCTGCCAGCGGGGCTTCCGGTTGCCGGGTCATAGATACGAACGATGTTGTCCCAGGCAATCAGCAGTTGACCGTCGGGTGCAAATAGTGGCAATGGGCCTTCAAAGGTGACTTCCCCTTCCAGCCGGATGACTCGCGCTTCTGTCCCATCAGCAGTATTCCACAAACGAACCGTGTTATCCGTCCCACCTGAAGCCAGCAGCGAACCATCCACATTGTATGCCAGCGAACGCGACTCGCCATTATGGCCGGGCAGCGCGATTTCGCCGTCGGTTTCAGTCTCCAGGTCACGCCACAGAACGCGGTTGCCGACAGCATAAAACAGGGTGGAATTGCTAAAGATCAGCGGCGTGATGCCAAAATCGGGTTCGCTTTCAAAAACAACAGCGCCGCTCTCAATATCCACCACCAGCAGACCTCTATCCCGTTTAAAGACCAGGTAACGCCCATCAGGAGATGCAATCGGCAGCGCCCCTGCGCCCTCGGAATACACAGTGCCAGCGATGGATTGACCGTGTTCCAGGTTCCATATATCGTAACGCGCCGGACTGCTTGTCCAGATCAGAATGTTGTCGCCATAATGAAAAATCGCTGGATTTGATTCATAAGGGGCGTTTACATTGTCCAGCGAGATTTCCGCCAGATTTTTCAGGTCAACCACTCGCGCATGGTTTTCCAAATCTTTGTAGACCAGATAATCACCTTCAGAATGGGCCATCACGATGCTGAATTCCTGCGGCGGAATATCCAGCGATGCGCCGCTTTCCAGGTTCACCAGCGTCAGTCCACCATCAATCCGGTCAGCCTTAATGACATCCGGGCTAGAAGTGGTGAAGGCAAAAGTCACATCCGGCAGTTGCAGCACAGACTGACCCGTTTCCAGATCAAAGGCGTGCAGCACATTATTGTCCGCCACGATGTAAACCGCGCTGGCGCTGAAACCAATGCTCTCTTTGCGCCCGATTTCCGGCACGCTAACCGCAAACAATATGTTATCCGGTGTGAAAACGGTGATGCCTTCCCCTTCCGAGCGCGCCGAAATCAGTTCCCCATTCCACACACCAACGGCAGGCGGAAAGCTGGTTTCCAGCAGGGTCAGCGTTCGCGCCGGGATGTCCAGCAGCAAGGCCGGGCCAGGGGCCTGTGTGCCGGTGGTGATGAAGGCACGCTGGCCGGATTCCTCAAAGATAAAGCTGCGCGGGACGGAATAAGGCATTCGCCCTGGCAAATCAATCGTTGCCAGCGGCGTACCATCCGGCATCGACCACAAACGCAGAGTACCGTCGAACCCCCCTGTCGCCAGTATCTGACCGTCCGGCGTAAAGGCCATTCCGGTTACCGTATCTGTATGGCCGTCAAGCCGCTGTGCAATTTGCGGCAGACCCACTTCAGCCAGATAAACTCCTGTCGAGGTATTCACCGCCACCTGCACACCATCCGGCGAGGCGATCACATCACGGATACGCCCATGACCAAGGACAAAAGCGGGAATGTTATTAAAAACGGGGTTATACTGTGCAGAAACTATCAGTGAAAAGCTAACGAGAACGAATAGCAGCAGCCAGAACCGTAGACGCATTTCCCCTCCGGGCAGTGGTGGATAGTAATCTCAATCCGATTGTATGCCCGAAAAGGTTATGCGCCAGCCACCGAAAGCCCACTGCTTGCCCGACTTTGGGCGGAAATGAAAGGACATGGCGAGAAGCCATGCCCTTCACACATCTGATGTGGTCAGTGCCCGCCATCAGGTTAGGGAGCAGCCGTCGGTGTGGGTGACGGGAAAGGCGTCGGACGAGTAGTCGGCGCAGCTTCAGGTTCATCTGTACCTTCCGGCTGCGGCTGAGCGGCTTCAACCGGATTACCATCGTCACCGATTACCGGCAGCGAGGCAATATTGCCCTGGCGGAATTCCAGTAAGCCAGACGATACCCAGCCGATCGTGCCATTGTAATCCACCTGCACCCAGTTATTACCCGCATTGCGGCCTGTCAGCGGCAGTTCGACGTTGAACGGAATAACCGCCAGACGATCCGAGTTAATGGTCGGGGCAGCGCGCAGATTGGTGTTGAAACGCGTAATCACCACCACATCACCCGTCACGCCGCTCTGGACGCCCTGGCCGCTGGAACCGGTTGAAGCGTTCTCGCCCGCTTCGGCCACAGGAGCGGTTGCCAGATCACCAGTCACATTAATAACGCTGGCCGAAACCCAGCCCTCAGCACCGTTGAAATTAACGCGCACCCATTCGCTGTTTTCCAGTCGTCCCGTTACATCGAAGCGATCACCTGCATTAAGCTTACCGATAATGGTATACTGTGTGCCAGGGCCGCTGCGAACATTCACGCGCACATTAGACGAAATAAAGAAATCCGTCTGATTGACAGCCGCAGCAGGGGCGGCATCAGCATTGCTGTCTTCCGTCGCCTGAACAGTTGGCTCTGGGGTCGCTGTGGAATCCTGCGCCATCGCCGGAATGCCAACTAAAATTGACAGTACAACCAGACTGATAACCATCACCGCCATGAGGATCTTCTTCACAATCACTTACCTCCATATCTAAACTCTTGGCAGCGGGATTATCGAACATGGTCGTAAGATTTTTGTTAATTTATGGTCGCAAATAGGCCATATGGCCTATAAAGATAGGGAAATCAGACGATGAGCTGTCCTCAGTGTCAGGGAATTGAACGCTTTTTCGACAGCAAACAGGCGCAGGCCGATCTGGAAGATTACCGGCGTAACGGCCCACCGCACCAGACCCGACTGCTGCTGGATGCGCTGCGATCAGCCGGTGTGGAGGGCCGCAGCCTGCTCGACATCGGCGGCGGCATTGGTGCTATTCAGCACGAACTGATTAAAGCTGGCATTAGCGCTGTCACTGATGTTGACGCCTCCTCCGCCTATCTGAATGCGGCGAAGGAAGAAGCTGGACGCATCGGTTATGCTGACCGGGTACGCTACGTACATGGCGATTTCGTCGCACTGGCCGAGCAGATCGAGATGGCCGATGTGGTGACTCTCGACCGGGTATTGTGCTGCTACCCGGATGTGCGGGCGCTGGTCAATCTGTCTTCAGCGCGGGCAGGACGTTTATACGGCATCGTTTATCCCCGTTATACCTGGTGGGCGCGGCTGGCTGGCAAGGTCATCAACTCCCTGCTGCGGCTGCAACGCACCCCTTTTCGCTTCTTCACCCATGCACCCGACGAGGTTGAAGCCGTGCTGCGCGAGAACGGTCTGCGCCGGACTTTCCACCGCAACAGCGGATTCTGGCAGGTGGCCGTTTACAGTCGCTAGGTGATACTGGGCGGCGTGAAATAGCCCACCTGCCCGGAAAGCGCATGACGGATGCGCTCGCGGTGGCGTTCGAGCAAATCCGGGGGAAGCTGCTCTGGCGAAAAATAGCGCAGATCGAGCGACTCATCATCCTGCGCTTCGAGCTGCCCACCTGCTACACGGCAGGCAAAGGTAATGCTGATGATGGATACCTGGTCGCCATTGGGATAGGTATTCTGGTTGAGCGGGCCGCCATAGACCCCAACAATCCGTTCTGGCAGAACATGCAGTCCGGTTTCTTCATAAACTTCCCGCACCAGCGCATCCGCCGGTTCTTCGTCCGGTTCAATGCCGCCGCCGGGCAAACACCACAGACCGTTATCTGAACGGCGCTGAAGCAAAATCTGGCCCGAATCGTCGAAAATAACAGCAGTTGCGGCGGGCATCATCAGGATGTCATGGCCGACTTTAGCGCGCAGATCACGCAGATAATCCGAAATGGGCATGGTGAACCTCAGTTTCAACAGGAAAGAAGCCTTCAGTATAGGGGGATTCACCCCATTTCGCGCAGCCTTTTCTTGCTCTATAATCGATCTTAATTCACACCAGTTAGAACTCCGAAGGACAGAGCATGACAATTAACGCTCCCCACGCGCTGGCGCTGGTCGGGATGCCGGGCGCGGGTAAGACGCTGTGCGCCAAACACTTGGAAGGACGCGGCTATTTCCAGTACCGCTTCGGCAGCATCGTCGTGGACGAGGTAGCGCGGCGCGGCCTGCCGCTCAACCCGGAAAATGAACGCATCGTCCGCGAGCAGTTCCGCAGGGAAGAAGGCATGGATGCAATCGCCCGCCGCGCCCTGCCTCACCTGAAAACCGCCCTGGAAACCCATCCCTGCATCATCATCGACGGGTTGTACAGCTTCAGCGAATACAAGATGCTGCACAGCGAACTGGGCGGCGATATGGCGGTGGTCGCCATCGTCAGCGCCCGCCCGCTGCGTTACCGGCGGCTGGCGGAGCGGCTGGAACGGCCATTGACACATGACGAGGCGGAACGACGCGACTACCAGGAAATCGAACGGCTGGAAAAAGGCGGGCCTATCGCCATCGCGGATTACACCCTGCTCAACGACGGTGAGCCGGAGGCGCTGCTGACGGCGCTGGATGCACTGGTGGAAAGGCTGGGCTTTTTGCCGTAAAATCAGGGTATCCTGCTCCCTTCCTCTCTGCATCCGTATTCGAGAGGGGAAAGCGGAGGCGCGAAAAGCATGATTGACCCCGATAGTCCAATGGACAATGTGAGCCATGAATATCCCTCAGGTCAGACCGGCAGCACTGGATGATACAACGGCGATCAGCGGATTATTTCGCTCGCACATCACCGTGTGGCAGCGCGTGGGCGCGGGCGGCGCGGTGGAAGATGTACCGTATGAACACCTGACGATCTATGAGCGCTGGCTGCATGGCGGCGCGTGGATGAGCGTTGAAACCGGCGCGATTCAGTTGAGTCACCTGCTGCGCGGCGCTGGCGTGGCGCTGGTGGCCGAACGCGATGGTGAACTGCTGGCCTATGCTGAAGCCTATCACGGCGTTGAGCCTGCTCCCTATGGCGATCACCTGCATCTGGCGACCCTGATTCAGCGGCATGACAGCAGCGATTCGGCAGTGGCGGATGCGCTGCTGGCGCGTTTGCTGAGCCTGGCGAAAACCTATCAGTGCGCCCGGCTAACCGCTAATCGCATCGGCATTGACCCGGCGGCGGAAAAGCTCTACCGCAAACACAGTTTGACTCCTGTTGGCCGTATCAACCGCCTCAACCTGCCAGCGCGTTCCGGGCAGGGGTTTTACAAGACTGTTGACCACCTGAACGCTAACCCGGCGCAGATCAGCGAATGGCACATGCCAGTCGGGCGGATGGGCAGCGCACGCCAGCAGTGGGAAACGCTGTGGCCGCGCACCTTCAACGCGCTGCCGGAGATTACGGAACGGCGGACGCACCGCCTGCACTTTTCGGCGGCAGGACAGGAAGCGTTCGTCTGCTGTCAGGAGACGCTGTATACACCGCGCAGCGCCGATGTTTACCTGTGGTCGCCCAAGCCGCTGACGAGCCAACTGCTGACGGCGCTGCGGGACTGGTCACACCGGGAAGGCTACCGGACGCTGGTGATGGCTGTAAGCGATGAGACGGCAAAAGTGCTGGGGCCGGAAGCCGAGGCCGACGGCTACTATGTCGATGTCTACGGCGCAGACGTTTAGCAGAACGCTAAAAGGCGAAAGTTAAAAGATTACGATTTATTATGGCGGCGAATTGGTGAAAATGGTGAAAATGAGAATCAGTATTTTTATCATCACAAAGTCGATAGTCGATAGCTGCTAGTCGATAGTCAAAGACAAAGGATTTAAGTAGAGAGACACAGCGCCATCGAAACAGTTTAGCATGGAAAAGGGGAGTGATGTGAAACATTTGTCATGACATTTGTTTCGATTTTGAGGGGGAACTGCCCGCATTTTAAGGCAATTCCTGTGACGTGGGGCGAGCGTTTCGGTATAATAACAACAACACATCTCGCTTTGCCTCGCGGAGGTTTCGTTCCATGCCCATCTATGATCCGAGTCGGGTTGAATACGGCATTACCACCGGCCAGATTCAGGTGGTGATGGAAAACGGCAAACAAATCCCGGCTTATTGGGCGCATCCGGTAATTGGGCGGCGTTTCCCAGCGGTGGCCTTGATTCACGACTGGTGGGGCATGACACCATTCATGCGGCAGATGGCGCACCTGTTCGCACAGTCCGGGTATTATGTAATCGTGCCGGATTTATTCGAGGGGTCGATAGCGACGACGCCGCAGCAGGCGATGGAACTGGTGAAGCGGATGGGCGAGGATGGTTATCCGCGCATCAACGCAGCCCTGAGCGCCCTGGAACGGCATCACCACACCAACGGCGATGTGGCGGCAGTGGGCGTTGGCATGGGCGGCAGCCTGGCATTTGAGGCGGCGATTGTGCGCGAAGACCTGGAAGCGGCAGTGGCCTTTTATGGCTTTCCACAGCGCTATCTGGGAAAATTTAAAGATGCTACAACGCCGATTCTGGCGATTTACGGCGAACGTGAGCCGTATATCCTGCCGCCAGTGGTGACAAGGCTGCGAACAGAACTGGCGGACTGTGCGGTTGAACATGAGGTGATGACGCTGCCGGGCGTGGCGCGTGATTTCCTGGAAGACGACGCGACAGCGGATAAGCGCGATCAGGGACGGGCGGCGCTGCGGGCGATGTTCCTGTTCCTGGAAAAGTATCTGGCGGGGCCAGCCAATTTCCCGCCAGCGAAGTCAATGTGATTAATAGAGAAGATAAAGCATTCACCACAGAGGCACAGAGGACACAGAGCATTTGGTTTTAAAATTTTTATCGGAAAATCACAACTAAAATATTAGAGAATTCTGTATGAAGTGTTGTACAGTGATTCAGACAGGGGTAGTGCCATACGGGGAGGCGTGGGAATGGCAGAACCGGCTGGCAGAACAGCGCGGGCGCGACGAAATTCCTGACCAGCTTTTGCTGCTGCAACATCCCCATACCTATACACTCGGCACGTCCGGCCATGATGAAAATCTACTCCTGAGTGAGGCGGAATTAAACGAACGTGGCATTGAACTCCACCGAGTTGATCGGGGCGGCGATATTACCTATCACGGGCCGGGACAGCTTGTGGGGTATCCGATTATTCAACTGGCGCGGTCAGGTGGTTTGCGGGCAGACGTCATCGGTTATATGCGCGGTCTGGAGACGGTCATCATCCGCACGCTGGCAGATTATGACATCAGCGGCAAAGCGCTGGCAGGACTGACGGGCGTGTGGGTTGACAGCCCGGCGGGCGAGGTGAAAATCTGCGCGATGGGCGTGCGGGTGAACGTGCGAGCGGTGACAAAACACGGATTTGCGCTGAATCTGAACACGGACTTAAGTTATTTCGACGGCATCATCCCCTGCGGAATCGCGGATAAAGGGGTAACAAGCCTGGCGGCACTGCTGGGTGCGCCAGTGGATGAGGCAGCAGCGGCGCGGCGGGTCATTGGGCATTTTGGGGATGTGTTCGGGTATGCGATGGGTGGGGTGTAAGGGCGGCGCAGGGTTTTGAAACATGGTTTACGGATAAGAGCCGCCGCAGGCTAAAGCCATGCGGCTACCGAGAAATAAAGCCCACTAAAGGGGCTAAAAGCAAAGCTCGCCTTTGGAAACATGGTTTACGGATAGATGCTAAGCGCATAAAGGCTCATGTCCATACCAATACTCTCACCTGCATAAATCCTCACAGGCAAGAGCAGCATCCCCACCCGCCGAAAATGCAGACAGGGATGCCTGATCAGGTCATGATTCTTCCGGCTGCGGCCAGCGGGCGTATAAGCCGGTCAGATGTGCCAGGCGTTCCCGCGCCGGGCTGCCGAGCCATTCCGCCGAAAAACGCCAGCCCCAGTTGCCCGATTCACGACCGGGCGTGTTCATGCGCGTGTCAGCACCGAAGCCCCAGACATCCTGCATGGGAATGATGAAGGTATGGGCCACCGAACTCATACCCAGGCGGATGAGTTCCCAATGGGGTTCGCTGACCGGATGGCCGATGTATTCCGCAACCATCGCTTTCATCTGCTCATCGGCCTCGCCACTGCTCCACCAGCCAACCGTAGTGTTATTGTCGTGCGTGCCGGTGTATACCACACAGTTTGGCACATAATTGTGCGGCAGGAAACTGTTTTCCCCGCCCGCCCCGCCAAAAGCGAACTGCAAAATTTTCATGCCCGGTAAACCCATGCCGTCGCGCAGGGCGATCACGCCGGGGGTAATCAAACCGAGGTCTTCGGCGATGATCGGCAGGCTGCCGAGCTGCTCGCGCACGGTATCAAGAAAATCCATACCCGGCCCCGGCACCCAGCGTCCCCTGACCGCCGTTGGCTCACTGGCAGGCACTTCCCAGTAGGCTTCAAAACCCCGGAAGTGGTCGATACGGGCAATATCCACCAGACTGAGGGCGGCACGGAAGCGGCTGATCCACCAGCTATAGCCGTCTTCGCTCATCTGATCCCAGCGGTAGAGGGGATTACCCCAGCGCTGACCGGTTGGGCTGAAATAATCCGGCGGAACACCGGCCACTACCGTCGGCTGCCCCACCTCGTCAAGATGAAAACCGTCGCGGTTGGCCCAGACATCGGCGCTGTCATGCGCCACAAAAATGGGAATATCGCCAACCAGCCGGATGCCGCGCGCGTTGGCATAATCCTTGAGTTCGTACCACTGTTTATGGAAAACCCACTGGCGAAAACGACGCTCGGCAATCATGCGCCTGTGTTCGGCAGCGGCGGATGCGAGCGCGTCCGGGTGGCGCAGGGCTTCCCCAGTGGGCCACTCGACCCAGGGCTGTCCACCGTGAGAATCCTTGAGGGCGGCGAAGAGGGCATAATCCTCCAGCCAATAGGCGTTCTGGCCGCACCAGTCATTGAAGGCGGTTTGCTGTTCCAGCGTGGCCGACTCTTCAAAACGTTTGTAGGCCAGCGCCAGCACCAGATTGTGATAGGTGATGACCTCGCCAAAATCGACCAGATGCTCCGGGAAATCCGGCACTGTTTTCAGGTCGTCGGTGGTAAGCCAACCGTCACCCACCAGCTTATCGAGACTTATGAGATTAGGATTGCCGGCAAAGGCGGAGAGCGATTGATAAGGCGAATCACCGTAGCTGGTTGGGCCAAGGGGCAGCACCTGCCAGTAGCTTTGCCCGGCTGCCTCCAGCCAGTCCACAAAGCGGTAAGCCCACTCGCCCAGATCGCCAATCCCATAACGCCCCGGTAGTGAGGTTGGATGGAGCAAAATACCGCTGGCACGGGGAAAAAGAATTGTATTTTCAGCCATGTTTTTTTCCAGATCAATACTTATTCTGACGAATACGACTGTGATTGTACCAGACCGGCCTTACACACGCTGGCGAAAAATTGCACTTCATTACCATGCATTTATCACGTTTATCGAGCAATCTAACAGCATTCCAATTGTCAGGGCGTATAAACAGAGGTAATGCCGGGTAATCAGGGAGGATAATCTGATGGTTTTACCGCTCGACCCGAAACTGGCAAAGGAATTAGCCGAAGAACGCCAGCGCGAACTGCTTGAAGAAGTGGAAGCGGATAAACTTGCTGAAGGCGACATCCCAGCAAATGAATTCCCAGGTGCGAACTATAAGCCGGTCACCGACTCCGACGAGGATATCGTGCCAACACGGCGCAACAACCGCCATGTCCACAAGGAAGAACAGTAGAGGCTGCCATGACACCACCTGAAAAATCACAACCAAGCGCCACGCCGAAAGACGATCCGCGCCAGCTTGAACCGACACTCCAGGATCAATGGGATGCGGAAGCGGAACGCAGCATTGACGAAAGCGCCCTGCGCGGTACGCCGGAATGGCTGGAAGCGATTGGCCCGGAAGATCAGCCTGTGCGAGAAATCGAACAACATCTACAGGATGATGGCTGGGGGATGCGCGGCGAGGATGATTTCGTCAGCGACCCCACCGGCGAAGCGGATATGCCGGGCTGGGTAGATGATGACTACGATGATGAGATCGTGGATGAACTGGACGACGAGGAAGCCGAACTCGAATCCGGTGACGATAAATTTTACCGCTAAATCATGCGGGTGTTGGCGCGCACTGCGCCCTTTGAGAGGCGAGGCAGGTTAGCTCGCCTCTCGCTTTTTGTCGGAGCTATCCTAACATCTCTTCCACTTTCGCGGCAAGCAGGGCCTGTTCGACGATGACTTCCTCGCCATCGGAGAGCCGCTTCAGTTTGACGAGGCCGCCCGCCGCTTCGTCCGGGCCGATGACCGCTACCAGTGGGATGCCTTTTTTATCGGCGTACTGGAACTGTTTGCCAAGCGCTTTATCGTCCATGTACAGCTCGGTTCTGACGTTGGCTTGGCGCAGGCCTGCCGCCAGGCGTGCCGAACCTGCGCGGAGGTCGCTATTGAAGACAGTCACCAATACCTGCACCACCGTTCCGCCGATGTGCGCCGGATACAGGCCGAGCAAATCCATCAGGTCGATGATGCGTTCAATGCCAAGCGATGTGCCGACGGTTGCGAGGCTGTTCTTACGGAACAGGCCTATCAGGTCGTCGTAGCGCCCGCCGCCAGTCACGCTGCCCAGATTCGGCTCGGTGATGACAGTCTCAAAGATTGGGCCGGTGTAATAGCCGAGGCCGCGCACCATGGTGAAATCGAAGTCATAAAATTCCGGGGCGACACCGCCTTCGTCGAGATACCCGGCAATTTCACGGAGTTCCCTGATGCCTTCCTGCGCTTTGGGTAGCTGTCCCATCATTTCCTCAACCAGATCGAGATTCGCCAGGCCGGGCTGTTTCGCCTGAATCAAGTCCATCATCCGCGCCACCGAGTCGGCTGGCAGGCCGCGCTCGATGAGTTCAGCCTTGACGCCGTCCGCGCCAATTTTGTCGAACTTATCGACGCTGCGGTACAAATCGCCCAACTGCGAATCGGGGACGCCGGAATACTGGCCCATCGCCGTCAGCAGCTTGCGGTTGTTGATCTTGACACAAAACTGGCTGAAGCCCAGCCGCCGCAGCGCCGTCACCACCAGCGACAGAATCTCAGCATCAGCGTTCATATTGGGGGCGCCCACGATGTCGGCATCGCACTGGTAAAACTCGCGGTAGCGCCCGCGCTGGGGTCGCTCCGCCCGCCACACCGGGGAGAGTTGATAGCGCTTGAAAGGCAGCGTGATGTCGTTCTCATACTGCGCCACTACCCGCGCCAGCGGCACCGTCAGGTCGTAGCGGAGGGCGACTTCTTCCTTGCCGCCGGGGTGCTGCGCGTGGTAAATCAGCTTTTCCGCCTCGTCGCCATATTTGCCAACCAGGGTTTCTTTGAGTTCCAGCACCGGCGTTTGCAGCGGCTCGAACCCATAGAGGTGAAAGACCTCACGCACGATGTTGAAAACGTACTCGCGCCGGAGCATCTCCCCTGGGAGGAAGTCACGCATCCCTTTTGGCAGGCGGGGTTTAATTCTGACCTCGGACATAAGCTGATTCCCTTAACTCATCATGGCAAATAAAAAGCGCAGACCAACGTCCGCGCTCGTGAAGATTCCGGTTCGGCGTTGGTCAGCGTATAAGGTTGACGTGATGGTATGCGTTTAAAGTGACCATAAATGAGAGTATAAAACACGCCCTGCCAGTTTGCAACTGCTCAGAGGCAACGTTTCCGCCATCCAATTTCAGCAAACACAGACTTTTAACAGCAATCAATGACTGGCTACATCATCTCCAGCGTCCGGCTGGTGGGGGTGACGGTGATGCTGCCATGCTGGTCGGCGAAGTCACGGACGGAATCCAGCGCTTCGTTGAAGAATGTCAGCAGCTCGTCGTCATCACCCTTATAGCGGCGCATGGTTTGCAGGGCGCAGGCTGCACAGCCGCGCATAGCCCGGTAGCTGTCGGTTTCACAGGCCATACAGCCGTTCAGCCGTATCATCATCAGCATGAAAGCCAGCGTTTCCTCATGCGTCTCCGGCAGGGTCAAAACCCGCTCCACCAGGCCACGCCACTTCGGGCCGCGCAGTTTTCGCAGCGAAACAATCGCATGATGCGGAAATAAAATCTCGTTACTGGTATACATCAATCACCCAATCGTTTGTGACAGCATGTGTCACGTTCAGGATAGCTGTGAATATACGAAGATCACAACCATGACCAAAGTACCAATATGAGCTTTAATACAAGGGTTTTGCCTGCCGCGCTTTGTATCTTGGTGACTAGAGGGCTTTGTGTTACGCTTTTCTCCTTGTTTTCGATAACTCATGTGGTGAATTGATCTGATGCGTCGCCTGTTCCTGCTGCTTCCGTTTTTGCTTGCCGCGTGCAGCGGTGGTGCAGTGGTCTTCGCGCCGACCCCGCCCCCGCCCGACCTGTCGCCACTGCCTTACCAGCATCCCGGCGGCGTCTTTTCGGTGGCCGTCCCGCGCAACTGGTCAGTTTATGTGCAGAACACAACCGCACTGGCCGCAGCAGCCTTCACCGCGCCCGGCGAGGATGAAGCGGCGCTGCGTTTCGCCGTCATCAACCTGGGCGAACGGCTGGACTCGGCGAGCTTTGGCGCGTTAATCGACACTTACCAGCGCGAAGTACGCCCGGACGCCGGACGTTACAGCGAAATTTCGCGGCAGGCGATGGGTGATGGAAGCTGGCGGCTGACGGGGCTGCGGCATGATCTGGGCATCACGCAGCAGATCAACACCTTCATCCAGCAGACCGGGCCATTCCTGGGCATCATTGAAGTGCTGCTGCCAGATACCCCGGCGCGGCAGTCTGAATATGAGACCATCGTCAATACCTTCGCCATCAACGCCGCCGCCAATCTGCAAACGGCTGAAGCTTCCGCGCTGGCCTTCGCCACACCCGGCGGACTGGAACTGCTGCATGTGGCAGCCTGGTCAACGGCCAGCGGCGTCTTTTTCATCACGGGCGAAGTGGCGAACACCAGCTCCTCCTGGGTAGTCGATGTGCCGGTGCGCGCCGTGCTGGTCAGCGCCGACGGCCTGCCGGTGGTCGAAGCGGTGGACAGTGTGATGGGGCATGGTATCCCGCCGGGAGGCTTTGCGCCTTTCAGCCTGCGCTTTGGGGGCGGGCAACCTGCCCTGACAACAACCTATCAGCTATCACTCGGCGGCGATGGCTGGACACCCAGCAGCGAACCAGTACCTTTCATTCAGGGCGACCTGACCTGGACGGATGAATCGTCAGTCAATGCTGACGGCAGACTGACCATCACCGGGACGGTGCTAAACAGCGGCAGTCAAACCATTCGCGATATACGGGCTGTCGTGAGCGTCTTTGACGCGGCGCAGCAGGTGATCGCTGCCGGATTTGCCGATGTATCGCCCGGCCTGCCGCCCGGTTCCGCCTCCGATTATCAGATTATTGTGCCGGAGATTGGCGGCCAGCCCGTGAACTACATCCTGAATGTACAGGGCTTGCCATGAGCATCCGCCATATTATTTTCGACCTGAACGGCACTCTCCTCAGGAGTGTTCGCCTGTCTCCATGTTATTCAGAAAATCTGGGGCAGATCATGGCGGCGCGCTTTGGCGGCGACTCACAACGCTGGATGCAAGCTGACCGCCTGATTCTGGACGATTGGGACAGCTACCACACCGATCTGAATTTCAGCGGCGATGAAGGTATCACTGATATGTGGGAGGCAAATTTTCGTAAAACACGCGCCCTGTTCCGGCTGACCGGAACGGCAGAACCCGATCACGAAACCCTGAACGCGCTTGCCCCGGAACTGCTGTATGAGGCAGGCCGCACCTGTGACAGTTTTTACGCGGATGCAAAAGTAGTGGTGGAGCGGCTGCACGCGGCGGGCTATATCCTCAGCGCGGCTACCCACGCCCTCAGCCCGGAAGCAAGAGCGGCACTGGAAGGCGGCGGGCTGGCAGAGCGTTTTGGCGGGCCACTGCTGACGCCGGACATCACCGGGCAGTTTGAGAAGGACGGCGCTTTTTTTCTGGCTGCGGGACTGCCGCCGGAAAAATGCCTGGTCGTCGATGACTCGGCATTGGCATTAGAAGGGGCAAAGGCCGCCGGAATGAAGACAGTTTCCATCAGCCGCAAAGCGAATCCTCCGCCGCCCGCTGATCTCGCCCTCAGCGGCGACCTTTACGGCCTGCTGCCCTACCTCGGCCTGGCCTAAAATAAAACCGCCCCATCGCGGGGGCGGCTCCATCTCAATTTTTCAATTCTGTGATGCACTGAAACTAAAAGCCGCTCCGAAAGTGGAACGACTTTAGTGGGACTTTCCCAGCAGATTAGCCACACACGCTAAGAAAATTTCGGTTTGGACAGGAACCGGCAGTAATTCAATGTTTGATGTTTTGTACGAGAGGCACTGTGTCGGCCCTAACGAGCTAAGGAGCAGGACGGGAATACCTTCAAGGCTTACCTTATCAATCATGTCTTTGATGGTTTTCATATTTTTTAAAGTGATTGGCACGATGAGCAAATCAATGCCGTCCAGTTCAGATCGATCAAAGTAGCCCGCGATTGACACAAGTGTCTTATAATCTTCGAGTTCAAGGATTTCGGAAAGAAAAGAGGTTAAACTGTACGTTTCACTTCTTAGAATGCCTATGGTAGTCATAACTTTTATTTCCTGCAAATTATTGCTTTTTCTGCATAAACGATTTGAAAGGCATGATGTTACATAATTTTGTTTCATGATTTTTTAAATCAAGACAAGCAGTGGACAGATTATGCCAGTTACTATCCTGGATGCCTTTGCACAGAGCAGCGGTTTTTAGAAGGCATCCGAACATTCAAGGAATCAAAATGAGGCAGGCTTTGGGCCTTACCTCATCCTGTTTTTTATTCTGTTATCGTCTGTATTGTGGTCTACGACGCGCCGAGGCCACTCAGGATAGCGATGAGCTGGCCGAGTTCCTGTGGATAGAGGCCATCCTGCATATCAATGCTGCGGCTTGAACCGGCCCGGTCAACCGTGACACGATAGGTATACAATTCTCTGCTCGTCCCCGGCGCGGTGAAATAGCCCTGAAGCCCGAAAAAGCGCACCTGATCGAGAATTCCATCAATCAGCGCCACCTGTTCCGGCGTGATGGTGCTGGCGACACCATCGCGTGTCAATGTCCCGTCGCTGCGAACTTCAATCGTCAGCGGTTCACCTTCTGGGCCGCCCGTCCGCTCGAAGAGAATGACATCGAAAATCAGCCCTTCGTTAGGGTCGGGCGTAGACGGTGTGCTGAATGAACCGGGCTGTGGCAGCGGCGGCTCATCGGTTTCGATAAAGCGCTGGAATTCAACGGTCGCACCCGCCGCGCCCAGGCCGGGGTCAGGGGTAGCGGTTGACGCCTGCAAACCGATGGGGGTCACAGTTGCAGCTACCTGCCCCTCAACAGTTGGCTCAGAAGTCGCCGCAGGGTCAGCAGTAGGCAGATCAATGACAGCACTGGTGGGCAGCACGGTCTGCTGTCCGCCGCAAGCCGCCAGCAGCAGCGCCATCGTCAGCATTAAAGCGAAATTGCGTCGCATAAACATTCTCCATCGGGTGAAACCATCACTACAACTTAGTCTCACCGACAATTGATTTCTACACAAGCGTACTTTTTGACCGCTGCCTGCGATTTTGAATAATCGATGCGATCCCCGCCCCGGCCAGCAGGGCAACCAGCGGCAGCAGCGGCAAGGCGTAACGCTGCCAGGGCAGTGGGTTGACCAGCAAACTGGCGACGGTCAGCAGCCCCCAGGCCAGCAGCCCCGGCCAGCGCCGTGCCAGCAGCACTAATCCCACACCCGCCAAAAGGGTCAGCGGCAGGCCTAACACAAGTCCGAACTGTACCCCGCTCAAGGGCGATGCCATATAGCGGCTGATTTCCGGCTGGAGAGCATCCGCCCAGAATGCCGCCTCAAAATGCTCAGGCGGCGCGATGAAAGGTTGTATCACGATGCTGCTGATACGTTCGGTAAAAGTTGTCGCCTGCCCCGCTGCCACGACCTGACTCTCCAGCAGCTTTTGCCGCTCACGCAGCAGATCACCCAGCCGCGCTGCCGGGTCATTCCATAAAGCCGGGGACAGCGCGATGAAGAGGGCGATTGTCAGCACGCCCGCGCCGAGCAAAAACCCGGTTTGTCTGTAGGGGAAAGGCTGAAATCCGCCTCTACGAAAAGCTGTTGTGGCTATTTCCAGCACAATCCAGCCAAATGCAGCGGCCACAAAAACCGCCGCGCTGTGTTTGCTCGCCAGCGCTAAGGCGCTCACCCCCGCCAGACCCAGCCACAGCAGCACATCACGCCGTGAAAAATTTCGCCGTGTCAGCCGTTTGACGATCAGCAGCGCCAGCAAAATTGCCAGCAGCCCAAAGCACAGCATCGCGCCTTCCTGCATCGCCCGCCGCCCGTTGAGCAGAATGACCGGATGCAGCGCGTACAGGCCGCTGGAGAGGTAGGCCAGCCAGACCCCGCCAAGCTGCCAGCCAAGCGCGAACATGACTGCTGCGCTCGTGGCTAACAACAGCGCCGAGGGCAGCCGCGCCGCGTACAGCAGATCATCCGGCGGACGATGACCGCGTTCGACGTTCGCATCGTAACTCAGCGGCCATTGCCACAGACCGGGCAAATCATCCACGCTGAATCCCGACAGATGCCAGCTCAGACCGACAGCAAAGCGATTGACCGAGCCATTAATCAGCCGCAGCCACGCCTCGCTGTCGATAACATAAGGCGGGTTGACAAGCAGCGCCCCCGGCTGCCGCTCGATAAACAGCGTCGCATAATCGCGGCTCATGGTGATCTGCATGGCCTCGTCGCCGTGAAAGGTCGCCAACCCTGCCCCGGCCACGATGAAAATGCTCAACCCGAAAAGCCAGAGAATATTCAACGCAACAAGGCGAAGGGGCAAAGGGAGAGAAGATAAAGCAACAGCATTTGGCGGCGACTGATATTCACCCACTTTGCGGCCTGGCCTGTTCGCGCCTTTGCGCTAAGTTTTGTTTTATCAGGCGGATGACTGCCGCCAGCCCCAGCGCCGCCAGCAGCGAGGTGATGGGCAGCAGCAGCAGATAGTAGCGCTGCCAGGGGAGCGGATTGATGAGCAGGTTCGCCAGCGTCACCGCCAGCCATGCCAGCAGCAGCACGCTCAAACCGCCCGACGCGAACGGGCGCAGTCGCGGCCAGCAGAGCGCCAGCAAGCCTACACCAGCCAGCAGCGTCAGCGGGATTCCGAGCAGGCCAAACTGCACCCCGCTCAAGGGAGAAGCCAGATAACGCATGATCTCGTCGGCAATTGGCGCGGCCTCATTCCATGCCGCCTGCTCGAAAAACTGCGGCGCCGTCAAAAAAGGCTGTGTCACCATGCCGCCTACGCGCCAGCTTAACGACGTGGGCGCATTGGGCAGAATCGATACCACAATGTCTACCTGTTCACCCAGCATCGCGCCCAGGTCACGAACGCGGGACAGCGGATCGTTCCACAATGCCGGGGAGATAGCCAGCAGCAGCAGCAGCGCCACCACCCCGCTCACCGTCAGCCAGGCGGTTGTGGCAATCAGCGCGATAAAACCCTGTTGCAACGGCTCATGCTTCTGCGTCCGACGCGCAGTAACAATCCGCGCTACTTCAACCAGGAAAAGACCACCGTAGGCTGCCGCCACAAAAATCGTACCGCTGTATTTGCTGGCGAGCGTCAGCGCCGCCGCGATGGACAGCCCTCCCCACCACAGCGCCCCGACTCGGGCATTCGACCAGCGCCGTCTGGCAATCTGCAAAGCGATGAAGATCAGCAGGAGGCCGAAACATAATAAAGCGCTCTCCACCAGCGAACGCCGCCCGTTCAGCAAAATAATCGGGTTGAGCGTGTATAGAGCGCTGGCGGCGTAAGCCGGAACACGCCCGCCAAAGTGCCAGCCGATCCCAAACATGGCGACGATGCTAAAGGTAAAATAAACCAGCGCTGCTGTCCGCCCTGCTTGCAGCAGCGGCTCTATCGGGCGTTGATTTTTGGCGATATTGTCGGCGTAAAATAAGCCCCAATCCCACCCCGGCGCGGGTGGCAGCACTTCCTCGGTCAGCCCGGCCAGATGCCAGGCCAGCCCAATGCTGTAACGCATAACCGAACCATTCAGCAGTCGCAGCCGCGTATCGCTGTCCAGGTCATAGGGCGGCGTGACCGGGAGCACTTCCGGCTGGCGTTTGATGAAGGCCGTCGCGTAATCGTGGCTGGTGTAGATGTGCATGGCCTCATCGCCATGAAATGGAGCCAGCATCATCCCGGCCCAGGCATAAACAACCAGCACACCCAGCCACAGGCAATCCATCAAGCGCCAGCGACTTAGGGACAACTGCTTCAATTTTTCCGTCCGATATACACAACCTGTATGCTTTCGTGTGTCATGGCTTAAACACCTCCGTCTGACTCATCCATGCCTCGATAGGGTCGTCGCCCTGAACCTCCATCAGGCGCTGAAGGTAGCGATACAGCGGACGAAAAGCGCTCAAATCGGGCAGCGGCAAAACCTCTGCATAGCCTCTCGCAAAAGCGGCGGCTTCCCGCGCACCGAAAACATACTCCAGCGCCAGGAAATCCAGTTCACGCGGCCCAATCACCAGCGCCTCGGTATCCACCAGCGCTGTGATGCGCCCGCCCTCGCTCAAAAACTGGGTCGCCTCAATATCGAGGTGAACGAAAGTCATACGCTCCGGCGTCGGCAGCCGCAGCGCCAGCGCTGTCATCTCCGGCAGCAGCGCCATGATGGCCGCATCATCCGCATAAAACTGATAGGCCAGCATTCGCAGTGTCATCGCCAGATTGCGGTGAAAAACAGCGGGCGAGTGCTGAATTTTTCCGTCGAACATGCCCCAGTAATCGAAACTGACGCGGTGCAGCCGCGCCATATTCGCGCCAAAGTTTTCCAGCAGCGCTTCTGGCTGACCGATGAAGCTGTCCAGCCGTTCGCCGGGGAGCAGTTCGGTGATGAGGGCCTCGCACTCATCCAGCTTCCCTGTCCGCAGCACCGCCGGAACGCGCAGATCGCTGTGGCGGTTGAGTTCCGCGTTGAGCGATTGCAGCCGGATTATGTCCGTCGCGTCGAGGCTGAACAGGTGTGCCGCACCTTTCCAGAACGGGCCGTCAGCCTGCTGTCGCGCCAGCCGCACAACCAGCGTTTCGCTCGCCGTCCGCACGCGGTAAACGCCGCTGCCATGCCCCGGATAGACGGCCTCAAAATGCCGCTGTTCCAGAACCGGCTCGTCAAAAAGTGCCTGCAACTCCATCAAAACGTAACAGCCGCCTGATGAGCGTGCCGCACAAAGTCGAATTGCAAAAGCTGGCTTAACACATCCTCCGGCAGCGGCTGGTCGAGCGTCAGCACAGTCAGCGTTTGCCCGCCCGGTTCGGCGCGTCCGGTCTGCCAGCTTGCAATGTTGACATTATTGGTCGCCATCAGCGTCCCAACGCGCCCGATGACGCCCGGCTGGTCGTAGCTGCCCATGATGAGCAGATGGCCTTCCGGCACGAAATTCATGCGGTACTGGTTGATCTGGACGATATGTGGCTCTTTATGGTCGAGCAGCGTCCCCGCCATGATGATTTCTTCGCCATCTTCCAGCGTCACCTGGCAGGAGACGAGGTTGGCATAATCGCCGGTTTTCAGCCCTTTGGTCTGCGTCACCTGTATGCCACGTTCGGCGGCCACAATCGGCGCGTTGATGTAGTTCACCTTGTCCCCCAGCACCGGGGATAACAGCCCTTTCAGGAGCGCCACCGCCAGCGGTTTGATGATGCCAACGATGTCCTCACCCCGACATTCCACCGCCACCCGCCGAACCGGATAACGCGCCAGTGTGTGCTGCAAGGTGCCGATGCACTCCGCCAGATGCAGATAAGGGCGAGTCGTCTCAAAGTCCACGCCGGGCATGAAAGGCATGTTGACCACGTTGCGGTAATCGTCGCCACGCAGGGCATCCAACACCTGCTGCACAATTTGCAGCGACAAATCCTGCATCGCCTCAACCGTGTTATCGCCAATGTGGGGGGTGTGAATCACATTGTCAAGACCAATGAGCGGACTGTTATAGGGTGGTTCTTCTGTGTAAACATCCACCGCAGCACCCGCCAGTTTGCCCTCCTTGACCGCCGCCGCCACCGCGCTCTCGTCCAGCACACTCCCATGTGAAGTGTTGATGAGACGCGCCCCCGGCTTCATGAGCGCAATCATCTCCGCGTTAAACAACCCGGCGCTTTCCCGCGTCGCTGCCACATGGATACTGACGAAATCACTGCGCGTCAGCAGTTCTTTCATACCGACCAGCAGCACCCGTTCATCCGCCGCCTGATCTTCCGTCAGATAAGGATCGTAAGCCAGCACATTCATACCAAAAGCCAGGCAGCGGTGCGCCACGACGCGCCCTACCCGCCCCAGCCCGACGATGCCCAGTGTTTTCCCAGCGAGCTGCGTCCCGGCCTGCCGCTTGCGGTCAAGCAGCCACCAGCCATCCTTCAGGCTGTCATGGGCCGCCACCAGCTTGCGGCTCAGCGCCAGCATGAGCGCGATGGCATGTTCCCCGGCGGCAATCGCATTCGTGCCGGGGGTATGCATGACGATGATGCCGCGCCCCGTCGCCGCTTCCAGGTCGATACCGCTCAAACCCGCGCCTACGCGCCCGATCACCTGTAAACAGGGCGCACCTTCAATCAAGGGGCGGTCAATCTGCACCGCATCGCGGGCGATCAGGGCGTGCGCCGTTTTCAGGCCTTCGCGCAGCGCGTTCAGCGACGGTGTGACCGTTTGCACAATCACATCGTCAGCATTTCGCAGCAGGTTCAGACTGCTGTCAGCAAGATCGGTGGCAACCAGAATGGTATAGGGTGCTGTCATGGGCTGAATTCAATTCTCGCAAAATGGTTTCAGTTGCGGCAGTAGCCTAGCACAAATCAGGGGCATTTTTCCAGCGTGGACTATCTTTACGGGAAAGAACAGGAGCGCCTTGTATGCGCCCCTGCTCAAGCCTTATCTGATTCCCCCATTCCGTCAATGGACTGAGGGAATAATTCTTATCTAGGTCGTGTACGTCACCACTAACCGGACAGCCTGAGCCGCGCCACCTTCACGCGCCCGCAGCCACTTGCGCGCCCATGAATTGCCCGTACCACGCAGGATGATTGACAGGCTGTTGCCGCTCTGCCAGCCTGACCGGTTGACAATTTCCTGGACGACTATTTTCATGTCGTCAAAGGCATACCATGTGCCAGTACTCCAGCCCATATTCGAGCTGTGATCAACCCGTGCTGTTGTCAGCAGACGCGTCGATGGACGATTGCTGCTGGAGAAAGCCGCGCTGTTATCCGCCGCCTCACCCGCGATTTGCAGATCCATGCTGATCCACTGGCCGCTGGTGGAATAAAACTCCAGTCGCGCCGCCGTGATGGTCGCATTACGGGGAATATTGACTCCATTGAAACGCAGTCCCGTATAGCTGCCATTCGCGGACGAACCATTACCAATCCAGAGCGTGCTGCCACCAGCATCAAAACTGCTGCCATCTTCATTCACATCGTCGGCATTGTTACTGATCTGCAGCGTCACCGTTCCAGATGGAGCAGATATTGGTGTATTGGTCGGCGTGAAGCTGGGCGTAAACGTTGGTGTGTTAGTGGGTGTATTGCTCGGCGTGAACGTCGGTGTGTTGCTGGGTGTAAAAATTGGCGTATTGGTCGGCGTAAACGTCGGTGTAAAGGTCGGCGTGCGCGTTGGCGTTGGCGTATTTGTAGGTGTGTGGGAAGGCGTCAGCGAGGCTGCCGGGCCACCTGTGTAATTACCACCGCCAAAGTCATCAAAGAAGGTCAGATTTGCGCCGATGAACCACAATCCCAGATACCCGCCCTGCTGATTAAACGGCCACTGGCTCGCATTCGATGTGCCGATTAACAGACCATTCTTGTAGATTTCAACCATACCGCTCGCCAGCGCCCGCGCACCAAAAACATCGCCCGCTGACAGCGTAAAGGGGATCGTGTTACCACGCTGCACCCAACCCTGTGTTGGGGCGTATGTCATGACCTGCACGGTGTTCAAGGTTGGACGATACCAGACTTCGATTCTGCGTTCGTTCGGGCCATTTTCCGAATCGTTTTTCAGCAGCAGCACCACATCTTCAGCGTTATAGTCAACAGTATTAAACTTGACGAAGATTTCCTGATTCGCCCCGTAAGCTGTGCGCCAGAAGATAGCACCGTTGGCAATGACATCAATCTGGTTCGCGCCCAGTGCCACACTGCCTGTTTCGCCACCCCAGTTTGGCCCGATAGCACCATTGGGCCGATTAAAGTTGTCGAGGATGCCTGTCGTCGGGAATGCAGCACCGCCGGGAATTGGGGTGGGAGAGCTGGTTGAAGTCGGTGTATGGGATGGCGTAAAAGTGTTGGTTGGTGTATTGGTCGCCACATTCGGATTGGGTGTATTGGTCGGTGTCGGTGTTGGGATAGCCTGTCCTGCTCCGCCAATCTGAACGATCTTCGCTACCGAAGGCACTCCGTTCCCGTTCACTATAAACAGCATATAGTATCCGGGCGGAGCGACGCCGCCATTCAAGGGAGCCTGTATATTCAGGGTACTGCCGCTGCGGGTGAAGGTCAGCGGAATAAAACGCTGATCCATATTGAAAGCATGAGTCACAGACGAAAGCCGGACGAAGGATGCAGCAGTAATGCTGGCGGCCTCTGGCGAAGTGACGCTCATCGTGCCACCGTATGTCACCGAGGCTGGTGCCGTGCTGATGGTTGGCCGAGCGCCTTTAAAGAGGTAGGGCGGTGAATAAATTTCCGAATTGAGATAATCCACTGCCGGGGCGAGCCGCCCGCCGCCCGCCACCAGTCCGCGACCATCTGGTAACAGCAGGGCTGTTGCGTGGTACATGCGCGGATGGCGCATCGGCGTCATTTGTGACCAGGTCTCGGTATCCGGGTCCCACATTTCAGCCTGTAATTCACCATCAGTCGAGATCAGACTCAGATTTCTCGATCCGCCAATTGTTAATACTTTACCATCCGGGAGCACCACCATATTATGCAAAAAGCGGTTGACGGCCATCGGCTGTGTAATTCGCCAGCTCGGTGAAGCCTGATTCATATCAATTACAGCAGTGGTCTTACCAATATCACTCGCCCCACCCGCTATCATGATTTTACCAGGACGGTACTGCACCCCATTGACATAATACAAAGGCGAAGGCGCAACAGTTGACCAGCTTTGTGTATTCACATCCAGCAGGCGCGAGTTGCCAAGTTCATCGCTTACCAGGAATACTTTGCCGTTCGGCAGAGAGAAGATGAAGGGATAATTGCCAACTGGCACCGTTGCCGAGATCATATTTGTCCAGGTATTCAGCGCCGGATTGTAAATCTCCGGCACATGAACAAATGTGCCTGAAGTCGCCTCACCGCCCAGCGCCAGCACGCGCCCATCCATCAGCGAAATCGTGCTGGGATACCAGCGGTCATAGTTCATGTCGGCCAGACGCGCCCAGGTGTTGTTCTGCCAGTTAAAAACATTGGTGTGGTTGATGCCTGACCCTGACCCCTGATGACCACCGCTGACCAACTGCCGTCCATCCGGGAGCATGGCCTGGCCCGCACAGAAAATCCCCGAAGTAACATTTGGGACAGAGGTAAAATTCAATGTATTGGGATTCCACAACCGCGCCGACGGCGCAGCACCATACTCCCAGGCATCGTACATCAGCACGTCGCCATCGGGCAGCAGTGCCGCATGGACGGCCACCAGCGGCCAGTTCGTCGGCGCTGCCCATTGACCAACATCCGAAGGCGCAGCAGCGGGCGCTGCATTCACTGAAGCGACAAACGGCCCGGCAGCATTAGCGGCAGCCGCGCTCATCAGCGCTGTATTGGCGGCATTGGCGGCGATTGAAGCGGGAACCGGTTGAATATGATCGTGAATAAAACCGGAATGATCCGGCGCACCTTCTCCTGGTCGAACCACCAGAACCAGCAGCGCTACCGGGATGATAGCAGCCAATAATTTAAGAAATCTTCTCAAAGGCATATTAACCCCCTCAAACAACTCCTCAGACAATATGCACAGCAATAGTATGAGAAGCGCTTATCCCTCTAAAGAAAATTTACGAATTTCATCCTTGCAGCAGCATAAAACGAAATTCTAACGAGGGGTTTGAAGAAGGAGTATTTTGCCGAGGATTTCGCCCCTCGATTGTGGAATCGAGGGGAACAAGAGGCAAACTTAACTGGCGAATTTGCCCTGACGTATCCGTATATCGAGGTAAAAACTCAGAATCAGATAGTAGGCCGGATAGTACAAACTCAGCAGCACCAGCCGCGTATCAGGGGTTTCCTGCGCCAGCAGATAAAGGATCAGCACACCCCACACACTGCCCAGCAGCCACGACACTTTTGAGAAAATCGGGTTTTTACTGGGGTACAGGTAGCGTGTGGGGATGAAGGAAAGCACACCGGGAATGACGAGCATCAGTACCGCCAGCGCTGGCTCTGGCCGCAGCCAGAACATATAGAGGGCGATCATGTTCCAATAGCTTGGAAAGCCCAGGAAAAAGGAATCCTCGGTCTTCATGTTCACCTGCCCGTAAGCATACAGCGCCGCGATAATTGGCACGGCTGTCCAGGCGACATGTGGCAGCAGATTTTGCGACCCCATGATGAACACCGGCACCCATACGAACGTCAGCATGTCGATGACATTATCAACCATCGAGCCGTCGAAGTTCGGCAGCACCGCCCGCACCCGCACCTTCCGTGCCAGGATGCCATCGGTGGAGTCAATCAGCATGGCGAACATCAGCAGCCAGAAAGCGAGACGAACCTGCCCATCCGCCGCCGCGAAGAGACCTACCACACCATTCACGCCGCCCGATGCCGTATACAGATGTACCAGCCAGGCCGCGATTTTTTTGTTATTCACGCGCATTATCTCAGTAAAACTAACTTACGATGCCGCCTCAGCCTGCGTGCGGCGGGCGCGCCAGCGCCTGTAAATAGTGTACACGATGAACAGCGCTGCCAGCACATAGATGATGTTCTGATAAATATCAATCCAGTTGAGAACCTGCTCCCAGTTGCTGCCCAGCCAGTAACCGAGCAGAGTCAGCGGCACAATCCAACCTGCTGCGCCCAGCGCCGTATAAAACAGGAATGCGGGGATATTCATGCGCGCCACCCCTGCCGGAATCGAGACGACGCCATGCACCAGCGGCAGCAAACGCGCCACAAAAACGATGATGCCACCGCGCCGCTCGAACAGTTCCATCGCCCGGTCAAAACTTTCAACCGAGAAAATTTCCAGTTGAAAGCGCCCCAGCCGCAGCGTTCCAAAGCGCTCGATAGCATTTCGGGAACGTTCCGCGCCCAGCCGGTAGCCAATGCCATAAAAAATCAGCGACCCGACCAGCGACCCCAACACGCCTGCGATGGCGATTTCCAGCAGTGTAATACGCCCATCAAAAGCCAGTTTGCCTGCCAGCGGGTACAAAAATTCCGATGGTGTCGGCGGGAACAGATTTTCAAACAGAGAAACCAGTGTGATACCCGGTGCACCAAAACTAACCACCAGGCTTTCGATGAAGGCTGTAATCGACTGTACAAAATCCGATAGCATCGAAGCGCCTGTTTTTCTCTCCTCTCTGTTTATGGAGAGGGCTGTGAATTGGAAAGTTTGATAGAAAACCTGCCTACACCTTCAACAGTGCCGCCAGCACGGTATGCAGACTGTCATAAACATAGGGGGTAATATCGGCGAAGGCTTCTACCCGCGTGTGCGACAAATCCGGTACAGCATAGCAGGTCATCCCAGCGGCAACCGCTGACCGCGCCCCGTTCGGGCTGTCCTCCAGCGCCAGCGTCCGCCCCGGAATCGCGCCAATCTGCCGCGCCGCTTCCAGGTACACATCCGGCGCAGGTTTACCTTTTGCTACCACCTCGGCGGAAACACGGATGGGAAATACCTCACCCCATCCCTGACTTTCGACCACCGCATCAATGATGACGGCTGGCGAGCTGGATGCAATGGCGCAGGGAATGTCATTTTGCTGAATATAGGCCAGCAGTTCCGGCGCGCCGGGGCGTGTAACCACCTGTGTGGCGATGAATCCCAGCATGGTGTTGACGATTTCCGCCTCGACTGCCGCCGCTGGCGCATCAACTTCAAACAGGCGAATGAAAGCCGGGATGAATTCATCCATCCGCAGGCCGACCAGGTGTTCCCGTTTTTTCGGGTCGAGCGTTTTTCCGTGAGCAGCCAGCACACTGATTTCCGCCTGCTCCCAGATTGGCTCTGAATCGACCAGCAGGCCATCCATATCGAAGATGATGGCTTGAAAATGAGTCATGATTTTGCAAATGCTTTCTCGAAGGCCAGTTTCAGCCCTTCGTCGTTGAACAGGGTGCTTTCCGCCGCCAGCGCCAGCCCGCGCTCGAAAACCGTCTGATGCGGCGTGTTGATGGCACGGGCGTATCCTCCCGGCCCGACTGCCAGCGGCAGAATCGGAGCCAGCGAGTTGGTTTCGATGAAAATTTCCGCGCCTGATTTGACTTTATCCCGCGCCACCACGCCGCCAAAACCGACGAACAGGTCAACCACAGGGCGGGCCGCCAGGTCAGATGCGCCATCGCCCACCATCAGCCGCCGGCCATGTTTATTGCCCGCCAGCGCCTGAATGATGGCTGGTTTGCCGCTGGAAACAGTCAGCGGGCCTTCGTTGTAATCGAGGTAGGTTTGGCGGTTGCGGGTTTCCGGCTGGTGATACTGCCACCAGTCGCCGGAAAGTTCGTTGTATTCCAGTTCGACAGCGCGGATGTTCTCCGGCGGGACGCCCAGCCGCTTACCAAAGCCGCGCACCGGCTCCGCCAGCCCGCCGCTGACGATGAAAATCTGCTTACCGAGGAAGCGCAGCGCCTCAATCACGGCCTGTGCATCCGGCACGAGCGTTTCCCAGTAACGTTCTTCAATGGCCTTAAGCTGGCCGCGAGTAGGGCGAATGGCCTGGAGGCGCTTGCCATAGACCTCGCTCAGATCGAGATCGCCATTCATGGCTTTTTCGGTCAGCACACCGACACGCCATTCCTTGCCTTTGAAACGAGCCAGTTCGTCAATGCCTTCAATGGCGGAAAGGGTGCTGTCGCAGTCGAAGAAAATCAGATCGTAGCTTGTCCAGCGCAGATCATCCATAAGGTTTAGGATACATCTCCCGGCTGATTAAACCCGCGCATTGTACCCCGCCGACACTGCTTTGTGAACCCGCGCCCTCGCGCAATCCTGTTAAAACTTTTAAATAATTGTTTACAGCTTTGAAAGTCACGGTGAAATCCTGCTAATACCATTCCAACGCCCGGAATTTACAATCGAGACCCTGGTTCTAATGGAAGGAGTCGATCATGAGCGAACGGAATAAATCGAATCGTGACCCAGCCAAGAGGCCGGATTATGCCGCCCGCATCATTGACCTTGACACAGACGACCCGGTGGATACCGTCGATAGCGCGGCTGATGAAGTGGAAGAAATGGTCGCGCGGGAGCAGCGGCGGGATGGCAAATATCGTAGTGGCGGCGACAACACCAGTGCCGGCATTGACGCTGACCTCGACAGTAATGCGCCGAAAAAAGATGATGCAGGATAGAAAAAGACGGGTGGCAGTCCTGTTAAAAGCGGCTGGAATTAAAAGCTGACCGTCTTTGGATCATGTGAACGCTGCCAGCGCTGTAAAGAACTCAGTGTGCGCTGGCAGCCATAAAACAGCTACAGATAGGGCGCGACGATAATCATCAGATTACCCCAGATCAGACCCAGTATCGCTCCGGCGATCACATCACGCGGATAATGTACGCCCAGATAGACGCGGGTGAAGCCGACCAGCAGCGCAACAGCATATAAAAGGATGGCGACGAGCAGCGGCAGTTGAAAATGAATCAGGCCAAAGGTCGCCATGAAAAAAGCCTGGGTTGTATGGCCGCTGGGGAAGGATAAACCAGCCTCGCGCCAGCCAATCACGCGGGTTTCGGTCATCAGGTTAAAGGGGCGCACCCGGTCAGTCAGCGCTTTGATGATTGTCACCAGCAGCAGCAGCGTCAGCGCCCCCAGCGTCAGGTAAATCGCAAAGCGCCGCTCTCCCAGGGCATACATGGCAACAACCACCAGGGTGATAAAGCCGACGTTGCCAATCTGGGTTGAAACCCACATTACCCTGTCCAGCCAGGCTGACTGATACCCACCCAGATTGAGCAGCTTAAACAGCCACACATCCAGGCGCTGCCCGGCTGACCACAACAGCGATAAAGCCACCAGCGCAAACAGCAGCAGCATCGCAATCAGGAAACGATTGGCAATAACACTGCTCACTAGAAGCCTCTCGGATGTTTCTGGCAGCCACCACCAGAAAAGACCGAGTGCGGCGATCAAAGTCACAGCGCTTATCAGCCGACGGACAGCGGTGCGCCGTAGAAACTGCTGGCCCATCGGGGTTTCGACTAATTTTTGCTGAAGTTGCGCTTCAGAGGTCGGATTCACAGGGCAGGCTCCATGATCTGAGTTTTTGGCATAATAATTCGTATCACTTTCGGGACAAGCTCCACTTCTACCGGGGTGTAACCAATCACCTCACCATCCGCCTGAACCAACTGCGGCTTTCCATCCGCTTCAATGCGAATCCGCTGCTGCCCCACCCAGTGATGCAGTTTTGCCACCGATTGTCCGGGACGGCGCAGCACATTCCAGACAAGCTGCACATAATCCCCCAGGGTTTGCGCCGTGACGAGATAAGCATCCAGTTGTCCATCATTGAGGCTTTGTGGCGAACCAAATAGCTGCGGCGGTGATTCCAGCAGCTTGGTATTGGAGATCAACACCTCAGAAGCGCGGATACGGGTGGAATGACCGTCAACTGTCAGCGTATAACGATGAAGTTGAAAGATGCGCGATTGTTTAAACATCGTCCAGATATAGGCGAGCCGTCCAAAACGCTTTTTCTGGTGTGATGGGGTTTCCTTCATCATATGCGGGCTAAAACCAACACTCACATTGGAAAGATAGTAATATCTGCCCACACGCAGCGCATCCGCCTCGATGATGTCATGTTCCCCGACCAGTAAATCAAGGGCGTCGTTCATGGCAAGGGGAATATTCAGAACCCGCGCCAGATCGTTACCAGTGCCGAGCGGCACAACCCCTAACGGGGTGCTGCTGCCGACCAGCGCATTGGCTACATCAACAACAGTTCCATCCCCGCCAGCAGCCACAACCACAGAAGCGCCTTCCCGGCAGGCTTCCGCGCACATAGCGGTAACATCGTCCTCGCCCGTCGTTTCATAAACATCAAACGTCCACTCAGGAGGAGCAAAACAGGCTACCAGTGCAGCCTGAAAAGCATCGTTCTGAATAGCATTTCCAGCTTTTGGATTGAAAACCACAAAAGCTTTTTTAGGCGCGTTAGAGAAGGTCATGAATCACGGTTTTCAGCGCTAAGAACGCGGCATCTGGACTACACATCAAAATAAAGTCCGATGTTGTCACTCGGCAGGGGTGGGCTGGGAGATTCGCCAGCAATCGGTTGAAAATCATCATCACGTATATAGCCCTGAAGGGCAGCCGTTCTGATATGCCACCAGCTACCTAGCGCTGCCGTTCGATACTGTACTGCATCCCCTACCATGATTTTGCCAATTAATGGGCTGTCGATAGTGGGTTCACTGTACAGACTGGCCTGAAAGGTTTCATTTTTCAGGAATGCAATAGCCGCAATCCAACGCTCCTCATTCACCTCATCAATGCTGTTTTGTGCAATGTCATCAGCATGAGTGGTCTCTGAAATAGCCATAATAAGCCGACTCCTGTAAAAGTTACCTTGATTATCAGTAGTATTTGTAATAAATGCGTTAACCTCGTATCAGTGTTTAATGGGTGATGCAGTTCCCCAAAGCGCCCGCCGCCGTTACAGGGCAAAGACCGCCTGCAAATTCCCCTGCTCCGTAAAAAATGCGGTTTAGTTGTAGAATGGTTGGCAGCGATAATGGTTGTGAAAATGCAATTTGTGTCGAGAGGTTTTTCCAATGTCTGGCCGGTTACTTTGTGTTTTCGCGCATCCTGATGACGAGGTTTTCTGTGCGGGCGGCACCATCGCCAGCTACAGCGCGCAGGGGCATGAGGTCATGGTGGTTTCGGCCACAAAAGGCGACGCTGGTCAGATTCGAGATGCCAACATCGCCACGCGGCGCACACTGGGCAGCGTTCGCGCCGGGGAATTGCAGCAGTCATGCCAGCATCTGGGAGTGCATCAGGCACTATGTCTGGATTACGGTGATGGAACCCTGAAAGACCTGGATATCGAGGTGCTGGTCGCGAATGTTGTCAAAATCATCCGGGAATTTCGCCCGGAAGTGGTCATCACCTTTGGCCCGGACGGCGCTTATGGACATCCCGATCATATCGTGATTGGCGAAGCGACCACCCTTGCCTGCACCCTGGCCGGGGACCCTCATCAGTTTCCCATCCAGATCGTGGATGGCCTGCAAGCCTTCGCCCCGGCCAGACTCTATCACAGCTACTTCCCCCGCAGCCGCATGTTAATGCTGGAGACGCTCTCCAAATGGCTGGTTGGCAGGCAGACCAGAAGCGGCGCGACCAGCCAGATTGACCCAACCGAATTTGTACGGGCGCTGCTGCTTTTTACGGAAGAAACCACCATGCTGAATTATTCCAGTGACCGGATTGATGTGAACTGGTATCCAAGCGGCTTTTACATCATCGAACAGGGCGAAGCAGCCAAAGACCTGTATCTGATTTTGTCGGGACAGGCTCAGGCAGTGCGTGAAGATGATGATGGGACGCTGGAAAAGCTCAGCGACCTGGGGCCAGGCACGTTCTTTGGAGAACTGGGGCTGGCGCTCAACCAGCGCCGTATGGCCCACGTAATCGCCCAGGATAATGTCACCTGTCTGGTGATGTCGATGTCGGAGGCTGTTTTGTTCGCCGGGCGCGGTAGTGACGCAGCCATAACCGGCGGCGCGGATCGAGGCAGACAGGGCGAAGCGCTTATTGATATCGGGCAGGCGACGCACCGCATTGATGTCAACGACTATGTGATTAACAAGATCAGAGCCATGTCCGCTCATCGCAGCCAGTATCCTATCACCCCGGATATGTTTTCGCTGGATATGCTGAAAGAGCTGATGGGGTACGAATATTTCGTCCAGATTTTGCCGAGACAGCAGTTAATCAACACTCTTTTTCCCGAAAATGAATGTGAATAGGAGTCTGAAATGGTTTTAGCGACGACTCATACCCGCTATTCGTCTGACCGCATGAATGAAGCTTTTGCGGATTTTCGGCGGCGTTATCCCGCCTTCGACAGCACCCGCCACCTCGACGACCTGCGCGCCAGCGATTACGCTCGCATCGACCGGCAGAATCAGGTTTATCTGGATTACACCGGCGGCGGTTTATATGCTGAATCACAGTTACAGAAACACATGGCGCTGCTCACCGAAAATGTCTATGGCAACCCGCACTCAACCAATCTGACCTCGATGGCTGCTACCGAGCTGGTGGAGCGTGCGCGTTATTATGTTTTGGAATTTTTCAACGCCTCGCCTGATGAATATGTGGTGATCTTCACCCAGAATGCGACCGGTGCGCTCAAACTGGTGGGAGAGGCCTATCCCTTTGGGCCGGACGGTAATTATTTACTGACATATGACAATCACAACTCGGTCAATGGCATCCGCGAATTCGCCCGCGCACGCGGCGCGATGGTGACCTATATTCCACTCGTACCGCCGGATTTGCGGGTGGACGAAAGCAAACTGGAACAAGGCCTAATGCTGGCACAGCCGATGGGCCATCACCTGTTTGCCTATCCTGCTCAATCCAATTTTTCCGGCGTGCAGCATCCCCTGGAATGGATTGAACGGGCACAGTTAATGGGCTGGGATGTGCTGCTAGATGCGGCGGCGTTCACGCCGACCAATCGCCTTGACCTGAGCAAGTGGAAGCCGGATTTTGTCGATCTCTCATTTTATAAAATCTTCGGCTACCCAACCGGGATTGGCTGCCTGCTGGCGCACAAAAAGACTGTGCACAAGCTGCACCGCCCCTGGTACGCGGGCGGCACGCTTACCTTTGTCTCCGTGCAGGAGGAAGACTTTTACCTCACACCCGGTTCGGCGGGTTTTGAAGATGGCACAGTCAATTACCTCTCTCTGCCTGCTATTGAGATTGGCTTGCGTCATATTGCCGCCATTGGCATCGATACTATTCACAACAGGGTGATGACCCTGGCCGGATGGCTGATTGATGAATTGATGGCGCTGCGTCATTCCAATGGTCAGCCCTTGATTCGCATGTATGGCCCGGCGGATACCCACATGCGCGGCGCGACAGTAGAAGTCAATTTCTTTGACCCCAATGGCGTCCTGTTCCCCGATACCCACGTTGAACACATGGCGAATACCCACAATATTTCGCTCCGGGCGGGATGTCACTGCAATCCTGGCGCGCGCGAAATCTCAATTGGTTATACCAAAGAGGATATGCAGGCCTGCTTCAAGGATAAGGAACGCATGACCTATGAACAGTTCATGCACGTCATCGACGGCAAAACAACTGGCGCAGTGCGGGCTTCGCTGGGACTGGTGACAAATTTCGCTGATGTTTACCGTTATCTTCAGTTTGCGGAAACCTTCATCGACCAGTACGCGCAGTAGCAGAACTATCCACAGTCTTTTCATCCGCGCGGCGGCAGGTTCTCTCTGTCGCCGTTTTATTTTCATTTATCCCAAAAATAAAAAGGACATGGCTGCCCATGCCCTTTGTCTTTCTCAACCCTTGATGTGCGCTGTCGGTTATCGCCTAATTGACGTTCTCGAAGATGCCCGCCGCGCCCTGTCCTCCGCCGACACACATGGTCACCATGCCATAGCGGGAGTTCTGGCGCTTCATCTCGTGGATAAGCTGCACGGTCAGCTTAGCCCCGGTGCAGCCCAGCGGATGCCCCAGCGCAATGGCGCCGCCATTGACGTTCACCCGCTCCGGGTTCATCTCCAGCGTCCGAATGACCGGGAGCGCCTGCGCCGCGAAGGCTTCATTCAGTTCCACCAGGTCGATGTCATCTATCGAAAGCCCGGTGCGCTTCAACAGTCTCGGCACGGCGTTGATCGGCCCCACGCCCATAATTTCCGGTCGCACCCCGGCGACATTGTAGCCAACGAAGCGTGCCAGCGGCTTCAGCCCCAAACGGGCCGCCGTCCCCGCTTCCATCACGATCACGCCCGCTGCGCCATCGCTCAACGGACTGGAATTCCCGGCGGTCACGCGCCCGCCCTGCCGGAAAACCGGCTTCAGCTTACCCAGCCCTTCGACAGTTGTCTCCCGCCGCAGGTGTTCATCTTCATCGAAGGTGAAACTAACCGTCTGTGGTTTGCCATCCTCGCCGACGATGGTGTCTTCAATAACAAACGGCACGATTTCCTCGCGGAATTTACCCGCATCCATCGCCCGCGCCGCCTTCTGATGGCTCTCGTAGGCGAACCGATCCATGTCCTCGCGGCTGATGTCGAATTCGTCGGCAACATGTTCCGCTGTGTGACCCATGCTCATATACACGTTGGGATCATTCTCGGCCATGTACGGATTAGGGCTGATGCGAAAGCCGCTCATCGGGACGAGCGACATGGTTTCCGCCCCACCCGCCAGAATCACATCCGCGCCATTAGCGATGATGCGCTCGGCGGCCATTGCCACCGTTTGCAGGCCGCTGGAGCAGAAGCGGTTGACCGTCTGGCCGGGGACTTCCACCGGCAAACCCGCCCGGAGCGAAATCACACGGGCGAAATTCAAACCCTGCGAGCCTTCCGGCATAGCACAGCCCATAATCACATCGTCAATTTCCGCCGGATCAAGTTTGCCCTCGGTCTGCCGCAAGAGTTCCTGAATCACCACCGCCGCCATATCATCGGAACGGGCGCTGCGGGTTACACCACGTTTTGCTTTTCCGACAGCGGTTCTGCTTGCCGCTACAATCACTGCTTCACGCATAATTTGAGTCTCCAGTTACCAGTTTTCAGTTGCCAGATTAGCTTGATGCTCTCTGATTAATTCATTGTCAGCTGACCATTCATCGCTATCCGCTAATTCCGCAGCGGCTTATTCGTCTGAAGCATGTGTGTGATGCGCTCCATAGTCTTTTCCTGCTGCACCAGGCTCAAAAAGGCCTCGCGCTCCAGGTCGAGAATATATTGTTCGCTCACCCACCCCGGTTCAGAAAGCGCACCACCGGTCAGCACATAAGCCAGCTTTTTGCTGATGAAAGCATCGTAGTCACTGGCGAAGCCGCTCTCGCGGAAACCTTCGATGCCGAGCAGGAGGGCGGCATAGGCATCGCGCCCGGCAGCGTAAATTTTCTCTGGCTGGCGCGCCACATAACCATCCGCCAGTTGCAGCGCCACCCGTTTGGCCTCGCCCAGCAGGTGCGCCCGGTTCATCACAATCCTGTCATCCGCGCTGAGGAAGCCCATATCCCGCGCTTCTTTGGCGCTGGTGCTGACTTTCGCCGTCGCAATCTGTTCAAATACTTTTTGCAGGTGAGGCAGCGGGTCAGCATTGGGGTGGGCATTCATCACAGGGTTGACGATGCGGCGCAGCAGTTCCTTACAACCGCCGCCCGCCGGGATCAGGCCAACGCCGAGTTCGACCAAACCGGCGTAAAGTTCACCATGCGCGACGATTTTTGTGCCGCTCATCGCCAGTTCCGCGCCGCCGCCCAGCGCCATATTAAAGGGAGCGACGACAACGGGTTTGGCGTTGTAGCGCATAGCCTGTGTCAGATTTTGCAGCGCACTGATGGAGCCTTCAAGCTGGTCAAACAGGCCGCTGTTGACCGCCATCACCACCATAAAGACATTCGCACCGATGCAGAAACGCTCACCATCATGCCCGACCACCAGTGCATCGAAATCGCTCTTGAGGATGTCGAGCGCTTTAAAGCTCATTTCCACCAGATCAGCATCAATCGCTGTCGCCTGGCTGTGAAATTCCAGCAGCGCTGCGCCGTCGCCCATATCGAGAACACTGGCGCTGCTATTGCTGGCAACCACACCTGCCGAAGTCCTTTTCCAGGCTTCGGTCACCACTTCCGGCACACCCGCCTCAGGCGAAACGGCTACTGGCACTTTACGCGCCCGCAGCCCAGCCACTGTAATCACACGGGGGTTCGCTTCCAGTGGGACATATTCATCCGTCTGCGGGCTGTAGTAGCTGGTCTTCTGTCCAGCATCATCGTAGGTATAGAAGGTCGGTTTGCCCGACGTCACCATCTGCTTCACCCACTCAGCCACCGGGTAGCCTGCCGCCTCAAAGGCCGGAATGGTATCGGCCACGCCAATCGCATCCCAGATTTCAAAGGGACCCATCTCGTGGCTGAAGCCCCAATTATGGGCAATATAGACATTGACAATCGTATCGGTGATTTACGGCACGCGCTTGGAAGCATAAGCCAGGTAAAAAGCGTGCAGATGCCACAGGAATTTTCCGGCACGGTCATCTTCATTAATCAGCAGGCGAATCCGTTCGCCCAGCGGTTCGACCTTGCGGTGTTTGCCCACACTATCGAAACGCACACTGGTCGGCGGCTGGTATTCAAAGGTATCCAGGTTGAGCGTCCAGAACTCTTTTTCGCCGCCCGCGCCTTTGACCTGTTTGTAAAAACCCTGCCCGCTCTTGTTACCCAGCCAGCCATTATCCAGCATCTTCTGGGCGATAGCCTCGGCTTTGGGATTCACCAGCACCTCGCGTGCCGGGTCTTCCGGGATAGCGGCATACAGGTTACGCGCCACGCCGATGTGAATATCCAGCCCGACCAGATCAGTCAGGCGGAAGGTGGCCGTTTTGGGGCGGCCAATCAGCGGCCCGGTGATCGCATCGACTTCTTCCACCGTGAATCCATTTTCAACGGCGTAGTTCATAATCTGCGAACCGGCAATGGACATGAAGCGGTTGCCGATGAAGTTGGGTTTGTCCTTACAGATGACGACGCCCTTGCCCAGCACCCGTGTGCCGAAGTCGAGCATGAAGCGCACCAGTTCCGGGTCAGTATCCTCAGTCGGGATAACTTCCAGCAGGCGCAGGTGGCGCGGCGGATTAAAGAAGTGCGTCCCCATGAAGCGCCGCTTGAAATCCGGCCCCAGATGTTCGGCAATCGACTTGATGGGAATGCCGGAGGTGTTGCTGGTGATAATGGCATCGGGCCTGACGACTTCGGCCAGCTTCGCCATCAGATTTTGTTTGATGTCCAGCCGCTCGACCACGACTTCAATCACCCAATCGGCATCGGCCAGCATATCGAGGTTGTCATCGAGGTTGCCAATCTGAATGCGCTCTACGTCACCCGCGCTGAAGACCTGCGGTGGGCGCGAATTCACCAGTTTTTTCAGGTTATCGGCCACCAGCGCATTACGTTTGGCGGGCGCATCGCCCGGCTGTGTACCTTTAGCCGGGATGTCGAGCAGTACCGTTTCCAGACCGACGCCAGCAAACAGGGTAGCGATGCCGCCGCCCATTGTGCCGGAGCCGATCACTGCCGCTTTTTTCACTGAATAAGGCATGAGGAATTTTTACCTTTCTAAAAGTTCTTGCTTGAGGTTTTCCGTAGGGGCTAACCGGCGGTTCGCCCCTACAATTTTTCGTCGAAGCTACGCCAGCTCATTCCGGCTGTAACCCAGGATGCGGCGGGCGATAATCAGCAGGTTAATCTGATCGGTTCCCTCATAAATCTGTGAAATCTTGCTGTCCCTCATCCATTTCTCGGCCAGCCACTCGCGGCTGTACCCCATCGGGCCGAGAATTTCGACGGCTTTTTGCGCCACGAAGGTTGAGGCGCGCCCGGCTTTCAATTTGCACATCGAGGCTTCTAACGGATTGGAAAGACGCTGGTCAAGCATCGAAACCGCCCGCAGCGTCAGCAGATGTGCTGATTTCATCTGCGCTTCCATCTCGATCACATCACGCTGAATCGCGCTCAGCTTGTGATAAGGCTGGTCATAGGGGATGGTGACGCCATTTTCGGCCAGCTTTTCCTTGCAGAATTCCAGCGCGGCCCGCCCAACGCCCAGTGCGCTGGCCGCTACCAGCGGGCGGCTGGCATCGAACGTTGCCATTGCTCCCTGAAAGCCCTTGCTGTCGCGGCTGGCCTGCACTTCAGCGCTGCCGAGAATATTATCCGCCGGGATGCGAGCGTTGTTGAAGACAATCGAAGCAGTATCGCTGGTGCGAATGCCGTGTTTAATCTCGACCTTGCCGATGCTGACGCCGGGTGTCCCGGCTTCGACCACGAACGACTTGATACCGGCACGTCCGGCGGCTTTATTGACCGTCGCCCAGACGATAACCAGCCCGTTCGACTCTTCCAGCGAGAGTTTGCCGCTGGTGATGAAAATTTTTTCGCCGTTCAGCACCCATTCATTGGTTTCTTCGTCAAAAACCGCCGTCGTCGCCATCGCGGAGTTGTCCGACCCGGCGTTCGGTTCGGTGATCGCCATCGCGCCCCAGACAGGCTGGTCGCCTTCGGCGAAGCGCGTCAGCAGGCGCAGTTTTTGCTCCGTCGTGCCAACCGCTTCAATAGCCGCTCCACCCAGGCCGGGGCTGGGCAGGCACAGGTAAATCCCGGCATCCCCCCAGGCCAGCATTTCGACCAGCAGCATCAGGCCAAGCGTGCGTGTGCTGGGGCGGTCTTTTTTCTCGCCGCCACCGCCATTTTCAGCCTGTTTCAGTTTGTCGAGCGTGGCTTTTTGCTGTTCACGCAGAATCGGCCACATCGCCTGTACAAAAGCATCGGGGCGGGCGTGTTCGTTCTCGTCCAGCTCGCGGGCGAAGGGGCGCATGGTGGTTTCCGCCACCCATTTCACCATCTGCGTCTGCTGGGTGATATGTTCAGGAATATTGAATTCAATCGTCATTTTTCGCGTCCAGTACCACTCAAATAATTGACTTAGGGTTTTCAGTTCACCGTTTCAGAAAAATTCACCGGCGCTGTCTCACTGTAACCTAGATCATCGCCAGCCCGGTGAAAGTCGGAAAGCCGCGCCCATTCCGCAGCCAGCGGTCAGCGGGATACTCGCGGATGAAGCCGTAGCCGCCCAGAATTTGCAGACCACTGTCACATACCTTGAGTGCCATCTGGTCAGCAAACTGCCGCGCCAGATAGGCTTCGCGGCTGGCATCCTCGCCGCTGTCCAGTTTCCAGGCCGCTTCCCAGGCCATCAAACGCGCACCATCAATATCAATCGCCATCTCCGCCAGCATGAAAGCGATAGCCTGATTTTGTGCGATGGGTTTGTTGAACTGCACCCGCCCCTTGGCATAATCACGGGCATACTCAAATGAAGCCCGCGCCACGCCAACGGCCAGCGCTGATAGCGCCACATTGCTGCGGCTGCGAATGACGGCGTAATCGATTCCAACCGCGCCGCCCAACCGCGCCGAAACCGGAACCGTGACATTGTTGAAATTGACGCGGTAAGTCGGCAAAGCCCGCAGTCCCATCAACGCCTCGCGTTTTTCGACGCTGACGCCCGCTGTGTCTTTTTCGACAATGTAGGCATCAACCCTGCCGGACTGGGTATCACGAGTGTAAACCAGCATTATCTGTGACTCGGCGGCCAGCGGCACATACGCCTTCGCACCGTTAATCGTCACCTGATCGCCATTGACGCTGGCGCTGGTAGCCGGTTCATTCGGATCAAAGAAAACGCCCGGTTCGAGGAAAGCGGCTGTCGCCGGGGCGAGGCTTTCTTCGAGGAACAGGGGCAGAAAATTTTCACGCTGCTCCGCCGTGCCGAACAGTACCAGCGGATAGGCGAACAAGGCCGGGGTCAGAATGTGCATGGCAACCGACAGATCGCCAAAAGCCAGTTCTTCCGCCGCCAGCACGCCTGTGACCGCGCTCAGATCGCCAAAACCACCGAGTTCTTCCGGGATACCGGACGGGATAAGGCCGATCTCCCAGCCGCGCTGGACGACATCAGCAGGCGGTTGGCTGGCTTCGTCGGACTCGTGCGCCACCTTGCGGACATCGTTGGTGGCGTAACGGTTAATGGTGCTGATGAGCGTTTGCTGCTCCTCAGTTGGGGTAAAAGAAACCATCATGTACTCCTGAAATAACCATCCAGCTAAAGATTTTCATGGTCGCGCTTCCACCGTTGCTGACTGAACACCGGGCGCTCTGCCCAGCCGCTTCAGCACTTCCAGGTAGATGCCCCGCAGGGTCTGCCGCAGCGTGGTCGCGTTTGCGCCAAGCGCGATCAGCAGCGCCATCGGAATCCCAATTGTGAATACCTGATTGGGATCATCAAAATAAATAATCGGCAGCCAGTCCATTGACCCGGCCATAGACTGTTGAAACGTGAACCAGATCGGCAGCCAGGTGGTCAGCGCCGTCAGCAAGACCCCGGCCCACCCCGGCAGCCGGAATAACAACCGCAGCATGAAACCAGCGGCCAGCCCAACGCCGCCCAGTACCAGCGTGTTAACATCCACCGGCGTGAAGGAAAGAAATTCAAGGAACCATTGGAACGTCGTCCAGGCCAGTATCCCCAGTACCAGCACGATCACCAGCCGGGCCACCAGACGCACGGGCTTTGACAAACGCCGCTCAGTCAACAGCCACATATCGCCGACCATCGTGGACATGAGGCCGATGAACAAACCGAAAACCTGTCCCAGCGCCAGTGTATACAGCAGGCGGGACGGTGTAATTAACGCATTACTGCGGAAGGCCGAAAAGGCATAAAAGCCAATGCCGAGAAACCCGCCGATGAAGCCCCAGCCGAAGCGCAGCAAAATCTGTATTCGCCGGTCACGAATCAGGCTGCGTTCCAGAAAATCGCTCTGCAAAGGTGTCAGATTCGGCTGGTTCTGCATGGCTTGCAGATCGTCCAGTTCTTCACCGCGCAGCAGCAGGCTGTTACTATGACCCTTGCGTTCCCAGTCACGAGCGCGGATAAGCAGACGGGTGTGCTGCTTGAGCGCTTCCAGATCGGTATCTACCGTTTCAACCAGTTTGTTGAATGACTGCTCAAAAATTTCATCTTTATTGAAATAAATCCAGTTCAGATGCGAAATCGTGGATGGAATGCTCTCGCGTGGGGATTCGCGGTAGACAATCGGGATCAGTCGCTTCTGGTTGCTGGTAGCATAATTGACTTCCAGGCCACATACTTTCGACTCCAGCGAGTCAGGGCTAAGGATGAAAATCACCGCCTCAGAACCATCAATACCGGTGCAGATTTCTTCCCACCATTCCGATGCAAACGGAATGTCTTCAAAATCAATCCAGACATCGCGGCCAATAGCTTTGAGCGCATCCACCAGTTTGACGGCGAAATCACTGTCCCGGCGCGAATAGGAAATGAAAATGTCAGGCATGGTTTACTCCCCACAACTCAGCTTAACCACACCTGAGTTTACCGTAATTGGGGTCAGGCTGTCTGACTGCGGGATAATCCGTACCAAAAATCAACTCACAACCCACCTGTAACTTCCAATACCTGCCCGGAAACATAATTGGAAAGCTCACTGGCGAAGAATAACAGCGGCCCTGCGGCTTCATCCGGCGTTCCGGCGCGTCCGGCAGGGATCATCATGAAGGCCATCTGGCGCATCTGGTCAGGAATGCCGAGCTTGATACGGTTGCCTTCACGCTCGGTGAAATCGCCACTTTCATCAGCCTGCGTCAGGCGGGTGTCGATGAAGCCAAAAGCGACAGCATTGACCTGAATATTGAAACTGCCCCATTCTTTGGAGAGGGTTTTAGTCAGGCCGATGATGCCAGCTTTACCCGCCGCGTAATTGGCCTGCCCGATGTTGCCGCGTGTGCCGCTGGTGCTGCTGATGTTGATGATCTTACGCGCTTTAGCCTGCCCGCTCTGGTCTTTCTCTTTTTTAGCGGCCTCGCGCATATAGGGGACAGCGGCGCGGATGATGCGGAAGGGCGCGGTGAGATGAATGGCGAGCATGGCTTCCCACTGCTGGTCGTTCATTTTATGCATCATGCCATCCCAGGTATAACCGGCATTGTTCACCAGAATGTCGATGCCGCCAAAAGTGTTGACGGTCTGGCCGATGAGTTCTTCAATGCCGCCCGCATCGGTCACATCCGCCGGGAGGGCCAGCGCCGAACCGCCCGCCGCTTTGATGGCCGCAGCGGTTTCTTCCGCCGGGGCGGGGTCAATATCGGTGACAACCACATGGGCGCCGTGCTGGGCAAACAGTCGCGCCGCCGCCGCGCCAATCCCGCGCCCGCTTCCAGTGATGATAGCAACCTTATTGGCTAACAGAGTCATGAAAAAATCCTTTTACACAGACGAATAATTTTTAGTATTTCACTAGAGGCGTGCTGCATCCGCCTCTATGACTTACTGTTTCAGGGCCCGAAGAAAAGAATCGGCCATCATCTCCGCAATTTGTTCGCCATTCAGACGCCCGCCGGGGCTGTACCAGACGCCCACCCAGTTATGTGCGCCGAGCATGGTTTTGACAAAAATCGGCACATCCACCGGGCGAAAGCTGCCCTCTTCAATACCGTCGCGCACCACCTGCTGAAATAAGTTTTCAAACTGGTCACGGCGGGCAAAAAAGGCGTCGCGCCGCGCTGTCCATTCGTCATGAGCTTCCGCATCTCCATTTTCAGGTGTTTTGATGCTCATCAGCGAACGGATTTCAAACACCATCGCCGCGCCTACCGCTGTGTTATTGGCAAGCCCAACCACATGGGCATTGACAATACGACGCAGTTTTTCGTCGCTTGGTTGTGTGGAGCGAACAATCGGCTCGATCTGACTGATAATATATTCCAGTCCCGCTTCCAGAACGGCGATGAGCAGTGCATCCTTATTACGGAAATGGTGATACAGGCTGGCCGCCGTCAGGTTGACTGCCGCCGCTATATCCTTCATGGTGGTGGATTCGTAGCCGTTGCGCTGCAACACATCCGCCGCCGCCAGCAAAATATCTTCCTTATTGACCGATTGATCGGCAGGTTTGCGCGCCAAACTCACTCACCCCAACGCAATAATTGAATCCTGGTTCGATTATCGCGCCCCTGCCCTGCCCTGTCAAGTTCCCTACCTTGCAGGCCTTGCGAAAGGCAGGTTTTAGGCGAGCGCAGTAATTTTTGGGTGTGTCAACAGGGTAAAAAGGATGATAGATGGGCAACATTCCAGCAAACTACACCGGGCGCGCCGACATCCACATGCACACCACCGCCAGCGATGGTTTCGCCAGCGTACAGCAGGTGCTTGACCACATCGCCCGGACGAAACTGCTGGACGTGGTCGCTATCACCGATCATGATGTGATGGATGCCAGTCTGTGGGCCTACACCCACCGCCATAATTACCCCTTCGAGATCATCCCTGCGGTTGAAGTCAGCAGCGCGGAAGGCCATGTGCTGGCGCTGTGGGTCACACAGCCGATTGATAAAGGCATGTCACTGAAAGACACAGCGGCAGCGATACACCGGCAGGGCGGCAGCGCCATCCTGGCGCATCCCTTTGAATTCATCGTCTGCTCAGAAGCGTTTTTCAACTACCTCCGCAACCCGCAGGTGATTCTGGAAGCGGAAATCGACGCGCTGGAAATTCACAACGCGGGCGCATTCACCCCCGGTAATAACCTGCTGGCGCGCCGACTGGCTGCTCAGCTTAACCTGCCGACGGTGGGCAACAGCGACGGCCATTCACTGGAAGCAATTGGGCGCGGCGTCAGTTACTTCCCCGGCAGGACGGCGGCGGATTTCCGCGCGGCGCTGCTGGCGAAGCAAACCTATGTCGAAGGGCGCGGCTGGCCGCTGAAGGATTACGTTAAGCTTTTCCCCAATCTGGTGCGGAGCAAGCTGGAATTGTTCAACGCGCCGAAAGTAAGCATCCCCGGCGCCAATGCTTAAAAGGCAAAAAGCCTAATGCAGCAAGCAACAACTCAGACAAGCAGAGGGACATGGGTAGCCATGTCCTTTTAAATTACGAGATGACGTTACACACTGAATCCATTCCTATATTTCCTTGAATTGCCGCCGTCCCATCGGCAGCGGCATAATTTATTCCCACCGTATCCATTCTTCATTGGGATTTTGCTGTTCGGGGAGCTGCACCACCTGAAAGAAGGTGTTGCCGGGTTTGAGATGCAGCAGTTGGCCGTCAGTCGTCCGCAAACCCAACGCCGACTCCCGCGTCGGGCGTACCCAGCGACCAGTATAAACCTGCCCATCGCGGAACAGCACTGCATCGCCCTCAAACCAGAGTTGAATCTCAAAGCCGTAACTTTTGTTGCCCTGAAATTCGCTCTCCACAATATCGCTGACAACGTGATTGGCATAGATGACGACAACGTTGGCTGCTGTCACCTGTTCTTGGGTGTTGGCGTCATAATGGCCTTCCCCATCGCTCATGCGGCGGTAGCGGCCCAGCGCGTCGTCATACGTCCAGATAACGCGGGTTGCCCGGTAGCGAATGTCAATTTTTGCAGCCTCGCCTGTCGCCCCCTGCGGCGGTTCTTCGCGGAAAGATAAACCGCTTAGTAGCTGCCGCTCATTTTTGTTTTCGCGGGATGCCAGTTCCCAGACCGCCGCCAGATTAATAAACAGATTGTGCGGCACTGCAATACGCTCGTCGCGCCACCAGTATGGCAGACCGTACAGCACACCTTTGTAGGCGCGGTCAGCAAATTCTGACTGCGCGATATAATCTTCCACGCCGATGCTCGCGCCGGAATAGGCCAGCAGTGCTTTATACATTGGCACCAGTTCGTAGTCGATCAGCCGGGCGCTGCGAATCGACCCGACCCGCTCTGGCGCTTGCCCATAAAAAATAGCTGAAAAGCGCGTTAATCCCCCTTCGGCATAATGCTCGAACACCAGGTCTGCCGCACCGAGTCCAGCCTGTGGCCGCACCAGCGGCGGCGCGTTGGAGATTTTGACGACTATCGGACGGCGGTTGAGCGCCTCCGGGTTGGGCGCGGGTTGTCCCGTCAGCGGGTTGATGCCAGCCGCAAAAGACTCCGGGCCGATCACTGTTGGATCTTCCGGCGTCGGATTCTCAATTTTCGCGGATGGTGTTTCGGTTATAAGATGGGTAGTGAGGTTTGTCGTTGCCATCCCGGTTGGGACAATGCAGGCAGTGGACAGACCGGCGATGAGCAGCATGAGCGCACTGCGAAGCGCCATTGATAGGGCTCCTTTCGTCAATCGGCTGGTCATTATAATGCATCCCGCCCGGTTGTACTGAAGGGTAACTTGTATTAGAATCGACGTATTGTGCAGCGCTTGCTTGCCCCTGCCGGGCGGGTTAGCTATAATCAGATGATATGCCTTCGTAAAAGTCGGGGCCTGGCATCAGAAATTTTGTGTAGGGGGCCTTCATGCCGCTTAAGGGCGAACTCAGGGACTTCAGCACGACACAGCTTCTTAACCTGATAAACCTCGCCGGGAAGACGGGAACCTTAACCATCTTCCAGGGGAGCAAGTCGGGCGAAATTGAAGAGGTGAACGGCAAAAAGCGTGAGCGTATCAGCGCGGGGAACGAACGCGCCAAAGTTTCGTTTAAAAGCGGAAAACTGATTTTCGCGTCAATGGACGGGCAGGAGGGCAACCTCGTTTCCGTGCTGAACAAAGCTGGCAAGCTGACCGACGATCAGGCTCGCATCATCCGGGAACGGGCGAAGAATACTTCGGACAAAGCGCTGGCCTTGCTGCTGATTAACGCCAACTATGTCACCCAGAACGACGTGGTGAGCAGCGTCCAGCAGCATATCCTCAATGTTGTCTACAGCCTGTTATCCTGGAATGAAGAACCGTTCCGTTTCGATGACGACATGCTCCCGGATAAAGACCGGATTCAGGTGCCAATCGACCTGGAAAATGTCATCATTGAGGGCTCGCGCCGCATCAAGGAAATTGAGGAACTTAACCAGCACCTGCCCAACCTGGACATGGCGCTCAAGTTCCCGGAAAATCCCAAGGAAAAATTCAAGGGTATTCACCTAAGCGTCGAAGAGTGGCGTGTGGTATCCTTCGTCAATCCCAAAAATTCCATCCGCCAGATTGCCAAAGCCAACAATATGTCGGAAGTGGAAATTCGGCGGGTAGTGTACGGCCTTGAACAGGCTGGCCTGGTCGAACTGGTGAAACCGCCGGGAATGGAACAGTCTGCCCAGGGCAATCGTGGGCGCAGACCAGTGCAGAAACCGCAGGTTCAGAAAGTCGTCGTTAACCGGCTCATTGACAAGATCCGATCTATCTAGCATCCTGTAGTCCCTGACGGGACGTTGTACCTGGAAGAGCGAGTGCCATGCAAACAGTAAAAATGGTTATCACGGGTCCATTCAGCGCCGGGAAGACGGAATTCATCCGCTCCATCAGCGAGATTGAAGTCGTTTCAACCGAACGGGAAATCACCACCCCCGCCGAGCGCAAACAGAAAGACGCAACGACGGTGGCGATGGACTTCGGGCGCATCACGGTAGACGACGACCTGGTATTGTACCTGTTCGGCACGCCCGGTCAGCGCCGCTTCGACTTCATGTGGGAAATTCTGGCAGAAGGTATGCTCGGTTTCGTCGTCATGGTGGACAGCTCCAAGCCGGAAACCTTCCGCGAGGCCAAAAGTATCCTCGAAACCTTCCGCGCCTACGCGCCCACCCCCTATGTCGTCGCCGCCAATAAACAGGATCACCCCGATGCCTGGGCTGCTGAAGACCTGCGGATTGCCCTCCGTATCGAGGAAGGGGTCAAGCTGCTGCCGTGCGTGGCGAAAGATAAAGAGAGCGTCAAGAACGTACTGCTGGAGCTGCTCTACTCGATTCTGGAGGAAATGGATACCTAAAGCGCCTTTCCTGCCAGCTCGCTTCGGCTCATTCTCAAAGGCGAAATCACTGTGGCTCTTCTGGTAACGGAACAGGGCGTCGTACACTACGAAACCTACGGTCGCGGGCGTCCTGTTCTCTTACTGCACGGGTGGTTAGGGTCATGGTCGCTCTGGCGCGATACGATTGAGGTGCTGGGCAAAGAGTTCCGTACCTATGCCCTCGATTTCTGGGGTTTTGGTGAATCCGGCGATCAGGGTGACGATTTTTCAGTGGAAAATTTCGTCTCGCTGGTCAATCAGTTCATGGACAGGCTCGGCATCGTCAAAGCGCCGCTGGTCGGCCATTCGATGGGCGGCACAGTTTCTATTTCTGCCGCGCTCCGCAACCCGGAAAAAGTGGTCAAGGTCATCGTCATCGGTTCGCCTATCGTCGGCTCATCGCTGAGTCCGCTTTTGAAGGTGGCCGGGTATCGCGGCTGGATTGGCCTGGCGGAAACCGCGCCTTTCCTGTTCGATACCTTCATGGGCGGCCTGAAAACCTCGCTGCGCGGCTACTCCTACCTGCTGGCGAAAGACGGCAAGCGCCTCGGTGATATGTTCGCCAGTGACCTCTCCAAGCTGACCATCGGCCCCTTCTTTGAAAGCATCACCACCCTGCGACAAACCGATCTGCGTTCGCGTGTCGGGGAACTGAAAGTGCCAACGCTGGGCAGTTACGGCAAAAAAGACCTGATCGTCAACCCCAACCAGTCGAAAGTCCTCAAGGAACTTTTGCCCAGCAGCAAAATCGCCTGGTTTGAGAACTCCGGCCACTTCCCCATGCTGGACGAACCCGTCCGCTTCAACGAAACCGTCCGCGACTTTTTGAACAACGGCTGACAGCAAAATAGCTTCTTACGGTGTATAAGCATATGGCATTTACACCGGAGGAAGCACTATGCAGCCCTTAATCACCCTCGCTGTTTTAATCTACACTAGCATTTTTTCGACTGTGCTGCACACGCCATCCTGCACCCCGCCAGTTGGTGAAATCGCCTTTGGTGCGGAACAGGATTGGGTAATTTCGGGGCGTCTCGCTCAACTTCGCAGCACCGATCAGGCCGAACGTCAGCCCGGTGAAGAATTCGACCTTGAGCGGATGATTGTGGAAGACCGCGAACGCCGCATTGAAGTGATGGGTTATCTGGAAGCAGGACAGGTCAACCGCCCGGATGATTTGCTGCACGCCGCCCTGATTTTTCAGCATGGAGACTGCCCGGCGCATTACACCCTCGCTGCCCAACTGGCAGAACGCGCGGCAAAGCAGGAACGTCCTGATGCTTACTGGTTGTATGCCGCCGCGATTGACCGCTATTTATTAAGCATAGGTCGCTTGCAGCGCTATGGGATGCAGTATAACGCCAGCCCCGATGGGCAAATTTTCCTCTGCCCTGTTAATACGGATTTTCCCGACGAAGAGCGGCTGAAAATTGGCCTCGTCACCCTGGCTGAAGCACATGAAACTGCGGCAGAAATTTACGCCTTCACCCACAACGGACAGCCGCCACCGGATAGATCAACTGATCCCTACGGGCAGTTGCGAACCTTCGTGAACCGGCTGCTGGCCTGGCGCAACTGTTATATCGGGTAGCCTCCGCTACTCTCCATTCCCTGTCAGCCATACACTCAGCAGCGTCAGGCCGGACAGCACATACCCTATCAGAGCCGGGGTCGCCTCACCTGCCGTATACAGCATCGTCGAACTGATGAGCAAACCGGCGAACATCACCGCCCGTGTCGTGCGTCTCTGCTGTGCTTCCAGCCGTCCAAACTGCTGGCGATAGGTGGCCGTTGGTGTCACCTTGACGGAGAGATCGCCCCGGTCAAGCTGCCCCAGCACGCTTTCCACCTGAGCCGGTAAGGCCGCCGTCCTGCCCAGAAAGCTGCGGCCCAGTTCCAGCAGCGCCCCCGCGCCGTTGCCGTTGAACAGGCTTTCTGCCAGCGAACCGGTGACCAGACTGCCTGCCGTGCCATTACCGCCGAGAAAGCCCCCGGTAACCAGCTTTTGCACATAGGGCTGCAATTCCTGCCAGGGGTTGAAATGCGGGTCGAGGCTGGTCGCCATCCCGCTCAGAATGCCAACAGCCCGCCCCAGGTAGATGAAATCCTGCGGCACCTGAAACGGCATGGCATACAGCAGGTCATTAAATTCCTGTCCCAGATTGGCCGCTTCGCTGTAGCTGACATCCTTAATCTGAGTCATGCTCATGCCCCAGAATTGGTCGAAAACCGCGCGGGTGGCTTCCTTCACTCGGTCAGTATCCGCGCCGGGCAGCAAAAAGCCCAGGTCGCCATAGCTGTCCACCAGCTTATCGGCATCGCGGGTGATGACCGCCGCCAGCGTATTCACCAGTCCGCTGCCAAGCTGCGGTGTCAGCGAGCCGGTCATGCCGAAATCAATGAAAATCAGATAAAAATCACGTCCGCCCTTGCCCGGCTTTGCGCCGTTCTGATTGGGCAGGGGATAAACGAACAGATTGCCGGGATGCGGATCAGCGTGGAAAAAACGCTCCTCAAAAATCTGCTTCAGGTAGCAGTCCATCAGCCGCTTCGCCACCTCGCGCCGGTCAATGCCGGCAGCTTCCAGCGCGGCATAATCGCTGATCTTGATGCTCGTCACATCCTCGATAGTCAGGATCGAGTCGGTAGAATGTTCGGGATAAATATCGGGGATATAAATCCCCATATCGTCCTTGAACATCTCGGTGAAGCGGGCAGCATTTTTCGCTTCCTGTGTGTACGACACCTCTTCCAGCAGCACCCGCCCGAATTCGTCAGCCAGCGCCGCTGTATCCGCCCGTCGCCGGATGAATTTGAACTGTTTCGCCACCCGCGCCACGATTTTCAGCGCTGCCAGATCCGTATAGACAATATTGCGAATGCCGGGGCGCTGTACTTTCACCACCACCCGGTCGCCATTCAAAAGCCGCGCCCGGTACACCTGCCCCAGCGATGCCGCCGCGACTGGCTCGTCGGCAAACCATTGATAACGCGCCGGAATTGAACCGAGTTCGCGTTCGATGGCCGCGCGGATTTTGCCCTCCGGCACAGGCGGCACTTCGTCCTGCAAACCTGCCAGCTCGTTCGTGATTGCTTCCGGCAGGGCATCCACCCGCGTCGAGATGAACTGCCCCAGTTTAATCATCACGCCGCCCATGACGACGGCAAAGCCGCGAAAACGCCGGGCATAGCGCACCGTTCGCGCCATGCTGCCCCGGTCAACCCGTTCCTGCCCGATCACTTTTGGCATCAGGTAGTACCAGAAAAGCACGCTGCTGAATAAACGCGCCGCGAAGATCAGCGTCCGCATGAAGCGCACCTGCATCCGCAGCGAACGCCCGCGTTTCGGCACCGCGTAAATATCGCGCCCGCTTTCCTTTTCCCCCGCTCCGTTTACGGAGACAGACGGTGGGTTTATGGTTCCCAAAGCCCCGCGCAGCACCGCTTTCGTTTCCGCGCTGATGACCCCATTCTCGGCAGTGCCAGCCCTGGTTTCTCCCTCTCCATTGGCTGGAGGGAAAGCCAGGGGGTGAGGTTTAGGCCCGCTGCTTTTGTGCCCGTTCGTCCTTTCGGAAGGCGATACGGAGGGTGGATTCGTCAAATTTTGCATCGGCAATCTCTAAGTCCCAGAGGGCATAAGGCAGGACGATATTCCGCCGGTAAGGGCCGACGCGCAGGGTGATTTCATCACGCGAACGATACAGATCGAGGTCATCTTTGTTAGCGAAAGGCAGCGGCACCACCAGCACAAATCCATCTTCGGCAGTGCCTTCAATCAGGTGCGTTTTGCCATCGAACATTTTTTCCGCCGGGTTGCGGTCACCATACAGCTCATGCGCCAGCCGCCGCAGCGAGTCCAACCCGCCGACTTCGCCGCCAAACAGCGGCGCTTTCATCAGCGGCAGTTCGCCGAATGCCTCGCCGATGAAGCTGATATTTTCCTGCTGGTTGGCTTTCCACATGGTGAAATAGGGGTCGGTCACTTCCGCCGGAATGATGCGGTTGCACAGGATGGCATCTGTCGCATAGCCGTAGAGGTTGAGATAGGTGTAGGTGCGCTGCGTTTCCTTGATGACCATCTTCTCCGGGTTGACCACCAGACGGATGCTGCTCATTTCCGGGTCGGTCAGCAGGTTACGCACCCGGTCAAGCGTATCAAACAGGCTTTGCACCTGCGCCCAGGCATCTTCATCCGGCACAGCATCGCCCCGCCGCATCAATTTGCTGATCGGGCGGATGATCTTGCTCATGCCGCGTGTCAGCGTCAGAATCCGCTCGAACCACCAGCGCGTTACATCCGGCAGGCTCAGCAGGCGCAGCGTTTCCGCCGTTGGCGCGGCATCCACCACCAGCACATCATAGAACCCCTCGTTGACGTAACGGTTAATCCAGAGCAGGTGCGCCCCTTCTTCCAGTCCGGGCAGAATCGTGACTTCTTCCGCCACTACATCCTCGACACCCTGACGGCTGAACAGCGCCACCATATACTTCTGGAATAATCCCCAGTATTTGTCCATCGAGTAACGGGCATCAACTTCCTGCGCCCATAAATTCGGCAGCAGTTCCACCGGCTCCGGCCCGATCTCTTTTTCCAGTGAGTCGCCCAGGCTGTGCGCTGTGTCGGTACTCATCACCAGTGTTTTCAGGCCCATCTCGGCGCAGCGCAGCGCCGTCGCGGCGGAAATGCTGGTCTTACCCACGCCGCCTTTGCCTGTGTGTACGATAATCCGCATGGCTGACCCTTTGTTCATAACTTCACATAGTATACACGATACCGCAGTTGATTCTGCTCAATATTCATGTACGTATAATGTGGGCAAAAGTGGCAGGGGTAGCAATTTGGGTATATTTGCATAACAAAATTGGTTGAAGTTTTCGTCAAACTGCGCTTAATATTTGCCCACTCACACTTTAAACTATGCCACAGGTGAGAATGGAGTTGCAGATGCCCAGTTATGTGATGCGCCAGCTTTCAGATGAACTGATTTATATCAAATGGCATACCAGCGTCACAGTCGGTGCGCCGGAAAGTGGCTTTATCCCGGATTTGACGGCTGTGATGGATAAGGCACAACGTCCCCAGTTCATCATCTCCGATCTTCGCCAGGGACGCATCACCGATGTCAACATCATCAAACTGCTGGCCGGGCTGACCAAACACAGAAATTATGGCGGCAGCACCGCTTTCGGTAACAACCCGCTCTCCTCTATTTTTGTCGGCACATTTTCCATTCTGGCGAACAAAAAAGGCGATCAGAAGGAAATGCAGGATACCCCGGAGGCTGCCCTTATCGCGCTTGAAGAACTTAAACCCGGCATCACCCACGACATCGACTGGAACACGCTGCTGAAGTAAGTTAAGTATTGGCCGTCAGGATAATGCTCACGGTGCGGTCATAGGGCGACCAGCGTTCTCCCTGCGGCGTGAAACGCGGTGCGGTATCCCCATAAATCAGGCTGCGCCCGTATCCCGGCGAAACACTTGGCGGAACCCCAAGCTGCCCGGCCACATCACCAACGAAGATATGTTCCTGATTGCAGTAGCGAATTTGCACTTCTTCCACCACATCATGCAGCACCCGCACCACAAAAGAGCAGACAAAAGGAATGCTTGCCACCTTAAACCCTCCGGCGAAAGAGGAAACTTTTCCTGAGAATCGGTAGCTGCCCGTCGTGTGCAAAAAATCCAGGATTTCCGTACCTGTTGTCACGCCCGGCACAATCCCCTTCCAGCAGGGAGCCGGTTTGCTCTCGCAGCCTTCCACGAAGCTCGCCAGCGCCGGGTGTGGTGGTTTCGCCAGCCCGACGACAACCGCCCCGCCTGTCAGCAGTACCAGCGCCGCGCACAGCCGAATGCCTATCCACCACATCGTCCACAGCATAGGCCGCTCTCCTCGCTTTATCCTGCCAATACTACCTGCCGAAGGGCGTCCCAGGTTCAATGTGTTTAGAGTAGACAGTCAATGCCCACCGTTCGCCGTCATGATATTGACCACAGTGGCTGACCCGTACATCGCCCGCCCCACATCCGGCAAAATGCCCTCACCGCCGTAGCTGACGCTGTGCGCTGCCCCATCCGTCACCCGCTGCGGCAGGCCCAACCGTGCCGCCACATCGCCAATCATCACGTTCGAGCCGTTGCAGTAATACACACCCAGCCACGTCACCACATTTTCGATCACGCGCACCATCACCGAGCAGATGAACGGTGAGTCCAGATTGCGGATATAGCTGGTGAAGGACTCCGCCTCCCCCGACACCTTAAAACTGCCGATGCGTTCCCCAATCGCCCGCACTTCCGCCCCACTGGTCAGCCCCGGCATGATGCCCTGCCAGCAGGGTGTGGTTGCCCCTTCGCACCCTTGCGCGAATCCGTCCAGCGCCGGATGCGGCGGTAAACCCCGCCCAAACACGAGCGCTCCTACACCCAGCATTCCGGCACTCGCTGTTATGAATAAACCCAGCTTCAGCCAGACTTTCAGCAAAATGACCTCACTTTTTACCCGCTTATTTTACGCATCACTCGTTACTCATTACTCGTCACTTGTCCCTAACACAGCGGATACCCCGGCTCAAATTGACAGTAGCGCCACAAACCGACAAAACCGCGCCAGCGATACACCGGGTCGTCCTGCCGCGCCGGTGCGACCAGGCTGACGTGCGAAATGCCTGCCTGCGGTTCGCTCCACCACCGTGTTTTGACGCGCACACCGCCAAACGTCACATCCAGCAGCGTGATTGACTGCTCCTGCACCCCGAATAAAGCGGCGAAATCGCCCAGCTTCATTTCCGTATCCTTGCACGGTTGAAGCTGCATATACTGTACCGTTCGATCAGCCACATCCATCGCCACGAAGCAAAATCCGGCGCTCGCTGGCGGGCGATAATAAACGGCGTAGGCTTCCGTCAGTTCGTTGAATGCCACTCGGCTGTCTCCGGCGAAGGCCATGCGTTCAGCCGCCTCTGCCCCGCTGGTCACGCCCGGCACAATCCCGTTCCAGCAGGGCTGCGGCTGCCCGGCACACGCCTCGATAAAACCCACCAGCGCCGGATGCATCACCCCTCCCCTCCCTACTGCTACTGCACTCACTCCAAAGAAGCTGAATAACATCACCAGCCCCATGCTTGCTAGTATCAGTGGAAATTTCGCAGGGACATAATGCATCATGCCTCTGCTGAAGGCGCGGAACTCGGTACTCGGAGCTTTATTTATACTCATCCCTCATACCTCATCCCTTTCTAACATACCGGCTGCCGCGGGAAATACTCCGCGTAGCGCCAGACCGGGCTGAAGCCGCGCCAGGGTAAATCGCCCGGTTGGTCGGTCATGCGCCCATTGACACTGATTTCGCTCAGGGCGATATAGCGGATTTCGTTGTGCGGCGCGAGCCGTGTTTCACAGATTGGCGTTCGCAGAATGACCAGCGTTTGCCCCTCCTGATAAATCAGAATCGAGACGATGGGCAAAATCGTCTGCGGCGGCCCGATCAACCGCATAATATCGCCCAGCGTCGTTGAGTCACAAATCTGAAGCGTGATTTCCCGTACTAACGGGTCAAGCGCCCGGCTGCGACCCAGACCGACCTGGCAGATCGAGACCGGATTACTTGTCTCAAACGTGAGCTGACCGGGGATGCCCGGTTCCTCCGCCACATTTTTGACGCGGTAGCCCGCCGCCACCAGCAGCGAGGATGCCTCACGCACTGGCGTTACGCCTGGCGTAATGCCATGCCAGCACGGGAGTACACAGGTTTCAGAGGTGTAAAATTCGGAAAACTGGCCGCGAACCTGGCCGAAGAAGATCGCCACCAGTGTGATGACCATCATAGGAGTAGAGAGGACGCTGTGCAGAAAAACCAGTTTTCGCATACCCTCGCTTCCACAATTCGCAGATTATTGACGCTGACGCACCGCCTCGAACAAAATAATACCAGCGGCAACCGCAGCGTTGAGCGATTCGGTGGCGGCGGCCATCGGGATGAAGATGTGCTTCGTCGCTATCGCCCTTGCTTCCTGGCCCGCGCCGTGCGCCTCACTGCCAATCACCAGCGCCCACGCCCGCCGCCAGTCGGCCTCGTCATAACGCTGTTCGCCATCACCAGTCGCGATGTAGATTGCCATATTATAGCAATATTTTCCAATCACGTCCCACGTCATTTCTGCCGCTGCCACCCGGAAATGCGCCCCCATCCCGCCACGCAGCGCTTTCGGATTGTACGGATCGGCGCAGGTGGGCGAAAGCAGCACTGCCTGAACGCCTGCCGCTGCCGCCGTCCGCAGCATCGTCCCCAGGTTGCCGGGGTCGCGTATCGCATCCAGAATCAGCACCCGTTCCGGTTTTTCCGGCAGGTGCGGCTTTGGCATCGGGAACACCGCCAGCACCCCTTGCGGCTGCTCGGTGTCGCTGATGTGGCGCATCACCTCGTCGGAAACCGGCGTCCCTTCAACACGATATTCACGTAGAAAGGCCGTGTTTTCGCCGCTCACCAGCACAAAATCAGGCCGCAATCCCTGTTCCAGCGCATCGCGCACCAGCCGCGACCCTTCCAGCACAATTTTGCCTTCTTTGCGCCGTGTTTTGGCGCGGGCTTGCAGCGCCGCCGCCAGTTTGACCTTCTCGTTTTGTGTGCTGTTAATCATCGCCCTTGTCTTGTTTTGCGCCCGGCTGCCAGCGATCCCACGCCCAGAAGGGGTAAAGCACTAATTTTGTTTGGCTATAGTATCACATGGTTGCGCTATAATGTTTATCATGAAGCTCAAGAAACAACACCTGATTGCCCGCCTTACCGCCGAACGCGCCCGCTTATTGCGTTCGATGATCGGCCTTGATGAAACAGCACTCACGACCATACACCCCGGCAGCCCGTTTTTCTCCGCCAGAAATTATCTCGTGCTGGCCCATCAACGCGACAGCCTGTACAGCGAATTGATCTATCACGCTTGTGAAGTACACGACCTCGATACATGGGAAGCGCGTTGGTACAGCGTTGATGAACAACTTGCCCGCACAAAGGATTGGTCGCTGGATGAAACGATGAGCTTGCTCGATGCTGGACGCTCCGGGCTGCACATCGCTTTCGTTGATTGGGTGACCCATTACGATGAAAAATTCACCTATCGCGTTGATTGGGGAAATGGGATACAGGACGAAAAACAGGAGTCGGTGCGAGATTGGCTCCAGGCCAGTTGCGATGCCGATGAAAGTTTCACTTCTGGCATGACTGGCTGGCGCGAAACCCTGCCGGATTCGTTCGGCGTCGGGCCAAAGTCGGTGCTGCTCGCGGCGCTTTACGCGGCGACCTATGACATGCAGGAAAGCGCTTTGCTCGTCCCGGTGGAGGAGTGGGAGACACGCCCTGTCTGCGGCGTGTGGACGCTGAAGGATGTTTACGGCCACCTCGCCGATTGGGACGGCTTTTTCCTGCACGCGGTTGAGACCATGCTGGGCGAGCCGACCCGCGACCTCAATTGGGACGATGACGAACACATTATCAATACCCGCCTGCACGAAAAACGGCGCGGTCAGCCAGTGGGACAGGCGTGGGATGATTGCAAACTGGCGCGGACGCGGCTGCTCGATAAGCTCCATAAAATCACACAGGATGATCTGGTGAAGCCGCGCGGTTATCCCTATCCCGATGTCTATCACGCTTTCTGGTCGGCGCTGGAACATTCGCTGGATCACGCTGCCATCCTGCGCCGTGAACTGCCCGCCATTGATTTCCCCAAACGCCTGCGCCACTTTAGCGGCCCTTATACCTGACCGATTGCCCCCGCCCGTGCCATGCCGCCGACCACCAGATGATGAAACGGGCGAATCACATTGAAATACACTGGCCCGGCCCACTTGTTGTAATGCACCACCGTCAGCACATGAAAGCGTTTTTGATCCCCGCTGAGCGGCTCAACCACCACCCCCAGCGCCGCGTCAAGATGCTGATCCTGAATCTGTGCCACCATAAACTTATCTTCCCTTGCGCTGTGAACTGTGAAAAACGCCAGCTTTTCCCCCGCCGCCATCGGCACTTCCGCCGGGGAAAGCCGCAAGCCGCGCGGGATGCCTTCCTGCTTCATACCCAGCAGGCGCACAAATCCCGCCCGCACCCGGTATAAAAATGTCACCCACCCCGGTTGATAACCCATCATCGCCGCCACGAATTCCCGCAGGCTGCGTTCGCTTTCCACCACTTTCACATCCACATGATTCGCGCCTTGCAGCAGTGTTTCGAGTTCAGGAATCTGCTCAATGTAACCCATCATCTACCTCCACAATTCATTTGTGCAATTCAGAACAAACTAAACGTAGTGTACACTGAATGAGACTGGATGGCGAATCATTTTCATGAGTACTTCAATATTCTGCGTTATACTGCATCTGAATTTTACTCATCACTCATGACTCGGAAGTCGTCACTATGAAAAAATGGCATGTCGCTAACTGGACAGCCCTCGGCTGGCTGGAAACCATCATCAAACTGGCCGCCCACGCCGTCGCCCTCGTCGCCCTCGTCAATGCCCTCTCTGCGCCCGCTGCCGCTCTGCTGGAAGGGGCACGCCTCTTGCAGGTGATTATCATGGGCCTGCTGGCGCTCGGCCTCACCGGAGCCATTATCGAGCGTTTCATGCAGCGCGAAATCATCGCTATGATCTTCGTCCTGATAAACAATGTCGCTCACTGGGGCATGGTTTACGCCCTCACCCGTTCGCCTGGGCCGGGGAATCTGCTGCTGATCTTCGCCGGGCTGATGCTGCTTGGTGATCTGGTGAAGATCGGTTTTTTCCTCACCACGCCCTTCATCGCGGAAACCTATGGCAGTTTCCCGCGCTGGCTGCCCTATGCCCTCACTGGCTTTTTCATCGCTGGCTATATCGCGCTGATTGTGTTAGGGCTGGCTGCGCCGCCTGTTTAACAGGAATCAAAATAGGGGCATCGCGCCCCTATTTTTGGCTTTTAGCGGCTGGCTTTTAGCTACTGATTTTGCAGGCTCAGCGCCGCGATTTTGGTGAAGGTCTGCGCATCACGCACGGCCAGGTCAGCCAGCATCTTGCGGTCAACTTCCACGCCCGCCTTCTTCAGCCCGTGCATCAGGCGGCTGTAGCTCAGGCCGTTCAAACGCGCTGCTGCGTTGATGCGGATAATCCACAGGCGGCGCAGGTCGCGTTTACGACGGCGGCGGTCACGGTAGGCATACCACAGACTCTTGAGCATGGCTTCGCTCGAACGGCGATGCAGCCGCCCGCGTGTCCCCCACTGCCCCTTCATCGACTTAATCAGTTTCTTGTGCCACCGGCGGCGTACAAAACCGGTTTTTGTTCTGGACATCTCACTTCGCTCCTGACAACAAACTCAGGGACGCCGCCCTGAGCTGAATTTGACTGATGATCGACCCGGTTAGCTGCCGGGGTTCTGCCGGTACTTGCCCAGGTAAGGGGCGAGCCGCTTCACGCGACGGGCTTCGGTGCTGCTCGCCAGCCCCAGAAGCTTCATGAACTTGCGTTTGGTACGCTTGGCAGTTGTGCGGCGCAGATGGCTTTTGCCGCCCTTCGTCCGTACCACCTTACCAGTCCCCGTTACGCGAAAACGCTTTGAAGTCGCCTTATGCGTCTTCAGTTTATATTTCTTGGTCTTTCTGGCTTTAGTCACGTTGTTGCTCCGAAGTTTATTTCTTTTTATCCGGCGCAGGTGCCAGCACCATCAGCATGGTATTGCCTTCCATCGTGGGAGGCTGTTCGACAACCGCGACATCCTGTAAATCCTGGGCAATCTGGAGCATCCGCTCCTGGGCAATTTCCGGGTAATCGCGCTCGCGTCCACGAAAACGCGCCCGCACCCGGACTTTCATCCCGTCTTTTATCCAGCCCCGCGCATTCTGCACCTTGAACCCCAGATGATGCTGGTCGGTCTTCGGGCGAAGCTGAATTTCCTTGATCTCGATGACTTTCTGCTGCTTCTTGGCCTCGCGCTCGCGCCGCCGCTTTTCATACTGGAACTTGCCGAAGTCCATGATACGGCACACTGGCGGATCGGCATTGGGCGAAACTTCTACCAGATCAAGATTTTTCGACTCCGCCAATTCCAGTGCAGTCCGCAAAGAAACCACGCCAATATTTTCATTGGTGTCAGTAATAAGACGGACTTCGCGTGCGCGGATTTGTTCGTTGACGCGATAATTTTCAGCGCTGATAGCCAGATACCCTTCAGTACAATAATTGAAATTTGTGCGATTTAGTGGATGAAGTCTAGCACACGGCTAAGGCGGAGTCAATGGTTGCACACCACCCGCGCTTTGGGTGAAAATAGCCGCTATACATACTCCCTGTGACCTGCTTACAGCTTCAGGGAACTGTCACCAAAGGATAGACTTTTGTCGATACGGTTAATCGTCCTGATACTGTCGATCTTCATCGTGAATAGGTCAACGACGGCGCAAAACAGCCCTGAATTGGTTTCCTTCAGCATCTCCCCTTCCAGCATAGACAGAGGTGGAACCGTCATCATAAGCTGGGAAGTGCGCGGCGCAGACCAGGTTGCCATCGAGCAGTATTACGGCTACCGCACGCCGTCCGATGTGCGTTATGAGGCACTGCCCGCGAAAGGCTCGCTGACAGTTACGCTCGATTATTCACAACCAACTGAATCCACCTATCCGCAGCCCTACCTTCACGAGGCCACCTTTTTCATGCTCCTGCCCGATGTCCAGCCTTCCGTCTGGTACAGCGATGCCGGTGTCCTCGCGCAGCAAACCGTCACCATAAGCTGCCCTGATGCCAGCTTTTTCTTCGGCACTGACCCGTACTACTCACACTGTCCCATCGCGCCTGCTCACACCGTTTCGGCACTGTACCAACCGTTTGAGCATGGCTTCATGTTCTGGCGTGGCGATACCGGCTCAATCTACATTTTTTACATCAATTCCGACGGACTGAGTGGGCCAGCGCTGCAATTTCGGCTCAAGGAATATCTGAAATGGGAAGCCAACCTCAATCCCTCAGCCGAACCGCCTGCTGGTTTCTACGGAGCAGAAGGGCTGTTAGGGCGTGTGCGTAACGGGAGTCACCATGCCCTCGTTGATTCGCTCGGTTGGGCAACCGCACCGCAAACAGCCTATCAGTCAACAGTACAGGATAGTCTCAACGGCGCGTTCGTTCATCCGCTGGTCTATTTCACCCTGCCGGACGGAGCAATCGTTCGCTTTGTCACGGCTTCTTCTGGAAGTCAATGGGGTTTCATCGAGTCGGCTGCTCAGGAAACACCGGACTCTGCTGGTTAGCTGACAGCGCAGCAGAATCTGTTGCCCTTACTATCACACTATCCCGCCAAACATTTTGTTCTGGCGGGTTTTCTCCACCAGCTTATCCAGCCGCGCTTTAAAAACATCCGGCTGGTGGCGCATTTCCTCGATGAATGCCACCCGAATGCGATGGTAAATGCTGGGGAAATTCTGGAAATTTGCCCATACCTGCTCGTCTGCCTGAAGCGCGGCGAGGATGTCCGGCGCGATCTGAAACGCCTCCAGTGACAGATCAGGCAGTGTCGCCCGCCCCGCTTCGGTCATCAAACCCGCTTCAATCAAACGTCGCGCCCGCTCTTTATTCAACTCTGTCCAGTTACTTTTGGCGCGGCGAGGGGTAAAGCGCTGTGCGGTGCGCTCGGCATCGAATTTCTTGGCTATGCCGTCAATCCAGCCGAAACACAGCGCCTCTTCAACCGCGTGCAGATAGGAAATCGTTGGTTTGCCGGATGACGCCGGATAATAAACCAGCCAGATTTCTTTGGCCGTTGCATGGTTATCCATGAGCCACTGCCGCCACTGGGAACGGTCAGTCACTTCCAGCGTTTCGGTGATGGGCATCGCAGGCATAATCTCAAACTCCCTTTAAACGGCGGCGAAGGCTTCCCGCGCCTGCCGGGCAGCTTCGCGGAATTGGTCATGATGGCCGACTTCGTGCATCAGCCCGAAAAGAAAAGCGGCTGTCGCGTTCATCTCGCCATAACGCTCGACATAACGTGGTGAAAGCTGGCGCAGCACCTCCAGATGCGGCTCGTCCGGCCAGGCCGCCAGATAGCTCAGCCGGATGCGGCGGCTTTCCTCAATCCGCTGAAAACACTGAGCGCGGCTGGTCACAGTATGCCAGCTCGTCTCATAACGCAGGCGTGGTTCAGCGGGATATACGATCCCACGCGCCAGAATCGAGCTGTAGGCTGCCCATTCTTCGCTGCTGGCCGTCACATGGACGATCAGATGCGCCAGACTCCACCCGATATTTTCCTCACCGGGGACAGCGTGCGGGTCGTCTGCTTCCGGGTCAGAGGGCAAAAATATCACCTGTTCATCATGCATATCCGTGATGATATCCAGCATGGTGTCCAGTGATGCATTCGTTGCCGCCTTCAGATCAGCGACGGTAAACGGCTTTGAAAATTCCAGCATCTTCACTTCATTGTGATGAACCGGGGAGAAATCAATCAACACAATAGGCTCCTACAGTGCGGGTTATATCATGCGACAGCAGCTTGATGAACCACACCTAGAAGCCTGTGACGTCGAATTTCTTACAACCGCAGCAGCGATGAAGAAGTTTTGTAATCCTGTCCTGCAAAAATCATTTCAGTAGGCGTCTGCCCTGCCGCGCCACCGTTTGCGGGGTTACACCCAGCAGCATCTTGAAGTGATGGGTCAGGTGGTTAAGATTATTAAAACCAGCCAGCCCGGCTACATCCTCCAGCGTGTGCCGCCCATCCAGCAGCAGCCATTTCGCGCGTTCCACCCGGCGCTGCATGAGATACTGATAGGGTGAGCGTCCGGTTGTCTGTTTGAACAACCGCGCAAAATGCCAGGGACTCAAATCAGCAGCAGTTGCCATCTCTTTCAGCGAAATATCCTCATGCAGACGCTCTTCAATGAGTGCCTCGGCCTTGCCCAACTGTCCACTGGAAAGCCGTCCTGTATCTGGGAGTGGGTGGATTACCAGCGGCGAATAATGGCGCAGCAGATGCAGCCCCAGTGTTTGCGCCAGTGTCTCGACATAGACCCGCCCGGCCAACCCGCCAGAATGCAGTTCACTCAACAGCACCAGACCAATCTGTTCAATGAAGGGATCACGAATATTGAAATTTTCGATAATTTCCGCCCGTGACGGATCGCCACGCCCGGCATCCCCGGCCAGTGCCAGCAGCAGTTCCGGTGAGGCGTGCAGGTAAAGACAGGAAGCGCTCGATCCCTCAAAACGCCACGCCTGCGGTACCTGACGCGGGCTTAATGACAGATTGCCAGGATATGAACGCCCACTTTTCCAGCGTCCGTTGTGCTGGCGTTCAAGCTGGACATCACCGCCCACATGCAGCGAAATGGTGTCTTCGCGGGACATCACTTCAACAGCCACATCATGCGGTTCAAGGTAAGCGAAACGCGCTGAAATTCCATCCCAGCCAATGCTCCACAACTGGCGCGCATACCACCGCTTCGCCAGATCACTGTATAACTTGTCATCCTGCTCATTCAGTGGAAGACTGACCATCAAACCATGTCCCCCTAGTAGACCGCTCACTATAGTATATAGGATTTCGAGCAGAACAGGACTTAAGGTTTCAATTAATGTTACGGTGATCCTTGCTCCAATCGCAATCCAACGGTTGAGCGTGGTGGAAAGCCCGGCCATTCACCATTTTCCCCTGCTGCGCCAATGTCAGTCGCCATGTCCAGAAAGCGCTGATAATCCGCCCGACCCTGAAGCTGGAGTCCCATAAAGGCCGTCGTGAAATGCTGGACGATGTTATTCAGGCGGCGGTTGTCCCAGGCTGGTTCCCCGTAACGCACCCAGTTTTCGTAGCTGGTCGCCGCCAGGGGTGGCGGTGCGGCACCGATATTGTGACGGGCGTTCTCGAATGTCAGCAGATAGCGCTTACTGTTGGCAGCCGCCTCAAAGATATGGCGCGGGCCGTCCTCATATCCCGCTACATCGTCCAGTTGGCCCGCCATGAAAAATACAGGGACACGGATGGCTGCCAGCGCGTCAACATCCCAGAAACCGCGACCCGGTGCCCCGGCAATCGACAAATCCGCGCCGAAGGGTGCCAGCGCAACGACGGCTTTCACCCGGCTGTCCGCCGCGAATGCTGGGTTATTGGCCAGCAGCGGCGCGGCGAAATCTCCCACGAACGCACGCATCACCCCGTTGAAACCCGCGCCAGCCACGTTGAGCGCCCCATACCCGCCCATCGAATAACCAACTAAGCCTGTGTTCTGAGCATCGAGCAGGCCGCTCAGAAATGAGTTGCTGTCAGCGCTAAATCGTTCCATTTCATCAATGGTGAAGCGGATGTCCAGCGGGCGGTTGAACAGCGTACTCTGGAACGCTCCCACATCGGCATTGGTCGAGTCGGTGTGGTCGATAGCGGCAACCACATAGCCTTTGGAAGCCAGATTTTCCGTCAGGTAAGCAAGCTGAAAACGCGAACCGGGATAGCCGTGCGCGACCACAATCAGCGGGTATGGCGCGGCGCTTGCGTCCGGCGCGGCATCCCGCAGCGCCCGTCCGGCGGTGACAAACGGAATAGCGGGTTCATCGGCGGAAGCAGGCAGAGCATCACTGTACTGCACCTGTTCGCTTTGGCCCTCAGGAATCAAAGCCGGATACCAGACTTCCACTGTCAGTGGACGGTCATACCGTGCCGCCACATCTCCACCCATCCTGCCCAGCACATCAACCTGGTCGGCGTTGGTGACATTCAGTGTGCGAACGCCGACGCTGTACGGACCGCGTGGGGTCAGTTCCGGCGCGCCGGGCAGCGGATCACCATTCACAAAGCTAAGTTCAGTTGCCTCCTGTGCCCGCGCTCGCCCGCCGAAAGCAACAAACGAGCTGAGCGATAAGAACGTGAACCATGAAATAACTTTAATCGATGAAGTGAAACGCATTTTGAGCTGTCTTTCCTTTTTGTTTAACTATAGCCTGCTTTTGGCCTTTTACCTGCCGGGTGGTACACTACCCGAAAGTCAATTTAATGTCGATTTAATTCATCATTGAGGACGGTTTACATGCTCACATCCGTCGAACAATTCCTCTTCATTCTGCTGGCAGTCTTCGCCCTCGGCGCAACCTATGCCGGTTTCCGCGAGATGTACCTCATCATCAACCGCGGGAGTGGTGCGCTGTATTTAGACCGCCTGCCCGCTCGGCTGTGGAAAGCGCTGCGCGTTTATATGACGCAGGAAACCACGCTCAAAACCCGGCGGGTATCCAGCCTGTTCCACCTCGGCATCGTCTGGGGGTTTACCTATTATTTTCTCGTCAATGCGCTGGATGTGCTGCGCGGCTATTTCCCCACCTTTGAGGAAACCGCCCGCGACACTGGCCTGCTTTACGATCTGTTCCGGCTGCTGGCGGATGTGCTGAGCATAGCGGTACTGGTCGGCGTCGTTTATTTCCTGCTGCGGCGCTTCGTCCTCCCCAAAAAGGTTGAACTCGAATACCACGACAATGTGCTGCTGCACCCGAAGGTGGAAGCCGGAGCCATCAAAACCGACTCACTGATTGTTGGCATATTCATCCTGCTGCACGTCGGCGCACGCTTCCTCGGCGAATCCGTCCACATCGCGGCCACCGCCCCCGATGCTTTTTCCCCGTTTGCAACACTGCTCGCTCCGATCTGGGGAGGGCTTGGCGAAGGCAGCCTGCGCCTGCTGGAGCATCTGTTCTGGTGGGTAGCGCTCGGTGGAATCCTGGTCTTTACGCCCTATTTCGCTTACAGCAAACATGCCCATCTGTTCATGGCGCCGCTCAACTTTTTGACCAAACCGCGCCGGACATCGCTCGGTGAGATGGATAAACTCGATTTTGAAGACGAAGATATTGAACAGTTCGGCGTCAACAAACTGAGTGATCTGCCCAAAACCAATATTTTTGACTCCTTTGCCTGCATCATGTGTAACCGCTGTCAGGATGTCTGCCCGGCTTATGTGACGGGCAAGGAACTGTCACCCTCGGCGCTGGAAATCAACAAGCGCTATCTCATCCGTGATGATATGACAGCCTACGCCAGCGGCGCGGAGATGCCCTCGCTGGTGGGTATGGCGATCAGCGAGTCAGCGGTGTGGGCCTGTACGTCCTGCGGGGCGTGCATCGACATCTGCCCGGTGGGCAATGAGCCAATGCTCGACATCCTCAACATCCGCCGCGACGCAGTGCTGATGCAGGCCGAGTTCCCGGCAGAGCTTCAGAACGCCTACAAGGGCATGGAGCGGCAGGGCAACCCCTGGCAAAGCGGTGAGGCACGTTTCCGCTGGGCCAACGGCCTGGAGTTCCCTGTCCCAACAGTGGAAGAAAATCCCGATTTCGAGGTGCTGTACTGGACAGGCTGCGCCGTCAGTTACGACCCACGCGCCCAGTTGACGGCGCGGGCGCTGGTGAAAGTCCTCAATACAGCCGGTGTCAATTTCGCCGTTTTGGGTGAGCAGGAAAACTGCACTGGCGATGTGGCACGGCGTACCGGCAAGGAAGACCTGTACTTTGAGATGGCAAGCGGCAACGTCGAAACCCTGAACGCCGTTAATCCCAAACGCATCGTCGTCACCTGCCCCCACTGCTTCCACAACATCGGCAAGGAATATCATCAGTTTGGCGGGCATTACGAAGTTATCCACCACACCGAACTGATCGAAGAACTGATCGACGCCGGGAAAATTCCCATAAGCGCCAGCCCTAAACAGATGAGCAATGTCACCTTCCACGACCCCTGCTACCTGGGTCGCCACAACGACATTGTGGATGCGCCGCGTAAAGCCCTCAGCAGTTTCGGCAGTAATCTGATCGAAATGCCTCGCAGCGGCAAAAATTCCTTCTGCTGTGGCGCGGGCGGTGGGCAGTTCTGGAAAGAAGAGGAACACGGCGTCAAGGCCGTCAACGTCGAACGGTACGAGGAAGCCAAGGCTACCGGCGCGGAAGTGGTCGCGGTAGGCTGCCCCTTCTGTATGCAGATGTTCGAAACGGCGCAGTCCAGTGTGGAAAATGGCCCAGTGGTCAAGGATGTGGTGGAACTGATCGCTGAGCGGATTTAAGCTGCAATAATTTCTACACAATGATTTGAGGGTTGCTGTAAGGGCGGAGATGTTTTTCCGCCCTTATGATTCTCAGATGGAGTGCATCACCTGCTCAGCAATTTTTCTGCCAGTGCGCGAACGCGCTGATCGGCGTCGGCGGGAAGCTGGCGCAGAACCGTTTTCGCCTTTGCCCCACCAATATGACCCAGTGCGGTGACAGCCGCAAAACGCACCTGCCAGTGTTCATCTGCCATCAGATTCGCCAGTGCGGAGATGGCTTCTGGTGTGCCAATCGCGCCCAGGACATCAGCCGCATGTTCGCGCACATGCCAGCGCTCATCAGCCAGCGCACCGATGAGCGGCTCTACCGATACTGCGCTAAAATGCTCCAGCACCTGTGTCAGCATTGACTGCACTTCGCGATTTTTATGCGCTAACAGGTCTATCAACGCTGGGACTGCCCCTTCATCGCCGATTTGACTCAGGGCAAATGCCGCTTTTAAAGTCACGGTGTCATCGCTGTCACGCAGCGACAGAATGAGTGCATCGACGGCGCGTGGGTCGGCAATTTTGCCAAGCACATGGGCGGCGTGATGGCGTATGGCCGGGTTCTCGTCGCGCAGCAAATCCAGCAGCGGCCACAATGACACCTCACGCAGGCGCACCAGCGACCAGGTGATATCCTCTCGCACCAGCAGATCAGTTTCCCTGCAAAGCGCCTGAATCAACGTATCTACCGCATCCTCGTCACCGCGTTTGCCCAGTTCAAGCGCGGCGCGGCTGCGGACATCGGGTGCAGTATGATGCAGGGATTCAATCAGCAGTTGCAGGGTTTGGGTCATGATTCAGAGTCTACCTTTCCGGCGCGTTAAGCAAAATCAGTGTACGCCGGAAACCATTGTATCACAAAGGGTCAATAGAGTTCAGGCTGAATTTTCCTCATGCCTCTATCACGCCACAAACAGGTGCGTCCCAGTCGAGAGCGTTGTGTTCGGCCAGCAATGCATCAAGGCGGGCAGCGATCTGCGGCGGATAAGGCGAGGTACGGCGAACGCGCATATCGGCGTGCGAACCCAGCACTTCCAGCGTCGCCGACAGGACGCCAGTCGTCTCATTCACCATGAACAGCATGAAATGCACCCGCTTCGCCGAACGACTTAAAATCCGCCCATGCACGGCTGCTGTCTCCCCCACCCGCACCTCCGCCAGATAACTCACATGGTGCTTGAGCGCGAAGCCACCAGCCTGATTCTCCCGATAGTAGGCTTCATTCATGCCGAGCGCGTCAAAGTAGCGCCACGCCGCTTCGTCGAACAGCGCCATATACCAGCGCACATTCATGTGACCCATTCCATCGAGATAATCCGCCGGAATCGTAGCGCGGTGAAAGAGCGGCAGCCCTTGAATCTTCTCGACTGGAATCATCCTGTGGCCTCATTGATATCGCGGGCAGCGTTCTTCAGCCCTTCCTGGATAATGCGAGCGTCAATACCCCACACCAGCAGGTTTGACCCCATCGCGGCGTGCTGGCGCAGTTCGTCTACGCTGGCAGGCAGCGAACCCCAGAATTTGCCGTTGGCTTTGCAGGCCGCTGATACCCGTTCCAGCGCGGCCTGCTGCGTGGTGCGTTCATGTTCCGGCAGTTGCAGCATTCGCAGCCGCAAATCCTGCGGGCCAATGTACAGACCGTCGAGGCCGGGGATTTCAGCCATCGCCTCTGTCTGTTCCAGCGCCGCCGGGGTTTCAATCTGCACGACGAGAAAGGTTTCCTTTAGCGCGTGTGCGACCAGCGGGTCACGGGTGTTGGGAATGTCCAGGCCGAAGTTCGATTCCAGCCCACGCCCTTCCAGCCCACGATCACCAACGGGCGGAAATTTCACCTTCTGCACCAGGTCGCGGGCGGTTTCGACATCCGGCACATGCGGCACGATCAACCCTGTCGCGCCATCTTCCAGATAGCGATACAGTTGGCCTTTTTCGCGCGTCGGCGTCCGCAGCATACAGTCAATATCGTACAGGTGGAAAAACGCCAGCATTGCCTGTAACTCACGCGAGTCCATCGGGCGGTGTTCCAGATCGAGCCAGATGCCATCAAAACCGAGATTGGCAGCATAGGCGATGAAGGGCGGCAGAAAGTGCCCCATCATCGCCAGCTTCGCCGGTTGACCAGCGCGAATCTTCGCTAAAATTTTGCTGTTCCGCATGAAATCCTTCAATTCCTTGCTATATCGCCAAAGCGCTCAAATTACTGTAGCTTTTCCAGAATCAAATTACGATAGCCATCGACACGAGCTGACCAGCCGGGCGCGAGGTAGGTGGTGCTGTCCAGTTGGAACACCAGCGCCGGGCCTTCAAAGGCTGCGCCGGGGGGCAGCGAATCGCGCTCGTAGAGCGCCATACCATCCGCCCGTCTGTGTACAGGTTCGGCAGCTTGAGTCTGCGTCATATTTTCCGGCTCAAACAACGGTTTCTTAGTCAACCCAACGGCGACAACCCGCGCATTCACTACTTCAACCGCCCGTTCGCGCATGGCATGGCCGTATGTCCGTTCGTGCGCGGCATGGAATGCAGCAACCACTGTTTCGTAGGGGCGAACCGGCGGTTCGACCCTACCATCGTTGACCACATAATCCACCGTTAATTCATAGGCTTGCCCCGCATAGCGCATATCCAGCGCCGGGTGAATCTGCCGCTTTTCCGGGGAGATGCTCTCACGTTCCAGCGCGGCATTCGCCTGATCGGTCAGGCCATTCACAGCGTTGTCAATGACAGGGATGAGATCATCATTCAAATGCCCCATAATCGAGCGGCTGAATTCCAGCGCCACATCCGCCACCAACAGCCCAAGCGCACACATCACGCCGGGATAACGCGGGACAAGTACGCGGCGGATTCCCAGCCGATCAGCCACCTCGCAGGAGTGGAGCGGCCCAGCCCCGCCAAACGCCACCATCGTGAAATCACGCGGGTCATAACCCCTTGCTACGGAAACACGGCGTAAAGCGCGGTCAATGCTGGTGTTGGCGATGTCGATCACACCCTGCGCCGCCGCTTCGAGGCTCAGATTCAAATCAGCAGCTAACTGTGCCAGCGCATCCCGCGCACCGTCCACATCCAGTGCCATGCCACCGCCGAGAAAATGTTCGGCGTCCAGCCTGCCTAAAACCGCGTTGGCGTCGCTGACGGTGATTTGTACCCCGCCGCGCCCATAGCAAATCGGGCCGGGGTTCGCGCCCGCACTTTCCGGGCCGACGCGCAGCGCCCCGCCCGCGTCGATTCGGGCAATCGAGCCGCCCCCCGCGCCAACCGTTTCAATATCGAGCAGGCGAATCCGCAGCGGTAGCCCGTCAATTTCCGACTCTGGACGGCGAATCGGCGCACCGGGACACAGGGCGACATCCGTTGATGTGCCGCCAATATCGAGTGTGATGATGTGGTCGAAGCCCGCCAGTTGCGCGATGTGAAACGCGCCAATCACGCCCGCCGCCGGGCCGCTGAGCGCGGTTTGCACCGCCTGTTCCCGCGCCCGCGCCGCGCTGATGATGCCGCCATCCGATTTCATGATGCTCAGGCCGCAGCCGGGCGGAAGCTGATTTTCGAGTCGCGTCAGATAGCGGCTCATGACCGGGCGCACATATGCATCCAGGGCGACGGTGCTGGCCCGTTCATACTCGCGGAACTCTGGCAGCACTTCGCAGGAGAGCGCGATTTGTTCCGGGCGCAGCAAACCCCGTTCGAGGATGCGCTGGCGAACGGCCAGCTCGTGCGCCGGGTTGAGATAGCTGTAAAGCAGGCAGACCGCCACCGCTTCGATGCCCTGCGCAGCGATGTCATCCAGCACCGCATCAAGCACGGCGAAATCGAGCGGAGTCAGCACCGCGCCCGTGTAATCCAGCCGTTCCGGGACTTCGTAACACCAGCGGCGCGGAATCAAGGGCGGCGGAAGCTGCGGTTGCAGCGCGTACAGATCAGGCCGGTTCTGCCGCCCAATGAACAGCAAATCGCGGAAGCCGCCCGTCGTGATGAGCGCGGTTTTCGCGCCTTTGCGTTCGAGGATGGCATTGGTCGCCACCGTCGAGCCGTGCGCGACCTGCCGCAGCGCCGCCAGCCCGCCGGGAGTGATGGCCTCCAGCCCGGCCAGCATCGCCCGTGAGGGATCATCCGGCGTACTCAGCAGTTTATGAATGTGCAGGCGGCCATCGACGCTGCGTACCAGATCGGTGAACGTTCCGCCGATGTCCACACCGACGGCAGCAGATTGGGTCATAGGATGAACTCTATTGATGGTTTACGCGCAACGGGACATGATGTGTCCCGGTCAGATCGTGCGCGGGAGTATAACATTCACGCTGGCGTAATCCACTGATAGCTGCATCCCTGCTGGAAATGGATGATTTCGTATTGCGGGAAGGCTTCCGCCAGATGGTCGCGCAGCGCCCGGACGCCAAATTCCTCACTCGCGCCGTGATCGATGACCACCATCGGCTGACCGCTGTCCTGCGAAAAAGTGCCATGTGTCCACGTCTGAATGGCATCGTTCAGGACGACGAACAAATCCGGTTTGAGTGCGGCGTACTCAATCGGGTTGCAGTACATGCCCGTCCCTAGCCCAACTGACTCAACCATCCGCGAACCATCGCCGTAAAAGCCGACTCCTGGTTGGTTGATAACCTTGAGCGAATCCGCGATGCGCCGGGCAACCTCATGTGCGGGGGCAGGTGGGCAGCGATAGACATTGTAATAGGGAACAGTGCGGATAATGTCGCTGTCGGCAAAACCGAGGCCGCGCCCAAATGCGAACGGGATGCCAAGCGGCGAATCCAGTTTATCCAGCACATCATGGCAGCGGATGATGACCAGTCCCGATTCATCCAGCCAGCGCTTTTTGGCGGTGATGGTTTCCGGGAAAAGCGCCTCGCCATCCAAATCCCAATGGGTGTAAAAAGTTGGCTCATGCACGACCAGCAGGTTAACCCCCTGCTCGACTGCCGCCCGGCAGGTGTCCCAATAGGGCATCCACGCCGTGCCGATTTTGCGGATTTCGCTATCGGGATTGCCGACGATAATGCGGTCAACTGTCCTGTCGGGAATCTGCGTTAACGATTTCAGATAGGCATCAAACTCATGTGCTTTCATCATGTTCCGCCACAATTGGATAGACTAACTAGCAACAATTTTCAGCGAGAGGCGGGCGCTGGTGGTATTGAGCTTCGCCAGCCAGACGGCAAGCT
>CAYUTY010000020.1:70521-89982 GCA_964447795.1 uncultured Anaerolineaceae bacterium
GTTCCGGCGTGCAGGGCTGATTGTTCTCCAGCCACCACAGAATGGTTCCCACCCCGGCACACGAAATATATTGCAGGCGGACATCAACCGGCGGCGAATCCGGTTCTGGTTCCAAACCGAACTGATCCAGCAGCATCCGAAAGCGTGTCTCCGAATGCTGGCGGAAGCGCTCAGTAAAACGGGCGCAGCCGTTCTGCCCCAGCATCACCCGGTAAAACTGCGCGAACTTCTGTACATGGCGCAGCAGTGTCATCAAACCAGACGGAATCTCTGTACCGGTAGCGCGTGCCTGTGCTTCACCAAGCTTATCTTCCTCCAAAGCCAGCCCGTAAATCTCGTCCAGATATTGATCGATCAGATCGTACTTATCCAGATAATGGCGGTAAAAGGTGGAGCGGTTGACCATCGCCCGCTCAGTTATGTCGCGGACTGTGACGGCTTCGAATCCCTTCTCGGCAGTCAACTCAATCAACGCTTCCTGGAGCATTTTGCGCGTCCGGCGCACCCGCAAATCTTCTGTTTCGTCCGACTTTTGCGTCACTTTTTGGCCCTCTGTTGCATAAGCGTCAGATCGCGCTTCTTTGCTGATTGACCGAATTTTTGTTCTCCCCTATCTTGAAAACGCAGCACCGTGTTGCATGAGTGAGGAGGAGACGATCAATGGTTTCAATGGATGTAGCAGCCTCGGCTGAGGCGCTGCAAGCGCAGGTTTCAGGTCAGGTGCTGACACCTGACCATCCCCATTATAACGAATTCCGGCTGAGCTGGAATCGGTCAAATGACCAGTATCCGGCGCTGATTCTGGCTGCCGAAAATGTTGAGGATGTGGTCGCGGGCGTGCGCTTCGCGGAAGCGGCTGACCTGAACATCGCAGTGCAGTCTACCGGGCATGGTCATCAGTTTCCGGCGGATGATGCGCTGCTCATCATCACCTCGAATATGAAGGGCGTTCATGTTGACCCGGAAGCGCGGACGGCGCGTGTCGAAGCCGGGGTACTGTGGGGCGAGGTGCTGGCGCACACGACACCGCATGGCCTCGCGCCGCTTTTGGGTTCGTCGCCCTATGTCGGCGTGGTCGGTTATACCCTGGGCGGTGGCATCGGCTGGCTGGCGCGGAAATTCGGCCTGGCGGCGGACAGCGTGCGGCGGATTGAACTGGTGACGGCGGATGGCTTCTGGCGGCGGGCCAGTGCGACGGAAAACCCGGAACTATTCTGGGGGCTGCGCGGCGGTGGCGGCAATTTCGGTGTAGTCACAGCGCTGGAATTTGACCTGTATCCGGTGGCATCCCTCTACGGTGGTCAGTTGACCTACCAAAACCCGGACGTGGCCGAGATGCTGCGCTTCTACCGCGAGTGGGTCAAAACCCTGCCGCATGAGCTGACTTCATCGATCACTGTTTTCAAATTCCCTTCCCTGCCCTTCGTGCCAGAGGCCATGCGGGGCCAGATTCAAGTGCTGATGAAGGCAGCCTACATTGGCGACCCCGCCGAAGCGCAAAAACTGATCCAGCCGTGGCTGGAGTGGCGCACACCCGCCGCCAACACCTTCCACGAACTGCCCTTCGCCGAGGTTGGAACGATCAGCAACGACCCGGTTGACCCGACGGCGGGCTACGGCTCACACGAAATGTTCGACGAATTGAGTGATGGTGCGATTGCTGTTATCACCAAACAGATGACGAATCAGGAATCGCCGCTGGCTTTCACCGAACTGCGCCATGCTGGTGGCGCGATCACCCACGTCGCGCCGGACGCCAACGCCATCGGCAACCGTGACGCTGTCTTTTTCATGCAAACAGCCGGACTCGTACCCACGCCGGAGCTTTACGCGGCGGTCAAAGCCGCCATCAGGGACTATAAGGCTAAGCTGCGCCCGCATGTGCGCGGCGGCGTCTGTCTGAACTTCATGAAGGGCGAAGAAAGCGGCCAGCGCGTGCGTGATGCCTATCTGCCGGAGAGCTACCAACGGCTGCTGGCGCTGAAAGCCAGATATGACGCGGACAACCGTTTCCGCTTCAGCTACCAGCTCGTCCAGGAATAACACTATCCGCAAAAGAGGACTGTCGTTCGCACAGTCCTCTTTTTTGCTCGGCTCATCCGCACTTTGATAGACCATAGCCAGAAAACTGCTGCGCCTGTTATGATATGACACCATAGTCAAAGCTAATTGAACAAAGTGCAGCGCTTCCGTGACCAAAACAATCTACCTCACCATTGATGACGCCCCATCAGCCGATTGCATCAACAAGTTAAATCATCTGGACAAATACAACATTCGCGCCGTGTGGTTTGCCGAGGGCAAACGGATGGAAGAATACCCGGACGCGGCGGTGGAGATCCTCCGTCGCGGGCATATCCTCGCCAATCATGCTCTGACGCATCCCAATTTTTCGGCAATCGCACTCGAACAGGCCTACGACGAAATTTCGCGGACGGATGCCATCCTCAAGGGCATCTATCAGCAGGCAGGCGTGGAATGGCAGCAGCGCTTCTTTCGTTTTCCTTTTGGCGATAAAGGCGATGGGCGTTATGAAAATGGCAGCGAACCGCTTTCAGCAGAGGGACAGGCTCGCCACAGCGCAATCCAGAACCATCTGCGTAGGCTGGGTTACACGCAGCCCGCGTTTTCCGACATCACCTACCGTTATTACCGGCAGGCTGGCTTGCTGGATGATGTAGACTGGTACTGGACGTATGATTCGCATGACTGGTGTCCCTATTCAGACAGGCCAACTCATGGTGTTGATAGTGTGGAAAAAGTGCTGGCGCGCATGGACGAAGATGTGCCGGAAGGCTGGCGCGGCCTCAACTACCCCGGCTCTGCCGATATTTTCCTGATGCACGACCACATCACGCCCGACAACATTTTCATGCAGATTATCGACAAGCTGGTGACGAAAAATGTCACCTTCAAACTGCCCGGACAATAAGCATGGAAAGCCGAACCCCTCGAACCTTCATCTTATTAGCGGCGATTTTCGGTTTTCTCGGCGTAGCGTTGGGGGCGTTCGGCGTCCACGCCCTGCGCCCGACGCTGGAAGCCAGCGGGCGCGTCGATACCTATGAAACAGCCGTGCAGTATCAACTGTATCACGCGCTGGCGCTGCTTGGGGCGGCGTGGGCGGCGGAGCGCTGGCCGGGACGCTTGACGCGGGCGGCGGGGTGGCTGTTCGTGCTGGGAATCGTGCTGTTCTCCGGCAGCCTGTACATCCTCGCTATTGGGACTGTGCGCTTCATGGGCGCGGTGGCCCCGCTGGGCGGCGCGGCGTTTCTGGCAGGTTGGGCGTGTCTAGGGCTGGCGGCGTGGCGCGGGAAGTAAACACGGTACATCTACTGCGCGTTGTATTCCGCCGCCTCGGACGGTTTGCCATCTGGCTGCACCTGATCGCGCTGCTATTGGTCTGCCTGCACTACTCAAGTTTTCCGGTGGGCCTGCCCTGGAACGCCGTCAGCCTGATCGTCGGGACGCGCCAGTTCGATTATGTGGCGTGGGAACTGGACGCCATCCGCCTGAAAATCGACCAAACCTTATACGGCCTGCACCCCTTCATGGACGAGGCTGCCCGTTCATCCGCCGTCCGTGTTTACATGGACGACCTGCGCCGCGCCCAGGAACTCGACGGGCAAATCACTTTCATCTACAGCGATACCCACATCACTGACCGCGAAGCTGCATCCGCCGAATTTCGGGCTGAGCGGGATGCACTGCGGGCGAGTTTGCGCGAACGGCAGCCATTGATCGAGGCCATCCTCGAAGGACAGGTGGCGGCGGTGCTGGTCGATGAAGGCTTCGGCTTTTTCGGGCAAATTTTGCCGCCCGTTTCCGCCCATTTCACCCGTGTGCCAAATCTGCTGGTCGTCTCCCCGCGTGACCGCATTTGGTTCGACATCTCGCTCAACCTGACACCCATGAGCGCCGACGAAATTGATACATTAGAGCAGCAGATTGACGTCGAACGGGATGTCTCGTCGCTGGTTGTGCCGCTCGGCGGCATCGCGCTCTACCCGGCGATGGTGCTGGAAACCGCCTCGATTCCGGCGGCGCTGGATACCATTGCCCACGAATGGCTGCATCATTACCTGTTTGCCTTCCCCCTCGGCCTGACCTATTTCAACGGCGAGGGCTTCGCCGGGGAAACGCGCATCATCAACGAAACCACAGCCAGCCGTTTTGGGCAGGAAATCAGCCGCCTGGCGCTTGCCCGCTATTACCCCGATCTGCTGCCCCCGCCGCCGCGTCCACCGTCCGATTCGCCGCTTCCGCCCTCGCTCCCAACCGAGCGACCCGCGTTTGATTTCGCCCGCGAGATGGACATCACCCGCCGCCGCGTTGATGAACTGCTGGCCGAAGGCAAAATCGACGAAGCCGAAGCCTATATGGAAGAACGGCGGGCGCTGTTCATCGAAAACAGATATGTCATTCGCAAGTTGAATCAGGCCTTTTTCGCCTTTTATGGCGGTTATCAGGCCGGGACGACGCCCGGCGTGGGTGGTGCAGACCCCATTGGCCCGGCAGTAGAGATCATCTACCGTGCCAGTCCATCACTTTATGAGTGGATCGCCATCATGCGGAACATCACCTCCCGCGATGATCTGCTGGCCGCCCGTACCGCCGCCCTGCGGGATTGAACAAGCAGGGCGATTCCGCTAGACTGACACTAGAGTGCGTTACACACTTTCACCTCTTTGCTCTGAGGGTGAAAGCATGTCGTCGCATTTCAAGTCCCTCCCCCTGAGGGAGAGGGATTAGGGTGAGGGTTTTGCAGGTGGGAACTGCCAAAATCGCCAACTTCTGTAATAAAAGATGCAAGATTACCTGTTATTGCCTGTTTATCAGGCGTGATTTTCACTCAAGTAGCTCATTGCATGATAAAGTGTCTCCATAACTGACACTAGGCAAACAGGAGGCTGATGCATGTCAGAAATCATCACGCTCGAACTCACGGAATCCATCACCGAACGAGCAAGAGAGACTGCACAACGCACAGGAGAATCGGTAGAAGCAATTCTCATGAGATGGCTTGAACGTGGGGCTGATATTGACCTTGCCAGCGATTTAATCCCCGACACTGAATACCCGATTTATACGCCTTATGGAAACGAAGCGGCTGCACAGATATTGACGGATTTTCTCAATCAAACTAACACCGAGGAATAATGCGTTTTATTTCTACTACAGCCTATAGCCTCTCATGAAACGCGCTGTCCTTCAAAAGCATCTACTACCTTTTGCCCTCTTTTTCTTGCTGGCCTGTTTGATGGCATGGTGGCCGCTGTTCCACGTCGGCACGCACATCCCCAACACCGAAATAAGCGATTACTTCCACTTCAACTGGAATTACTGGTGGGCGCGTCACGCTTTAACGACCCCCGGCCTGAACTTGTACGAAACCAATTTCGTCCTGTTCCCCTTTACAACCAACCTCGGCTATCACACCCTGCTGCTGTTCTGGTTTCCGCTGTGGGCAGTATTAGAACCGCTGGTGGGGACGTTGTGGGCGATGGAAGCCATCATGCTGCTGGCGATTGCACTCACGGGGTACTGCTGCTTTTTGCTGCTGCGGCGGGAAGGCGTCTCGCCGGGGCTGGCGCTGGTTGGCGCAGCGATTTATCAACTCACGCCGGCCATGTTCTCCGCCATTTTGTTTTACACGCCTAATTACATGAATTTCTTCTGGCCGCCGCTGCAACTGCTCATCTGGGGACAGGTAGCGCGATGGGCGGATAAAGGCTGGCGCGGCATCCTCTGGGCGCTGATTCAGGGCGTGGCATTTTATGCCATGTTCATGACCGACTCGCAATTTTTCCTGTACACGGCGCTGTTGATCGTCCCCTATGGCTTGCTGACGCTGGTCGAGGCGAAAACGACTCCCGCGCGGTTGCGGCTGTGTCTGCTGGGCGGGCTGGCGTTGGGCATCATGCTGACGCTGGTCTGGTTCGTTGGGCCATTGAGTTATATGCTGGAATTTGACCGCGCCGCCCTCGCTCCGCCGCCCGCCGCCGACGCCTACAGCACCCCCTTCCCACAGGGCTACATCACCCATGACGGAGACTACGGCATCATCACGCTCGGCGCGGTGTTCATGCCGTTGCTGCTGCTGACACTGCTGGCAAGCTTCACAACCTTGCGGCGGAAAATCCGCGATAGAGGCCGCTGGTTCTGGCTGCTTGTCGCGCTGCCGCCGCTGATTCTCTCCGTCGGCGCGTTCATCACCATTGGCGGCACGACCATCCCCATGCCCTACCAATGGCTGCATGAAGCCCTCGGTGGGATGCTCCGTAGTTCGCACCGCTTCGGCGCGATCTTTTTGATCCCGGCGGCGATTTTCATCGGGCGCACATGGACGCCTACCCTGCGCCAACACTGCCCCGCGCGGATTTTCGCGCCCGCGATTTTGCTGCTCATCATCATCTGGGATGCGCGGTTGTTTTGGCCGATGCCGCTTCAACCTGTCGTGCCATCGTATGATTTTTACGCGATGATCGGGGGGGAAACCGGCGCAGCCTATGACGATCTGGTCGTGCTGGAAGTGCCAGTCGCGGCTGGTTCGGGCGAAATCTGGGTCGGGCAGTTCAACCACCTCAAGACGCAGTTCTACGGCATGACACACGGCAAGCGCATGGTCAACGGCCTGATCTCCCGTTCGCCCATCGAACATTTCTGGTATCTACGCACGGACGACCCGCTGCTTAGCTGGTTGGGTCAGCGCCGTTTCATCGAGCCGGAATTGGCCGCGCCGGAACTGCGCCAAATCGTGGCAGAATGGCCGGTCGGCTATGTGGTTGTGCATCAGGATTTGATCGGGCGTGAAGGGCCAACCGTGCAGGAAGTCATCGGCTGGCTGAACGACCAACCAGACGCGCTCTGCCCGCTGCTGGTCGAGCGTGACGCCGTTTTATACCGCACCAGCGCCCACCCTGACGGCTGCCCGCCGCGTACCCCGCCGGAAATCGAGCCGGACACATACCAGATTGATTTCGGCTCTGCTGGCGATGAACGCTTCATCGGTTGGGGCTGGCACTGGCAGGAAGCGGTTTCCGGCCTGACGCTGCGCTGGACAGGCGAATATCCGCAAACAGAACTCTATGCTGACCTGCCCCCCGGCGATTACGAAGTCACGATTTCAGCGCAGGCATTCTGGGAAGAACGGAATCTCGACTTGCTGGTGAACGGCCAACCTGCTGAGCCACTCGGCAGCACCAGCGTCCCCGTTGAAGGACTCATCTCACTGAGCTACCGCGTCCCCGTAGACTTGATCGGTGATAGTGAACATATCACCTTCACACTGGCCTATGATGCAACGGTGATCCCGGCGGAAGTCGGCCAGAGCGCCGACCCGCGTAAACTGGCAATCGCAGTGGATTGGATACGATTCACGCGCAGCTAACGCTCGTTTTATGGATGGTCTGTAGACTTGGGAAAACTGAGGTTACAGACCATGCCATTTGACTACAAACTCGACTATAAAAACCTCGATCTGCGCGCCAACCCCGAACTGTATCGCGTCGGCAAGGGCGAACAGGGTGTACTGTTGGTCGAGCCGTACAAGTCGGAAATCCTCCCCTACTGGCGCTTCAAAACGCCGGAAATCGCCCGCGAATCGGCTGAAGCCATCTTCGCCCTCTTTGAAGACTACAAAACGGAGAACGATTTCATCGGCATGGACATGGCGCGCAAATTTTTACAGATGGGCTTCACGCGCAGCCGCCGTTACGCCAATCACAAAAGCGGGCGCAAATGGTCGGCTGACCGCAGCGAGGTACTGCCCGTTGAAGCCGACCCCGTGAAAGCCGAATCCGCCCGCATCTTCTACGAGTATTACGCCCGCGCCAAAGATGACCCGGACTATTTGCGCTTAAAGCAGGAACACGAAATGAAGTACGGGAAGTGAGTGCCGCGATTGCCGCGCTAACCAGACTTCGGTTACACTGAGAGTAGAAGCGCAAAATGCGGATTGGAGGTGCAGAATGGCGATTTATGTGAAAGGTTACATCAACGAAAAGGGCGAAATCAAAGCTGATCTGCCAGAAAATCATCCCGTCGGTGAAGTTACGATCACGATTTCGGAGCCACTCAAAGAAATAATGCCCTCCGACAGTCAATCATGGACAGAAGCAGAAATCAGGGAACTGCTCACACAAAATCCCAGTACCTTAGGGGAAATTCTGACTGCCGGATTGGTGGGTATTGGCGCAGATGTGATGAGAGATTTACCAGACAGTGTTGAACTTGTTGAGCAGTGGCGGCGGGAGAAACGGGAGCGCAGGAATCAGTGGACGCGCTGATTGATACCAACATCATCATTGACATTTATCGCGGATTTGCGCCTGCTGAAATATGGGTAAGCGCCAATTCGACGCGCCTGTTAGGCGTGACCATCATTGCCTGGATGGAAGCTGTTGAAGGCATCCCTGGCAAATCTGCTCAGGAAAAAATGCTCAAATTATTGGGTCGTTTTCCAGTTATTTATCTCAGTCAGGAAGATATGATATGGGACAGAGAGCAGTTACTCCGATTTCGGCTCAGCCACAGTGTTGAATTTTCAGATTGCCTGATTGCAGCACCCAGTCATCGACTAGGGATTGTGACTTATACCCGCAATCTCAAACATTTTACACCTTTGCTCGGTGAGCTGGCCCTCCAGCCCTACTAAATTTATGACCACCGACCCCATCTCACTTGAAGTTTTCCGTAACCTCTTCGCCTCAGTCGCCGAAGAAATGGGCGTGACCTTACAGCGCGCCAGCTTCAGCCCCAACATCCGCGAACGGCTGGATTTTAGCTGCGCGGTGTTCGATGGCGCAGCCCGCATGATCGCGCAGGCAGCCCACATTCCGGTTCACCTCGGCAGTATGCCCGCCTCCGTCGAATATGCCCTGCGAGCGTTCGAGTCGCTCGCGCCGGGGGATGTCGTCATCCTCAACGACCCGTATCACGGCGGCACACACCTGCCCGACATCACCATGGTGTCGCCCGTTTTTGTCGATGGCGAAGCGCGGTTTTTCGTCGCCAGCCGCGCCCATCACGCCGATGTCGGCGGCATGTCGCCGGGGTCGCTGCCCCTCAGCACAGAGTTGTATCAGGAAGGTATCATCATCCCGCCTGTGAAGCTCATCGAAAACGGGCGGCGCAACGATGGAGTCTTAGCCCTGATTACGGCCAACAGCCGCGCCCCGGAGGAGCGCTTGGGCGACCTTGAAGCGCAGCTTGCGGCACAGCGCATCGGCGAAAAGCGTATGTTGGCGCTGGTGGAGTCACACGGCGCAGCCCGTGTCAGCGAACACGCCAGCGCCTTGATGGATTACGCCCGCCGCATGACCGAAGCCGTCATCGCCAACATCCCCGATGGCGTCTACACCTTTGAAGACGCGCTGGAAGGCGATGGACAGGCCGAATTTTCGATACCCATTCGCGTCACCTTGACCGTTGCTGGCTCAAACATGACTGTCGATTTCAGCGGCAGCGCGGCGCAGGTAGCCGGAAATGTCAATGCGGTAGAGGCGATTGTGCGCTCCGCGACCTGGTATTGTATCCGGCTGCTGGCGGGCGAAGATGTGCCGGTCAATCACGGCTGTTTTCAGCCAGTGACGGTCATCACCGAGCCGGGAAGCCTGCTCAACCCAATTTTTCCGGCGGCGGTGGCGGTTGGCAATACTGAAACCGGGCAGCGCGTGGTGGATGCCGTGCTGGGTGCGCTGGCGGGGGCTTTGCCAGGGCGCGTCCCGGCGGCCAGTCAAGGGACGATGAACAATGTCACCTTCGGCGGGATGTTGAACGGACGCGCGTTCGTCTATTACGAGACAATCGCCGGGGGACATGGCGCGGGCGCGGCGGGCGATGGTTTAAGTGGGCGGCACAGCCACATGACCAATACCCGCAACACGCCGGTTGAAGCGCTGGAATACGCCCTTCCCTTGCGCGTTTTGGCATACGGCCTGCGCGATGATTCCGGCGGCGAAGGGTTGCATCGCGGCGGCGATGGTGTACGGCGGGTGTATGAATTCCGCGCGCCGGGGACGGTCACAGTCAATAGCGAACGCCGCCTCAATGTACCTTATGGTCTGGAGGGTGGCGCAGCAGCCGCTTCAGGAAATAATCAGCTCATCCAATCTGGTGAAACCCAGACAATGAGCGGCAAATTCACAGCACGGGTTGAGGTCGGCGACCAACTGGTGATTGAAACACCCGGCGGCGGCGGCTGGGGAGAACCTGAATAGTCACACTGATAAATTACCAACGACTTTTATGAGTTCGCCCCTGTAAGAACCAGTAGGGGAGGGCCTGTGTGCCCTCCCGCCTGTGTGCCCTCCCGCTGGGCTGCCGTTTACAGCGGCTCAGCCCTTCTCTTCGCGGACGTCCTTTCCATGCTCGGCGAACGCCTTGAAGTCCTGCATGTGCTGGAGCGACTGCTTGCGGAATGAGCCGGGCATCAGGAGCCCCACCAGCCGCATCAGCAAGCCACTAAACCGGTATTCATTCTCGCTCTCCCAGAGCGTCGTATCTGGACTGGCTTCGGTCAGCCGGTCGCTCACGGCGCTCCACATGCCCTGGCCGACGATCTCGCGCTCGAAGTGAACGACGCTCCCTTTCGGGATACGCCGGAGGTCTGCCGGTTCTCGGCGCGTGATGGTCTCGATGGCCTCAAACTGCTGCTGCCCCATCTGCATCACAATCCGCGATTTGGTACCAACTTGCCCGTGTACCCCGCTCAGCGGCTCGTGCAGCACCACGCCACGCAGCCACTTCGGTAGCTGTGCCGGGTCAGCGAGAAGCTGGGCCACCTCCTCTCGCGGCATGGCAATCTCAATCGATATGGTGTACTTCATGGCGAAGCGCTCCAGTTACAAAGCTCAACTGCTTAAGTCCGAAGATTATTGTTCTCCCATGAAATTGTGCCATAACGCAGGACGATAAGTGTTTCACTGCGCGACCCGAAAGCTCTCAGATGTGCTCCAATTGCCCCAGTTGACGCCATCAGGCAGTTTCGCACGAACCCGCCAATAATATACCCCGTTCCCCAATGCCGCTGGAAAAGCCAGGCTGCTATTCGGCAAATTCGCGTTATCGTGAATCGGGTTGAGGAAATTGGAATTATTGGCTACCTGAATCCAGTAGCCTGTTGCATAGGAAACGCGGCTCCACGTCAAGGTTACGGGAGATGAGGTGTAGTAATTGCGCGGCGGAGACTCGTTCAGATTGGTGACGGGAAACGGACGAAGGGTGTTCTTCGCCCAGTTTTGCTTGATAACGTTTAAAAGTGCGCTGCTGCTGACATTTTGCGTATTAGCGGGATTGGGGCCGAGCAGGAAATCGAAGGCATTGTCGCCGTCTTTGAAGGGCTGCCAGTTGGCGTGAAACATCCAGATGGCATGGTTCATCCCGCGCGACTCAATGATCGAGACTTGATCGGCGAGATAAGTCGCTGCGCCCGGTACCCAGCGTCTGACACCCAACTCCGTGATGGCGACTGGAACATCGTGCGCTTGCAAAAATACGCCTGCTGTGTCGGCGTACCAGTTTTGCTGCCATGCCTTATTCACCAATTCTGAATCGCCGTCCCCATCAGCATCGAATGTCCCCGGATAAGCTACCATGGGCGAGCTGTACCACTGGTGGGAATAGCTGAAGGGTTCGTAATTGTGGGCGGTATAGACCACGCGCGGATCAGGGCTGATATAAGTATCGTTGAGCCAGTAGAGGCCGTTCCAGCCGTTGTTGCTGAGCAGAATAGGCGTATCGTCATCAAAAGCCCGAACAGCAGCAATCAGGCGCGGTTCAAGTTGTTTCCAATCGTACAATGATCCGCCATGCTCATTGGCAAACTCTTCCGGGTCGTAAATTTCAAGCAGACCGGCTGAATTGGGTTCGACCATCAGGTCATAACCCGCCACAACCGGATTGCCTTCGTACCGGTCTGCGGTGTACCGCCACATCGCAACCCAGGCATCCTGCGCCGCTTGCTGTGTCCATACCGTTTCGATAAGCAGGTCGCTGTTTTCCGGCGGAAGAACATCGGGGTAAAAGGTGAAATCGCTGCGTCCGGGGCCAGTGCGAAAGCTGATAACCGCGAACATGTTGGCATTTTCGATGAAATTCAGCAGGTTATCGAGATTGGCCTGCGCGTTCACATCCAGAGTGTAAGGGGGTTCGATGCGGTAAATGCCGGGAATCGAGAGATGAACGTAATTCGCGCCCAGCGCTGCCAGTTGGTCAAAGTCGGCCTGAGTAGCGGGTGGCCCGATATAACCGTTGCCCAGAAAAGCTGTCCCATCGACTTCCTCATAGCGAATGCGCTGGAAAAAATTGGCACCGCGCAGTTGTGTCGTACCGCTGTTCCACAGCGTCATTTTGTCCAAAACGTCCGCTTGAGCAGCAGAATCCATAACAACGACGAGCGACAGAACTGAAATCAGGAAAATGTAGACGAGCCGACGTACTATCACGCTACTGCCACCTTTTAACCCCGTGGATTGCCTGGACGCCCATTAATCAACCTGCATTATACTCAACCCTGATATAGCTTGCCTTAGAGGGGAAATAATCAGGAGCGATAGACGAAATTCACGATCACAGACACCCCCGCACCCATAAAAATATTCAGCGGGGACACCTGGCTTAAGCCGGGTTGGGGAGCCGAAACCTTCCTTTCCAAGCCTGCTTTATAGCGCATGAAGTGCTACAATCTGCTGTATGAAAAACATCTAACGGAGAACCCAGTTAGACTGCGAACAATGGGCTTAAGCCCATTGTTGATGAAATCATTCGTGTTTGTTTTGATTTCTCAATAAGAAACGCCCGCCGGTGGCTGGGGAAAATCACTGGCTAAACATCTTCAGTGAAGCGTTTTCGGCTCAATCCCGAACTCCTCCTTCGTATCCTCCCATGTATGAAGCACGAGTGCAATTCCAGCAAATAATGCTTCGCTTCCTGCGGCTGTTGCATCATATCCGTTAGCCTCGGCCCACACTTTAACCGCTTCTATTGCCAAAGTAGGAATATTTCTTGCGGTGGCACTTAAAACAGCATTTGCGAATTCTGCCCCGGCCTCATTTGTGCCAATCAGCGCCATTAAACTGCGCCCATCAGGAAGCGGAGTATGTTTAAGCGTAAGTTCCGCGATGTCGGGTGCAGGTAACTTCTTCACTTTTTCCCTCTGTTGATCTATACCATCAGTTTAATCAGCCGCTTGGGCGCGGTCATGCGGTAGCTGTCCTCGACCAGATCGCGGATTTGTGACCAATCCAGTTCAACATCCAGCCACACCCCTACCCAACCATTTTTACCGACATAGGGCGGCACAAAGAAGCGCTCCGGCTCATTTTCGACCAGCACACCCTGTAACCCGGATGGCGCTTTGCACCACATCGACGAACGCCCCTGATGGGGATGATGCATGGCGAAAATTTTATCCCGCACTTTGAAGGACGGGCTTCCCACCCCTTCGCCTTCTACCGCTTCCGGCAGCGCCAGACAAATCGTTCGTAGTTTGTCGATAGGTGCTTCAGCCATCAGTGTCTATCCTCTCGGCTTTTGCCTGAGAATAGCTCATATTTTCTAATAACACAACCCGCCTGCCCCAAATCAGATACCCGGCCATGCCGATGACCGTCGCCAAAGAAATGACCAGCCCCAGCGCGAACCCCGGCGGCTCGAACCACAGTTCATAGGTATGCCTGCCGGGGCGCATATACAGGGCTATGTAGCCGCGCGGCTGGTCAATGCGATGTTCAGTCTGTGTAGTAATGGGCTGGATAGGCTCGCCATCGACCGATGCTCGCCAGCCGGGAAAATTCATCTCCCGCACGATCAACAGGTAATCCTCGTCGGGCGCGTTCGCTTCAATAGTCAGGCTGTCCTGACGGTGGTCGAGCGTCATAACCGGCGTGACGGTGGCTCCGCTTAAGGTGCCGGGGCGCGTAACCACTTCCGCCAGCGGCGCGATGAAGGCATACGGCAGCGCCGCAGCATTTTCATAAACCACCAGTGACGTGTTTTCCAGTTCCAGCGCACACGGGTCATCAACCGCAGCGTGCAAAGCGTAACAGCGCCATTGGACGAATCCATTATGGCTCACAAATTGACGCGCAAAATCCCGCGAGGCACCGCCAAACGCATTGGTCACAAAAGCCCAGCGCGACGGCGTGGAGAGCGCGCCATTTTCCACCGGGATCAGGCCGTTGATCGCCAGCGGCAGCCAGCCTTCATCCAGTCCGGCATTCCGCATCTCCGCTTCATATCCCGCATAGGCCAGCGGCGAAAACGGCTCGCGGATTGCCGGGAAAGGTTCACGGTCTGCCGCGCGAATGTCCGGGTAAGCGGCTGTATAACTGGCGTTGTGTGGCCGGTAACTGTAAAGTGGGCCGGTCGCGCCCATCACATACGCCAGCGCCAGCAGCATGATGAACAGGGCGCCCAACCGTAGACCGCGTGTCGCCAGCGCCGGACGAAGGGGATAATCAGCCTGTCGCCAGCGCCCCGGCAGAAAATAGCCGATTGCCAGCAGCGCTGTATCCACCATGAACCCAGCCAGAAGCCATCCCCATAACACATTAACCGCGCCCTGAAAGCTGGTGAAACGCCCGGCATCGAACGTATTGAGCAGGCTGTAGTTGTACAACACCATACCCAGCCGCGTTGAACTGTTCCCGGCGCTGTAGGCCAGAAAATACAGCCAGACACCGCCCACGACTACCGCGATACGCAGCAAACGCACCCGGTCATAACGATTAAATGCAGGCAGCAAATCCGTCATACTGCGGGCAGCGTGCCACAGCAAATCGAGCGCAATGCCCGCCAGCACAACCCACCACAAACCGGCGATGGTGTGCGCCCGCCCCACGAAACGAAATTCCGCCAGCAGCGGAATGTTGGCATACAGATAGTGAAGGATGCCAGTTTGCCCCGCTCCCCAGACCATCATGGCAACCGCTAAAAGGAAGGCGATAAACGCCGCCCGTTTTTTCGCCCCTGAAATCGGTTGAGGCCGTACCAGTAACACAACAAACCCGGCGGCGATCAGTAAAAATACAGTCGGGCCAATGTAAGCATAATCCACTGCAATCAGGTGGTCGATGTCGGCTGTAGTGCTTTCCAGTTCGGCGGCGGGTGTGATGAAATAGCGAACGGCCTCCGTCAGGCTGTAACGGCTCTCCAGCGCCGGGTCGCCATCATGGCTGATGAAATCCCGCGTCAGCCACACCGGAAAGAACTGTGCGGCGGCTAAACCAAAAGCAAAAACCCCGGCCAGCGCAGCCCGCCGCAGCAAGGATTTTCGCGTACTGCCTTCTGAAGCGGCGCTAACTGATGGTGGCTTAACGAGATGGGCAGCCGTGATAACCGCGCAGCAGAGCAGCGTATGCAGCACGTAATAAATGTTGCCAGCGAAAAACAGCAGCGCGAACGACACGCCAAAAGCCACTGGCGCGAGTCGCGTCCGGCTTCGCAGCGTCCACCACAGGCACGCCAGCACCAGCGGCGGCCATGCCAGACTCAGCGCCAGTTGAAAATGCCCGGCGTGAAACTTCCCCGCGATGCCGCCGCTCATCATATACAGCGCCCCCACCAGCACCCGCGCTGCCCCGCCCATCCCAATCACCCGTGCCAGCACCCAGGCATTAACCCCCCCCAGCAGCAGCGCCAGCCACGTCGCCAGCTTTGTCCCCTGGACGAAAGAATCGGCCAGCAGCACCGGCAGGCTGTGGAACGGATTAAACAGATAGCTGAAGGCATTATTGATAATCGGCTCGCCCATTCCGATGTAGGGATTCCAGGTCGGGATATGGCCGTAGCGCGTCAGCCCGATTTTCACCGGGAGCAGCACGCCCGCCAGCCGTTCGTGTTCCAGCCCCGTCTGGCGCATGGTCGGGTCAAAAAGCGCCGTCAGCAAAGGGCCGCTGTCCAGCCCATTCTCGCTGAATGCCGGCGCAGGGGCGAACTGGCTGATGAACAGCAGCCACAGCAGCGAAATCGCGCCAATTTCTACTAACCAGTCAGGGATGCGGATGTTGAGGGAGGGTTGGAGTCGTGATCGCATAGCATTCAGTGTAACAGATATGGCGCGGCGAAAGGTCAATCTTTATTGTGGTTTATTGTGGGAAATCTGTTATATCTTGACTACCGTTTTCTAACCAAACCATACCCTGATTTTGGTGGACAAACACGCCCCCGGCATGATAAAGTATATGTATTAAAGGACATATAAGTGTCAACCGCATACCATTACACCGAGGCCCCCATAAAAGTTTTATGGGGGTTTAGCATCTCATACCTGTTTGCTTGCATGTAAGAACATCCGTTCAATTAGTGTTGAGGGAAGTTACTATGGTTCAAACGCGGTCTGCCCAGCGGAACGCCCTGCATGAATTGGGTTATAAAATTTTTCTGGATCGTTATGCCCAGAAGGATATGACGCGCTCGACGCTGGCTGTCGGCGATACCGTTATTGTGGTCGTCAACTCCAAAACCGGCCAGCGCGAAATCGGCAACGTGACGGCCATCAACCTGCCCAAAGTGACGATCCAACTGCTTGACGGCGAAGTGGTCGAACGCGATGTGGAAAACGTCGATAAGCCGCTGGAAACCGACCCGGCACAGATGATGGATCGTGTTGCACGTGGCATCGCCGAAATTGAGGCATCACCCGACTTGCAGGATGAGTGGGCGGAGAAATTCCGCTGGCTGCTGGACGATTGGAAGTTTGTACCAGGTGGCCGCATTCTCACCGCTGCCGGAACCGATCAACAACTAAGCTACTACAATTGTTACGTTTTGAGCCTCCCGCAGGACTCGCGCGGTGGCATTTTGAAAACTTTGGGCGAGATGACCGAAATTATGTCACGCGGCGGCGGCGTTGGTATCACGCTTTCCAGCCTGCGGCCACGTCACGCTTATGTCAAGGGCGTGAATGGCCGTTCAAGCGGGGCTGTATCATGGGGCGCTCTTTATAGCTTTGTTACAGGTCTAATAGAACAGGGCGGCAGCCGCAGGGGGGCATTGCTATTACTGCTCGCCGATTGGCATCCCGATGTCTTTGAATTCATCAACAGCAAGCGTAAAGCGGGCAACATTACTAACGCTAATATCAGCGTGGCACTTTCCGACAAATTTATGGAAACGCTCAAGCGCGATGGTGATTGGGATTTAATGTTCCCTGACACCTCCGACCCGGCCTATGATGATGCCTGGGATGGCGATATTGATAAATGGATAGCAGGTGGGCATAAAGTCCATGTCTATCGAACGATCAAAGCACGTGAATTGTGGCAGGCGATCATTGAAAGTGCCTGGGCCAGCGCTGAGCCGGGCCTGCTGTTCCTGGAACGCTACAATAAGATGGCGAACAGCGCCTACTTCGCGCCGATTGTCGGTGTTAATCCATGCGTCACGGGCGATACACTGATTTCAACTTCAAAGGGTTTGATGCGGGCGCGGGAGCTGTTCGACAACGAAGATGAATTTGAGGTTGTTATTGACGGACGCTTCGGCCACGAACAAAGGTTTACACCCGCTTCCCGTGTTTTCATGACAGGGATAAAACCAGTTTATCGCCTGCAAACGAGAGAAGGGTATTATGTGCGGGCAACGGCTGACCATCGTATTATGACTTCTCGTGGCTGGGTTGAAATGCAGGATTTGAAAGCGGGTGACAAAGTTCATATTGTCAACCGCAAAGGTGGCTTTGGCGTTGAAGGGTCGCTGGAACTAGGACGCACATTGGGATGGCTGGTTGGTGATGGCACATTAACTTCCGGCTATGGTTCACTCAAGTTTTTTGGTGTGGAAAAAGGCGAACTTGCCCCCCTATTCGCGGAATACGTGAATGAGCTTGTACAGCCATTTTCCGTCCGCAATGACCGTACTTATAACGTTGGCGTACAGGAAATCAAAGGGCGAGATGAAGCGCGCGTGGCATCCACCCGTTTGATGAGCTTAGCACAACAGTATGGTTTGGCAGAGGTCAAACACCGTGTTCCAGAGGCGGCTTTCAAAGGCACAGCAGATATGCAGCGTGGGTTCCTCCAGGCGCTGTTTACGGCTGACGGTAGCTTCCAGGATGGCGGAGAAAAAGGTGGCAGCATCCGTCTGGCTGCGAATCATCTTCAGCTTTTAGAGGGTGTACAGCAAATTCTGTTAAATTTCGGCATCGCCAGCCGCATTTACCGCAATCGCCGCGAAGCGGGTTACCGAAATATGCCCGACTCAAACCGTCAATTAAAGGCATACTGGTGTGAAGCACAACACGAGTTGGGTGTATCGAAGCGGAACATGATGCATTTCGCTGAAGATATTGGGTTTATGCTCGATTACAAGCAGAGCGCTCTCAATGATTACATCACACGTGGGAAACGTGGCCCATACGCGGAAATGTTCACAGCCACAGTTGAGAGCGTAGTTGCAGATGGGATTGAAGAAGTTTTCGATTTGACTGAGCCACTGACGCATTCATTCGTTGCAAATAGTTTGATAGTGCATAATTGCGGCGAAGAAGGACTTCCAGCAAACGGAGTTTGTAACCTCGGCGCGATCAACCTCTCCAAATTCTACGATGCTGAACGGCAGGATGTCGATTGGGATAGCCTGCGCGATGCGGTACATTATGGCGTCCGCTTCCTCGACAATGTAGTCGATTCCAATCCCTATTTCTTCGAGCCAAATGAAAAGCAGCAGCTTGGCGAACGGCGTGTCGGCCTCGGCACGATGGGGTTGGCGGAACTGCTGGTACGGCTGGGTATCCGTTATGGCAGTGATGAGTCGATTGAGTTCCTTGACCGGCTGTACGGCTTCATCACCACCGAGTCTTACCTGATGACGGCTGAAATCGCTGCTGAAAAAGGCTCATTCCCGGAATTTGTCGCCGATAAATTTCTCGACAGCGGGTTCATGCAATCCATGCCAGAGCATGTGCGTGAGGCAATACGCGAGAAAGGCGCTCGCAATGTCACGCTTGTGACCGTCGCGCCGACGGGAACGACCGGAACGCTCGTTAATACCTCTACTGGCATCGAACCCTTCTTCTCCTGGGCATATTACCGCAAGAGCCGTCTTGGTCTGCATGAGGAACAGGTGCCGCTGGTGAGGGAATGGTTTGAAGCGCATCCCGGCGAAACCGAACTACCGGATTACTTCGTCACGGCGATGGATTTAAGCCCGGAAGACCATGTTCGGGTGCAGGGAACGGTACAGCGCTGGATTGACAGCAGCATCAGCAAAACGGCCAATTTGCCGAACAGCTACACCGTTGAGCAGGTCGGCAAGCTCTACGAATATATGTACGAACTCGGCTGCAAAGGCGGCACGATCTACCGCGATGGCAGCCGCGATGAGCAGGTCTTGATGCTCAAGGACGACAAACGCGCCGATGGCGAGAAAAAGACTGAAACCAAAGCCGCTGCCCCTGCCCCCGCACCGGAAAAACTCGAACAGGTAGCGACGCCGCACCGCGTTTATCCGCGTCCCAAG
>CAYUTY010000021.1:0-85451 GCA_964447795.1 uncultured Anaerolineaceae bacterium
AGTTTAGCAGGAAAATGGGGCGATGGGTGAAACATTTGTCATGACATTTGTTTCGATTTTGAGGGGAGAAGCCAGCGCCGCCGGCTCAAGGCATCAGTCGATAGAGGATAGTCAAAGACAAAGGATTTAATCACCGCGCATAGAAACAGTTTCAGTAAAAACCGTGCGGCTGCCGTGAAACAAGTCCGTTAAAGCAAGTTAAGAAATTAACCGGGAAATGGATGGGGGCGCACACACAGGTGCGCCCTATTCCTGTACTTTAGCAGTTGGATGTTTCAACAGGTGGCGTCTAAGTGGGCAGAGCCGGCATTTCGTGATTCACGGAAACTGCTTTAGGCAGCCCAATGCCACGCCAGCCAGATCGTCAGCGCGTTGAACACCAGACTCACGCCGAGCAGAAATTTGTCGAACAGCGAGGCGTAGGTAGGGATGCCCAGGAAGTTGAACCCGAAAAACAAGACAGCGACGATGATATTGGCCCAGCGGTTGACCGGATAGCCCAATACCAGCGACAGGAAGACCATCAGGATGGGAATCACCATCATCACAGCGATTCCCAACGACATGGCCTGCGTGACTTTGACGCCGCTGATTTCCCCCGGCGTGAAGTCCCCGACGAAGATGCGGATCACGTCGCCCAGCAGATAGGTGAGCGCGACACACACCCATAGTCCCGATAAGATGATACGTGCCTCTAAAGCGGCCATGAGTCAAAGTCCTTTCGTTAGACGTGCAGATGCGCCATGCTGATGACGACGTTGCCGCGTTTGCGCCCGGTGTCCACATAACGGTGCGCCTCGGCGGTCTGTTCCAGCGGATAACAGCGGTCGATGAATGCTTTGATCGCCCCAGCCTCGGCAAGTTCCGCCAGGAAGCGCAGGTCGTCGGCGTTCTCAGTGACGGGCGAGGCGATGACCTTTTTTCCGCCGCGCATCGACGTCCACATCGCCTGGAACATCTCTTTTGGCCCACCCGCGATGGTCAGATACAGGCCGTTTGGTTTGAGCGCCTGTCTGGCGCGGGCGAAGGATGTCTTACCGACCACCGTGGCGAAGATCATGTCGTAGGTTTTGCCGCGTTTGGTGTAATCCTCCTGGGTGTAGTCGATGATGTGATCGGCTCCCAGCGATTTCACCATATCCACGTTTTTTGTGCTGCACACCCCGGTCACTTCCGCGCCATAGTAGCTGGCAAGCTGGACGATGTAATTGCCGACACCGCCCGACGCCCCGACGACCAGAACTTTGTGTCCCGGCTGGACTTTAGCCCTATTTCGCACGAACGGCAGCGCCGTCCCCGCGCCAAAGGGTAGAGCGGCGGCTTCCTCATAGCTCAGGTTAGCGGGTTTGTGGACGAGCGGCGCGGCCTCCGGCCAGCAGACGTATTCGGCATACGCGCCGACATGGGCGGAATTAATGCCGAAGACCTGATCGCCCGGTTTGAAGCGCGTGACATTCTGGCCGACCGCTTCAATTTCCCCGGCCAGTTCGACGCCCAGGATTTGTTTTTTCGGCGCTCTAAGCCCAAACATCAGGCGCGGCAGCGGGCCAAACCCCGGTGGCACGAAGGTGAAACCGCGCATGTTGACATCGCCCGTCGTGACGGTGGCGGCGTGGATTTTTATCAGCACTTCGTCCTCCTTCGGGGTCGGTTTTGGCACCTCTGCCAGATGCAGCACGTCGGCGGAGCCGTATTGGGTGTAGATAATCGCTTTCATGGTTTTCTCCTTGAATTGGTGTACGGTATTCTGGTTTTTGGCAATGTGAAACCAGAGGTGTGTCCCTGATGGCTCACACCAGCGAAAATTTCCGATTATTGATGAGGCGAGTCTTAGCGTGTCCGGTAGGGCAGTTCACCGACCTGGCGATAACTCCACAGCCGCATGAGCCTCGTCCCCCGGCTTATCAGCGTGATGACGGCGTAAGTCACGGCGAAGATTTCCGGCGCTCTGGCGACAAAGATCACATTCGCGAGGTCGGGATTACCCGCGATCAGATGGTCAGCGAGGGGGCGTATCAGCGCGAAATAAAACGGTATTGTCCCCGCGATTTCCAGCACGGTCTGGCCGAGCCATGTGCCGACGCCCCAGCGTTTTTGCCGCAGCGCCAGCAGATGCATGATGACCTGACCAGCGGCGATCACGATCAGCGCCAGCATCCACGCGGCGGGGGATGCGATCACCTCGCCGGGGTTGTTCAGGTCAAAGCGCAGCGTCAGCCCGCCGACGCGCAGGAAATAGATGAACAGCAGCACTACAATCGTGCCGACGACCGCGCCGGAGATGACCTCGAAACGATCGAGGACGCCAGGGTCGTCCACCTTCGGCAGTTCCAGCGGATTGAAAGGATTGGCTTCATCCTTTTGCTGGCGGAAAGTGCGCTCCAGTATGGCGAAAAACAGCACGACGATGGCGGTAATCATCAGCGTGGCCTGCAAAATCGCCAGCATGGTTTCGACCAACAGGTCGAAGACCGGTCGCTGAGTGGTCGTTGTCAGCGCCCCGAAAACGCTCAGAAAGACCACAATCGCGGGGACAATCAGCCACACGCGCCGCAGCACCAGCATCAGATAGGGGTAGAGCGTCGGGCCGACAAGATACTGGTCGCCGCTGTACGAGGCCGCGATCATGTAGGGATGTCCCATCTCGGCCAACACCAGCGCCACCTGCTCCTGTGTGGGAGCTTCGGGGTAGCGGGCGTCGAGCTGATCCTGAAGCTGAGAACGCAGTTCCGCTTCGATGTCAGCCCGTTCCTGTGGAGGCAGATAGCGCCCGACCTGATGGACGTAACGCTCAAGCAGTTCACTCATGAGTCTCGCCTCCTTCCAGAATGCGCCGCATCATCTCGACTGTCTCCCACCATTCCGCGCTCAGCATATTTAATACCTCGCGCCCTAATGGGCTGATACGGTAGTATTTGCGTGGCCGCGCCTCGCCCACTTCCCACTCACTTTGCAACAGACCCTGTTTTTCCAGCCGCCGCAGCAGCGGGTACAGCGTCCCCTCTTCCACATCCAGCCCGCGTTCGGCAAGTCGCTGGATCAGGCTGTAACCATAGCGGGCAGTATCCATCTGGCTGAGGACGGCCAGCACCACAATCCCGCGCCGAAGCTCCAGACGGAGTTGGTTGATCGGCTCTGAAGATTCGGTCATGCGCTATGTATCCCACAGTACTGTACGCTACACAGTATCACTATACTGTACATCGCACAGTATTGTCAAGTAGCCAGTATTGGATGGCGACCAGCGTGATCGGAGCCACCGCCGCAGGCTCAAGCCATGCGGCTAGTTGAAAAAAGCCCGCTCAAGCGGGCTGGAAAGGCGAGGATCAGGTCAGTCTTCGGGGACGAGGAGCCTGATGGCTTCGCGGAAGTCACCCCGGCGGCGTGTTTATCCCACAGCTACCGCCGCAGGCTCAAGCCATGCGGCTAGTTGAAGAAAGCCCGCTCAAGCGGGCTGGAAAGGCGACGATCAGATCAGTCTTCGGGGACGAGGAGCCTGATGGCTTCGCGGAAGTCACCGCGGCGGCGGGCGGCGATCAGTGCGAGTTCATCTGGACTCATATCTTTATCATAGGCATCTACGCGGTCTGATAGCCCGACCAAATAATCGGTTGTCACGCCTAAAACTTTTGCCAGACGCGCTAAAACGTCGGCGGTAGCATCACTTTCACCACGTTCATAACGGTTAAGCTGTGTCGCACCGAGATCAATCAATTCGGCGAGATATTCACGGCTGTAACCGAGTGCTTCTCTTAAGTCGCGCAGTCGTTTTCCGTCGATCATCAAAAATTTCCAATAGTCTTTCCCTCAAGCCTCATTGTACAGACCATATATGATAAAAACTTCAACTTATGTGGATAAATCAATTTGTACTTATATGTTGACACGCGACCAAAAATTCTGTATAGTCTTTTCAGATCGGTTATTCAGGAGGGAAATGTATGAACGATAAATTTGGGTTGCGCGCGGTGGGTTGGGGTGTGTGGCTGGGGGGGGGGGTGGTGGTGGGGTGGCTGCTGTCGGATGAACGCCGCCGCCGCCAAGAACAAGCCCGCAGCGATGCTTACAACAACGACCCGGAAGTGATCGCCCTGCGGCGCGAGGGTGCGCTGCTGCGGCAGATGGCCGATGTGCTGCATCCGAAGGGAGTTTCGTTTTGAACCGCAATCTGCACATGGAATATGCCAAGCGGTTGTTCCGGCGGGTAAAGGCCGAAATTCTGGATAAAAAACTCAAGCAGGATATGCAGGATGGACTGGATTCGCTCAACAGCGCCGATTATCTGTACGAAAAATGGATTGACGAGGCGAAGATGATCGGCGTCCGCAATCCGTCCTTCGATGGCGATATGGTGGGCTGGCTGGACGATGACTTTGAGGAGGACGACGAAGACCATAAAGGCCGCAAACTGTAACCCGCGCCCGCTTTCGTAAAAAGACAGAGCGCTCTGCCTTTTTACGCTTTCCGCTTCACTGCAAGCTCAAACGCTGGGCCTGCACCTCGTCCATGGCCTCGATGGTATCCTGCAAGCTGGACACTTCATCCTGAATTTCCAGGCGTAAGCGCTGCGCCCGCGAGCTGTCAACCTCTTTGGTGCCGAGGAGCGACATCTGCGCGTAGATTGTCCCCAGGGAGGAGAGGGTGCTTTCCAGTTGAATTTCGGCGCGTTTGACGCTGTTGACGGTGGCTTCAAGGTTGGTCTGCTGCTGCTCCAACTGGCGAAGCTGATTTTCCAGCTCGCGCTTGACCGCCGGGTCTCTTTCACGCTCGATACGGATGCGGGTTTTTTCGATCTGCTGCGGCACCATTTTGCGGTCACGCTCGACCAGATCATTGCCGTCAAAGGCGTCGATGTGCAGCGCCAGATCGTACATGTGGCCGATCCAGTCGTTGACATCCGACACGGTTTGCATGAGGCTGGTGCGCATGGCTCCTTCATGGCGCTTCGCCAGCGTGTTCATGTTGCGGCGGTATTCCATCGCGCTTTGCAGGCGCTGGCGTGAGACGTGGCTCCTGATATCGCGCAGGTCAAATTTGGCCTCGAATTCGCGGGCGATGGCCTGGGTAGCGGCTTCGGGGTCGGTGATGGCGGACAGCACCAGCGCGGCTTCGGCAATCGCGCCGCCGACGAGCCAGAACCAGTCCTGCCAGAAGGGGAAGGGTTCTTTCACGAAGAGGAAGAGAATGGCGGTCAGGGCGACCGTGACCACACTTTCCCAGCGTAAAAAAGCACTGCCGATGACCGCGCCGGTTGCCCGCTGGCGCACTTCATTGGCGGAATCTCGTGACATATTACATCAACCTCTGTGTATTGCCGTAATCCTTATTACGCCGGAATCCGGTTCAGGTTGCGGGTCGGTGTCGCGCCCGCGTCCACGCTATAGGCAGGGGCATGATGCATCATGCCCCTACGGCCTGCATCTGATTTGTGAGTCCCTAGCCGCCGCTGGCCTGCTGGCCGCCGCCCGCCGCGCCGAGCAGCCGTTTACGGCGTTCTTCAAGCTGGCGTTCGATTTCGCCACCGCGCACCGCTTCCTCGATTTCGTCGGAGAGGTTGCCGACGGCCATATCCAGCCGGGCGTCCTCACGGTCAAGGCGGGTGCGGATGGCATCGCTCAGGCTGCTGATCTGCTCGTCGCCGACATTGGCAAGCGCGTCCAGGCTCTTGACGGTTTTGAGCGTAACCTTCTTGGCTTCGGCCAGTTCGATGAGCGAGCGCAGGTGTTCGCGCTCCTGCTTAATCATGGTGAGGCGGCCTTCCAGCTTGAGACGCATATCGAGCATCTTCTGGTAAGCGCCTTCCTGATCCTGCCACTGGGTGTAATATTCCTGGGAAAGCTGCTGTTTGGTATTCAGTTCGGCCTGGGCAGCGGCGGCCAGATCATTTTTGCCTTTGACGACCAGTGTATCAATGTCGCGGTCAAGTTTCTCCGCCGCCGAGGCAAATTCCTCATACTTGCGCTTGAGTGTTTTGACCGTGCCGCCGACAGTAGCCGCCGAGTCTTCCAGCGCTTCCAGGTTGCGCTCGACCTGGCGGATATATTCGTCCATCACCTGCACCGAATTGGTTTCGAGCGCCCGGTCAACGATGGCGTGCATATTGGCGCTGATAAGGGTATTAATTTTCTCGAAGATGGAGGGGGCCATAAGTCGCGGTACTCCTTAGATATGGCTTTTCAATTTGAATATAAAACGCGGCACGGGTGAAGACGCGCACCCGCACGTCGTCACAATCACAGTATACGTATTGAGTATAGCGCAAAGTCGCGCGGGATGCTGAACAATTTACAGGGAGATGGATACAGGGCAGGTTTCAGACCCGCCCTGCGAATTTCTAGTTTCAGGAGGCGGTCTGCTGGGGCGTTTTCACCGGGATGACAATATCAAAGGTACTGCCGACACCCGGCTCACTGGTCAGGGTGACATGACCGCCGTGCAGTTCAGCGATGCCGCGCACAATTGTCAGCCCCGCGCCCGCGCCCTGGTCTTCATGGAGCGAGCGGTCAATCTGGTAGAAGCTGTGCCAGATATTTTCCTGCTCCACCCTGGGGATGCCGCGCCCTTCGTCCTTCACCCATATGTGAATGGAGTCATCCTTGGCGTAGACACCGGCTTTAATGAGTTTGCCCGCCTCAGAAAACTTGACCGCATTCTGAAAGAGGTGCGTCAGGGCGACGGTCAGATATTCGGGGTCGGCTACTGTCGGCGGCAGCGAAGGCGACACCTCAAAGGCATATTCGCGCGGGTCGTTTTCTTCCAGCGGGCGAACACGCTCACGGGCGGCGGTGAAAATCTCGTTCCAGCCTTCTACCGGGCGTTTGCGCCAGTTAAAGGTGTTCTGGATGTCGCCGGTTTCGATTTCGACCAACTGAATGAAATTTTCGATCAGGTTTCGCAGGCGTTCCGCCCCACCGCTGACACCCTTGAGATAGGTCAGGATTTCTTCCTGGCTCAGGTCGGGGGTGGTGTTGAGCATATCAGCATAGGCCACGACGAAGGTCAGCGGCGTGCGGAATTCGTGATTGAGAATGGTCAAAATCTGGCGCTTGAGGCTGTGCATGACCTCGGTATGGGCTTTCCGCAGGCCGCGCAGCCGCTCCAGGCGGGACTCGATTTTCACCAGCAGGTCGCCGGGATCGTAGGGTTTGATGACATAATCATCCACACCCAGGCGCATCCCACGCTGATAGTCGGATTTCTCGCCTTTGGCGGTCAGGAAGATGAAGGGAATATCGAGCCAGCGGCTTTCTTTCCGCACTTCCTTAAAGAACTGAATGCCATCCATCTTCGGCATCATGATGTCGGAGACGATCAAATCCGGCGGTGTTGGCTGGTCGTTGAGGACGGCCAATCCGTTCGAGCCATTCTCCGCCGTCAACACCGCGTATCCATCCAGTTCAAGGATGTCGCGGATGCCTTCCAGCAGATGAATGTCATCCTCGACGACCAGGACTCTGGCTTTAGTCATGCCAACTTACTCCCCAAACCTTACCTCAGGCATCAGACGGTGGATTGTGCGCCCACTGTTCCTAGACAGCCTGATTTTTTAATAACTCAATATTTAAACTATGGCACTACTCTAAAGGTGCGTCAATAGCGGAAATTACCCGTTACGGGCGATGTCGAGTAAGTCGGAGAGCAGGGCGAAACCGGTTTGTTTGCGGCCCGCCCCCGCGCCGACCAGGGTCACATCGCCTAAAAGATCAGTGGCATAGGTGATGGCATTGGTCGCGCCGGAGACTGCCGCCAGCGGGTCGCCCAGCGGCACCCGGACGGGCCGGACACTGCCGCCCGCCGGTGTCACCCGCGCGATCAGCTTCCAGCGCTCGCCGACCGCCGCCGCCGCCTGAACATCAGCCAGCGTGATGGCGCTGATGCCGGTCACATCAATATCATTGAGGGTGAGTTTGCGATCAAAGAGCGCCGCCGCCAGAATAATGACTTTACCCGCCGCGTCCCAGCCATCGACATCCGCCGTCGGGTCAGATTCGGCATAACCCAGCCGCTGCGCTTCGGCCAGCGCATCGGCGTAGGACATGCCGCTTTCCATCTGGGTCAGGATGTAATTGGTCGTGCCGTTGAGGATGCCACGCGCTTCGCGGATTTCACAGCCAGCCAGCGCCCCCATCGCCAGGCGCAGCGCGGGCGTCCCGGCCATGACGGTTCCCTCGAACAGCAGGCGCACATCACTCCGGCGGGCGGCTTCCTTCAGCTCGGCATAGGCGACTGCCACCGGGCCTTTGTTGGCGAGGACAATGTGTTTACCATTCTCAATGGCCGTGAGACAGGTCGCCAGCGCGGGCTGCCCGGTTTGCAGGTTGGTGGCGCTGCATTCCACCAGCACGTCGGCGTTGCTGTTGAGGGCGATGGTGTCGATGTCCCAACCACGTGTCAGGTCGGCCACATCGGGATAATAATCGAGATGGCCGCGCCCAACGGCGGTCAGCAGGTCGTTGATATCCAGCCCGTCGGGATGATAGAGCGTCCCCCGACTGGCGGTGGCGACGGCGACAATTTCGCCCCGGAAACCGTAATCAGCTTCCAGTTCCGCGCTTTTGTCGCGCAGGATTTCCGCCAGCCCCTGCCCGACAACGCCAAAGCCGATCAGTGCAATTTTCATGAATAAACCACCTTCTTAAAGGACACAGCGCCCGCAGCTATTGATCCCGAATCTTAACCTACCCCGCCGCATCCGGCTACCGTAAAGTGACAACTTCTGCCTTACTGAGCGAAATTACGACAGCCAGATGGTCGCCGCTGAATGGGGCGGCAGTTCGACGCGCCACTGCCCCGCGCCATCAGCATGAACGGATAAGGCGACAGTTTTCACGCGGTCAGGCTGGTCAGCGCTGTTGATGGCACGCGGGCTGTCGGCTGCCAGCAAACGGGCCTCGCTGACGCTGGTCGTGCCGGGTGCGCTCAGGCTGACGGATGCGGGCTGATCGTAATGGCGATTGGTGATCGTCACCGCACTGCCGCCTGCATTGACGGATGCTGCTGCCGTCACCGCGCTGATATTTTCACTCCCCGGCATGGAAATGCCATGTGTGACTTCAACCGGCAAGGCCTGTGCGCCGAGATGGGGGAGATGCAGTTGCAGCGCGTAATAAGTGGGGGTGAGCCACATGGCCGCACCTTCCGTCATGACCGGGGCGTGCAATACGTTGACGATCTGCGCCAGATTCGCCAGCGTCAGCACATCACACTGGTGATGGAAGCCTTCAAGTGCAACCATGACAGCCAGCGCGTCGCGCATGGTTCCGGCCTGTTCGTAAGTGATGGGTGTCCGCTGTAGCTGTTCATGATCTGGCCCCCAGGGACGGGCTTCGGGATGCCAGACGCCCCATTCGTCGAGAGCAATGCCGACGCGGTGACTGCTGTTTCCGTTATAGGACTGAACCAGATCAGCCGTCCGCCGCACAAAATCCTCAGTGGCGTGCGCTTCGGCCAGCAGCGCGTAATACTGCGCCTCGGTGAACTCGATTTCAGTGCCGCTTTGCAGCCAGTAGCGGTGAATCGAGAAGTGATCGACATGCGATAAATAACGCTGATTGATTTCGAGAAAGCGAGTGTTCCAGTCATCTTCCTGGCCGCAGGCCACCAGTTCCGCGCTGGGGTCTACATGGCGGAGCATGGTGGCATAACGACGGTATTCGCGGGCGTAGGTTTCGGCGTCGTAATTGCCACCACAGCCCCAGTTTTCGTTGCCGACGCCCCAGAGCGGCACATTAAAGGGGCGGGATGAGCCGTTGAGCGCTCGTTCCGCCGCCAGCGTGGTATTGATGGAAACGTTGCAGTATTCCAGCCAGTCGCACAATTCCTGCACCGAGCCGCTGCCAACATTACCCGCCAGATAGGGTTCTGCGTCGAGCATCCGGCAAAGGGCGATGAATTCGTGCGTCCCCAGGCTGTTATCGTCCTCCACCTGCAAGCCGCAGGATATGCCGATACGGCGCGGGCGTTCCGTCCCGATGCCATCACGCCAGTGATAATGGTCGGCATAACAGCCGCCAGGCCAGCGCAGCATAGGGACGGGCATGGCTTTGAGCGCATCCACTACATCGGCGCGAAAGCCGCCGTAATTGGGGATGTTTGCGTTTGTTCCTACCCACAGGCCATCATAACAGCAGCGTCCCAGATGCTCGGCAAAGTGACCATATAGACGGGGCGAAATGGTGCCAATTGGCGCATCGTCACGAACTGTGAGCGTGGTTTCAATCATGTCGCAATCTCCAGAGCAGCCATTATTATTTCTGGAGATTGTACCGCTTTACTCCGCCTCCAACCTGTGAATTAGACCATCACCATGAAGGCGGGCAGACAGATGTTAGATAGAGAAGGATTCGACTACAGAAGTCTGACTGAAATTCTGAATTTCATCGGCAGCGCGGGCGTAGCCTCCGGCAGCACGGAAGGATGTGCCGAGGGTATGGGCGGCGGCTTTGTAGGGCGCAGGATTCGCCAGAATGGTATCGACCGCGCCGCGCAGTTCGGCTGCACTCACCTGTCCGAAGGGCGGACGCATCCCCAAGGCGATTCCCGCGCCACGTGTGGCAACCTGTCGCGCAACGACGGCCTGTTCCACCTGCTGCGGAATCGCCACCAGCGGCAGGCTGAACCACAGCCCTTCATGGACACTGTTCATACCGCCATGTGTGATGAAGAGGTCGGCCTGCTTCAGCACATCCAACTGGGGGACAAAATTGCGAACGACGAAATTGACGGGCAGAGTGCCGAGCGCTGCGATGTCGGTCTGCCTGCCAGCGGAGAGGATGAAGTGACCAGGGTGATCGTGGAAAGCGTCAAAACAGGCGCGGTAAAAGTCGAGATTAGTGTTGTTGATGGTACCAAGCGAGATGTAAATCAGCGGTTTGCGTGTGATCTGCTCGAAGGGAAAATCACCACCGCGCCCCGCGCCAATGGATGGGCCGACGAATTTATAGGCTGCGCCGAAGCGGGATGAACTCGGCTGAAAATCCGACGAGGTATAAATGATGTTCATATCGCCCGTACTCATGACGGCATTCATCAGACCGCCGAGTCTGACCCCGTACTGCGCTTTCACAGCACGCGCGGTTTGCCAGTATTTGGGCATCACGGGAATGATGTCAGCCAGGGTGTGTAAAATCATGGCCGGGGTGAAGGGTGGAAGCGCACCGGGGGCAATCAGAAAGGTGACAATCGACGCAACTGAGGGAATACCCAGCAGTGCCGCTCCATGTTTTCCCCAGGCGCACAGGGAATCGAAAATTACATAATCCGGCTTTTCGGTACGCAGCGTTTCCAGCACAAATGGCAGCAAGCGTTGGCCGATCTGCGTCAGCGCCAGCGCGTTACGGGGAATGCTGCCGCCGCTGGCCTGCGAGATTAACCCTGACAGTTCTGGCATGTGTGGATAGGGAAGGAAAACTGCGCCCGTTGGCTCGATCTGGGGGCGGGTTTCCTCAGTGTTGATATAAATGACCGTTTCGCCACGCTGGACGAGTTCGGTCACCAGTGCCAGCGTCGGGTTAATGTGGCCGGATGCCGGGATATTGAAAAAGATGGTCTTGCCCATGTGCGCCTCCGCTGGCGGTTACAGCTATCTGCCTATTGTAGTATTATTCACAACCTGCCAGCATCGGCCAAAAGCATGACTCCTGGATGAGGAAATTGTGAATGCAAAGGGACATGAAGCGGGCTAAAATTTTGAGGCTGAAAATCAAGGAAAGCTGAGGAGCCATGTTTCGACGTTTATTCGCCCGCATTGGCGCGCCGCCCGTTCCGCCGCCCTGGGGTTTGTTCGGCGGGCTAAGCGCAGTGATCGTAGCGTTTGCCGCAGTCGTGATCGGGACTACTCTTTCGCTGGCACTGCTGGGTGATGGGCAGTATACGGCGCTGGCAGGCTGGACGATTGCCGCCGCGCTGATAGTCATTTTTATGTTCGTGCGTTTCAGTAAACCGGAGCAGCGGGCGGCGCTGTGGCAAGAACCTCATTCCCTGACTTCTTCTCCGAATGCGCGGAGAGGGAACAGCGCCGCCGCGCCGCCCGCAACACCTTTGCAGGACTTATTTTTATACCTGCTGGTCGGGGTGGGGCTGGCGGTGACGCTGGACATCATCACTTTTCGCGTCACCAGCCCGACGCTGCCAGAGCCAGAACTGCTGCGTTTTTTTCAACTGGTGCGGCTTTATAACCAGCCAGCGACTTTCCTGGCCTGGGTGTTCGCGCTGGTGTTCATGGCGGTGGCACAGCCCATCGCCGAAGAACTGGTCTTTCGCGGGGCGCTGCTGCCATCACTACGCGGGGCGGCGGGGGCATGGGCGGGCTATCTGCTGTCATCCATTTTATACGGTGTGTTTCACCTGCTGGCTTATGCGCCACCGCCCAACGATTTCAACGGCCTGTGGTATGGACTGATCGTGCCGGTCATCGGTGGGCTGATTTTCGGCGCGACGCGGCTGTATACCCGCTCGACGCGAGCGGCGATGCTGATGCACGCCGGTTTCGGCCTGTTCTCACTGGTCAAGCTGGTGACGCTGCTGGGATAGACTTTTAAGGCTCTACAAAGCGATGACTCCATAGGTGGTTTGGACGCACAGTTCATTCAGTCAAAAGGCTTAACCCGGTATTCTCGCCGGGTTTTATTTTTATCGTTATACTTCCCTGCAAATTAGCGCATAAATTACTGTTTAGGGGAAAAATTATGACGCCACAAGAAGGTAAGAAACGACGCGGCTGGTGGCGCTGGCTGCTGGGCGTGCCGCTCATTTTCATCTGTGCCCTGGCTTCAGCTTTCGCGCTGCTGCCTGTGCCGGAAGATACGCCGATTCCGCTGGAGTTACAGGGCGGCGGGGCGCGGCAGGACGAAAACTCCACCACTGGCTTGCAGGCCGTATGGCCGGAAGTTGCCGCCGCTGATGCCGAGCAGGTGGCATTGGGGCGACTGCTGTTTTACGACCCAATTCTCTCCGCCAACGATGACCGCTCCTGCGGCTCGTGCCACCACCCGGATATGGGTTTCAGCGATGGGCGCGCGCTGGCGGAAGGCGCACACGGGGAGGATTTGCGCCGGAATGCGCCGTCGCTGTGGAATGTGGCTTATGCCACCAGTCTGTTCTGGGACGGACGGGCGAAATCGCTGGAAGAACAGATGCTCGACCCGCTGACGCATGAAGATGAGATGGGCGCGGATGTCGAGGAAATGATCGCCCAGCTTGAAGCCATCCCTGAATATGAAGCACTGTTCAGCGCGGCATTCCCGGAGTCGGGCATCACAGTTGACAATGTCTCAACCGCGATTGCGGCTTTTGAGCGAACCCTGCTGAGCCAGAATTCACCGTTTGATCGTTTCGCGGCGGGCGATTTCAACGCGCTGACCCCGGCACAGCGGCGCGGTTTCGACGTGTTCCGCAGCGCGCAGACGCGATGCTTCGAGTGCCATTCGTGGCCGACCTTCACCAATAATCAGTTTAATGTGCTGGGTGTGCCGGATGTGAACCCGGATAGTCCCGACCTGGGTCAGGTGGAAATCGTCAACGCGGCAGACGCCGAACGCGCCTTCCGCACGCCCGGCCTGCGGAATGTGGCCCTGTCCGCGCCGTATATGCATAACGGCGTCTTTGCCACGCTGGAAGAAGTGGTCGATTTTTATGCCAAAGGCGCTGGCCCGGCCTTCGGTGTGGATGTCGTGCCGGATGAGTTCATTCGCGGTTTCACGCTCAATGAGCAGCAGACAGCCGATTTAATCGCTTTCATGTTCGCGCTGACCGATGAACCGGCAGACCTGATCGCCATCCCGGAGAGTGTGCCATCAGGATTGCCCGTGATCGAACATCAGGATAATCCGATGCGGGCGCTGGTCGAGCTTTCTTCCGCTCCACCGTTTGAAGCGGGTGAGGCGCGGGAAGCGCAAACCATCACCGTCGCAGCAGGTGAGTCGATTCAGGCGGCAGTCGATCAGGCGTTACCGGGCGACACGGTGCTGGTCGAACCGGGCGTCTATCATGAGACGGTATATGTCGATACACCTAACCTGACGATCAAAGGGGTGGTCGATGGCGAAAACCGTCCCTGGCTGGACGGCAACAGCGAAATGAGCGATGGTTTCAACACGACAGGCGATGACTTCGTGCTGGAAGGCTTCGGTATCCGCAATTACATTGGCAACGGCGTGCTGACCACCGGCGCGGAACGGCTGGTGTACCGCGACCTGATCGTTCAGGATGCCGGGATTTACGGGATTTACCCGGTGGAAACGACCGATGTGCTGATCGAAGGCAGCGTCCTCAGCGGCATCGCTGACGCGGCGATTTACGTTGGGCAAAGCCGCGGGCCGATCATCGTGCGGAATAACGAAGTCTTCGGCAACGTGACCGGTATTGAGATTGAAAACAGCACCAATGCTGAGGTCTATGACAACTATGCCCACGACAATACTGGCGGGATTCTGGTGTTCCTGCTGCCGAATAATCCCTCGAAAGTGGGCTACAACACCCGCGTTTACAACAACCGCATCGAGAACAACAACCTGCCCAACTTCGGCGCACCCAACTCCACCGTTGGCAAAGTGCCGCCGGGGACGGGCATCATGATTATGACGGCGGACAGCACCGAGGTTTACGGCAATACCATCAGCGGCAACCAGACCTTCGGCGTGGCGCTGACCAGCCTGTACATCCTGTATCCGCGTGATACGGTATTCGACCTCGGCCCACTGCCGGAGAACAACTGGATTCACGACAACATCTACGAGAACAACGGCTACGATCCGGCGGGCATGGTCAAGGAACTGGGACTGCCAGGGGCGGATGTGCTGTGGAGCGGCGAGGGCTGGAACAACAGCTTTGACGAGCCGGGCGCGAATCTCTTTCCGCCGGTCTTACCGGGTCGCAACTGGCCTGACCCGGCGAAACGGGCGATCTGGCGAGCCTATGACATCGTGATCGGGCTGCTGTTGTAGTCAGAAGTCGCCAGTTCAACTGCCAGATGAAGTCTCGAACAGAGACGGCAAATTTTATCGATTTTCTGTCGGGGACGGTTTGACACCGTCCCCGACGCCTAAAGTCGATTTTAAGAAAAGCGTGGAACGAGGCGTCCACCCCAAAAGCACGAAACCTTACTCGATGGTTTCGCCGGGGGCGAAGACATCGAGCAGGCCGTTGGCGAAGGCGTAGGCGTCATTGCTGCCTTTGTCGAGCGCTGCCGTCCGCAAGTCGAGGACGAAAACGCCGTTCGCGCCGATCACCGCCGCGCCTTCCGGCGTGATTTCCAGCGCGGCGCCGTCGTTCAGGCCGAGCGCCAGCAAATCCGGGTGAGCATAAGCCAGCGCAACCAAGCGCCCGACGCGATAGTCGGCCAGCACACGCGGCTCTACCGTCGCGTCCAGCAGGCCGAGGCCGGGTTGAATGTCGGTATTGCCATCGATCAAGGCACCCTGAATGTAATCGACATCAGCAAACGGGTCATCGTCGGTCGCTTCGGGGATTGGCCCCTGCGCCGAGAAGAACTGTCCGGCGAGGGCAGCGGCGGCATTGTCCAGCAGCAGCGGCGTCCCGGCGAGCCAGGCATCCTTGAGGAAAGCCAGATTCGCGGCTGAAAGCATGGATTGATCGTCGGCGCTGACAATGATTCCGGCTACATCGTCAGTCAACTCCCCGGCCAAATCTTCACCAGATGCAAGTTGTTCGCTGCCAATCACCCAGATTGTGGGATTGTCGCCCGGCAGCGCTGCCCTAAAACGATCTATGACAGGATTCGGGTTCTCGGTCGTCGAGGGTTCAAGATTCCCGCCGCTGTTCAAGATCAGCGTCCCGGCGCCATCGGGGATTCGCAGGCTGCTGAAATCGCGCTCAACCTCAGTTGGGGTAGCGGCCAGCGAGGGCTGACGAGTCGTCAGGTCGTAGCTCAGAACGCCGGGCGGCAGGATGTGAAACAGGACATTACGGATGCTCAGCACGCCATCCCTGAAAGCGGCTGACTCTTTCGCGCCCAGAGTCTCGGCGTCGAAAATGCCGAGCGAATACAGGCCAAAAACCCCGCCGAGAGTCGTCTCATCGGTGACAATGGCGGCGGTGTAACTGTCGATGGCGATGCCGACACCCGGCACGCCCGGCTGCGCCAGCACATTGAGCAAACGCCCCAGGCGCGCCCGCTCCCAAAAATGCTGCTCAAAAATGATGTCAGTGAGGCCAAAGCGCAGGCCGCGCAGGTCGTTGCCATTCCAGACCTCGACTGAACCTTCGAGCAGGCCGCTCTCCGGGCCGTAATCGCCGACATAACCGGCGATCATGGCGCGGCTTTGCACCGCCTCGCCCGCGCTCGTCCCGGCGATGACGACGCCGCGCTGATAAGCAGCTTCGAGCGCATCTTCCAGCGGGGTGTTCGCCAGCACGCGCATGGCGATGGTCTGGTCGCCGCCGAGGATGTAGACCGCCGTCAGATCATCGCCAAAAAAGGCGAGATTATCCGGGTTTTCGGCGTCGGCGCGGACGAAAACGGGCGCGAGCGTGACGGTGCAGGTCATACCTTCCAGCACACCCGCGAGGCAGGCTTCCTCGATCTGGGCGCGGCGGTTTTCGGCGGCGTCGAGATTTTCCTGCAATTCATCAGGGCTGATGGATTCAGCATCGGTAGCATAGGTGGCGGGCAGGACGGTGATATTGATGGCGCTGCCAGGGGCATGGTCGAGCAATTCTCCGATGAAGCCATCGTAGGTATCGCCGTAGCCGCCGCCAATTGGCACAAACATGGTTGTCCCTTCATCCTGTGCCGTCGCTACCCCGACCAGCAGGAGCGCGGCCAACAGCAACGCAATTGTGGAGCCTGAACGCATAAAATTTATCCTCTCACATGAAAAATAATCGTCCTTAGGCTGGTTCGATTTGGTACACAGGGGAAAAAACAGCGCAGGGATACGATCTGTCGTATCCCTGCGCCATACGTATATGATCTCAGCACGGCCCGTTAAGGGTGAATTCCAGTTCCTTACGGTTATCGCCATCATTGGTTTCCGGGATGACATTACCGGAGTCAACGACCAGCACCAGCTTATGATTTTCACCGACATAGGTGTCCAGTGTGATCGGAATTGGCCCCACAGCTACGGTCTGACCAGGCTGGATGATCGGAATGGCTCCGGTTGTGCTGCCGGTCTTGGCACCGTCACGCACGGCAAACACATCAACCGATAGTGTGCCGGTAACGCTGTTGGCCTGCTGTCCGAGATTGGCGACATCCAGGTAAATATTGAAGGTCTGTTTGCATTTGGGCGATCCCGGATCGAATCGTGCGTTGCCCGCCACCAGATTGGTGGTTGTGGCTGGTGTCGCCGTGACTGGGACTGCCGTTGGTGGGACAGGGGTCAGTGTTGGGACGGGTGGGCCGGGATCATTGGGAATCTGCGATGTGTCGCCGGAAATCGTCATCAATTGGCCGAAAACCCAGCCCTCGGCATTATAGTAGCGTACTTTATACCAGTCACCGGCTGGCGTTTTGCCAAGAATATCCGCAGTTTGCCCGGTGGCGAAACTGCCAATTGGCGGGTTGAAGAGGGTGCTTGGCCCGCTGCGAACGTTGACGCCCTGGCTGAAAGTCGCCATTGGTTTGCTGGGAGTCTCCGTCGCGGTAGGTGGCGGTGGTTCAGTCGGTTCGGGCGATGCAGTTGGCTCGTCGGGTTTAACCAATTCAGCCAATCTGGTGGCGGTGGCATCGGCATTGGCGGCGCTGACCTGTCCGCCACCCTGCCCGCCGTTGGCTTCATCGGTGGTTTCCGGCTTCGCTCCCTGTGCTACCACTGTCACGCTAACAGTGGCCGGGGTGCTGCTTGAACCATCGCCCCGGAAAGCGACCACACTGATGGTATGCGAACCCGCGCCTTCCGCCTTCCAGGTATGGGCGACGCTGAAGGCCGGTGTGCCTGCTTCGTTTGGCTGGGGGATGGTGGCGTCAATGGCGTTATCCACCAACACTTCCACGCGGTCAATATCCGCCCCGGCATTGGAGACTGCCGCCTGAATATTGACGGAGACGCCTTCCAGGAAGGTGGCATTTGGCAGTGGGGATGCAATCCGCACCTGTGGCACGCCGCTAATGAGCGCTTCGCCACCGCCGACGGTCTGATCGAGATTACAGGCCGCCAGCAGCAGCACCAGCCCGGCCAGCAGCGCCCACTGCCGCCCCTGGGCAGATGATTTTTTCCTCATGACCCTACTCCTCTGACTGTTCCTAAGCCGGGGAATCCTAACGCATTAAGGGCGTTTGTGCGAGGCTAAGCCCGATGGCGTAGGGAAAACGCCGGGTTTTATTGGGGAACAAGAACGCTCTTGCTACAGTTTTTTGCATGAGGGGAGCAGTGTTATAATAGATCAGACAGCATTATCATCTAAATCAGTCAGTAAATTCTCGACAGCCGCTTTCAGGTTGGGCAAGTCTTCAACCGCATTCCACACATATTCCAAATCAATTTTATTGTAATTGTGAGCGAGGAAATCCCGAAATTCCTTGATGTCCTGCCACTTGACCTGAGACTGGCTGTCAAGCAGGGAATTGGGAAGGCGCTTAACAATTTCGCCGATTACCATATAGCACTGAATCACTGCCTTTTGAGTTTTGCGATCTGCCAGGAATGCGTTCAATCCATCCTCTGTGAACGCTTCCACTTCGACAAGTTCCTGCAAAATGTCACGTAAATACTGAGCGATGTGGCTCATAATGGCACGATGTCATTCGCAATGCGGCTCTGGAAATCTTCATCCAGCGCGCCATCCGTCAATACGCTAACATCACGCTCAAGCAATATGCCTAACTCTCGCCAGAAACCGACTACATCCCAGATGGTCGTGCCTTTCTGGAATTCCACAAGAAAATCAATATCGCTGTCAGGGCGGGCTTCGCCCCGTGCCACACTACCAAAAAGGCGGATATTATATGCGCCGCGCTTTTCCGCAAGCTGAAAAATGTCATGCCTTTTGTCGCCAATAATTTCATCAATACCCTGAATAATCTGCGCTGATTTTTTCATGATTATCTACACCACTCCACTGCTCTATTTTCTATTATAAACCCCTTTAGTCCGATTTCATCTTCCATCCCAACGTATCAGACCTTCTCCGCCCATTGCCGGATGAAGGCGCATCTGCTTGTGCCGTATTGTTAGGGCATCAAGACGACCGATATTCGTTGACCAGGGAGAACTTATCATGATTATGTCACCCGCACTTGCATCTGTCCGGCAGTTGAGCGCCCGTGTTGATGGGCAGATTTTTACACCCGACGATCCCGGTTATGACAGCGCTCGCATGGCCTGGAATTTGAATGTCAATCAGTACCCGGCAGTGATCGTCGTGGCAAAGAACACAGCGGATGTTGTCGAGGCAGTGCGCTTCGCGGCGGCGGAGAATCTCGGCATCGCGGTGATGGCAACCGGACATGGCATCTCACGCCTGCCACATGGCGCGATGCTGATCGTCACGGCGCAGATGACGCAAGTCCGCATCAATGCTGAAGCCCAGACCGCCTGGGTCGAAGCTGGCACCAAATGGGGCAAGGTGCTGGAGATGGCACAGGCCGTCGGGCTGGCTCCCCTGCTGGGTTCATCGCCAGAAGTGGGCGCGGTGGGTTACACACTGGGCGGCGGCATGGGCTGGCTGGCCCGTAAATACGGCATTTCTGCCGATAACGTCAACTTCTTTGAGATCGTGACCGCTGACGGCCAACTGCTGCGCGCCAGCCAGTCGGAAAACAGCGATCTGTTCTGGGCGCTGCGGGGCGGCGGCGGCAGCTATGGCGCAGTCGTCGGCATGGAAATCAAGCTGTTCCCGGTGACGATGGTCTATGCTGGCAACCTGTTCTACCCGTTTGAAGCAGCCAAAGCCGTGTACACGCGCTTCCGTGAATGGGCGGTGAACGCGCCGGACGAACTGACCTCCTCAATCAGCATCGCCAACGTCCCGCCAATCCCGGTGTTCCCGGAATTTATGCAGGGTAAAACCATCATCATTGTGCGCGGCGCATACAGCGGTTCCGTTGAAGATGGCGAAGCGCTGGTGAAAAAGACATGGCTGGACTGGATGCCGCCGATTGTCAACGGCTGGCACCCGATGCCCTTCAGCGAGGCTGAAACCATCAGCGGCGACCCGAAAGACCCGTCACACGGCCACAGCACAGCAGGCTGGCTGCGCGACCTGAGTGATGAGACGATTGATACGCTGATTGAGATGATGCCGGCCAGCACCGGTTCGCCGGTCATGGTCGCGGAAATTCGCCATGCTGGCGGCGCGATTGCCAAAGTTGACCCGGCCAGCAGCGCCTATGGCAACCGAGATGCGTCGTTCATTCTTCAGATGATGGGGCTGACGCCGACGCCGGATGCGCTGTATCATTTCAAGGCCTATGCCGAAAAAATCAAGGCAGCAGTGGCAAACGACCTGACGGGCGGGGTGTACATCAACTTCCTGGAAGGCGAGGAGAAGTTCGAGCGCACCAGCGATGCCTTCCGCGAGCAGAATTATCGCCGCCTGCAAGCGATCAAGCTGGAATACGATCCCAACAACCGCTTTGGCTACAGCTTCAACATCCCGGCAGTAAAACACGGCTAGTCTGAAAAAACCTGACATCGCAGCAAACCCCCGTCATTTGGCGGGGTTTTTGTTTTCGGCTGACTGGACTATCGTACCGCTAACCTAAACCCCAATTTAACCACTACGTCGTTTAAACTAGGGGTATGAAATCAAAGCGACTTTACATCCTTCTCTTACTATTGATCCTGCTGGGTGGTGTATCCCAACTGGCCGCGAAAACCAATGTTGGCGCATCTGCCAGTGAACCGTTTGAACTTGGCGGGCAAATTCTCGGCTTCCTGCACCCGAATGAACAGCGGGACGCAGGCATGACCTGGCTGAAAATGCAGATCAGCTACAACCGAGGCGCGGGCGGCTCGACAGCCGACGCGCAGAACGTCATCAACCACGCCCGCAATCACGGATTCAAAGTGCTGTTGAGCATCGTCGGTATCAAGAGCGAACTGGCGTCGAATCCAACCCAGTATTACATAGACTACGCCGATTTTCTGCGGCGGGTAGCGCTGCTCAACCCGGACGCGATTGAAGTCTGGAATGAGCCTAATATTGACTACGAATGGCCGCTCGGCCTCATCAGCGGAACTTCTTATACCGCGATGCTGGCGCGGGCTTATCCAGCGATTAAGGGAGCCAATGCCAATGTCATGGTCATCAGCGCCGCGCCCGCGCCTACAGGTTATTTCGGCGGCGGATGCAGCGGCAACGGCTGCGACGATTATCCCTTCATTGTACAGATGAAAAATGCCGGGGCCGCCCAGTATTTTGACTGTACCGGGATTCACTATAATGAAGGCGTTCTGCCGCCGACGGCATCCAGCGGCGACCCACGTGGCAACCCTAACCATTACACCCGTTACTATCCCACGATGGTCAGCACCTATCGCAGCGTTTTTCCCACCAAACCGCTGTGTTTTACCGAGCTTGGCTATATCTCGCCTGATGGGTTGGGTGGTTTACCGGCCGGGCTGGAGTGGGGGCTGAACACCTCGGCACAGGAACAGGCGGCATGGCTGGCGCAGGCGGCACAGATTTCGCGCGACAGCGACATCGTGCGGTTGATGATCGTGTGGAATGTGGATGCGCCTTTCACCTCCGGCAACGTCTTCGCCGGGTGGGCCATGATTCGCCAGAACGGAACCTGTCTGTCGTGCGTTACCCTCGGCACGGTCATGAACCGGACTTCACCACCGGGCATTGCCCCGGAACGTAATTATTACACCACAGGAACGGTTAACCTCACCTGGTCGGCGGTGACATGGGCAGCGGCTTATGAAATTCAGATCGACAGCAGCAAAAACTTCAGCGCACCGCTGGAGCATCAGCGCACTGTAGCTGCCCATGTGCTGGGCATCACCACACCAGCGCTAAGCCAGGGCATCCATTACTGGCGGGTGCGGGCGCGGCACCATGACGGAACATGGGGCATCTGGGGGCCGCCGGAGCCAATCCAGATTGCCCCACCCTAATATCGCATGGGTTTTTAAGGGTTCACAAAAATCCATAAATGTCTATAATAGCCCTCCCGCAAAAGGCGAACCGTTAATCCGGGACTTGAGTTCAGAACCCATGTTCGGGTATAATAGACAGGTTCGCTTGTCTACACACAAGGGAGGGGCGCAGTGGCACAGCGCAGCGAGTTCACGGTTGCCGATTCGTACTCGTACAATCGTTCCAGCCCAATCCGGTGGATATTTTCTCACATCTGGCGTTATAAATATTTATTCATCATGACCTGCCTGCTTTACCTGACGGCCTGGTCATCCTTTTCCTATGCCCGTATCCTCATCGGCGGTGCGGCGGAAGAGATCATCAACCCGACTGCCGCTGATGGTCTGCTCAGAATCGGCCTGACGGTGCTGGCGGTTCTGCTGCTGGACAGTCTGGCAGCGCTGGGCGGCAGCCTGTCCGTCGAGACGATTGCTCAACGGCTGGAGCGCGACTCGCGCGAGGAACTGTATATCAGCCTGCTGGGCAAGAGCCAGACCTTCCATGACCGGCAGCGAGTCGGCGACATCATGGCGCGGGCTACTGACGATATGAAACAGATGAACGCCATGATTAACCCTGGCATCCTGTTCATCGCCGAGACGATTCTTGGTTTGTCAGTGCCGCTGTTCTGGCTGGCGACCATTCGGGTCGAACTGCTGCTCGTCCCGATTGTCTTCATCATCGTGTATATCTTCACCGTCCGCGCTTATTCACGCCGTTTGAACCCGGTGGTGGGCGCACAGCGGGAGGCCTTCGGGGCGATGAACGCCGGGCTGGAAGAGTCGATCTCTGGTATCGAAGTGGTGAAGGCCAGCGCCCAGGAAAAGTTTGAGCGCGAAAAATTCTACAAAAATGCCCGCCGCTACCGCGATTACTTCGCCCAGCAGGGGCGCGTCGAAGCGGGCTATCTGCCGATGCTGTTTTACGGCATCGCCCTCGGTCTGGGTTTCCTGCATTGTATGGTGCTGTACCAGCAGGGGCAGATGGGCATTCCGCAAATCATCGGCGCGATGGGTTTGCTGGCAACGCTGCGTTTCCCCATCTTCATCTCGATCTTCTCCTTCTCGCTGGTGCAGCTTGGTATCGCCAGTGGCACCCGCGTCCTGAAGATCATCAACGCCGAAGCGGAACTGGACGAAAACACAGGCGGTTATGCCGAGCCGATTCGCGGCGAGATCACCTTTGAAAATGTCAGCTTCGGTTATGAAGACGGTGGCGTACTGGAAAACCTTTCTTTCAGCGTCAAGCCGGGAGAAACGGTCGCCATCGTGGGGCAGACCGGTTCGGGCAAAAGCACGCTGACTGAACTCATCAACCGCACTTATGATGTGACCGGCGGGCGCATCCTGATCGACGGCGTGGATGTGCGCGAATGGAATCTGACGGCGCTGCGTTCGCAAATCTCGAAGATCGAACAGGATGTGTTTCTGTTCTCGCGGACACTGGCACAGAACATCGCTTTCGGCGCGCCGGACGCGACCCAGGAACAGATCGAGCAGGCAGCGCGGGAAGCCCAGGCGCATAATTTCATTATGACCTTCACCGATGGCTACGAGACGGATGTTGGCGAACGCGGTGTGACGCTCTCCGGCGGGCAGCGGCAGCGCATCGCCCTGGCCCGCGCCTTTCTGAGCGACCCGCGCATTCTGATTCTGGACGACTCCACCAGCGCGATTGACAGCGCCACCGAAGACGAAATTCAGAAAGCGATTCAGCGGGCGCAGCAGGACAGAACGACGCTGCTCATCACCCACCGCCTGTCACAGATTCGCTGGGCAGACCACATTCTGCTGCTGGAAGGCGGCAAGCTCATCGCGGCGGGAACACACGACGAACTGCTGCGAACATCGGCACAATACCGGCGTATCTTCGCTCGTTATGACGCGGCGCTGCCCCCGGTTGAGGCGGCGGCTGTTCCATCGATTTAATGGCATTTCAATCCTCACCCCCCAGCCCCCTCTCCACTCCATAGAGAGGGGGAGCAAAGCGCGTTTTCAAGTCTCTCATCGCTTGCAGGCAGGGACGCTCCGAAGGGTGGGGATCACGGCAGGGACACGACATGTCCCTGCATCAGGCATGACGCATAATCTCAGGAGGGAACGCACATGGGCTTCATCATGGATGGACTGGATGCCGAGGCGTATGACCGCCAGTATGGGGATGGCGTCCTCGTCAAACGCATCATCAGCTATTTTCGCCCGCAGGCCAAACGGATGCTGGCGGTGTCTGCTGCTATCGTGCTGACTTCGCTGCTCAACACAGCGCTGCCAGTGTATATCTCGAACGCGCTTGACCGGCTGCAAACCGATACGACCAGCACCACCTTAATCACCATCACCATTGTGCTGATCGTGCTGGGGTCACTCGGCTGGGTATTCAACGCGGTGCGCCAGTGGCTTTCGGCGGCTGCTATCGGCAATGTCACCCTCAAGCTGCGCGAAGATGCTTTCGACGCGGTGCTGAACCGCGACCTGTCGTTTTATGACAGCTATCCGTCGGGCAAGATCGTCAGCCGCGTCACCTCGGACACGCAGGCCTTTTCACAGGTGGTAGCGCTGGCGACTGATCTGATGAGCCAGATTCTGCTGGTGTTTCTGCTGATCGGCTACTTATTCCTGGTCAATGTGCAGCTCACGCTGATTACGCTGGCGCTGTCACCGTTCATCGTCATCACGGCGCTGGCTTTCCGCAGGATTGCCCGTGAGACTGTCACCAATTCACGCCGGATTAACGCCGTCGTCAGCTCTCATATTCAGGAAACGGTCAGCGGCATCGGCATCGCCAAGACCTTTCGCCAGGAACAGGCCGTCTACGACGAATTTCTGGATGTGAACGCCCAGTCGTACCATGTCAACATCCGCACTGGCTACACCTTCAGCAGCATCTTCCCGATTCTCAATCTGCTGGCCGGGGTTGGCACAGCGGCGCTGGTCTACTTCGGCGGACTGAGCGCTCAGGCGGGTAACCTGACGGCGGGCGAGTGGTATCTGTTCATTCAGGGGTTGGCGCTGTTCTGGTTTCCGCTGACGAGCATCGCTTCATTCTGGAGTCAGTTCCAGTTGGGGCTGGCGGCTGGTGAGCGGGTCTTCGCGCTGATCGACGCCGACCCGAAGGTTGTCCAGACCGATGATGTGAAACTGCCGGAGATCAAAGGCGAAATCCGCTTCGAGCAGGTGGATTTCCGATACAACGAAGGCGAGCCGGTGCTGGAAGATTTCTCGCTGACGATCAATGCCGGGGAGACACTGGCGCTGGTCGGACATACGGGTTCGGGCAAGTCGAGTATCGGCAAACTGATCGCCCGCTTCTACGAGTTCCAGAACGGCAGTATCCTGATTGACGGCTACGACATTCGCACGCTCGATCTGAGCAGCTACCGTTCCCGCCTGGGTGTGGTGACACAGACTCCATTCCTGTTCGACGGCACGGTGCTGGATAACATCCGTTATGGCAAGGCCGATGCAACCGATGAGGAAGTGCGGCAGGTGGCGCAAACCGTCGGCCAGGGCGACTGGATCAGCGGTTTACCCAACGGTCTGGAAACCCAGGTCGGCGAACGCGGCAGCGGCCTGTCGATGGGACAGCGGCAGTTGGTATCGCTGGCGCGGGTGCTGCTGCAAAATCCGGCCATCGTCATTCTGGACGAGGCAACAGCCAGCATCGACCCACTGACGGAAACCCTGATTCAGGAAGGGCTGGATGTGATTCTGGAGAACCGCACCTCCATTGTCATTGCTCACCGCCTGTCCACCATCAAGAATGCTGACCGCATCATCGTGCTGCGCGAAGGCGAGATTATCGAGCAGGGAACGCACGACTCGCTGCTGGCAGGCGGCGGCCATTATGCCGAACTGTACAACACCTATTTCCGCCATCAATCGCTGGAATACATCGAAAGTGTGCGCGAACTGACGGCATAAATGTGGGGTTAATTTTTCGCATATCCTGTAAAGCTGCCGGTAGATCTACCGGCGGTTTTATTTCACGGTACAATCGACTCATAAACAAACAAGGACGTAGAGATGGCAGCGCTGCCTAAAAAACGCTGGACAGTCGAAGAATATCTGGCTTTTGAACGTGCCAGTGAGGAAAAGCACGAGTTTATTGATGGGGACGTGTATCTGATGTCAGGCGCGAGTCGCCAGCTTAATCTGATTAGCGTCAACGTCATTTCTTCCCTCACGACTCAGCTTCGAGAGCGCCCCTGTGAGGTGTATGGAAGTGATATGCGTGTCAGGGTTGAAGGTGACTTCACGTATCCCGATGTCATTGTTATCTGCGCTGTGCCATTATTCGACGACAATGAATTTGTGGATACGCTGCTCAATCCAACACTGATTGTCGAAGTCTTATCCCCTTCGACAGAACTGTATGACCGGGGAAAAAAATTTCAGAAGTACCGCACCATCGACTCGTTTCAGGAATATGTGCTGATCGCGCAGGATGAATACCGTATCGAACGCTTTTTGCGCGATGAAACCGGGAACTGGATTTTCAGCGAAGCAATAAGCGCACAGGCTGAAGTAAACCTGACCTCGATTGGCTGTACCCTGCGGCTGGCGGATGTGTATGCGAAAGTTACCTTCGAGCCGGACGAATCAGCCCCACCCGTCTGACCACGTTTGATGCCTTTCATTTACTGTTGTAAGATCAGCTTAGGGTATCAGTTGGTAATCACGATTAGGGGGCAGCCACATGTTTCACGTCAGCAGGCTTGAGGTACAGTCGCCGCTGAGCGTAACCATCCCCAACACCCTTTTCAGCCAACCGCACGGCGCGGATAAGCTGCTGGTGATGCTGCCGGGGCGCGGCTATACCAACGAACACCCGGTCATGTATTACCTGAGAGTGGCGGCGCTGAATCAGGGATGGGATGTCCTGAGCGTCCAGTATGGCTTTCAGGTCGCTGACAAAAACCTGACTGCTGACGGCATGGCGGCGATGTATACGGAAGCGAGTGAAGTGCTGCGACTGGCGCTGGAGCGCGGCTACCAGCATGTTTGCATCGCCGGTAAATCACTCGGTACACCGCTGGCCGTTACACTGGCTGGCAATCTGAGCGATGTCAAAACTTCGCTTATCCTGCTGACGCCGATTCAGGGCGCGGCGGAAAGCGCTGGTTTACCGCGCACGCTGGCAGTCATCGGTACGGCTGACCCATCCTATTCGGCAGAAGCGGTTGCCAAAGCGCCGCCGCAGGTGACCTGGCGCGTTTTTGATCATCTCAATCACAGCCTGGAGTCTGAACACGACTGGCGAACTTCACTGACTGCCCTGACAGACATCACCGCTGCCTGCGAAGCGTTTTTGAGCGGCGATGCCGGTTAAACTAACCGTTCGTCTTGATGCAGGATTACCCTCATACTCTATTTGACAAATGACAGGCGCGGGACTACAGTCCATCATGATCCTTTCGTTCAATAAACGTTTTTACCAGGAGTAAAAAATGAACGAGGTTATTCAGGCAGTGATGCAAAAATATAATGTTACTGAAGAGCAGGCACGTAAAGCTATCGCGGTGGCTGCTGTTGCTGCCCACCGTGAGCAGCAGTCCCGCGCTGCTGGTGGTGAGTTTCGCTCTGTCGGCGGCGGTGGAGAAGCGCGTGGCATGATGGATATGCTGGGCGGTTTACTTGGCGGCGGACAGTCCGGCGGGCAGTCCGGTGGTATGGACGCGGGCGATATGATGAACATGCTGAACGGGCTGATGGGCAGCGGCGGCAGTGGGTCGCAGCAGTCCGGCGGCAGCGATGAGATGATGAATATGCTCATGCAAATGCTCGGTGGCAGCGGTGCTCCCGCGCAGCAGAGCAGCCCGGCGCAATCCCCGGTGCAGCCCTGGCCGAATCAACCGGCTCCGCAGCAGGATAACATTGCTTCGCAGGGGAGTTTCGGCGGGCAGCCGGGGAAGAAAAAAGAATCAGCCAACCTCGAAAACGCGCTCAGCGGTATGGCTTCCGCCAGCGACAAATTAAACAAACTGGGTGCAAAACCCGGCGGCGTGAAAAAGGATAAAGGCGGTACGGGTAAACAGTCCGTCGAGAAGGATACGCCGACCAGCACTGGCGGCACGGGCAAGAAAAAGAAGCGCTGAATCGCTGATCTGTGAAATAAAAAGGGACGCGGCCTCCCGTGTCCCTGAAGTTCAGATTTTCGCAACCAGATTGATACTTACAGCTTTTCGATAGTTGTTCCTGCCGACGAGCGGGCGTAAAATCCGATTTCGTCCTTGATAAATTCGTATCCCGGCTTCGGATTCTGATATACCCAGGCGACATTGCGGGTGATTGCCCCGTTCGGGCCTTCCACATCAATCCAGTAGCAGGTGCCTTTGTAGGGGCAGGTATAGGTGCGGTCAGTCACGCGCAGGTGTGTCATATTGACGGCTTCGGGACTGAAATACCAGTTACCCTCGAACTGGCGCAGTCCGGCTTCATCCTGCCCGCTGGCAATAACCTCTCCCGTGTAGCGTTCCTTGATGATAACTTCCATTCGTCCCTCTTCAGTAAGTGATAAACGTCGTTCGTCACTGTAGACGACTTCCCTGAATGATTCATTACAGCGGGCTAAGTAATTTTTTACACTTTTAACAGGCTGTAACGATTGGCATCGCCGCTTGCGCCATCGGCCCGGTAGCTGGCGATTTCGCGTAACCCGGTCGCGGCGACCAGCGCGGCATGTTCAGCATCGTCGGTGTAATGGCAGTAACGCAGGCTGACGGCGCCGCGCCGCCAGTCGAGCAGATAGTCACCGGGTTCGACAGTTACATCCGGCGGCCAGGATATGATGCGCTCCCGAAAGCGCGGATATTCATAAAAGCGCCAGCAGGCGAAGAACAGCAGACCACCCGGCTTCAACCGCGCCGCCAGCCCACGCAGAAAATGCTGCCGTTCCTGATAGCCGGGAATATGATGCATCACCCCCAGCACAGCGATCAAATCGTAGTGACCATCAGATGGCGGGTTTTCCACGATGTCACGTTCTACGAGTTGAAAGGAAAAACCGGCAAGGGCGGAAAGCGACTCCTGGGCATGTTCGAGCAGCGCCGGGCTGCTGTCCATGCCGTGATAGTGAATGGCAGAAGGCGAGCAATTTTCAGCCAGAAACAGACCAAAGCGGCCATTTCCACAGCCGACATCGAGGACGCTCAGCGGCGGGGAAAGGTGAGGCAGGAGCGGTTTCCAGCCCGGCCAGGCTTCGCCCCGTGTCTGGTCAAACTCATCGGCGACGGTGGCATAAAAATTGCGATTGAGCTGGTTCAGGCGGCGGATGGTTTCAACGTTCATGCCGCCAGTTTACCATGTCTTACCATCCACTGGCAGCGGCGACAGCAGGTTCACCCACTGGCGCGGTTTCACCGGTTTCTTCTTTCGTGAATGGACTGGCGACAACTGGTTTTACCGGTTCGGTTTCGTCTTCGGTATCCGTAAAGGGGCTGGCAGCCGCCGGTTTGGCAGACTGTGTTTCATCTTCTGTATCGAGAGAGGCAGCGACGGCTGCGGTTGGGCTCTCCAGCACAATAATCCTGCGCTCGATGCACCAGTCCAGGCCGAGTTTAAATTCCTCATCGGTCAGGCCGAGGGCATCCTGTACATCCTGCGGGTCGTCGGCATAGTGATCGGGCATGTCTTTCATGTACTTGCAGATCATGCGGGCATAATGTTTGGCGGATTTTTGACCTTCGGCGGACATGGATACTCCCGGCACACATCATTGTCGAAGCGTGAACTTTCTTCAACTATATGCCGAAGTACCAAGCCTGAGTCAATTAAGAATTATGAGGAATTCGTAAATTTTTCCCGGTGGGACACGGTTTTCGCCGTGTCCCGTTGGAGAGAGGAACGGAATGATCATGAAGGCGAGTGAAATTATCCTGCCAGCAAATCACGCTGCGGTGCGGCGTAATGCATCGTCCGCGTGATGGCGTCCAGCAGGTCATAAATACCAAAGGGTTTCGGCACATAATCGTCCGCGCCCAGGTCGAGGGCGAACATAAAATCGTCCAGCTCATAATGCTCCGACGTGAAAATGAACGGTACATGGGCATGGCGCTTGCAGGCGCGCACCGCTTTGAGCAGTTCATAACCGTTGGTGTTGGGCATGTCAATGTCGGAGATAATCAGAGAGGGGGTGTTGGTCATGAGGAGGTCGAGGGCGGCTGCGCCATCGGGCGCGGTGAGGACTTCAAAACCGACGGCAGTGAGCAGAAAAGCCGCGCTTCTTAAAAGCCGGGCGTTGTCTTCCACCAGTAGGATGCGTTCGCCATTAAACCGAATCGCCATGATGCCCCCTTAAATATGTGTGTGCCGGGCGCTTCCGCAGCGCCACTTTATGACAGGCAGTTTGTTATATAGGTAGCATAGCGCAGGTCTGGAATCGGCGAAACCGAATCTGCATGTTTTTCACAACTTTTTTATATGTTTGTATAATGTTACATCGGGCAACCTTCCTGAAAGGTCATTAAGCTGTGTCAGAAATTCTCATTCGCCAGGCGAAAAGCAGCGATTACGCACCCATCATTAGCGTCCTCAATGAGTGGTGGGGCGGGCGCATGATGAGTGATATGTTACCCAGATTATTTTTCGTGCATTTCCGCGAAACCAGTTTTATCGCGGAAGCGGATGGCGAGCGGGTCGGTTTTTTGATCGGCTTCCTGTCGCAAACGCTGTCCGATGAAGCCTATATCCATTTCGTCGGCGTGCATCCGGCCTATCGCGGTGAAGGTGTTGGGCGGCTGTTGTACCAGCGCTTTTTCGAGGTTGTGCGCGGGCACGGGCGGCAAACTGTCCGCTGCGTTACCTCACCACTTAATACGAACTCTATCGCGTTTCATCTCCAGATGGGGTTTCAGGCTGAACCCGGCGCGGGGATGACCGAGGGCGTTTCCTATCACCCGGACTACGATGGGCCGGGTGGTGACCGGGTGCTTTTCGTGCGGCATCTGGAATGAAGTGTTACAGGTCGCTTTCGTCCAGCACCGGGATCAGATAAATAACCGGTTCTTCATAGGGATGCGCCGCCCGGATGGCGTGCAGCACCGCTTTGGCCCCGGCCTGCTCACAAAAGGATTCAATTCGCACTTCTTCTACAGCGTTGATAATCCCCTTCGTGCCAGTATGCGGGGTGGCTGCCGCGTCCGGCATGAAGCGCCCCATCCCGTTGCTGGTGAAGGCACAGTGGGTATAATGACCAACTGCCCCGCCTCCCGCTGAAGCAATAGCATCCAGTATCGCTTCAACCGAATCCGGCGGTGTACTCACTACAATCATCACTTTAGGCATAGAAACTTTTCGCCTCGAACAGTTAGCGCTGTTTTCAAATGGTCAACTGCTTCACCATGTCAATAAGCCAGTCCTCACCGCCATGCATCTTCCCCCCAGAGTCCTGAAAGGCCCATGTTTTTAGGTAAGGCTCAGTCTGCAGGGGGTGATAGCCTAACCTCTGATAGAGGGCATAAGCACGTGGATTACTCAATGCTTCTACGCTCAGATAAAGGCGGCTGTATCCGGCTTCTGCCGCGATTCGCTCCATGGCGTGAATGAAAGTAGAGCCATAGCCCTTCCCGCGATACAATTCTTCTACCTGCAAATCCACAATCTGTGGGAGATTCTGGGTATCTCCTGCATCTGGCCAGTGAGCCGGGCGGACAGTTACCAGGCAGGCGAACCCGATTACAGCCTGTTCTATCAAAACCACCAGATAGCGAAGGCCTGAACTTTCAGCATCATGAAGCCGGTCAAGGTGGATAGCTTCGCTGCCTTCGCCTTTGATGGCTGTCAGCGCTGGGATATCGCTCTCGGCTGCATCACGCACCGTGATTGGGGATTTGTTTGTAGCAGTCATGATTCCTCTCAGTGCAGTCCTCCATAGTGTACTATGTGCTGGAATTATTTTGAACACATGGCTGAAAATCTGCCTGCTCGTAAGCCGCCCTGTAACGCGCTATAATGAATATATACAGGACGAAGAAATCCGCCCTTTGGCGTAGGCCTTTTACAGGCTTTCGATTTATGCTCATGTTTGCTGGCCGGGGAAGAAATAGCCTCGGAGAACCCGCGCAACCGTACTGTGCTGCGCTGCGTATAAAGGGTTAGAGAACGCGCCCCTGCCATGACAGAGGGGAAGACCGGGACGCGCTCAGAGCGTTGGGAAAAGAATGCATGTCCGATCCAACTATTCTTGAATGGGTCAATGCGGCGTTGGAAGGCGATCAGGAAGCCTTCGCTGAAATTGTCTATAGTTATCAGGACGCCGTGTATAACCTGTGTTATCGAATGCTGGGCGAGCGCACCGAAGCCGAAGATGCGGCGCAGGAGGCTTTCCTCCGTGCTTACCTGAACCTGTCGCGCTATGACACCGCGCGCTCGTTCAAAACCTGGCTGTTGAGCATCGCCTCAAATTACTGCATCGACCGGCTGCGGCGGCGGCGTTTGCAGTGGCTCTCGCTTGATGACGAGCCAACCGCTGACCATCTGGCACTCAGCAGTGATGAGCCAGAGCCGGAGACTGCCACGCTGCTGCGCGAACACAGTAAGGCGGTTCAGGCGCTTTTAGCCGAACTCAGCCCGGATTATCGTGCGGCGGTGATTTTGCGCTACTGGTACGATTATTCTTATGCAGAAATTGCGGATATGATGGATACCACCGAGAGTGCGGTGAAGAGCCGCCTCTTCCGCGCACGGCAGGCGCTTGCAGAACGTTTACAGGATAAATCTGCCGTTGCCCGGTTGAGCGGTCGGCTTAGTGAAGGATTATCGTAATGGCGAATGAACGGCAGCGACAACTGATGCAGGAGGCGCTTGACGCGGAACTCACCCTCGACGCGCTGAAATCCCTGCGTGAAGAACTGGATACCGACCCCAACGCGGCGGCAGATTTTGTGCGCCTGCGTCAGGTTGACCAGATGCTCAAACAGGCCCCGTTCGAGCGTGCGCCGGAGCATCTGGCGCTGAAGATCATGGCGCGGCTGGCCGAAAGTATGAAGCCGCAGCATCTTTCGCCAGAACGCAGCACCGCGCTGGCGCTGGGATTGTCGCTGGTGATGCTGGTGACGATGCCGCTGCTGATCGCGGCGGTATCCCTGTTCATGATTGCTGGTGGGGATGCGTCGCTGCTGGCAGCCGTCATTCAGAAAATTGTCGCGCTGCTGGCAATCGTTGTGGCGATGCTGGAAGCGCTGGTACAGAGCGCCAAAAATGTGGTGGCCGACTCCGAAGCGCCCATGCTGTTGATGGCGCTGATCCCGGTCACGTTGTTCTGGCTGCTGAAAGTGGTTGGAGAACACGAACAGCAGGATACAGGAGGCATATAACTGATGCAGTTAAGCAACCGCACGCTGGCGATGGTTGCGGTCATCGCGGTGGCGCTGTTGATGATCGTCAATCCTCAATGGTTATCGTATTCGCTCAGCATCATCCAGTCTATCGTTGTTATCGCGCTGGGCATTGTAGCAACTGCCTATCTCTGGAAGCGCCTGTAGGGGAGGGCTTAGAACCCTCCCCTACGCATGTAACCATGAAAGCCATGCACAACCGTCGCAAACTCGCCGCCTTCATTCTGGCTGTGGCAGGGCTGCTGCTGCTCGCCGCTGCGCTGCGTTCACTGGTGGCCGGGTATTTTGCGCCCCAGAACAACGGCCACCTCTTTTTGTTCGCGGACAACTACCGTCTGAACAGCGCGCTTGATGGTTCGCTGGTTGTAGTCGGCGGGGCTATGCTTCAGGTTGAGTCTGACGCGGTAGTGCAGGGTGATGTGGCGCTGATTGGCGAAAGCGTGGTTGTGGCTGGCCGTATCAACGGCGACCTGACGGTGATGGCGTCCACTTTTCAGCTTGAACTGAATGGTGTGGTTGAAGGCAATCTGTCTTTTCTCGGAGAACGCGCCTCCATTATGGGGCAGGTGCAGGGTGATGTGACCACCGTTGGGGACACATTCAAAATCACCCAATTCGGCAAAATTGACGGCGAATTCCGCGCCTGCCAGAGCAGCATCCAGGATGATACTGGTCTGTATGGCGAGGCCATCGCCCGTTGTAAAACCCATGATTCGGATGCAGAAGTAAACGCTGCGCTCAGCCATTTATGGGAGAATATTGTCACGGTGGGCGGCGGGTTGCCCGCGATTTTGCTGCCCTTCACACTGGCTTTTTCCTTCGGGTTGACCGGGCTGGCGGCGCTGGCCGTTACGCTGTTTCCGGCCAGTTTCAGCCGTATCGAGGAAGCCCTGCTGACCAAACCGGCACGTTCGCTCGGTGCGGGCTTTGCGGCGCTGCTGCTGCTGCTGGGCGTGGGAGCGGGTCTGGTTGTGGCAACAGCCCTGCTGCCGCCGCTTGGCCTGATTCTCTCCCTGGTAGCGCTGCTTGGCCTGCTGGCGCTGCTGCTGCTGGCCGGGCTGGGCTGGTCAGCGCTGGCGCTGCTGGCCGGGCATTATGTGCTGCGTTTAGGGACAGGACGTGCTTTCCCTCCCCTGATGAGCGCTGTCATCGGCAGCCTGTCTCTGTTCGGTTTGCTGCATTTGCTGGCGCTGCTGCCGGGTGGTGTGCTGACGGTTCCGCTGCTGTCAGGGCTGTTGGCCTGCACCGGGTTGGGCGCAGCGGTTGCCACCCGCGCCGGGCGGCGAACCGTGAGCGCCCGCTACTTTGTGCAGGGTTAATCGCCCAGTTGCAGCAGAACGCGCACCGGGCCGTCCGGTCTGCCACCCGCGTGGCTGACAACCAGCGTGTACGTCCCATCCGCCGGGACGATGAAATCCTGAATGGCCGCATCATAATTTCCGCCGCCATCATCATCTGCGATGACCGGGATGCCCGCGCTGTCCAGCAGGACGATGAGTGGGTCAGTGCCGGAGTTGGGGCGGCTGGTGACGGAGATGCTGGCGTGCTGCCCGGCGCTGGCTTCGAATATCAGCGTGTAGCTTAACCCCTGCTCCATCGGCAATACCTGCGACTCGCCAGGAATGAGCGCGGCTTCACCGGCGCTGCGGGTTTCCTGTGAACGTATCCAGCGCAGATAATCGGAAGCGGCATCGCCCCTGTTTTCCAGCAGGCTGTGGACGAACCCGCGCTGTAGGTAATACCCCGCCTCATCCGGGTTGAGGCGAATAGCATTATCCAGATCACGCAGTGCGGCGGCGGTGCTGTCATTGTTCAGGTGAAGGCCAGCGCGGGCGGCATAAGCGCCGTCGTTTTCTGGCTCCAGCTCGATGAAATGGTCATAGTCAGCCAGTGCCGCGCCAAAATCGCCCACCTGAACATTGATAAAAGCGCGGTCAGCATAACCGGGCGTGAAGTTCGGCTGAAGTTCCAGCAGGGTATTGTAATCAGCCAGCGCTTCATCGAATTTCTGCTCGAACAGATACAACTGCCCGCGCCGGTAATACGAATCGGGGAAATCCGGCGCGGCGGCAATCGCCTCATCCAGATCGGCATAGGCGAGGTCAATGTTGTCCTGCAAGGCGTATACCAGCGCCCGTTCGCTGTAAACTGCGCCGGTAAACTGCGGCGATGGCGAGGGATAATCGAGTGCGCGTGTCAGATCATCAAGCGCGTGATCGAGGTCATCTATCCGGGCGTAGCTCAGGCCGCGTTGAAAATATCCCTGGCTGAAGGTAGGGTTGAGCAGGATGAACAAACTGTAATCGATAATAGCCTGTTCGTATTCACCAGCGTTGAAGAACACACCGGCCCGGTCAAAAACGTCGCCGCCGACCACGACAGGGATAGCGGGGCCTGTTGCGGCGGCTGGCGTGGCGGCGGCATCCTGCGCCAGCGCCGGAATCACCGGCAGCGCGACCATGAACAAAGCGACGAGTAATTTCCGCAGCATGGCAGTACCCTTGAACTTCGCAATTTCTTACACTATAGCACAGGTGCTGCCTCTCAGAATGTCATTTTCCCCAAACATTAAGGTGGCCTGTTTGTCCTAAACGACCAGCCGGTCATACAGGAGTTCCTGCGACAGATTCGGGACGACTGTCTCGGTTGTTTGCAGCGTGAGCGAGGCTGCCGTGACGCCCAGGCGCATGGCTTCGTCCAGCGGTACATCATTGAGCAGGCCAAAAATGACCGCCCCGGTGAGCGCATCACCCGCGCCGGTTGAATCGACCACCTGGGTATGAACAGCGCGGATGAACCCGCCGCCGCCGCTTTCGGCATAGGCCAGCCCTTGATCGCCCAGTGTCACAACGGCGATATAGGCCCCCAGCGCGACGAGCTGGCGCGCCGCTTCGATTCCCGTATCCCGGTCATGGGCGGGGTGAGGCAGGGCGCACAGCGATGCGGTTTCGGCGGCATTGGGAACGATCAGGTGCAGTTTATCAAGATAGGGGCAGAGTTTCCCGGCCAGGCTGGGCGTGGTCGGGTCGGCACAGACGCGCACATGATGCTCATCAGCCAGCTCAAAAACGGTCGCCAGCGCTTCATCTGTCAGAGTGGCGTCGATCACCAGCATATCCGCTTCAGCGATCAGGTCAGTTCGCGCCCGCAGGTAGTCGCTGTCGATATGCGTCATGATTTCAAAATCGCTGATGGCGATATGCAGATTACCATCCGGCTGGAGCAGCGCCATATAGGTGCCGGTGCGCCCAGCAGGGAGAGTTTTCACATGATCGCAGTTGATACCCGTTGCGCGGCAGTTTTCCAGCACCCGGCGGCCTTCCACATCATCGCCCAGCGCGGTCAGCAGCACCGTTTCAACTTCCAGCCGCGCCAGATTTTCAGCGATATTACGCGCCACCCCGCCCACGCTGTTACGAACCTGGCCGAGGTTAGACGCGCCCAATGTTACCGCTCCCGCCGGGCGACCTTTCACATCCACGCCCGCCGAACCGATTACCAGTACGTAGCCGTCGTCCATGTTCGCCTCCTCAAAATCGGTAGACAGCCTGAGCATAGCCGCATCCCGGTTATCTGCCAATAGCGTTACCGGCCTTTATGTGTTTTTCGCCCTCGTAAATTTCCTCTGGAAATTCTGACAATATTCCGTTACCATAACAGACCATTCTGGAAAATAGACCATAGTCTGACGGGAAGTTCCCGGCGAACGCGAGGATTTTGATCTGATGGCATCTTATCACGGCCCAAAAGCGCGGGTTCAACGCCGCTTCGGTGAAGTGTTGGTTCCCCGCCCCAAATATGCGAAAATTCTGGAAAAGCGTCCCTATCCGCCCGGCGATCACGGCAAGGAAAAGCAGTTCCGTTCTGGCCGCCGCAGCGACTACGCTTTGCAGTTGAACGAAAAACAGAAGCTCTCGTTCATTTACAACATCCGCGAGAAGCAGCTTCGTAATTACTTCATGAAGGCGCGTCGCCAGACCGGTAATACCGGTGCCAACCTGATGGCACTGCTGGAACGCCGCCTGGATAACATGGTTTACAAGGCTGGTTTCGCCCCCACCATCTGGGCGGCACGGCAGCTTGTCGGACACGGCCACGTCTTGATTAATGGCCGCCGTCTGAACATCCCATCGTACATGGTCAACCCCGGCGATGTCATCTCCCTGGTGGAGAAGATGCGGAAAAACCCGCATGTCGTTGAGAGCCTGGAATCGAATGCTTACGCGCCGTCGTACCTCAGCCTGGACACCAATACCACATCCGCCACGCTGACCCGGATCCCGGAGCGCGGCGAAATCCAGGTGCCGGTGGATGAATCGCTGGTAGTCGAGTTCTACACCCGCCTCACCTAATTCGCTCGCGGAACTTCCAGACAGCAATACCCAACGCCCCGCTGCAACAGTGGGGCGTTTTATTTCACAATTCTGGTGGGCCGCTCGCTATCCGTGCTTCAATCGGCTCCCACGCCGCCGGGGTGAGGCGGTCTTCAAATTTCCAGCCGTATTCCCAGGGTGAAGCCGTTTCTATCCACCAGCTAATGCCCATCTCGGCATAAGGCCGCGCCAGATCACCCGCTAATGCTGCGTCTGCCGGGCTGATTCCCATGTGTATCCAGTCATAAGGTATGTTGGTATCCGCCCGATTCGCATTGACTCGCGCCATCACATCGCGCCATTCGTCAGGCGTCAGCATATCCAGCCACTTCAGGGGCATGTAGCCATCCCAGCGGGCGGCGCGGCGGGCGGGCGCGGCCTTATCCCACGAACCGCCTACCCATACCGGTATACGCGGCTTTTGCAGCGGCGGCGGATTAAAAATCATCTCGCGTAGCTGATAATGCGAACCAGCGAACTGGAACGGCTGACCGCTCCACAGACCGTCGAGAATCGTCAGCCCTTCATCGAGCATGGACGCCCGTGCTGGTGCAGCTTCCTGCTCGCCAAACGCGCCGAAATCCCAGTCATCATTACCGCCCAAACCTGCCCCAAAAATCAGCCGTCCGCCCGACAGGTGATCGAGTGTCACCGTTTGCCGCGCCACCTGCCAGGGACGGCGGCGTGCCAGCGGTGTCACCAGCGCACCGATTTTCACTCGCGTTGTATTAAGCGCGACAGCCGCCAGCGCCACCCAGGGGTCGGCAATAGGGTAGAAAAAATCGTCAAACAGCACATGATCCCAGATGAAAAAACCGTCCCATCCTGCCTGCTCGGCAGTGCGGGCCAAAGCCGCCAGTTTGTGCGGGTCAGCGTACTGGTCAAAAGCAGGCATCGTTACGCCGAATTTCATCGTCATACACTTTCTGTATTATTCATTCAGTCAGGTGGGGGAAGTGTTTTCTTTCGGCGGTACGGCAATCACGCTTTCATTTTCCGGGTACTTGCCGCGTTTGCCCGCGTAAAACGCCCGAATTTTGTCAAAATCGGCTTCGATGTCGCCTGTAGGATACAGGGTCGCGCCCAGTCCGACGCGCTTGTTAGGGTAATCAACATAACCCAGCACAATCGGCACGCCCGCCCGCAGTGCCATGTAATAAAAACCGGTTTTCCAGTGAGAGGATTTTTTGCGGGTGCCTTCCGGGGCAATGATGAGCGCCATCCGCTCGCGCGAATGAAAGGCCGCTGCCACCTGCTCAACTGCGTTTTTGGTGGTGGCGCGGTTGACCGGGACGCCGCCGGAGAGCCGCATCAGCGGGCCAAAGGGGAAACGAAACAGCGTATGTTTGCCCAGCCACAGCATCCGTATCCCCAATGCGCTGGTCACGACGAACATCATGATGCCGTCCCAGTTGGTGGTGTGTGGTGCGCCAATCGCCACGAACTTCGGCACATCCGGCACCTGATCGTCAATCGTCCAGCCGCGCCAGGTCAGCCAGCCGCGCATAAAGCCAGAGTACCAGGCCGGGTAATCCGGTTTGCGTGCCATCTACAGTTTCCCTCCTGCTTTGAGCGCATCCAGCGCCCCCATGACAGCCGTCTCCGCATCCTTGATACGGGTATAGGCCAGCGTCCCCCGCGCCGCCAGAGCGCTCACCCCCTGCCGCGCCAGCAGCAGCACCGGACGTCCTTTGCCCCAGGCGTACCCAATTTGCAGGTAAACTGCCGGGTCAACTTCCGTAACATCAGCCACCACCACCGCCGCTGTTTCGATGCGGCCTTTGATCTGGTCGAGCAGGTCATCAGTCATTTCCGTGTATTCAACCCGCTCGCACAACAAACCATGCGCGTGTACTGGCGACTGTATGCCGAAATAAAACAGGTCTTCCATTTCGGCCAACGGCGGCATGGCGACGAATACATGCGGCCTCAGCGTATTTTTCCCGGCGGATTCAATAGCATCCGGCTCATCGGCAGCTTCATCGCCCGCTGTTGGCAAACTGAGGTGATACCCCCACGCCCCATCCAGCTTAGTGGCATAGTCAGCCTCGGCCAGCGCGTTGTCGAGCGCGGTCTGTGTGTTCTGAATCCGGTTTTCATTAATTTCAATGATGGTGATACGGTTGAGCGCGGGTGGGAATGTTCCGGCCAGCATCGCGTCGCGGTAGCCAGCGAACTGCGACAGCAGCGCCTCGGTTTCGTCCAGCGAGAAGCCCGGCCCGTGCATGGTCATTGCCAGGTGCTGTGTTCCCGGCGCGACTTCTGCCAGCACCGCCAGCACCCGCGCCGTAAATTCGCGGATTTGTTTATAACCGAGGTGGCGCAGCTTGGGCGTCGTCACGAACAAAGCGCTGCGGGCCATTAATCCGCCGCCGGATGGCAGATAACGGTAATCGCCCACCTCGTTCGTCGGGCGGAAGTCTTCAACTGCCAGCCCCACCTCGATCAAGCGGCTGCCGACCATCGCGTCCGCGCCATGAAAATTCTGGGCATATTTGAAAGCAGCGACATCGGCTTCAATGCGGGTGATGTCGCCCTGTTCAATGCTAAACTGTACACTTCGGGAGCGAACTACTTTGATGCCCGTTTTGCCGCGCAGGTTGGCGAGGAATCCGGGGGATAATTTAGCCCGCAAACCGGCACGCATATCCTCAAACTGGATATTCGCCAGCCGCGACCAGGGTTCGCCAGCCAGCAGCACCGGGAAAATCGGGCGTTTCTCTCTTTCCGCCAGCAGAATTTCGCGTTCCACCCAATCAGAGTCGACAGCATCCGGCGACATCACGATCACGAAGGCGCTGCACCCGACCACATTTTCTTCGATGGTCTTCCACCAGCGGGTGCTGGCCGAAAGCCGCGCCTCATCTATCCACACGCTGAAGCCTTCCGCTTCCAGCAGTGCGCGCAGGTAACGTGCGAAATCGATATTGGATTTGCTGTAGCTGATGAAAATGTGCGACAAGCGCCTGCCCTTTCCCGCTCAAGCCGTCAAACTCTCTGTATTATAACGGGCGGCAGCGCGAACCGACACGGAAGGTTCATTCACGCTTATAATCACACAATGCAGTTTTGCTGCTCTATGGACGAGGGATAAGCAGAAATATGAAAATTTCCTGGATGAAGGGCAGTCTGGTGTCTTCGGCTGTCATTAAGTTGGGCGCAAAAATGAAAGATTCTGCTCACCCCTTCCTCGTTTTCAGGAAAGGGGAGGTCAAATCAGAGGTTTAAATGAGAGCGGTTTTTATTAGACCCGCGCGGGTTCTGGCGTCAGCAACCGCAGCAGATTTTGCAGGCCAAGGGTGTAATCCGCCCGGAAGTCAATTGGCGTCTGCCACAGGCCCAGACCGCTCAGGTCGCAGCTTTGCGCCAGCAGCGGCAGCACAATCTTTCCGGCGTCCATAAACTGACGTACCTCGGCTTGCACGCCGTTCGAGCGCAGCGCCCCCGGTGAGCCGATGACCAGCATCAGACCGGCACGCCGCATCGCCGCCGTCACCGCCTCGTGCCAGTCGTCACCATCCGGCATATCCATGATATCAATCCAGACCGGCACGCCGACAAAACGCAAATCTTCGGCGATGTCTGCCGCCAGCAGTTCGTCGCTGTGCGCGTAGGAGATGAAAACGCCCGCTTTTGCCCCGGCACGCATGTGCGGTTCGCCGCACAGCTTGAGGAAGGCATTTTTAACCCGCTCATGCGCCGGGTTCAGCGCCAGCGCTTTCCACAGGGCCGCCCGTTTTTCTTCGGTGTTCTGCGAGACATAAGCCAGCGCCAGCCAGGCATGTTCGTAGGTTGGGTCAACCGAAACGATCTGCCACAGCGTTTGCCGAGCGGATTGTTGATGCCCACTGCGAGCGAGTTTTACGGCGTCCTGCACCGTGCTGGCGAGTTTGTCAGAGAGCGAAACCATTACAAGCGACCTGCTGCTAGTTTTGAATGTAATCTACGTTATTGTAGTTAACAAACGATAAATTAACCATTGGCGTTTTCTTAAAGGATTGTTTCGCCGCCGCTGGTTTGAGCCGCGTTTGCAGACTGTTAAGTAGCCTGGACGCATTATAGAGCAGTTTATCGCATTTATGCTGGATGTGTAACAATTTTGGAACAGGAGTCACAATTAAAGATGGCAGTAAATCACAATTTGTCTCAAAAATTGACCTGCGTATCGCGTTTCCACCAGCGCCGGATGATGCCGCCGCCGGGCATGGCCGCCGCCAGCCGGTAGAGTAAATCCCAGTCGTCCGCCGCCAGCGCACCGGAAAGGGGGATGCCTGCTGTGTAGAACACCAGTCCGCCCACCATGCCCAGTAGGGGATGCATTCCGCCCAGCAAGACCATCACCAGCGCTGTCATCAGTGCCAGCGCCGCCAAACGACCCACTCGCGGCAGCAAATGGCGCACATTCCAGCCCGGCGCATCGAAACGGGTCAGGGCGATGATGAGGGCGATACATTCCGCCGTCAGCGAGGCGAAAGCCGCCCCGCGCACACCCAGCGGCGGCAGCAGCAGCAGCAGCAGGCTGATATTCAGCACCAGACTCAGCGCCCGCACGCCGAGCAAAAAGCGCCCGCGATTTTGCACCAGCATCGCCTGCCACAAGACACCCACCACCATCAGCGCCAGGGCGTACCAGATCAGCACTTGCAGCACCCCGGCAGTCGGCGCATAAGCCGCCCCGAACAGGCCAATGACTACCGGCGCGAAGATTGAAATCGTCAGCACAACCGGCAGCGCGACCAGCAGCGTGAAAAAAGTCAGCTTGGCCGTCATGAAGCCGAACAGATCACCGCCCCCGTGCGCCCGTGACATTAACGGATAAACTGCCGTGAGGACGGTGGTATTGAGCAGTTCGCTGACGCCATATATAACGAGGAAGGCCAGCGCCAGATAACCTGTTTCGGCGTCGCCAATCAGCCGGTTGGTCAGCAGTTTATCGACCTGCTGGTAAGCCAGCACAATGAAGGCGGACAGCGCCAGCGGCGCGCCATTTTTCAACAGTGGCATAGCAACACTGCGGTCAAAGGGGAAAACCGGGCGTGTGCCTGTGCGAATCAGCGTCCACCACAGCGCGGCGACACGCAGCAAACCGGCGATGATCGTGCCGATATAAACGCCAAAAAGCCCGTAGCCCGTCGCCAGACCGAGCGCCGCCAGCGCCACCAGCGCGACGACATGGGCAACCGCCACCGCCGAAGTCGCCAGCATCCGTTCCTGCGCCAGCAGAATATCATTCGCCATGTTGCCCACAATATCAACGATCAGGTTGATACCGGCCAGCGCCACAAAGACCCGCACCGCCTCGCCATAGCCGCCCAAGCCTGCCGCCGCGTTGACACCGACATAGGCCAGCAGCGCCAGCAGCGTTTGCATGAACAGCGTGGCGGTCAGATATTTACCGGCCAGCGCCGGACGCTGCGCCACATCGCGCACCACGATTGGCCCCATGCCGAAATTGGGCAGGGCTGCGCCGACCATGACGAAGGCCGCCACCGCGCCGTAGATGCCGTAGGCTGCCGGGCCTAACCCTGGCACGAGGATGAGCTGCCAGCCGAATTGCAGCCCGCGACTGAGCAGGCTGGCCGCCGCGATAGCCCCGGCGTTACGGGCGGCACGCCGCGCTTCTGCGCCAGAGATGGATGGGGGTGTGGTTTCGGATGCGGTCAAGCGGTTGATTTCCAGCGCCGTGTGAGCGATTCGGCACAAAAGGATCGTTCAATGAATTGTCCAGCATCATACCATCACTCGGCCTGACCTTCTACGTCAGGATACAATCACACTCATGATGACACGCGCGCTGCTGAAATTCACCCTTCCGGCCATCCTGCTGCTGACGCTGGCGGCGGCACTCCCCCGCGCACAAACGGCAGACAACAGCCGTTTGCGGGCGTTTTTGCTGGCCGAAAACTGCCGCCCACCCTGCTGGCAGGGCTTGCGTCCCGGCGTGACCAGCGATAGCACTCTGCTCGACCAGTTGGCAGCGCATCCCTGGGTGGCGCAGGTGGATGCGCGTGAATACGACGGATTCAGCGGCTTCGTCACCTGGTTATGGAGTGGGGAACAGCCTGGATGGGTGGGCATCCCCGGCGCGGATTACATCTTTCTGGAACAGAACACCGTCAGCCAGATCAATCTGTGGACGAGCCTGCGCTACGGCGACATCTGGCAGGTGTTGGGCAGGCCGGATTGGGTGAACCAGTTTCAGGCGGACGGCATGGTGCGGCTGAACATCGCCTATCGTCAGCCGGGACTGCTGGTGCTGCTCGATATACCGTGCAGCGCGGGGGTGGCGGGGTTGTGGCGGGCGCAGGCAGCGCTGATCTGGCCGATTTTTGTCTCGGAACGCGGCCAGTTCATGCACCCGACACCGGAAAGATTATCGCGCTGCGAACGGCGATAAACTACGGGTATGTTTTCGCCGCAGGCTAAAGCCATGCGGCTAAGTGTTCCGGCGGGAAGCGCACTAAAGGCGCTCTGACCCGCCGGGAAACGTGTCGCCGGGAATGACGGTCAGGGTTTGCAATTTAGGCCGTTGACAGGCCGTATTTCGCACACTGAGCCAGTATAAGGTTCATCAATCGAGAAGTGTAATGTCACGTCGAAATAAAATTCTGCTTGCTGTTATCGGCCTTGTGCTGGTCGGTTTTATCGTCATTCAGTTTTTACCGGTGGGGCGGCTGACCTGGACGCTCCAGCGCAATCCCAATCCCCCGGTTGAGGTGCAGATCAACTGGAACTCAGCAGAGGCGGAACGGCTGGCGCGTATCGCCTGCTACGACTGCCACAGCAACGAAACCATCTACCCCTGGTATGCCCAGATCGCGCCGGTTTCCTGGCTGGTCACGCGCGATGTGAACAGGGGCCGCCGCGCCATGAACTTTTCCGAAGACCCGGCCTCGGAATATGACATGGGTGATTTTCGCTGGCATCTCTTTAACAACATGCCGCCGCGCGTTTATCGGGTGATGCACCCGGAAGCCAACCTGACTGACGACCAGCGCCAGCAGATTTATGACGCGCTGGCCGCCGCCCTGCCGGAAGCCGAACACGACGGCGATATGGATATGGACATGGACGCCGGGTAAAAAGCTTCAGCCTGGGGTTATGTTTCGCCTACCACCGGGAACTCACCGGTCTGATAGGCGATGGTGGTGATGCGCGTTCGCGCCATTTCCAGCCATGTCCGCAGGGCGCTGAGTTCCATCAGTTCACCCTCCATGATGAGCTGCTGGTGAACCGAAGTCTGTCCGGTGGCGGTCATCTGCGCCAGCGTTTCGTGAATGGCGAACTTGCGTCCGGCGTCGTAAATGCGGATGTTGTCCAGATATTCATCCAGCCAGCGGATGATCGCCGTTTTATTCAAGCGCTTTTCCATGAACTGAAAGCGCCACAGGCCGATTTCGCGCTGCTCATAGAGCGGCAGCACCTTTGGCACCTGGCGCAGCCATTCGTCCAGCATCTCGCCACCCTGCGCCGACAGGGTATACATTTTGCGTGGGCGGGACTCGTGTTCCATCTCCAGCTCACCACGAATGATGTCCGCCTGTTCCAGCCGCTTCAGGATAGGGTAGATCGAACCAGGGCTTCCGCTCCAGCTATAAACTCCTTCCGGCGTGAAAAAATTGCTGATGCTGTAACCCGACTGCGGCTCGATGCTGATGAGTCCCAGCACGACATATTCCAGCATCGTCAGTTCGCGCCCCTGTTGCTTGCTCATGCACCCAGCCTTATAGTACGGATCGTTATAGTTAAAGGCGCGGGGACTATAGCAAATTATCAGCAGAAGCGCAATAGTAGTTGGCTGGCGATATATCGAATACATACCAGTCAAGTGGGTTGAATCCCCTTTGCCTGGTGAACCTGATGGTTTCGATGATGTTTCACCCCCTTAATCGGGGGGTTGACAGTGGCATAAAAGCAGCATAATCTAATTACGAAACGTAGTATAACGATACGAACCGTTGGGAGAGCGAATGATGAAGCGTCAATCTGCCATTGTCATCGGAGGCAGTATGGCTGGCCTGCTGGCCGCCCGTGTCCTCAGCGATTATTTTGAAACCGTCACCGTTATCGAGCGTGATCGCCTGCCCGATGACACCTCTTACCGCAGCGGCGTTCCACAGGCCAGACACCTGCATACCCTGCTGGCGCGTGGGCAGCAGATTATGGACAAATTTTTCCCCGGTTTCACCGCTGATCTGACGGAAGCGGGTGCGCCGGTAGGCCATTGGGGCATTGACAGCGCCTTCCTGACGACGGGCGGCTGGACGCAGCAGTATGAGAGCGGCCTCGTCACCAACATCACCGCCCGCGCCAACCTGGAATATCTGGTGCGCCGCCGGGTTGACCGCCTGCCCAATGTTCACTTTTTCACCGAGCGCGAAGTCCTGAATCTGCTGACCACACCCGACAAAAAGACCGTCAATGGCGTGCGCGTCAGATCGCGTGTCGATCAGGGCGAAGACGATCTCTACGCCGATCTGGTGGTGGATGCCAGTGGACGTCGTTCCGACGCGCCCGACTGGTTGACGGCACTCGGTTATGATGCCCCGCAAACTACCCTCATCAACGCCCATACCGGCTATGCCTCGCGCTGGTTCGAGCAGCCGGAAGGCACGCGCAATATCGGCCTGGCTATTCAGGCACGCCCCGGCGAAGGCCTGTATCGCGGCGGCGGGTTACTGACGGTGGAAGGCCGCCGCTGGTGCGTGACGCTGATTGGCGCGAATGGCGATTACCCGCCTACTGACGAGGAAGGATTCATGGCCTTCGCTAAATCGCTGGCCTCGCCCGCGCTGTATGAGCTGATGAAAACCGCCGCGCCGATTTCGCCCATTTACGGCTATCGCAAGTTAGAAAATCAACATCGGCATTACGAAAAACTGACGCGCCGCCCGGAAAATTTTATTGTGACGGGCGATGCTTTCTGCGCGCTCAACCCAATTTACGGACAGGGCATGACCACTGCCGCGCTGGATGCCGACGCGCTGGCGGGGGTGCTGTCAGGCTTTGAAGGGCGTTCGCTGGCTGGTTTTGCTGAAACATTCCACAGGAAACTGGCAAAAGTAGTGAGCGGCCCCTGGCTGATGGCGACTTCGGAAGACCTGCGTTACCCGGCGGTGGAAGGCGAAAAACCCGGCCTGCAGGCGCGGCTCATTCACCGTTATTTCGACCTGCTGGCGCGGGCTATGCCTTACGATACGACGGTAACTACGGCCTTCTTCCGCGCCATGAATCTGCTCGACGCGCCGGCTTCGCTGCTGCGTCCAGCCATCGCCGCGCGGGTGCTGTGGCACACGCTGCTGCGCGCGCCTGCCCCGGTTAGCAAAGGACTGCCTTTCGCGCCCCTGACTGCGGAAATGGCCTAGTCCGTATATACTCACTATGGGGTAAGCCAAGCTCCACCTGCCATACACAAACAGGTTTCCACGCCCCTCTTGATATGCGTTGAGAGGGGCTTCAGGGGTGAAGGATGTTGAAGACCTGTCTGGTATCCGCAGTGTGGATATTTCTGACAGGACGCGATCAATCATGCCCGACCTGCCTACCAAACAATTCATCACCCTTAACGGCCAGCGCCTCGCCTATATCACGGCTGGCGACCCGGCCAACCCGCCCGTCCTTTTCATACACGGCTGGCTGTCCCATGCTGGCGTGTGGCGGCTGACCATCGCCGCGCTGCAAGCAACCCATTACTGTGTGGCGGTTGACCTGCTCGGCCTGGCGGAAAGCGACAAACCGGCTGATGGTGATTACAGCATCAGGGCGCAGGCGGCGCGGGTACTGGCGCTGGCCGACGCGCTTGGCATCGGGGCATTTACGCTGTTTGGGCATTCGATGGGTGGGCAGATCGCGCTTTATCTGGCGGCGCACGCCCCGGAGCGCGTGACGCGGGTGGTGGATGTAGCTGGCGTCGTCAGCGGGCGGCTGCACAACGGGGCGCTGCTGGCCTTCAGGCGGATGGCGCTGGCGGTGGGACGGCCCTGGTTATGGCGCATGGAGAACTGGCTGGCGCAGTTCCGGCGTTACGCCCGTTTTTCCTGGGGAACCTGGTTTTACCGCATGAATGATCTTGATTGGGAGAGCTGGGCGATTGACCGGCGCATGAGCCTCCAGCCAGCCATGAACACCTCCGCCTACCGCTGTGGGCAGGCTATTGTCAGCACCGATCTGAGCGCCTTTTTGCCAAAAATCACTGTGCCGGTTCTGGTGCTGTTCGGTGAACACGACGCGGTAGTGCCGGTCGATGAGGGGCGGCTGGTGCAGCGGCTCGCGCCGAACAGCCAGTTTGTCACGCTGCCGGACTGCGGCCATTTTCCGATGTACGAGAAAGTCGAGAGTTACCTGGGTGCGGTGCGTGAATTTTTGCAGGCAGAGCGGGTCGAAACGCGCCAGACGGCCTGATCTCTTTCAACAACCTGAACCTCTATACATTAACATCACCTTTTAAGGTTATGATGTTTTACATAACAGGATTCCTCCCCGCGCTCACCGACTTCAAATACAAAATTCACAAAGCTTTCGCAATATTTTTCACACGTCATGCTATTATAAAGACTGTAAGGCCGTTTACGTTTTATCCCGTTTGCCTTAATGTTCTGAAATTCGGAGCGACCTGTGGTTCCTGCGATCAAACGTACCGTGCTGTATATCGAAGACGACCCCGCCAGCCGCAGCCTGGTGGAACGTACCCTCAGCCACGCGGGCTATCGCGTGCTGGTAGCGGAGCGCGGCCTGGAAGGAATCGACATCGCCCGCCGCGAAACCCCCGATTTAATTCTGACGGATATCAACCTGCCCGACCTGAGCGGGCGTGAAATCACCACGACCCTGCGGAGCGATACCCGTTTCCAGCGCACGCCCATCGTTGCCCTGACCGCACAGGCCTATAATGAACACCGCGCCCTGACGATGGCGGCAGGTGTCACTGGCTACCTGACCAAGCCGGTTGACGTAGAAAAACTGCCGGAAAAAGTGGAGTTTTATTTGCAGGGCGGTAAGGATTTCATTGACCAGGATGTGCTGACCGAGGCCAAACAAAAATACACCCAGGAAATTGTTGCCCGGCTGGAAGAGCAGATTCGCGAGCTGGAGAACACCAACCAGAACCTCATTCGCCTCGACAAGATGAAGGATACCTTCATCCAGCTCACGGCACATGAACTGCGGACGCCGCTCACACTGGTTTTTGGTTACAGCCGCCTGATCGAGGATGCGCCGCAGATCAAACAAACCATCATCGGCGATGACGGCCTCCGCACCCTGATGAAAGGCTTGCAGGACGCCATCAAACGGATGCAGGACATCATCAACGAAATCCTGACCATCAGCCGCATCATGACCAACCAGATTGACCTGTCTATCGGCCCGATCAACCCCGCCGATGTGATGGAAAAGGTTGTGACCGGCTATCAGGAGGTGGTGAAGTTTCGCAATATCAATATTCACTTTGACCGCGCCAACTGGCCGACGCGGATGCGCGGCGATGCCGAAATGCTGCACCTGACATTTTCCAACCTGGTCAGCAACGCCATCAAATATACCCCCGACGGCGGTCATATTTACCTGACCTCGACAGGTGATGAGAATCAGATTCGCATCAACATCAAGGACAGCGGCATCGGCGTGGCGAAGGATGAACAGGCACGTATTTTCGAGCGCTTCCACACCGCCGGGGATACACAGCTTCATTCCACCAGCAAAACGGCCTTCCGGGGCGGCGGCCTGGGGTTGGGGCTGGCGGTCTGTAAAGGCATAATCGACGCGCATGGCGGCAAAATCTGGGTGGAAAGCCCCGGCCTCGACCCGGAAAAGCTGCCCGGCAGCGAGTTTGTAGTGATTCTGCCGGTGATGGCGCAATACCGCAAGCCTAATAAGTTATAGAACACTAACGGCTGATGGGACTAACGTCCTGTCCCGCAGGAACGGGTGCCGGGTGTATCCTCGGCGCGTGGGGAAGTCGGAGATGAAAGACTTGAAACAATCAAACGCACAGGGGGTAGCCGCTGCATTTTTAACGCCGATGTTTCTGGGCGTCGCGCCCATATTCGGCAAGCTGGCGATTAACGCCGGGGCGGATTCGTTCACCGTGGCAGCCTGGCGGACGATTATCGCCGTCGCGCTCCTCTGGATACTCTATGCGCTGTTTGCCCGCCGTTTCATTTTCATTTACCCCGCCGGATTACTGGGCTGCGTCGTCATCGGCGTGGTGAATGGCATTGGCTCCCTCTTTTATTACAGCGGCCTGGGGATGCTGGATGCTTCGCTGGCACAGCTTCTCAATGGTATGTATCTGATTTTTGTCGTTCTGCTATCCCGCATGGGGGGGGAACGCTTAAGCTGGCGCACCATCATCCGCGTCCTGCTGGCCGTCATCGCGCTGACCATCCTCACGGGTTTCGGCAGCCAGCCGGTCAACTGGCTGGGCGTTGGCCTGATGCTGGCGAACGCGCTCATGTTCGCCGGAACCTTCGTCCTGAGCCAGTATGTCCTCTACGAAATGCCGTCCCCCACCGTCACCCTCTATGTGCTGACGACGATGGGCGGGCTGGTGGCAATGGTCTGGCTGGCAATCGGGCAGCCCATCGCGCCGGATGTCATCGCGACAGCGCTGCCGCCCATTTTTGTGCTGGCGCTGACAACCGCTGCTTCGCGCATGGCCTTATTCGCCGGGGTGAAGTTCCTCGGCAGCCTGCAAACGGCGGTGCTGGCGCTGGCAGAAATCGGCGTGGCGCTGGCGCTGGCCTTCTTCGTCCTGGGTGATCGCCTCACCCCGGCACAGGTCATCGGCGTCGCTATTCTCGGTTTCAGCATCCTGCTCATCCGCTCCAGGGACATCACTCCACACGGCATCAACCCCAACCGGCTGGTGTCTAATCTGGCTGATTTGCAGTACATGTGGATTGCCTTCGATCAGGCGTTTGGGAAACCGGGGCGCATCAGCCAGGATGACAGCATGAATGTCAAGCTGACAAGCGCCGAAATGGCGATGATTCAGCAGATGATGGGGGTGGACAACGGGCCGGTCAGCCCGATCTCGACCAACAAAAAGGACTATCATTACCTGCCGCCCAGCGATGACTGGCGCGGCGTGGGGATGGATTAGACCGGGAAAATATCTTTCACCGCCAGCGTGAACCCCGGCAGCACTTCACCCCCATCCAGCGTTTCCACATCGGTCAGAATATCTTCACTGTCATTCGTTAGCGCAATGACCAGCCGCTTCTCCGGGTAAACCAGCCACACCAAGCGTGTGCCATGTTCCAGATAATAAACAGCTTTTTCGCGTATTTCTCTATAGGTATCGTCCGGCGATTTTACTTCAACAGCCATATCTGGCATATACGGTGCTGGCCCTTCGCTCAATACAGCACGATCTGTACCGCTTACGAATGACAGATCGGGTATCCGGGCATTATGTGTGCTATCCGGCAGTTGATAACGGGCTTCCACATACACCCTCCCAATTGGGTTTTGCCGCAGAAACATAAACAAAAATCCGCTGATAAGATGGACAACTGCCGCATGGAGTAAAGTAGGCATCTTTTCGACAACCATGCCATTGATGAGTTCAAAGCGGCGTTCGCGGTTTTCCGGCAGCAGCGCGTACCGGTCAAATGCTTCGATAGTCATCTCGCCGACAGGTTGCAGCACCATAACTCACTCCTTATCTTCAGTTCTCGCCCGCAACCGTGCCTTCAAATCCTCCAGTGAAGGGATATGTTCGCGCGCAAAGCGTTCTTCAGCTTCAAAAAAGTGGTCAATCGCTTCCTGATGATCGTGGTAATAAGCGATAACCGCGTGAACTTCTGCCCGCGACAGGTTGTACTGCTCCATCACCTCTTCAACCGTCGCGCCCGTACCGTGTATCAAACGGCTGATGACCATTTTGACTTTCAGGTTGCGTCCGGCAATACGTGCCTGCTCATCACGGATTTCGATATGATTGATGGGGGGGAAGTTAATTGTTTCCATCATGCTCACTCATTGATCTCATAAACTTGATTATAAATATCTTTCTCCAATGTGCCTGCACCCGCTTCTATCATCTGAAAAAGTGCAAGAAGTTCGCCAAACAGCTTGCCAATATTGCCCTGAAGCTGATTGCTAAAAAGAACAACGCCGGTATGCCTTAATCCCTGCTCCAGCCATTCACTATGATGAGTCCAAAAATCGCGGTCATGAGAAACCAGCGTGCGATCTTGGGAAGTTGCATATTCAAGATGTTCCGCATCATCAACTTCTGCCAGCCCGACTTCTTCACAGCGAATTACATCTACGCCTTTCTGTCGAAGTTGAATAGCAACTGCTTTTGGGATATGGGTATCGAAGTAATATTTGATGCTCATGCCGCCCTGATTGTTGGCTGCTAACAGCTACCACTACTGATTTTATCCTCCAATATGATACATCTCGACCTTGTGCGTCGGTCTGGTGTGGGCGAAACGTTCCTCACTGTAGCGGTCAACCCGGTCGCCCCAGGTCTGGCGGATGATCTGTTCCAGCGCAGCATCGTCGGCGCCATCACGCATCGGCCCGCGTAAATCTGTCCCCTCACCAGAGAACAGACAGGTATAAATCGCCCCTTCCGGCGACAGGCGCATCCGCGAACAGGCTCCGCAAAAGGGCAGCGTCACCGAGGCGATCATGCCGATTTCGCCGCCGCCGTCGCGGTAGCGGTAGCGGAAAGCCACCTCGCTGTTATAGCTGCGCCCGATCTTTTCCAGCGGCATCACCGCGTCAATGCGCTCGGCAATTTCTTTAGCCGGGACAACCTCGTCCATCTTCCAGCCGTTCATATTGCCCACGTCCATGTATTCAATGAAGCGCAGCGTATGTCCCCGGTCTTTGGCCCAGCGCGCCAGATCAATCAGGGTATGGTCATTGACGCCGCGCTGCACCACCGCGTTGATTTTGATCGGCTTCAAGCCCGCTCGTTCCGCCGCCGCGATTCCGTCCAGCACTTTCTGCACGCTGGAGCGGTTGCCATTCAGCCGCCGGAAGACGGCATCATCCAGCGAGTCGAGGCTGACGGTGATGCGCTGCAATCCGGCATCCCTGAGCGCCTGGGCTTTTTCCGGCAGCAGATAGGCATTGGTCGTCATCGTCAGGTCGTCTACGCCGGGGATGGCAGACAGCATCCCCACCAGACTCTCGATCTGTTCGCGCACCAGCGGTTCGCCGCCCGTCAGCCGCACCTTGACCGCCCCCAGACGGGCGATAATGCGCGTCAGGCGCGTGATTTCCTCAAACGAGAGAATCTGCTTTTTCGGCAAAAATTTGTAACCTTCGCCAAAGACCTCGGCGGGCATACAATAGGTACAGCGGAAATTGCAGCGGTCGGTGACGGAAATCCGCACATCGCGCAGCGGTCGCTCAAACTGGTCACGAATGGGGGTTTCGTTGGTCATCAATAATAACCTGTTGTTTATCAAGCACTGACGTTCTGATTGTACAGCATCTTCCTTGAGGATCGATTACAGCCATGAATCCAATCACCTACACCCTCAACCCACTCGTGAAAAATGACCAGCTCAACGCCCTGTTCGCCGCTGCCTGGCCGGAACACGGCAGGACTGATTTCGCGCCTGTCCTCAGTCACAGTCTGGCCTATGTGTGCGCCTATAGGGGTGAACAACTGGTCGGTTTCGTCAATGTTGCCTGGGACGGCGGCATCCACGCTTTCATCCTCGATACGACCGTTCATCCTGATGTGCAGCGGCGCGGTGTGGGCGTGGAACTGGTACGCCTGGCGGCGGAGGCTGCCCGCGCTGGCGGCTGTCACTGGCTGCATGTTGACTATGAGCCGCACCTGAAAACCTTTTATGAACGCTGCGGCTTTTTTCACACCGAAGCCGGTTTAATGCGTTTAACGTAAAATCAATCCTCTTTATGGCACAATAAGATGTGCTAAAGTACAGGCTCGATGCCATTGCCGGAAGGAACAAAAACATGACCGAACAGCATAAACCTGACGAGGTGAAACCGTCGCCAGAAGCAGCAGAGGTGAAACCACAGGCTGAAGTGAAAGACACCGAAGCGGTGGAAGTGGATGCGCAAACCCTGGCACGCCAGCGCAGCAAGGATGACCTCGCCCGTAAGCGCCGGGAAATGCGGCGGGGCGGTAAGGGTAAACGCTAAGCCATCATCAGCCGAAAATGCTTGTGCTAAACAAGGGGCTTATGCACTTTAACTTAGAAGTTACGCACTTCAGAATATTCTCGCTTGGACAAGGGGTTTAAACCCCTTGTTTCTCCGCTCAACTGCGTAATTCCTATAACTATTAAACGCCTTGTGTAGGGGCGCACACACAGGTGCGCCCATCCATTTGCCGATTAATGGCTTAACTTACTTGCCTCTTGTTATGCAGGATGTCCTGTTGTGCAACTTTCGATCTCAGGCTAAAGTAAGCTCATGGAAAACAATTATTTCAGCTATCTGGATTTCCGCGCTGCCCAGCGCCAGCTAGCGGCTCGTTTCGCCCGCCCACATGGGCTGCTGCTGCATTCACTGGCATTCGTGACGGCCATGACCGCCATCTGGTACTACATGATTGCCACCGGCCTGCTGATGTACAGCGATAATTTCCGGCTGCCGGTTTTGATTGGTGTCGTCTGGAGTATGATCCTGCTGGCCCATGCCGTTGATCATTATCGCCGCTCTCCAGCGCTGGTCGAACAGCGGGAGGTCGCCGTCGAAACGGAAATGCGCGGCCTGATCGAGAAAAATGGCGCGGGCTTCGACCATGACACCCTCTTTACCATGCATAACCGCCTCGAAACCCTGCTGGAAGGACAGGGACGCTGGGCGCGGGCGCTGCTGGCATTTGCCCTCATCAATTTCCTGTCGTGGGGACTCTCAGCCTTTACTATCGGCACATCATGGCCGTTTCAGATGACGCTTCCCTCAGCGGTGCTGCTGATTGGCGGCGTGAATCTGTTCCTGCGATGGCAGGCCGCGCGTACAGGTGGCGAAGGCGGCTGGCTGACCCGTTTCCCCCTGCGCCATATTGCCCTTTATGGCGTTAGCATGATCGCGCTGGCGGTAGCTGGTGCGTACCGCATGGTCAATCCCTGGGATGTCAATACGGTTGTGCAGGTCTGGGGCGTTGCGCTGCTGCTGCACATCATCTTCAGTATCGTCGTGCAGCCGCTCATCGAGCGCTTTTTACAGCCGCAGCCGATGAACGAAACACCAGCCAAACGCAAAGTCCCGGCGCGGCTGGTGCTGGCGGATGACGGTGAAGTGCTGGACATCAACGATCAGGATGTCTCATCAACCTCAACAGCGTACCGTTGAAATTAAAACGAATGATGATGTTGCTGGCGCATCGATGCGAATTATTTCCCGCGCATGAGCCGCATCCTAAACCGCCGCGACGGTACGGCGTGACTCATGAGTGAGATAGCCATTTTGCCGGAACCAGTCTACCTCGTCCCGCAGCGTTTGCTCAAACGGGCGCAGCGGCGCCCCCAGTTCCCGCCGGGCTTTCGCCATGTTTACCTCGCGCCGGGCGCGCAGGCCGCGAATGGCATTGAGGGAAGCGGTAGGCCGCTTGCCAGTTAACTGAGCCTGTCGCTCTGACAGCCAGGCATAAGCCAGCGCCGCCGCATAGGGGAGATGACGCGCGGGTGCGGGAATGCCCGTGATCTGGCTCAACAGCCGGAAAATATCGCCAAAGCTGTAATAGTCACCGCCGATGATGTAGCGTTCGCCGCTTTTGCCTTTTTCAACCGCGTTCACCATCGCCGCCGTTACATCGCGCACATCGACCACGCTGAAGCCGCCGGGCGGGATGGCGGGCATCTTACCAGCCATGAAGTCCAGCACAAGCTGTCCCGCCCCGGTAGGCGCGGCATCGCGCGGGCCAAACATGGCCGTCGGCAAAATCATAACCACCGGCAGACCATGCGTTTTTAGAAAATCAGCGACGGCTTCTTCGGCTACGACCTTGCTGCGAAAATACAGATTCGCCATCGCGTTCGCGTCCGGGCCAGTGAATTCGTCGGCGGGTGCGCCATTTTTCCCTTGTCCCAGCACGCCGGATGAACTGACATAAATCGCCTTTTTCAGGCCACGCTTTTCCGCTTCAGTCAGCAGTTTGATTGTGCCATCGACGTTGATACGTTTGAGTGTTCCCCAGTGGTCGCCGGGGCCAAAGTATTCGCGGAAATACGCAGCGGTGTGGAACAACACGTCACACCCATCCAGAGCCGGAACAAAAGCGTCGATATTTTCCATATCGCCAATCACAATTTCCGCGCCTGTCCCGGCCAGAATTTTCGCCGCTTTCTCCCGCGAACGCGCCAGCGCCCTGACCTGATACCCGGCTTCCACCAGTGCATGAACCAGATTGCTGCCCAGTAAACCCGTACTGCCCGTTACAAATGCTTTCATCCTGCTTCTACTCCTCTATTTCATTCCATTAGCCGCGATTCAATTCAATCTGCCGTGCTGCTGGCAGCAGAAACAGCGCCCCCAGCGCCGCCCAGAGCGCGACAATCACCGCGCCGATCAGCGCGATGCTGTCAAATACGCCCTCGCTGAAAGCCAGCGTCGCTGCGATGTTGACCACCACGCCGATCAGCGCCAGCAGCGGCATTGCCCGGTAGAGCCAGCCATAGCCCCTCCCGACGGCCAGCAGCAGCGGCAGAACAACCAATAAACCCACCCCCAGCGTCAGCAGAAAACCGGGTGTGACCCCGTGCAGCGCCGCGCTGATGGCTCCACGCAGCAGATACAGCCCCAGCATCAGCACTAATCCCCCCTGTGCCAGCCGGACGATTCCCTTCATCCCCATTCCTCCTGTACAGACTGACTTCAGGAGCGGTATAATCGCTCCATCAAAAATGCGAGTAAATGCTCATAAAATGAGATTACGAGTATTTGCTCACATTTTCAAGCCGCTCTCATGAGATACTCATATCGGGGATGCAATGAGCGAAGAACAGGCCATGCGCCGCAAACCGAAGCAGGCGCGCAGCCAGCATCGAGTTGACCATCTGCTGGACACAGCGGCGGCAGTATTTGTCGAGTCGGGCTACGAGGCGGCGACCACCAACGCTATCGCCGCGCGGGCGGGCGTTTCCATCGGCTCGCTCTATCAGTTTTTCCCGAACAAGGAAGCAATACTGGACGCGCTGGCGGAGCGCTATATCGAAGAAACCCATGCCCTGCTGGATGAAGCACTGGCGCTTGACCAGCCGCTTACTGTCGCCATCAGCCGCATGGTCGATGGGCTGGCGATGTACAGCCTGACCAGCCTCGGTTTCCGCGCCGTCTTCATGATTTCCGGGACAGCCGCCGGGCAGGCGCAGGCCGTCGGGCGGATGCATACCCAGGTGATTGAGCGTGTGGACGCGCTGATGAGTGAGCGTTTCCCCGGCATCGACCCGGCTCGCACCCGCGTCGGCTCAATCGTCGGTGTAGCCATCGTCAAAGGCTTGATGGTGCTGGCGGGGGCAGGCGATCTGCCGATGGAAGCACTGCTGGCGGAAATTAAGGTAGCACTGCTGGCTTACCTGCGGGCTTTTCTGCTGGCGGAAGGTCGCCCGCTGCCGGACGACCTGGCTTGATGGAAATCCGTCACCTGCCTGGGGTGGATTTGAAACCACCCCGGACGGTGGTGTTTGCTCAGGCAGCGCTTCTCAAACGGCTTCTAACTGCCGCACTGCTTCACGCTGCTTGACGATCATCTTTAAGCCGTGTTTGGGGCGGATGGTGAGCAGTTGCTCCGGCTCGACGGCATGACCGGGATACAATGCTAGCTCAAAACGCCCGGTCATCGCCGCCAGCACCAGCCGGGCTTCCATCATCGAGAAGCTGTTGCCGATGCACACACGCGGCCCGGCTCCAAACGGCAAATAGGCGTAGCGCGGAATCTGCTTTTCATTTTCCGGCGAGAAACGTTCCGGGTCGAATGCCAGCGGGTTGGCATACAGGCTGGCGCTGCGGTGCATGGCCCACATATAAATCGAAACTTCTGTCCCCTTCGCTATGGTGTAGCCGCCGATTTCGACATCTTCAATCGCCTGCCGGTTGACGCCGGGGACAGGCGAGTACAACCGCATCGCTTCCTTGATGACCATCTCACCATAAGGCAGATTGTCCAGATCGCGCAGTGTGGGTGTGCGCCCGGCCAGCGCCGCGTCGGTTTCCGCCTGCACCTTTGCCAGCACATCCGGGTGCTGCGACAGGGCATAAAATACCCATGTCAGCGTCATGGCGGTTGTTTCATGCCCGGCGAAAAAGAGCGTCATAACCTCATCCCGAAGCTGCTTGTCGCTCATCCGCTCGCCGTTTTCATCTTCGGACAGCATCAGCATCGACAGCAGATCGCCCCGGTCGCTGCTGTCAGCGCGGCGGTCATCAATGAAACGCTGGATGATCGCATCCAGTTCAGCGATCAGCTTTTTCATCCGCAGGCGGCTGGGTGTTGGCATCCATTCCGGCGGATTCACCACAGCACTGAGGCGATTGTTGGAAATTTCCAGCACTTCCGCCAGCAGCTCGGCGACCCGCTCGGCATCGGCAGATACGTCGGCGTCAAACAGCGTTTTGCAGACAATGCTCAGCGTCAGCTTCATCATCTCGCGGTCGATGAAGCGGGTTTCACCATCGCGCCACCCTTCCAGCGCCCGCAGGGTATGCTCAACCATCACCGCTGCGTAGCCTTCGATGCGCTTGAAATGGAAGGCGGGCTGTGCCAGTTTGCGCTGCCGTTTCCAGAACGCACCGTCGCTGGTCACCAGCCCATAGCCGACGAACGGCACCAGGCTGCGCTTCATCACTGAGCCTTTATGGAATTTGTCGGCCTTCTCCACCAGCACTTCGCGCACTGCTTCCGGGTCGGTGATCTGGTACATGTTGACCGGGCCAAGTTCGTGATACGACAGGCCGCCGTAGTCGCGCTCGATGCTGCTGAAAAATTCCAGCGGTTCAAATTTCTGCCCTGAAGCCAGCAGCCGCAGAATTTGCAGCGTCCCCAGTTTGATGCCGGGTGGACGGTTAGTGGTCGTTTGTGATGTCATCCTGTCATCCATCTCTCTGTATTGTCCATCGACCAGTTTTTCTGGTCGTCAGTGGCGCTTAACTCATGAACTCAAAACTACGATAAAATATTCACAATCACCCCGTCAACTTATCAGGACTGATACCATGTCAGTTTTAGAAGCATTCCCCGTCAACCGCGCCGAACGCCGCCGCCAGCAGAGCCGCGAACAGCTTAAGACTGCTGCCGCCGAACTGCTGGCCGAATCCGGCTATGTCAATCTCACGATCAGGGCCATCACGGATCGGGCTGACCTGGGTTACGGCACTTTCTACCTGCACTTCGCCGACAAGGATGATGTGGTGTGGGCGGTGATGCACGAGCTGGGGGAAATCTTCATGGGCGAGATGAATCGGCGGCTGGAAGGTGTGCCATTCCCCCGCCGCGAATATCTGTCGTGGGTCTATCTGTTCGAGTACATGGGGCAGTATAAAGCCGGTTTTGTTTCCCTGTTCGGGCGTGACGGCAGCGCCGTTCTGCTCCAGCGCTATCAGGATTACATCGCCGCCCTGCATGAATATAATCTACGGGCAGGCCATTTTTCCTCGGCGCTGGATGTGCCGCCGGAGGTGCTGTCGCAGTTCATGGCGGGAGCGCTCACCCGTCTGCTGCTCTGGTGGTGCGAGACGACCAACGACTACACGCCGAAACAGATGGCAGACATCCTTTACCAGATCGCCTTCCGTCAGACCCCGCCGGAGGAAGCATGAACGCTGTCAGCGAAGCCGCAGCCGCCTTCGGGGTGATCGCCCTGATGGTTGTGGTCATAGCCGGTGCAAGCATCCTGTGGCTGCGGCGGCTGCGCCGAATGCAGGATCGGCTGAAGCAGATTGAAACGCTGGAAAATGCCATCCTTGTCACCGGCATCTACGGCCTGCGCGGAGACATCAGCCAGATCAACGGCAGGCGCTTGCTGCGCCAAAAGTGCATTGTCTCGGTTGGAGCGCGGCGGCTGGCGGTTTTTGACCATACCCCCGCTGCCATTGAGCAGTTTGCTTTCAGTTACGACCAACTGCGCTGGTTTGGCCGCCCGGAGAAATACACGCCGGGCTTAAACGCCATCTGGCTGCATGTGGAGCGTCCTGAAGGCTGGTTCCTGCTGAAGTTTTCCATGCAGCGGGCGGCGATGGCTGAATTGGTGGCCGCGCTCAAAGCCGTCGCCGCGCCCGAACTGGTGACTGCGTATCGCCGCCGCCGTCCTTATGTCCACGCCGGGCCAGTGATGGCCCGCCCCGCCCAGCAGGATATTCACGGCGCATGGTCGCTGGCCGCGCCGCTGACGCTCTATCTGACGCCGCGTTTGCTGCTGCTGCTGGATGGTGAACGGGTACTGCGGACGCTGCCGCTGGAAGCCGTTCAGCAGATCGGAGCGCTGCGCCGTATCGACCAGCCGATGGCTGACGGTCTGGTGCGCTTTCGGGCGGAAGAAGAACCGTTCGCCTTCGCCCTGCCGGGTTACGAAGCCTTCGCCGCCGCATTAGCCGAGGCCGCCAAACGCACCCTCGAAGCCCCTCTGGAACGTAAACAGAAGGGCAAGGACGAAGACGAAGAGGAATAAGACAGCTAGGGCGTAAACAGTTTCCAATCGCCTTCGGAGATGACTTCAATGCTGCCATCGGTCACTTTGATGGCCGTCTGATCGTCTATCGCATACCCCGGCACTCGCAGGTTGGCGGCCCATTTTTCCGCGTTAGCCAGGGTATTATACGGCAGCATCTCGTGATTCAGGTGCGGAAACATCGCAAAATCGACCAGTCCCAGCGTTTCATCGCCACCGTTGGGCGGCTTCCACCCAACGAAGAAATCCCCGATGTTGGGTGCCATCACCATGCTCCCGGCGCTCAGTCCCACGTAGACCGCACGCAGCGACGGCAGCAGGTCTGCCAGTCCCGACTGCCGCATCCAGTAGCACAGATACAGAGGGTCGCCGCCATTCACCAGCAGCACATCCGTCTCTCGTACCCAGGAGGCCCAGCGTTCTTGATCGATGCTCGGCAGCGCGGTGAGTTCCAGCACGCCCACTGATTTCCAGCCCAATTCGGTCATGGGCGTTTCCGATTCCTGTCCAGTGATGAAACTCCATACGAGGGCAGGGCCATTGGGGAGCGCGTAGCTGGCGGTGGAGATGCACAGGGCATTGGCCTCGGCAATCGGTTTACCCAGCAAATCAACCAGCGCCTTGTGGATGCTGGGGTTTTTGACGCCAGCGGAAGTGAGCAGAAATTTCATGTTGTTTGTCCTTAAATATCTATCCATAAACCGCTGCTGAAATCCTGACCGTCATTCATGCGAAGCGTTCTCCGCCGGTTCTGAGTCGGCTTGAGCCGATTTCCCGCCGAAACAGGCAGCCGCAGGTTTATGCAGTTTTACTTTTAAATACGGATACTATCATCCGTTTTGTTCCCCCTCCTTGCGTAGCGGGGAGGGGGATAGGGGGTGGGGATTTTTATCCATGTTCATTTGATAAAACGCATCAACCTGTGGCGGCGCTAATCAAAACGTCCGGTTGTGACTGCGCCCGCCCGCTCGTAATTGACGATCATGATGCCCTTTGGCGAGATTTGGCTCTCCGTCACCCGGAACGCCGCTGGGATGGTGCCATCGGCAAACAACCGTTTTCCACCCCCCAGCGTCAGCGGATAGATTTTGAGCCAGAACGCATCGACTAAATCATGCCTGATGAGTGTCTGAAGCAGATTTGCACTGCCGTAAACGTGCAAATCCGGCCCTGGCTGCTGCTTGATTTTGCTGACCTTTTCCGCAGTATCGCCGCCTAAAAACACCGAGGGCTGCCAGTCGCCAGCAGTCATCGTATTCGAGGCCACATACTTCGTCGCTGCATTGACGCTCGGCCAGATGTCCCCATGGTGCGGCCAGTATGGGGCCCAGATGTCATAGGTTTTGCGCCCTAACAGCAGATCAAACGGCATGTTCATCTGCGCCCTGACAACGCTTCCAATAACATCGTCGGCATAAGGCGCGACCCATCCGCCATACGCGAAGCCGCCGCTGGGGTCTTCATCTGGCCCGCCTGGGGCTTGTATGACACCATCAAGGGAGATGTGTTCGATTACAATAACTTTTCTCACGATTGCGTTCCCTGAACATCTGCTGATATTTAGGCTAAAAAAATAGCACAAATGTTCAAAAAGCGCAAATCAGGACAAGCGCTTTAAAAAGTGGACTTGACCCGCTGCTTTGGTGGATGAAGGGGCGGTTTCAAAGTCGTCCGCCGCGACTGCTCAAATGATCTCTTGAAAACCATTTGAAAATGTGCGATTTTTCCAGCCGTAGGGGACGACATGTGTGTCGTCCCGGATCATCTTTACGCCTTTGTAATGTTGTGAATTTGCGTTAACTATCTATATTTCAAAAGGCATATCTTGCTTTTAGCCCCTTAAGTGGGCTTGATTTCTTAGTAGCCGGACGGCTTTAGCCTCCGGCGACACTCGCAGGTCGCGGCCATGTAGGGGCATGATGCATCATGCCCTGCCTTATACTTTGCGCCTTTGCCCCTTTGCGTTAAGTTTTCTCTTTCCGCCACCAGCCCCACAGCCAGGCAAGCGCATAGGCCGACAGCAAAAACCACAGCGGGTCGGTTGGCGCACGATAGCGCGTCGAAGGATGAAAGAACACATACACCGCCGTCATGCTGATCTGCACCAGCCACAACAGCGAAACATCCCGCCACAGCCGAAAACTGACGACCAGCCCGACCAGCCCCAGCAAAAACAACCCGCCCCAATAAAAGCGGTGAACCGTCCGCATCAATTCCGCGCGTGGATCGGTCACGTACACATTCACCGGGTCATTTTCGCCGAAGGTCAGCAGTTGCCCGTTTTCATCGACCAGCCGAATGATGAGATGCCCGTTTTCGTCCAGCTCGAGCCGTTCGCCGGGGATCGGGTTGTACTGCGGCGCGATGTCGATGCTCCAGTGCACCAGAAACTTCACCCAGAACAACTCCGGCAGTTTGTCGGGATTCTCGCGCCAGTATTGATACCCCAGCGCGAACCGTTCCGCGTCGGCCTCGCGGCTGTATAAATCCTCCGTCGTCATATCCGGCGTCGGACTCGTCCACTGTACGTCATACCCGGCGCGGAAAAACGGCACAGTGAAGCGGCTGTTCCCCTGCCAGAAGTTTGCCCCCGATGTGGTGGACATCGGGATGAAGGCCTCGAAAATCGCGTAATTCCGCGCGATCCACACGCCCAGCAGCGCCAGACTGATGAGCGCCACCGGCAGCAATCGCAAAATCGTCTGCCACAAATTCAGCCGGAATAAAAACCACAGCGCCACCAGAACCGCCAGCGGTGGCAGAATCGGGCGCGCCAGCGTCCCCGCCCCTATCGCCAACCCGCCCGCGATAGCCAGCAGCCACGTCCCCCGGTCAAGCGTAGGCCGTTCGCGCAGCAAAACCATCAGCAGCAAAAAAACCAGCGTCAGCGCCATGAAAAACGGCGTATCGATCAGCGTCAGATTTTGAAAAATCAGGTACGGATAAAAGGCAGTCATCAACCCCGCCAGCAGGCCAACCGCCTCGCCGCGCGGGAATAATTTTTTACCGATGTAGTACAGGCAGGTGATCGAGATCAGGTCGAGGATGATATGGAACACCCCCGCCTGCACGAAGCCGCGCCCGAAGATGGCATACACCCCCGCCAGCGCATAGCTGTACAGCGGCGGAATCGAAGCATCCGGCACGCCCGGCGTCCGGCCATACACCCCCGTCGTAAGCAGATTTTGCGCGTAAATATCGTAGGCATCCGAGCCATGTACCGCGCCCGTCTGGTCGAAGGCGAAAATATCTTGGAAGCCCAGCAGCAGAACCAGCCGCACCAGCGCCGCCGCGACCAACAACGCCGCCAGTAAATAACGCGGATTCGCCCACGCCCGCCTCAAAATCGAACGCACTGTCACCGTTATCCCTGCTTCCCCGATAAATATCTATTCATAAACCGCATGTCTCGCCTTTTCGCCGCAAATCCTGCTCTGCTGCTCTGCGTTATGCTTTTGTTTTCCCTTTGCGCCTTCGCGCCTTTGCCGCTTTGCGTCTTTGCGTTAAGAAGTTTCTAGGCTTCGAATCACCCGCGCCGGATTCCCCGCCGCGATCACGCCCGCTGGCACATCCCGCGTCACCACGCTCCCCGCGCCAATCACGCTCCCGCGCCCAATCGTCACGCCCTTCAGCACCAGCGTATTCATGCCGATGAACACATCGCCCTCGATCACCACCGGCTTGGTCGCCCCATCCGTCGGATTCTGCTGGCGAATCAGCGGGTCAAGCGGGTGAAAATCGGTATCGACGATGGTTGTGTTCGCCCCGACAGTCACTCGATGCCCAATCGTAACCCGTTCCTCGCACACAATCGAGCCGCCCGTCATACCAAAATCATCGCCGATCACCAGCATCGCCCCCGGCCTGCGTGTGCTCAAAATGACCGGATGCGCTGGCCCAAGCGGGTTGCTCCGCACGCTTGAACGCAGGTTCAGCCGCGCCCCAATCGTCAGCGTGCTGCTGCGCTGCCTCTGGATAATCGGCAGGCCGTACAACCGCCAGTCCTCGCCCCACGCCACGCCCGCCAGCGCGAACTGCACCCGCGCTAAGGGCAGCAGAAGCAGCCGCTCGATTTCATTCCGCGCCTTCCAGGGAGTTTCAAGTGCTTGATCGAGAACGGATGGAGGAGTCATGGGGTATCAATGTAGGGGCATGATGCATCATGCCCCCTACCGAGGTGCTTTATTTTTTCCGCGCGGTCACGGCCACGATGTCATACGGATTGATGTACAGCGACCATTCCGACAGTTTGAACGCCCGCTCTGCCAGCATCAGCAGCCGCGACAGGAACGGCGCGTACATCCCCAGCCGGTCGAGGAACAACCGCAGCGTCACGAACTTGCCCACATGCCGCGCATCCACCACTTCAAAACCGGCCTCTTCCAGCATCCTCGACAGCGTTTTTGTCGAGAAGTAGTAAACGTGTTCTTCTGAGAGCTTGTAACCCACCCAGCGCGGGCCAGTCAGACGGGCGGGCAGGCTGTCCACGTCGGGCGTCGCCAGCGCGATCACGCCGCCAGGTCGCAGCAGTTTCGCCGCCTGTTCAATATAGGCTTTCGGGTCGGGGACATGTTCAATCACATCCCACATCGTCACCAGATCATACGCGCCCTTTGGGAAATCCTGATCGAGCAGGCTGCCCAGCCGCGCATCATAGCCGAAACGGTTTTTGGTGTACTCGACAGCGAAGGAAGAAACATCCATCCCCTGTACCTGCCAGCCCGCTTTCGCCGCTTCATCGAGGAAAAAGCCCGCCGCGCAGCCCACATCCAGCGCCTTACCCGGCTTGATAAACTGCGCCAGCCGCTTCAGCCGTCCGGCGAACGTCTGGCGAATATTCGGCTCGTCCTTGATGTAATTCATGTAGCCGACAGTGCCGGACTCGTCGTTGTGGAAATAGGTTTCGCCATAGAGCGCATACAGTTCGTTCGGATCGGGTCGCGGGCTGACATAAACCAGTCCGCAATCCTGACATTTCACCAGGCCGAGGCCGTTTTCCGGGCAAAAGGATTCGCGCTGGTCGCTCCCGCACAGGTTGCAGGCGATGTGTTTACGGGCGACAGCCTCGCTAACACGGGGGGAAGGTGCTTTCTGGGTAATCAATTCTTCCTTCAAAATGCTGTCCTCTGACCGTTTGACTCGTCCCGTGAGGGTGCTTCTTTCTGCATTGTACCGTGCAATAGGATGGGCAACAATGCAGATTTTAACCGCCGTTCAGCGGGCGCTCGCCCCACGCTTAACAGTCGCGAAAGATCAGGCGTGGTAAAATCAACGCTATGAGCAAAAGCAACAAGCCACTCCTCCATCTACTCGCCCTCTCCTGGTTCACCCTGCTGGCCCTGGCCTGCACGCTGACGAGTTCCAGCGCCCCGCCTACACTCGTCCCACGTGCCACCGAAACGCCGCTGCCCACTATTGCCTATGCCACCCTCAGCCCGGAAGAACTGCCCCAGCAGCAGTTCGTCGAGCCAGCGCTGGATGTGAGCATGACCAGCCTGCTCAATCAGGTGCAGTCTGACCGGCTGTTCGTCCATATTGACACCCTGCAAAATTACCAGACGCGGCACGTAAACTCCGTCACCAATGCCAGCGACCGGGGCATTGGCGCAGCTTACAATTATATCAAGGGGCAGTTTGAGGATATTCAACAGGAAGCAGGCGGCAATTTTCAGCTACAGGAACACAGCTTCCCGCTGAAGTGGGGCGGCCTGGAAACGGTACAGACCAATGTTTATGGCGTCATCCCCGGCAAGGAAATTGGCGGCGGTGTAATTGTGGTCGGCGCACACTATGACAGCGTTTCGCTGGATTTTGAGGACGGAGCGGCTTACGCCCCCGGCGCAAATGACAATGCCTCTGGTGTGGCGGCGTTGATCGAGATTGCCCGCATTCTGAGCAAACGCCCGCACCGCGCCACCATCATGCTCGTGGCATTTTCGGCGGAAGAAGTCGGGCGCATCGGCAGCCGGGAATTCGTCAAATTTTTGCAGTCCTACCAGATCGACATCAAGGCCATGATTAACATGGACATCATCGGCAGCCAGACCGGGCAGAACGGTGAAGTCAACGACCGCCAGATTCGCCTGTTCTCCGAAGGGCCGAACGAATCGCCATCGCGCCAGATCGCCCGCGCCATTCACCTGCTCGACGCCACCTATATGCCTAACATGGACATCATCATCGAAAACGCTGGTGACCGCATCGGGCGTTACAGCGATCATCTCTCCTTCAGTGAGGCGGGCTGGGCGGCTGTTCGTTTCATCGAGCCGCTGGAAGATATCCGCCGCCAGCATACGCCGGAAGACACCATTGACGATGTGCAGGCCACCTACCTCACCCGCTCCACCCAGACCGTCCTGGCGGTGGTGACGGCGCTGGCGGACGGCCCGCCCGCCCCCCGTAATGTCAGCCTCCGAAGCAACCCCCAGGGGACGCGGACGCTGGTATGGGAGCCGAGCGCGGGCGCGGCCAGCTATCTGATCGCGCTGCGGCGTCCGGGTGCGCTGACCTATGGTGAGAAGTTCCCCTGGACAGGCACATCAGTGGATTGGGATGGCTTTCGATCTGACCTGTTCGCCAGCTATGTCATCTTCGCGGTTGATCAAAACGGGCTGATGGGGCCGCCCTCCACCGAGTACACCATTCCCTAACCAGTAAAAACCATTAGCTTCCGCCAGGAGAACTTATGGCAGCGCACATTCCTGACTCACACCGCGATTTAGTGGATGGCCCGGTCATCGCCGCGCTGGCGACCCTGATGCCGGACGGCCAGCCGCAGGTGACGCCCGTCTGGTGCAGCTACGATGGCACCTATGTCATCGTCAATGCGACGGCAGACCGGCAGAAGCACAAAAATATGGCCGAACGTCCCCGCGTTACGCTCATGATGTTCGATCCGCATAATCAGTTTCGCTATCTGGAAATTCGCGGCCTGGTGGAGGAAATTACGGCGGAAGGGGGCGGCGAATCGATGAACGAACTCTCCCTGCTCTACACCGGCCAGCCGAAACGCTATGGCATTGAAGCCCCCGCGCGCGCGGTGTCGGAACGGCTGCTCTATAAAATCAGGCCGACACAGGTGAACTACAGCGGATGAATACCTGACCGGTGAACACAGGATAAGCGTTTATGCCGAAGCAAAAAGAAACCGTCGATCAGTACATGGCGAAACTCGATCATCCGTTGAAGGCGGAAGTCGAGGCGCTGCGGGCGATTATCAAGGGTGTTAACCCCGGCATCACCGAGCAGATCAAGTGGAACGCCCCCAGCTACCGCTATAAGGACTACATTGCCACCTTTAACCTCCGCGCCACCCAGCATGTCCATCTGGTGTTTCACAACCCGGCGATTGCCAGCATCAGCAGCCCGATACTGGAAGGTGATTATCCTGACCGGCGCATGGCTTACTTTCGTGACATGCAGGATGTAGAGGCCAAAAAGGCCGCCCTGCAAGCGGTGGTCAAATCCCTGGTGGAACGGATGGACAGCTAATCAGCCCCATGTTCATCCGTTCCACATATCGGCGCAGGCTACGAAAGCCCGCTAAAGTACCCTGACTCGGCGATGATCTCCGCCAGCGGGACGAAGGTGGCATCGACCACGCCGCTGCCACTGCGTTTCAGATAAGCCTGCACGACCCGGTAGCCAAGGGCATAACCGGCATACGGTGGCACGCCCACTGGCGTCATTCCCCCTTGTGCGGCGATCTCATCGCCAAAGATATAAGCCCGTATGACGTTGAAACCGGTTTTTTCCAGTCCGTCGCGCATCACGGCTTTTGCTTCGTCCAGCCGCGCCTCGTCAAATGCCGTCACATACGGGCCGACCACTGCTGCGCCATATAATTCGGCGGCGAACGACTCGGCCAGCCCTTCGATCACCATGTATTCGCCCACTGTCGTCTCGAACATGAAGTTGCGGCGGTAATGGGTGAACAGGATGTTGTGGTGCAGCTCGTGAACGGTCGCGCCTTTCAGATGGCGCAGATTATCCTCGTTCGGCTGGTCATAAGTGGTCATGATGTAGCCGGGCATTGCGCCGAAACCGGCATAACCGGCGTTTCCCGGCATACTGCCCATATCCGCCAGTGTCAGCGCGAAGGTGATCTGTTCTGTCGGAATACGATCATGGTAGTGAGCGAATGCGGCCCAGCCTTCATTCAGTGCGTCTGCCGCCTGCTGCCAGGCTTTCGCCGCCGCCAGTGTTTCGACGGATGCCGCCATTTTTGCCCGGTTTTCGCCTGCGAACTGCTCCGGCGACATATTCCATCGCGCCAGTGCTTCTACCAGGTCGCCGCCGCCAAAGTTGGCGATCATCCCACTGAACGGTTCGGCCAGTTCTTTGCGAAAGATGCTTTCGCGGGCGGCGGCATCCGGCGCGTCCAGCAGCCGCCGGTAAATCGATTCGGTGTCAATGATGTTAAATTTCATGCTGGTTTATCTCCTGCTGATCGATCACGGTAAATCTGCTGTGCTTCCCCCATGAACTGCATTAATCCCTCATCCGCCAGCCGGTACGCCTGCGGCATCGCTGCATAATCCTGGTACATCGTCTTTAGTGAAGCTGTGATGGCCGGGTCGCCCCCGGTGAAAGCTTCCACCAGCGCAGCCGCCTCTGCCGCCAATAGCTGCACGTCGGGGTGGTCGGGCGGCAGGTGTCGCTTTTCACGGAAAGCATCGATTAACGCCATCCATTTGCGCGTCCCCTCGATGGCATCTCCGCTGTTGAACTGCGCCTGTCGCGCCGCCAGTCGTTCACGTGCTTCCGGTGTGTAGTATTTTTCCAGCCACTTGCCTCGGTCATCATCCGTCATGGCGCGGATGACCACCGTCACCAGTTCCCAGTCAATTTCGCCGGGCGTTTCCAGCAGCACATCCAGCGCTCTGGAGACGTTCTGCATCTGCTCGATGCGCCGGTCAATCGCCTCTTTCTGGATGGCGAGCGAACGCCGCGCATCATAGGCCGGGCTTGCCAGCAGGTCTTCAATTTCACGCAGCGAAAATCCCAGGTACTTCAGTGTCAGAATTTGCTGCAAGCGCAGCAGGTCATCCTGCCGGTACTGGCGATATTTGGCGTTGTTGGCACGCCCCGGTTTTAGCAATCCGGTCTGGTCATAGAAATGCAGCGCCCGCACCGTTACCCCGGCCAGTTGGGCGAATTCACGCACCTGATAAGTCTTGTTCATGGGAACAGCTCCTTTCGATTATGCAGTGTAGGGTATCACGTAACGTCAGAGTCAAGGGGTTTCGAAGCGGGAGAGTGGCTGTTTTCGTGGGTGTAGGGAGCGGCCTGTGTGCCGCTCCGAGCGGATGGACTTAAGAAGGTAAATTCCCCCATAAACAGGGGGTGTTCTCTATTGAGTTTTTAACACATTTGTTCTATAATATAAGGGAGAAAACGGAGTAAAAAAAGCGATGAAACCCGTCAATTTCAAAGAACTGCAAGGTCGGGCGAAAACGCTGCGCGCCAGCCGCATTAACCGGCGCACCTATGTCGTGCAAAGCCTTTCCAGCCAGACCGCTAACCATATCGTGACACTCGATTACACGCCTGATGACGGTATTCAGGCTCGCTGTACCTGCCCCTGGGCCATCAATGGTGGTGTCGCCTGTACCCATGTTATCGCCGTGCTGGAAAAATTAGCCGAGCGGCGGGGTCGCCGTCTGAGCTTCTGGACGAGCGAAAATGAAGCCCAGCGCCAGAAGCGGCGGCGCTTTTACCTCAAAGGCGGCAAACCCAGTGAAGGTGTCTGGATCACCAGCCGGACAGCCTAATCCCTGTGAGCCTGCGTTCCGCCCCGGCGCAGGCTGCTTTAAAATGGCCGAGGGTTGCTGGGATACGATTTTCACCTGTTTTGGTGAGCGTCACCCCCTCAAAATCGAAACAAATGTCGTGACAAATGTTTCACCCATCGCCTCATTTCCCTGCTAAACTGTTTCTATGGCGCGGTGATTAAATCCTTTTTCTTTGCCTTTGACTAGCGACTAGCAACTAGCAACTAGCGACTAAAATGATAAAAACGCCCGATTCTCATTTTCACCATTTCACCGCCACCGCCGCCATCAGCCAGCCGGAAATGGAGGTCGAACATCAATGAAATATCACCGCCGCCACCGCCGCCGCCGCCATTTGTTTCACCGTCCTCTCATATAATTCCAGTCAATTCCTCAACAAAAACTTAACAAAGCTTATACAGCACTAAAAAATGGTTCACACTTTTTTCATAAAATGCTGTCATAACTCTTACTCGTAGCGCGCTGACTGAGATTGTTTTGTACAGTAAGCTTTTCAGGGAGTTATGGAATATGCGTAAAGTTCTGGTTGTAGCGGTACTGTTAGGGATTTTGCTGGCGGTTTTCGTCCCATCGGTTGGGGCAACTTCCGGTACGGCGCAGGTTTATGTGGTGCATGGGATTCCCGGTAAAGACCTGGGCCTGCCGACCAATGACCTGCCCGTAGACATCAAAGTGGCGGGTGCCTGCGCCATCACCAACTTCACCTTCGGCACCATCGCTGGCCCGGTGGAACTGCCCGCTGGCACTTACAAAATCGATATCAGCCTGTCGGACGGTGCCTGTGGTAATGCGCCCGTCATTTCGGAGCGGGTGCTGGTTGGCCGGTCAGAAAACCTGTCGCTGGTGGCCTACCTGCGTGAGGGCGGCGTCCCCGGTCTGGTGAAGTTCACCAACTATGTTGGCCCGCTGCGCGATGGTAAGAGCCGCCTGCTGGTTCACCACACCGCCAATGCGCCCCGTGTGGACATCACCCTGAAGCGTCCCTACCTGGATTACACCTCGTATCGCTTCCGCAATGTGGCAAATGCCTACGTGCAGTACGGCCAGATCAACACCACCATCAATAACGGTGCCTGGGATGTTCGCATCTTCCCGGCAGGCGTTAGCACCCCCGTCTTTGGGCCGCTCAGTCTGAACCTGGCATCACGGAAAATTTACCTGGTGTACGCTGTCGGTTCACTCAAGAACAACACCTTCACCCTGCTGGCGAAGGCGATTGACCCGGCTTATTAACACTGATTTTGTGCGGGTGGCAGCGTGTGTGCCCCCCGCATTTTCTGCTGAATTTCTGCTTAATCCTCGTTCTCCTGTTCGCCCTTATGTTCCTCGTAAAACTTCTCCCACTGTTCGCGGAAGTCGCGCTCCTGCGTCACCATCTCTGGCGCCGGTTCGCCCAGAGCGGGAATGTCCAGCGGGGCAATATCTTCCAGCGCTTTTTGTACGAAGTAGACCATCTCGGCGGCTTGCAGCGTGGCCGTCAGCCGGTGAGACAGCCAGGACAAACCGAACAGCGTCAGCACAAGTCCAATGATGAGGAGCGGCGGCCAGGGCGCGAAAATCAGAATCGAGGTCATAAAAGCCGGGACAAGCAGGGCTTCCAGCAGGAACAAAAGGCGCATCCGCGAACGCAGCAGCAGCCGTGTCCCGCCCTCGCCCACTGCGCCAAATTCCCCGCGCAGGACGGCGGCGATAGTGGTACGTGCCCGCCTGCGCCAGGGAATTTTACTGTTGCTGGTCAACCAGAACCCTTCGCGGCGCGGGCTGACATAATAGCGGCGGCCATCGGCGAACAGGTTGCGGAAATGCAGCCGGTCAACGCTGGGCCGGGACGCGGCAGCCAGCGCCCGCAGGCATTCATCCGGCGTAGCCTTAACCGTCATCACAACCGGTGGATAAACGTACCACAGACGACTGAGCAAATTCACGCCACCCGCTCCGCCACGACGACGACTCGCTCCTGATAACTGTCCTGCAAAAAGTCATAGGAGTCGCAGGTGATAAGGGTGATGATGTCCGTCTGCGTTGGATACAGTACGCTCAGATCATCGGGCTGCACGCGCTTGACTTCAGTAACGGCGTAACGACGCTCACTACCCCCCAACGTCAGCACCAGGGGATCACCCGCGTTCAGGTTCTCGATGCGGGCGAAAATCCCGGCGCGGCCATCCGGCTGTTCGACATGCCCGGCGAGGACGATATTGCCGAGTTCATCGAACCAGGCCGTCCCCTGTAAATGTCCGGCGTTCCCGGCAAGCTGGCTCACATCCCAGCTTTCACCGTCGAGATACACATCAACCACCGGCGCGCTCACCCCGGCTGTTGGGATAAAGAGCGTCGCTTTGGGGGCGGCGGTGGGCGTGGGTGCAGCGGGCATTGGCGTAGCAGTGGCAGCAGGCGTCAGGGCTAAGGCGACCTGCCCCACATCCAGCGAGGGCGTTTCAACCGGGGTTACTTCAGGCTGGCGCGTTCGGTCAATAAAGAGAAAAATCACCCCGGCGATCACGCCGAGGACGATGACGTTCAACAGGGTGGCGGCGGAACTGCCGCGCTGGCGACGGTACATGATATGGTATGCTTATTTGTGGACGAGCTTTAAGCCTATTATAGCCGGGAACAGTCATTCATGTGGGTCAAGATTGGATGCGGCTGCTGAGTGGATTAGTGCGGGCGGGATTAGCCCTGACGCTGACGGGCGTTGTGCTGCTGCTGGCGGCAGGTTTCGGTGGGCGCTTCCTGCCAACGGGAGAATTATTTGCCTTCGATCTGGTCAGTTATACCGGCTTGAGCGGCACCAGCGATATTATCCTTCTGGAGGTTAACCGAGGGCTGGCGGTCACAGTCACGCGCAATCAGTTGAGCGGCATTCGCGCCGCAGTCGCGCCGGATAAAACACGGATTGCCTACGGCGGCGAAGAAGAACATATATTCATTTATGATCTGAGAACGCTGACTACACGGCAGATTGCACCCCTGCACAGCCGGATTTTAGGCATTACCTGGTCGCCCGATGGACAGCGGCTTGCTTATTCCAACGGAACGACCATTTTTACAGCCGATATTGTCAGCGGGACTGTCTTGCCGATGTCCAGCGCTTTCAGCAGCAATTACCCCGACTGGTCGCCCGATGGAGAAAAGATCGTCTTCAGTGGGCGCTATGCAAATGGGCAGCACGGCCTGTTCGTTATGGATGCCACCTGCGCCGCTGACTGCGCCCCGCCGCAGCCGCTGCTGGCCTTGCCATCGCAGGGTGGGGACAGCCAACCTGTCTGGTCGCCCGACGGGAAATGGATTCTGTTCGTCAGTGACCGCGCTGGTGGCAGCGGCCTTTACCTGGCTTCGACAGCGTGCCTGCACGAAAAGGAAGGCTGCACAGCACAGAATCCGCGTTCCCTGATGGCTGACATGCAGTCCCCGATTTTTTATCCTGCCTGGTCAGAAGACGGAGAACGTATCTTCTTCACCGCCGGGCCAAAAATCCGGCGGGAAGTTTTCGCCCTCGATTTCGGTTGCGACCTGATGCCGGAAGGTTGTATGCTTCACCAGCTCACATGGATGAGGAACTAACACGATGGGGCTTTCGAGTCACATCATACGCCTCGGTTTGCGCCTGCTGGGCGCGGAGATGGCGCTGGCAGTAGGGGCGCTGCTGGCAGGAATTTATGCCATCCCCGGCGCTGGACAGATTGCCTTCGAGGGGTACGCGGAAAACGACTGGGATTTATACCTGCTTGATGTCAGCCGGGGCATGGTGGTCAACCTGACCGCCCATCTTGGCTGGGATCGGGACATCGCCTGGTCACCGGACGGAGAACGCATCGCCTATGTATCGGTGCGTGAAGGCGATGCCGACATCTGGGCGCGCTCCATTCAATGTCCATCACTGATCGCCTTGTGCCAGGGACAGCGCGACATCAGCCGTTTTCCCGGTTACGATGGTTCGCCCTCGTGGTCACCGGACGGCACGCAGATCGTTTTTGAGTCCAACCGCGACCAGAACGCTGAAATTTACCTGATGGATACCGACGGCCACAACCTGCGCAACCTGTCACAGCATGGCGAAACCGATGCCGCGCCGGTCTGGTCGCCAGATGGCACCCAGGTGGTCTTTGTGTCGCAGCGTTTCGGCTTTCAACGTCTGTATGCGGTGGATGTCCACACCAGCGAAATTGTGCCGCTGGTTGACCGCTTCAGCCGCAGCATGGTTTATTCGCCGGATGGGCAGCAGCTTGCCTTTGTGCTGTCCGGGGAAGTCGTGGTCGCCCCGCTGGGCTGCGAAAAGCTGGAAGGTGGCTGCCGCCGCAACGCCCGTAATCTGACCAGCAGCCGTTACACGGACTGGTATCCGGTCTGGTCGCCGGATGGCAGGAGCATGATTTTTCAGTCCAACCGCAGCATCAAACCGGAAGCTTACCGGGTGGAGCTGGCCTGTCTGGAACGCGGCGACTGCGCCGAAAGTGCCGATAAACTGACCGACGCGCTGGAATTTGTGCTGTCACCCACCTGGTCGCCAGATGGTAGCCATGTGGTGCTGCTCTCCAACGACAGCGGCCACATGGAACTTTATCTGCTGGAACTTGCCAGTGGCGATGTGCGCCGCCTGACCTATCTCAACAGCCAGATTTATGCACCACGCTGGAAACCCCATTAGCCCAAAACCGCAAAAGGGATGAAAATATAAGTTGCGAAAAAGGGGGCGATTATGGCGACAAAATATATCAAAATCCTGTCGATTGATGGCGGCGGTATACGCGGCATCATCCCGGCGATGGTCATGGCGAACATTGAGCGGGAGACGGGCAGGCGCATCACTGACCTGTTTGATTATATAGCCGGAACATCGACAGGCGGCGTGCTGGCATTGGGCATCACCCTTGCAGGAGATGATGGCAGACCGCGCTACACGGCTGACGATGGCATTCGACTTTACCGCGAAGAAGGTAAGTATATTTTTGACCAGACCGTCTGGCAGCGGATTCGCTCGGTAGATGGCTTGCGGGAAGAACGTTATCCTTCCTCCGGCGTTGAATCGGTCTTGCAGAAATATTTTGGCGAAGCTCGTCTGAAAGACTCGCTGAAGGATGTGCTGATTACTGCTTACGAGAACGAGCGGCGTATCCCCTGGTTTTTCCGCAGTTCGCGGGCGAAAGTGAACCCGGAATATGATTTCCCCACCTGGCAGGTTGCCCGTTCTACCTCTGCCGCGCCGACTTATTTTGAGCCGATGAAAATTGACTTCAATGAGGGTGAAGATTATTATTCATTGATTGATGGGGCGGTGTTCGCCAACAACCCGACGATGTGTGCTTTTGTCGATATGAAGCTGGCGCACCCGGATGCTGATTTTCTGGTGGTTTCGCTCGGCACCGGGCAGCTTACCAAGCCTTACCCTTACACACAGACTAAAGATTGGGGACTGGTTGAGTGGGCTATGCCAGTCATTGATGTGCTGATGCATGGCGTCAACGAAACCATTGATTTCCAGATGCGGCAGCTTCTGCCCTATGTGGAAGGCGGAATCCACCGTTACTATCGCTTTCAGGTACGTCTCAATGATGATAATCAAAAGATGGATGACATCAGCCCGAAGAATCTGCGCGAGCTACAACTGCTGACCGAGCGCATGATTCATGAGCGTTCGGCTGATTTTGAGCGCCTCTGCCGCGATCTGCTGGTTTGCTGATGACACGTTATGTGACGCTGGATGAGCTGGTGTATATCAACGAGCAGTTGACCGCTGACAGCAAGCTTCATACGATTGTCGAGGGTAAGCGCAAAGTGCGCGATATGGCGCTGCTGGAAGCTGCTGCTGGCCGCCCGATGCTGAGCGCCTTCGGTGAAGATGCCTACCCGACACTGGTGGAAAAAGCTGCCGCGCTGCTGCATTCAGTGGCGCGAAATCATCCTTTCGCCGATGGTAACAAACGCACTGCTACCATCGCCGCCCTGTTCTTCCTGGAAATCAACGGCCTGCGGGCAACATGGGACAAAGCAGAAGCGCTGGAGCAGATCATCGCGGTGGCAGAAGGTGATGCGGATGCAGCGGAATTTGCGGCCTGGCTGCGAACTGAATCTGCCGTGCCTGCGTCAGAACCAGACGCGGAAGCCGACGCGCACACCATCGCTAACCTGTTAAATCAACACCGCTGGCTGCTGGATGAACTGGCCGGACGGTAATCGACCAAAGCGAGAATATGATGGTACAAGAGCAGCCGATGGCGCTGTGGGCTTTTCTGGAAAATTCGGATTTTCAACGGCGCAAAGGCGGGAAGATTGTTCGTCATGATGAGGTCAAACTCATCCAGCATGATCGGTTGCTGGAAGCCGATTATCAGCTTATGGTCGATATTGGCTGTGCCGGTATTCGGGACGCCGCCCGCTGGTATATCACCCATCCCGCGCCAGCGACTTTTGACTGGAACTGGCTGGATCGGGTTGTGGGTGCGGCGGAAAAATCCGGGCTGATGCTGTACCTCGATCTGTGGCATTACGGCTACCCCGATTGGCTCGACATTATGAGTCCCGATGCGCCAGTGCATTTTGCTGAGTTTGCGCGGCATATTGCGCGGCGCTATCCAGCGCTTGACCACTACTGTGTTGCCAACGAACCCAGTTTGTTGGTCGAGTGGGGCGGCAGGCTGGGACGGTGGCGGCCCTTCCAGCGTCGCAAGGATACCACTGCGCTGCGGCGGCAAATCTGCCGCTGTATTATCGCGGCGTCGAGAGCCATTCTGGATATTCGCCCGGGTGCTCGCCTGATTCTGCCCGAACCCTGGCACGCGACCGATGTGAATTCCGAGGATGTGCAGGCAGCGGTTCTGGATACCGTGATGGGGAGGCGCGATGCCGAACTTGGCGGTGAACCGGCGCTGGTGACAGTGGTAGGGTTGAATCATTACCGCGACTCGACGCTGCCACCTTTCCACCAGTTGATTCTCAATGCAAAAAAGCGCTGGCCGGATAAGCCGCTGTGGTTCACCGAAACGTCCGGGCCGCCGTCAGGATGGCAGCAGACGGAATGGTTCTGGTGGATGCTGGCAGAAACGCGGCTGGCAAACATGGCGGGGGCGGGTATTCCGGTTTTCACATGGGCCCCGGCCATTTCCATGTTTGACTGGTTTGATGAAAGCAAACACCTGCCGAACGGCATCTGGCGGCTGGAAGCGGATGGGCAGCGCGTCCCCAACGGCAACATGCTGGAAGCCATCGCCCTTGCCCGGCAGTATGGCTATCTGCGCTAGGGCTGTCTCATCTATCGCTAAGCTGGCTGGACTATCCTCAATCTGTTTCTATCAACCGCTATTCCAAGAGAAACACCATGCCTGATACTGTGATTGATACCCCTCCCGCATTGCTGGCTGACCGTTTCAAGACGCTGCGCTATGACGAAGCTGAGCAGGCTGTCGTCGTGCTGAACCGGCGCAAATACCCGTTCGTGACCGAATTTGTGATGCTGCGAACCGTGGAAGAAGTGGCCCACGCCATTGAAGATATGACGGTGCAGGGTGGACCGCCGCTGGATTATGTGGACGGGTTAGGGCTGGCGATGGCGGCACGTGATCTGGATGCTTCGCCAACGCGGCAGTCCGCCTACCTTGAACAAGCGGCTAAACGGCTGCTGGCGACACGGCCCACCGCCGATGATCTGAATCACATCATCCCGGCGACGCTTCAGCGGGCGCAGGACGCGCTGCGTGCGGGGAATGATCCTTTCCGCCCAGCGCTGGATTACGTCAACAGCGAAATCGAACGCGGCAACAGGGTCAGCCGCCTGTGTGGACAGCACGCGGCCCGTCTGCTGCGCGATGGCGACCAGATTTTGACGCATTGTATCGCTGGCGCGGCGCTGTGCTGGATGCTGTGGACAGCCAAACAGTCTGGTAAAAGGGTGACACTGATCGGCTGCGAGACACGTCCCTATTTTCAGGGCGCTCGCCTGACAGCCGCCACTGCACAGGAGATGGGCATTGATTTCAAACTGATTACCGATGGCATGTCTGCCCATTTGATGAGCGTTGGCAAAATCGACAAATTCATCTGCGCGGCTGACCGGGTGACGCTGGATGGTCACATCACCAACAAAATTGGCACACTGCAACACGCTATCGCGGCACATCACTTTGGCAAGCCTTTTTATGTGCTGGGTTACGATGGCCCCGACCCAATGACGGAAACCGGCGCGGACATCCCGATTGAGGAACGCAGCCCGGAGGAAATTTTCCATGCGCGGGGAGAAGAAGGCACAGTACGAACCGCGATTCATGGCATTGGCGGTTACTACCCGGCCTTCGACATCACGCCGCCGCATCTTATCAGTGCGATTGTCACCGATCGCGGGATTTTCGCGCCGGGGGCAGTACGCGATTATTTTGCTTAACCCAAGTCCTATTTGCCCGTCGTTTAGCTTGGCTCTATAATCGCAGGTAATACAACTTATCCGCAATTATTGAGGAGTGGTGAACGATGCCCCGACATTTCCTTCCCAGACTGGCTCTGTGTGCGCTCATCGTGGCGGTTGGAGCGGGCGCGTTCGCGGCCTTCGCGCAGGACTCTGGCACTTCATCCTATACCGTAGCACGTGGCGACACGCTCGATGGCATTGCGGCACGCTTTGATGTACAGACAAGCTGCCTGGCGACGGCCAATGACCTTGCAAAACCCGGCAGTCTGAAAATCGGCCAGACGCTCGTCATCGACCTGAGCTGCCCGGTCTATGACGGTCTGGACACAGTGTTGAATCCACGCGGCAGCACGGGCGATGCGGGTCAGGGTGGCGGCGCGGTGTCAGGTCAGGGCGGCGGTTCCGCCAATGACGACGATTCAGGCCCACAGGCTGGCCCGAACGATGAAGTCTACACGGTACGCCGCAATGATACGCTCGACACCATCGCCCAGCGTCTTAATATCTCCGTCGTTTCGCTGCGATTGGTGAATGAACTGGAAGCAGGTCAGGCGATCATGCCGGGCATGTCACTCATCATCCCGGCGGATGCTCCGGCTTATGGTCAGTTCCCGGCCCTGGCAAATCCCAATGCCCCGGCAGCCAGTGCGGAACTGGGTCAGGGCGGCGGCGGCGCAAACGCTGGCCCCGGCGATACTGTCTATGTGGTGCAGCCGCGCGATGTGCTGGACAGGATTGGCGCTCGCTATAACAAACAGGTCGCGTGCATCATCGAGGCGAATGGCCTGGCAAATCCGGGGCGAATCTTCCCCGGCCAGACGATCATAGTCCCTGCAAGCTGCCCGGTATACGATGGGTTTGATACGGTAGGTGACGGGACGGACGGCGGGGCGGGGTAAAGCTAGCTTTGGTGGTTACAGCATCAGCAGGGGAGTTTCAAACGCTCCCCTGCTGTTCTTATATCAATCAGCCCCGCTGCATTTTCTTCTGCACGAACACCAGAAATGGATAGGCCAGTTTGGTTGCATCAACCGAGCCTTTGTTGAAAAAGATTTTATTGGCTTCTTCAAAGTCGTGATGCAGCCGTTCGATTTCCCGCAACTGAAGTTCAGACGGCTCATTCTGGAACAGGGTAACTACTGTTGTGAAGCGCCCAGCGGCGAACAGAAGCCACTGTTTCGCCCCGATTTTTCGCACCTCGCGCTCGACCAGTTTGCCACTTTCCATCATCAGTGAAAAATCGTTGAGAATAGGCGCAAGTTTAGCAGGCGGCACATCAAAATCGCCCAGCACTTCCAGCAGGGTGCCGCTGCGATTGTTGTAGATGGTCATGCCGACGGCCTTGCCCATGTGCTGTTCCTTGATGGCGACCGTCGAAGTGCCATCGCCCTGGACAAGCCCCAGAACAGCATCCGGGCTGCTGCTGCGGAGCGCCATGTCAGCCATTGCCATCTGGCTGGTATAGCGTTCATAGATTACATGGAATTGTTCGCGGCTGATCGTGCCGTCGGCGAATTCGGAAAGCAGCTTCTGAATTTTGGTCTGAAGCTGTGATTTTAGTTCGCTGATTTTGTTTGACATAGGGGATATAACGCCTCGTCTGTTTTGATGTCCGACAGGGATAATCTGATCGTATCACGGAACGATTAAGCCGAGTCTTGTTTCTGTTGTTTTCCGGGAAAATTCACGCCTATTTTAGCCTACCAGTGCGGCATAGGCATGGAGGAAGAGACTGCTCAGATAAATGGCCTGTTCCAGTGTGTAAATCATGCCGATGCCGTTGGTGCTGTACTGCTGATGGGTGTTCAGGTCTTCAAGCGTGTGGAAGGCATTGATGCGGGAACGCTGACTGTGCAGATGAATGAAGACCTTCTCCGTCTGGCGAAGCGGCAGTGGAATCCAGATGCGCCATTTGTCGGCGTCGTCCGGGGCATCGATGTCCAGCGTGAAGTCTTCGCGCATTTTGATGCGGAAAGTGAGCATATCACCACTGCGCTGGCAGGCGGTAGAAGCCTCCAGCCAGGTATTGGGGCCGTACAGCAGCACGCTGATCGGCAGGTCGATAAAGCTGGCGGCAAAGGCGCGTTCCCAGCCAAAAACCTTGACCGTATGAGGGGGCAGCAGCGACGAAAATGGCGGGCATTGCAGGACAGCACGCAGGTCATTGTCGAACCAGAGCATCCCGCGCCCACTCAGATCGAGTAAAGTGGCTTCTGTGAAAGTGGGGTTCAGCTTAAGGGTGCTAAAATGATGAGCAGTCGCCAGAGACTTATGCCGCGCCATGTGCTTCCAGAGATGGATGCATATCTGCCGTTCCTGCGGTGAAAGATCAGCTACCAGCGCCGTACATTCCGACAGAGCAGCCCGCGCCCAATCGAACTGACCTTCCGGCAGCCGTCGCTCATCCAGCGGAACAGGCGTTGTCAGCGGTCTGGTCATTGGTCAGGCAGTAGTGTATCCCGCCCCTCGACCTGTCCCTCACGCTGTACTTCCAGCGGTGGGGTTTCTGTGGCAACACTTTCCAGACCATCGGGTCGAGAGGCGAGAGCGCGGTCAATCGTATCATCACCGATGAAGGCGTTATCGTCCGTGATTAATTCATCAGCAAATAAACTGTCGTCCAGAATGTCCTTCAAGCGTTCGGCGTGCATTTTGGGGTCATCGTCAAGCGTGGGGGTTTCTTCAATCACCGGCTTGGGCGGCATCACCGTTTGCTGAGGTTCGGCTTCTTCAGCCTGAGGAAGGTTATCAATTTCAGGGAGCGTGGTGCGGGGACGGTTCGCCAGCACCAGAGTTTCATCTTCGTCGGCTTCCAGCAGCGCGGCAGCTCTTTCTGGCGAAAGTGAAGCCATTGAGCCTTCAACCGAGACAATGATGACGCTGACGTTATCTTCGCCACCCCGTTCATTCGCCAGGTCAATGAGCTTCTGGCTGGCAACATCGGGGTTATCGTCAGAAAGTGCCAGCCGGGCGATTTCATCCGGCAGCACATGGCGCGTCAGCCCGTCGGAACACAGCACCAGCCGGTCGCCAATATGCAGACGCTTGTAATACATATCCACATCAACATCTTCGGCCTGCCCCAGGGCGCGGTACAGCACATTCCGCATGGGGTGTTCCATAGCCTGTTCAGGGGTGATATGCCCGGCAGCCAGCAGCGCCTCAACAAAACTGTGGTCAGAAGTGATCTGCGTGATGGTTCTGTCTTCGCCGTCCACGAGGTAGGCGCGGCTGTCGCCAACATGGGCGACAATGGCATAGGTGCCACGCACAAAAGCCATCGTAACCGTCGTCCCCATGCCGCGCATTTCCGGCGAGGTAGCGGCTTTTTCCACAATGCTGACGTTAGCAAGCTGAATCGCCGCCCGTAACCGGTCAGTCAGGGTAGAATCTTCAATTTTATCCGCCGAGTCTGGTGCCTGACCCTCACGAAGTGACAACCCGACGCGGATGGTTTCAACCGCGATTCGGCTGGCTTCTTCACCTGCTGCTGCGCCGCCCATACCATCGGCAACAATGGCGAGGACAAAATCGTCCCGCGTCCACAGGTGAATATTGTCTTCGTTGTTCTCTCGCACCTGGCCTGTGCTGGTACGCGCGCTGCTGCGAAGGCGTATTCCGTGCTGCGGGTTTTCCATGCCCTCGGCTCCTGAGCCAACAAAAACTTTCCCTGATTATATGCTAATTCTGCGAAAGGCAACACCCGCCGAACGTTAGATTTCACGACTCAAACCAGATCATCTTCTGTCAGCTAAACCCTATGCCTTTCGGAACTGACGTGGTAGAGTCTGTCATATATCCCAAACCGTCCAGCGCGTTTGGGATATTCCATTACCTGCGGGAAACGCTACATGCCCAATTTAGCCGATTTATACCGAATTGACCACTTCAATGATACATTTGCGCTTGGTCATTATGCGCGGGTGATGGCTGCGCTCGACCGCCGCTCCGGGCAAACCGTCGCCTTTAAGGTTCTGCGCCCAGAACACCTCGCCCCGGATGGTGAGATGCGCTGGGAATATCGAGCCTTCGCCAACGAGGCTGATCTGCTCATGAAGCTGGCAGCGAATCCGCATGTGGTCGATCTGCTGGACTGCGGTTATCTGAATGCCCCTGGCGAATCCCCGGCGGGCGGTGATGTTGAATCGTTCCATCTGGATGTCCTGGGCTTTATTCAGGCCATGCCCGATTTCGCGGGGCGCGGCTGGCGGCCTTATCTGGCGCTGCAAAACCTCACCCGCGTCAACAACCTGTTTTACCTGATGAAAACCAACCAGCCTGGCGCACGCTGGCGTCTGCCCAGCGAAGAAGGTCTGGCGCTGGCACTGCAATTTGCCGAACTGCTGCGATTCTCTCATCAGAAGGGCATTGTCTATCTCGATCACAAGCTGGAGCATGTTTACTGGGATGGTACCCAGCTTCGTATCATTGACCTGAACAGCTCGCGGCAGATTGAGGGCAGCAGCGCCGCTGATCTGGCGCTCTACCGCACTGATATTCATAATCTGTGCGTTGGCATCCTTTATCCCATTTTCACGGGTCTCTCACCCCAAAAAACTACGCTACGCCCACAGCCCGGCAATGCTGTCGAGGCGGAAGGACGCTACCGCGACATTACCGCGCTGGATTTTGGAGTCGAACCGACCCTTAGTCAAGATTTAAGGGATTTGCTGCAACGCGGCGCGGCGATGGAACTGGAACGCGCTGACGATTTCCTGATGGGATTGCAGCAGGTGGCATCGCTGCACGGCTGGGATTTTCCGCAGCAGTATACCAGCCCGAACAGCCGCGACGCGCGCGCCCAGCTTCGTGCCGGGATCACCCGTTTGCGCCGGGGGCAGGCCGAACTGCGCGAAGCCCGCGACCTGTTCCGCGAAGCTGCCATTCAGGACGGCATCACCGAAGATTTAGAAGCTGAATTACGGCGGCTGGTGAAGGCCGTGAACGACATGCTCAACAGCCGCGTGATTCCGTGAGGATGTACCATGCGCGTTGTGGTTATTTCGGATATACACGGTAATGACATCGCTTTTGAAAAGGTGATGGCCGACCTGCGTTTTGAAATTTACGACCAGTTGGTGTGTCTTGGCGATGCGATTCAGGGCGGGCCGCAGCCAGCGAAAGTGGTGGCACGTTTGCGCGGGCTGGGCTGCCCGGTGGTGATGGGTAACGCCGATGCATGGCTGCTGACGGGCATGGAAACTGGGGCAGAGACAATCGCATCCGAACGATTGCAAAAAATGAACGCCGTGCGGGATTGGGCGCTGGGGCAGCTTTCGGAAGCGGACAAGGCGTTTATCGGTACGTTTCAACCGACGGTAGAAATCCCGCTGAGCTACGAGCAGAATTTGCTGTGCTTTCACGGCTCACCATCCTCATTTGATGATGTGATCCTGCCGACGACGCCAGAGCTGGAATTCGAGGGCTTTCTGGCGGCGCATGTGCCGCATATCATGACCGGCGGGCATACACATATGCAGCAAATCCGGCGGATTGGGCGAAGTGCGAGTTTCTATTTTAACCCCGGCAGTGTGGGATTCGCTTACAGCCATCAACAGCCGGATGATGATTTCCGCGCGGAGGCGTGGGCAGAATACGCAATCCTGACGGCAGCCGATCAACGAGTCACGCTGGAATTCCGGCGCGTGCCATTCGATGCGGGGCAGTTGATCGACGTATACCTGAACAGTGGGCGTCCACATGCGGAAGATGCAGTAAAGCAGTATCAGCCGACTAATTAAAAAGGTCATATCGCAAAACAGATTTCATAAGCAGGCACAGCGGCTCTCGATTTGATTGATTCAGATTTAGAGTCGTTCGCGAGTGGACTCAAAAATTAATGGCTGCGATCTATCAAGCGTGACTGTCCGCATACGCAGGGAGGATGGTGTTATGAGCACAGAAAGCTTTACCAGCGAGGAAGACATGATCCGCCAGCTTGAAGAGCAAGAGCGCCAGGCTGTTCTCAAGGAGGATACAGCAGAGCTTGAGCGTTTGTGGTCAGAAGAATTTATCGTGAATAATCCCCAAAACCGAATCACGTCGTCCCGCGATGATGCCTTGATGTTGGTCAAGCGCGGTTTGATTCGGTATGCAGCCTTCGACCGGCGGATTGAGGCCATCAGGTTCAACGATGACATTGCCATTGTGATGGGGGCTGAGACTGTAGAACCCGTGGGGGATACGGCTCGTGCAGGGAGTATTGTGGAACGGCGGTTTACGAATATTTGGAGAAAAAAAGACGCTGCCTGGCGCATGATCGCCCGTCACGCAAATGTCATAGCACCTCTGTAAGAGACTGCTGCAATGTTGGGCATTATATATTTTCACCCGATCATTTTTTTTGCGCATTTATCGAAAAAACGCCGTAAAACCCCAACCTTTAGGTTAGGGGATATAAGGCGCGGTTCTGGTTGTATAGCGAAGGATGGTTGGCTATAATGCGAATGCTGGTCGCGGAAGCGCCATTCCCACCAGCCCTCCAACCGCATGGGGATCAGAGCATGACAAGCATAATCGAAGTGCGGCGCACCTACAAGTATCGTCTGTACCGCTGCGACAAGCAGGATAAACGGCTGCATCAGCAGATTAACATCGCTGGCACGGTGTGGAATCATGCCTTGGCGTTGCAGAAGCGCTACTACCGCTTGACAGGCAAGTACATCCCGCTTGGTGTCCTCAAGTCTCACATCGCCAACCTGCGAATGCGAACCGCCCGCTATGCCTTCTGGAAACAACTTGGCTCGCAGACGGTTCAGGAGGTGCTGGAACGGCTGGACACGGCCTATCAACGCTTTTTCAAGAAACTGGCAAAGCGTCCGCCGAAGTACAAAAAGGTGAGGCAGCGCAAATCGTTCACCCTCAAGCAAGCGGGTTGGAAACTGCATGACCATCACCCCTCCA
>CAYUTY010000022.1:0-23060 GCA_964447795.1 uncultured Anaerolineaceae bacterium
ACATAAGTAGCCTGGGTTTTAGCAATTGCGGGTGTGGCAGGGCCAGCCGGTGAAGGCTTTGGTAAAGGTGCGGGGAAGCTGGGCATTGAGAGGTTTACCTCCGTATGGTGATCTTTCACAAAACGCGATTTACACCAGAATATAACCTTTAAGAGTAGTACACTTCGGAATTCTAAGCAAAATTGAAGAAGTGGAAATTGTCCCGTGTCAGGGTGTCAGGATTTGCGGAATTACCTGAAAAACAGACAGAAGCAGATGATAAACGGGAAAGTAACCTGAATCTAAGTTTTACCCAACCGAATAATACCGTAGCGTTACGAGCTGCCAGTTAGGCTGTCTTTGCCCTGCCATCCAGCCGGGTACAGCACGATATCAAGCGCGTTCCAGAATTCGCGTACATGGGTTTCAGCCAGGAAGGTGTTCCAGGTCTGCCCATCAATCCATCCCACGATTTCATAGCGGCCATCTTCCTGTTTGTTGATCGTGACATGCGAAGTAATCGTTGGCATAGTGCTGCTGCGGAGTGGGGTCGTACTGCTGGCAGAGGTTACGAGATCAGCATTGTCTGGAAACAGAAAACGCGCCAGTTGAAACCAGAGCATTTGTACCGCACGTGGAGAAAGAACCCGCGTCCAGCGGGCTGCGTTTTCAGCCATGCCGCCGAGGACATACGAGTCGCCGCTGGCTTTTCGGCTGATGAAGAGATTGGTGGACAGGCCATAAGCTAGTTTCGATTCATCGGTCATATTGACTTTTCCTTGCTTCAGGGGTGAACAAAAATTTTACCCTCACCTGATTCAGCAAATCCAATAACACGAACTATATCACCACCTGCACTGATGGCCTCAGCAAGTGCAGCGGCTCGTTCCGGTGCTGTTGCAATCAGTAATCCCCCGGATGTTTGCGGATCATAAAGCAGCGCACGGGTTGTGTCGTCAATGGATGCATCAAATTGAACCCATTGGCTGTAATAGGCCTCATTGCGGTTTTTCCCACCGGGAAATATATCCTGTTCGGCATAAGCGCGTGCGCCGGGCAGCCAGGTGAGCGCGTCGGCATTAATGTGTAGATTGACGGCGGCAAGATGCGCCATTTCATGTGCATGGCCTAATAAACTGTATCCGGTTATATCCGTCATGCCGTGTGCGTTTCCAAGTGCTGCCGCGCGTGATGCAGACCGGTTCAGGCGGCTCATGCTCGCAACGGCAGCTTCAACGTATTCTGTACTCGCTAAGTTACGTTTCAGGGCTGTCGTGATGACACCCGTGCCAAGTGATTTGGTTAGCAGTAAATGATCTCCCGGCAAAGCACCGCCTTTAGTCAGAATCCGTTTCGGGTGAACCATACCGGTGACGGCCAGACCGTACTTGGGTTCTTTGTCAGTGACTGTATGACCGCCTGCGATGACTGCACCTGCCTCTTTTACTTTGTCCGCACCACCTCGTAGAATTTCAGTCAGGATGGCATGATCGAGTCCATCCGGGAAGGCTACAAGGTTAATAGCCATGAGGGGTTCGCCGCCCATAGCGTAGACATCACTCAGGGCGTTGGCTGCCGCAATTGCGCCGAACGCATAGGCATCATCTACCACCGGCGGGAAGAAATCAACCGTCGAGATGATGGCGCGTTCCGTGTCAAGCTGGTAAACAGCCGAATCATCAGGCTCGGCCAGACCGACCAGCAGGGCAGGATAATCTTTAGTTTGAAACATTCCCGTAAGCGGCTGCAAAACTTGCGCCAGGTCACCCGGACCTAGTTTTGCAGCTCAACCCGCGCAGGAAGCCAGTGATGTCAGCTTAATTGGCAGCTTATCCATCATTGTCCACGTCTACTATCAATTACGATGAGACAAGTATAGGAGCGATCATAAGAGGCGGCAACAGCTTCACACAATTTGTTGACAATGGCAGTTAGAGAATTTGGGGTTGCAGCGGCTTGCCCGATTCGGTTATACTTGCCTTCATCACGGGGCGTGGCGCAGCCTGGTAGCGCGCTTGCATGGGGTGCAAGAGGTCGTGGGTTCGAGTCCCGCCGCCCCGACTGAGTAAAATCAGTTGGATATTTTAAGTAGTTCAATAATGCTGGTTCAACAGCAATATTACGTGACCTTCCATTTTTGGTAATATGACCAGTATGGGAGGTTTTTTCTTGCTATTTATGCACAAGTTGTTAAACTTCCAACGGTGGCAGAATTGTTTCCACATTTATGAACTTTTGAAGCGTTCATGTAACGACAGTAGTGTGTGACTGTGCATGAATTTCAACCGTTCATCTGTCTTCTGCGAGCCTTAATAAGCTGGTGGGAACCTGTTTAATTTTCATGAGGTAAGGAGTAAAGTATGAAGGCTGGAAAATTTGTGTTGCTTGGGGTTGTGGTGGCGCTGATGGCAGCGCTTGTCATCCCCATTTCCGCTCAGGATGGTGAGGGCGGGCAGGGCGGTATCATCATTGAGACTAACCTCGGTGGCGACCCCGCGACGTTTAACCCGATGATTACAAATGATACCTCCTCGGCTCTGGTTGCTAGTCTGCTGTTCCCCGATCTGGTCGAAATCGACCCCGCGACGGCTGTTTTTACACCCGGTGCTCCCGGTGGCCTGGCGGAAAACTGGCAAATTTCTGAAGATGGCCTGACCTACACCTTCTACCTGCGTCAGGACTGGGCGTGGACGGATGGTACACCGATTACGGCAGCGGATGTTCTTTATGGTTATGAATCAGTTGCCAGTGGTCAGACAAGCACCCCGCGTGGTTATATCCTCGACTTCATCGACAGCATGGAAGCTACCGATGACTACACACTGGTCGTGAATTTTAAATCAGCGGCATGCAACAATATTGATAACGTGGCTGCTGTTCCGGTTGCGCCGTCCCATATTCTGAGCGAACTGACCGGTGGCGATTTTGCCCAGGTTGATACGCTGGAATGGAACCTCAATCCGAATGTAACCGCCGGGCCTTTCACCTTTGGTGAATTCCGCCCCAGTGAGCAGGTCGGCCTGCTGCCTGATCAGACTTATCCGGATACAGCTAATGGCTTTGTCAGCCCGTCTGGTTGGGTCTACAAGAACGTACCGGATGAAAATGTCGCCATTGAGCAGTTCCTTGCTGGCGAAACCAGCATTGAAGCCCCACCGCTGGAGCGTTACGCCGAATTCCGTGAACGTGCCACTGCTGGTGAATTCCAGAGCGCTGAATGGTCGGCCAACAGCTACAACTGGATTGCCTGGAATCTCGCTGACCCTGCTAATCCCCAGAACGGCCTGGATGAAGACGGTAATCCCATTGATCAGGGAAATCACCCCTTGTTCGGCGACCCGCGCGTCCGCACTGCGCTGGCGATGGCCGTGAACATTGATGATATTGTCGCAGGCGCGGCTTTCGGCCAGGGTACTCGCGTCAATACGGCTTCAGTTCCGACTTCCTGGGCATATAACCCCGACATCCCGGCGATTCCCTATGACCCGGAAGGCGCGGCGGCCATGCTGGAAGAAGCAGGCTGGGTAGACGATGATGGTAATGCAGCGACCCCGCGTGTTGCTCAGGGCGCGATGTATGCCGAAGACGGTACCCCGTTTGAATTCGACCTGATTACCAATGCTGGCAACGTGACCCGTGAAGCGATTGGTACGATTGTTCAGGATCAGCTCGGCCAGATTGGTGTCAGCGTCAATTTCACCCCCATTGATTTCAACGTGGCGATTGAGCAGTTGACTGGGCAGACTTTCGACGCGATGATTCTTGGCTGGAGCCTGTCATTCCCGGATGATCCGGACTTCTCATTTGCTTTCGCGCCGCAGAATGATGTCGTAGGCGCTGGCTTCAATTTTGTCTCCTACAACAATCCTGAAGTGACAGACCTGCTCAACCAGGCCAACAATCTGCCTGGCTGCGATCCGGCGGAACGTGCCGCACTGTATCAGGAAGCACAGGCACTTCTGGCGGCTGATCAGCCCTATATGTTCCTGTTCTCGGCTATTACACTGGTACTCGCGCAGCCCAATCTTCAGGGTTTCGCGCCATACCCGAACCAGACCCGCTGGAACATTGACACTTGGAGCTTGATGCCCTAAACAGGCTATCACGCGCTATCTGTTTCACTTCTCTCCTTCTCAATTGAGAAGGAGAGAAGCTTTCCGTATTTAGGTAAATGTTTTAGAAATTGATCTCTAATGTAAGGTGCAGCAATGCTGAAATATGTTATCCGCCGCTTGTTCCAGGCAATCCCAACCTTTTTTGGAATCACCTTTCTCTCTTATTTGCTGATGCAAGGGGCTCCCGGCGGCCCGGTGGCAGCCCTCACATTTGACCCGCGCATGTCACCGCGTGAGCGGGAAGCAGTGGCAGCACGCCTGGGCGTAGATGATCCGTTTTTGATTCAGTATTTGCGCTGGCTTATAGGCGATGACTGGATGCGCTGGGATTCGGACGGCGATGGAATTTCTGACCGAAGTTTCCTGCTGCCGTTGGATGCAGATGGCGATGGCGAACCTGAAGCACCGGGAAATCGTTACGGTATTTTGCGCGGCGACTTTGGCATGTCATTTTTTCAAAAACGGCCAGTTACAAGAGCCATTGGGGAGCTGGCCCCGGCAACACTTGAACTCGGATTTGCTGCCTTGATTGTTGGCTTAGCCATTGGCCTGCCGATTGGCATTATCGCTGCCGTCCGAAAAGGTGGTTTGTTCGATAATGTTACAAGAGTTCTGGCCGGCATTTTTAACTCTGTTCCGATCTTTTGGCTCGGCCTGATATTGATTCTCATCTTTGGTTCACAGCTCAAATTACTGCCGATGGGAGGTCGCTGCCCGACGACAATCTCTGGAGGCTGTCCCCCATTATACGAGCGATTGAATTATCTGCTGTTGCCAACGCTGGTTCTGGCTACAGGTGGTATCGCCGGTTTTTCGCGCTATATGCGAGCTTCAATGTTGGATGTGATCGGGCAGGATTATGTTCGTACCGCCCGCGCTAAGGGCCTTTCTGGTCGTCAGGTATGGTTCAAGCATGGCGCTCGTAATGCCCTCATTCCGCTAGCGACTTTTCTCGGCCCCTCTGTGACTGGGTTGCTGGGTGGCGCGGTCATTACCGAGACAATTTTTTCGTGGCCGGGTTTGGGAAGGCTAGGGGTAGGGGCGGTTTTACAACAGGATTATCCCATGGTTATGGCTGTTGTTATCGTCGGGGCGATTGCCACTATTCTGGGTTATCTTTTGTCCGATATTCTGTACGCGCTGATTGACCCGCGTATCCGTCTGGTTTAGGGAGCATAAAGTATGGCAGCGCAAACGCATTCAGACTCGTCGCAGAATGTTGCTCAACTAACAACCAGTAATCAGCCGTATGTAGGTCAGTCTCTTACCCAATTGGCGCTGCGCCGCTTGCGCCGTGATAAGGCGACTTTGCTGGCGATTGCTTTCCTTCTCGTTCTGACGCTCGCTTCTGTTTTTGCGCCCTTTATCTGTGAGCAAATTCTTCGCGTCGATCCCAATGCGACTGCGCCACGAGAGGCGTTTTTGCCTGTTGGGACACCAGGGCATATCCTTGGCACAGATAATCTGGGACGAGACCAGCTCGCGCGTCTTTTATATGCAGGTCAGATTTCGCTGGGAATTGGGTTTTTCGGCTCTGTACTGACGATTATCATTGGGCTGTCAGTAGGTATCATTACAGGCTATTATGGCGGTATCGTTGATGATTTCGTGAACTGGATAATCACGACCCTGGATTCGATACCCTCTTTATTTTTGCTGCTGATTGTATTCGTAGTGTTTAAGCCCTATCCGGCAACGCTGGTTTTTGTATTTGCTATCCTGGGCTGGACGGGAACAACCCGCCTCATTCGTGGCGAGACATTGGCGATTCGTTCGCGTGAATACATCATTAGCGCCAGTGCTGTTGGCGCTTCGTCCTGGCGTATTATGTTTGTCCATATTCTGCCAAATGTAATTTCAATTCTGACGGTTACGCTGGCTTTAGGCATTGGTGGCTTGATTCTGACGGAGTCTGCCTTGAGCTTTCTCGGTATTGGTATCCAGCCGCCGACAGCCACCTGGGGTAACATGCTGACCAGAGCACAATCATTTTTTGTGACAGGGCCGCATCTGGTCTGGCCTCCCGGAATTCTGATTGTGGCGACAGTTTTGTGCCTCTATATCATCGGCGATGGTGTGCGTGATGCATTCGACCCGACCGCCGTTGATTAGGATTGCCACTACATAAATTCACCTGACACCATATTAGCTGAACAGCAGTAATGAATTCAAAATTGTCAACAGCTTTGATGAACAGAGAACTTCAGCCGCCCCTGAAGTTCTCTGTTTTTAAGGTCATCGTACAGTAGTGGAAACTGATTCTGGTTGCTGGTTGCTGTGTTTTAAGGCGCAGTTGTCGCCGCTGCCTGCTGCTGGAATTGGGCATTCATCTGGTTGAGCAGCACACCCTGCAGGGCAATTACCTGGTCAATCTGCCCGTTAATATCGGTGATGGCACTGCCCAGGTCGGGCGCATCCCCGTTAGCGAATGCCTGCAAAGCGCTTACAGCCCGGTTAGTAGCATCGCTGAGTAGCAATTGTGCGGCTGCCGCGCAATCGGGTGTCGTCACTGCAAAAAGTGAGTCGCGGATTGCCCCAAGCCGCACAACATCGGGATACATTTCTGCTCGACTTTTGGCTGCCGCTGTGTTCATAAGGGATTGAAAGTCTTCGATGAGAGTGCTGGTGATCTGGAGCCAGTTTTCCAGGTCTTTGGTATTGGCGCACAGACCTTCAAATCGCATCTCTGGCGGCGGCGCAAGGGTAATTGGCGGCGGCGGTGTAGCAGGAACGGCATCGGCCAATGCACAGGCCGTAGCCAATAATGGCAGAAAAACGATCAAGCGGAATAACTGGCCCACTAAATTACCTGCGGTCACAAATCACCCCTCTGTCTCTTCTACTGGCAGCACACCGCCAGCGGTGCAGGAATTATAGTTGCTGCCGATAAATACATCGAAATCAGCTTCACGATTTGGGTCAGGTTGGGAGATAATGTTCTCCGGTTTGACATTAAGAATACCGGCAATGTCGCTCAGACTGCTGCCTTTGGTTTTTCCGGTGTAGTCGATCAGAAGGGTGTCTGTATAATCGGTTGTTTCGGCAGCGCCGGATGCGATGGCAATGAAACCGTCATAAGCAAGACGATCTGCTGCGACACGATCCCAGTTGGCATAAGTCGTGCCATTGAAAATGCGGATACGCGCTCCTTCCACCAGTGCCTGATTTTCGGTAGGTGGCTGATAAAAATTTCGCATCAGTTCCAGGACTGGCTCTGCGTTGGGAATCTGAACAAATGAGCCATCTGGCGGTTGCCAGGGGGTCGTATGATACAGACGTGCAAAGGTGAAGTTTTCGATGCGCGCTGGATCAAGGCTGAGGCCGAGCGGTAACAGGCCGAGCATATCCTCAAAAGCCAGGTTGGTCTCGACCACATTCGTTAATTGAGACCAGAGTTCGGGTAGTTTTGTAATCTGCCCGGAAGCGCGGGCTTCACGCCAGATGGCCCGCAGAATTTGCATCTGTCGCCGCCCCCGGTCGAAATCAGAGCTGTTCTTGCGGGAACGGGCGTACCACAAAGCACCATCTCCATCCAGTCGATAATAACCGACAGGCAGAGTTTTGAGACCAAATTCATCTGCGGCGATTGCTTCTGCTGGCGGATTGGCACCAATGAGCGCGTAATCCTGAATAGCACAGTCTACCGCCACATCAACGCCGCCCAGTGTATTAATCACTTCCTTGAAGCCGCTCAGGTTGATGATGGCATAGTAGTGTACATTGATGCCCAGATTGTAAAAGATCGTCTGGCGCATCAGCCCAAAACCACCGTCTGTCCATCCCACCTGTTCGCCCCGTACATAGGCCAAATTCAGGCGTTGCATTGTCCACCCTGGAATATACACAAACAAATCACGCGGGAGGCTCAGCATGGACACCGTATTGGTCGTCCGGTTAATCGAAACGATAATCATAGTGTCAGTGCGGGTGAAATTATCGTTTGTCAGTTCGGCGTCGCCGCCCAGCAGCAGGATATTCACCAGATCATACCCCTGCCGGTCAATGGCTGGCAATCGGGTGGGAATAGCGGTTGGTGCACTCGCACTGCTGCTATCCGGCTCATAAATGAACAGGGTAGGTAACGGTCGCGGTGTAGTGTCAATCGCTGGGAGCAGTGTGAGCGTTGCCGTTGGCGCAAAACTAGGCGTTGGGGTTGGGGTAAGTGTCGCCGCTGCGACAGGTAAACTGGTCGGAACCGTTGTGTTAAGGGGAGGCAGCGTTATATCGGCTGAATGCGGCGTATTAGTAGCGAAAATCTGTGCAACCACCAGTGCAGTGGGGGTTGCAGTGGCAGTTGGTGAAGCAGTTTGGGTGATAGTTGCCGTATTGGTTGGTGTGGTGGAGGGTGTCAGCGTTGCCGTTGCCGTATAAGTTGCCGTCGCTGTATGAGTATTGGTACTGGTTGCAGTTTGTGTTGGGGTATTGCTAGGGGTAGGTGTGAAGGTTGTCAGCGTTGGCAGTATGGCAGATAGTGTTTGCGTGTAGCTGTCGCCTTTGCCGCTGACGGCCTGTTGCTCACCCACATAGCGCGCGACTGCCTGCGCGACTCCATAGCTGAACCAAACGATACTCATAGTCAAAACGAGTGGAATCAGTCTGAATAGAATGAAACCGAAAAATCGGCTGATGCGTGGCGACTTTTTTTCAGACATGGATTTTCCTGCCAGTAAAACAAACCGTATCAGTTTAACCCAGATAGCCTTTCTGCGCGATGGTGGTCATTGAAAAATGACGGGAATCGAGCAGGGCGTAGGGGAAACGTCAGATTGCGTCAGGACGCTGAGCCGTACCCAGTAACGCCCTGGCGCAAAGAGTCGGGCATCAACGCTGGCAAGAAGACCGTTCGTAATAGGTTTATCTGATTGGCTGTGGAAGTTGAAGACTTGCAGCATCTCTGGCCGGATTTCGATTTTGTACGATACGAAATCGCTGGCAGTGGCTGTGCCTGCTACGGCAAATACGCCGCTGAACGGCTGTCCGGGATATGGACTCGTAATTTGCACACCAGCATCAGTACAGCCTTCGACACCCGATTCAGGTGAAAATGTTGGCAGGAAAGGTGTAGAGGATTGTGTTTCAGACGCAGATGTGGCTGATGCACTCGGTGTTGCCGTTGGTGAGGCCGAAGGAGTAAGTGTGACAGTCGCTTTTAGCACAGGTGTTGAAGTCAAAGTTGGCTTGCGCGTCGGGGGTCGTCCTGGTGTTCTTGAAGGTGCGAGTGTTCGTGTTGGCTCACGGGGCGTTAGCGTTGCTGTTGGCTCTGGTTCTGTAGGACGGGGAGTCCGCGTCAGGGTTGGTGTAGGGGTTGAAGTAATTTTAACCTGGTGAACAGGCTCTGTTTGGCTGGCGGTTGTTGATGGAGTGTCGATCAGGGTGCTGGATGCCTGAGCCACAGAAGGGATGGCGCTATTTTCATTCAGAATGGCCGTCGCTGTTTCAGTCGTATCTGTGCCTGTGCCTCCAGACAGCGACAGAATGACAGCAAATGTTATAGCGAAAGCCAGCACACCAACTACGGCAATTGCTACGATAACTTCATTTCCGATGTCACGCCGCATGGGCTATCCTTCAGATTCCAGGAGTGTTTTGAAACCGGTTTCCATCACCGTTTCAATCGGCAGAGCGAAGTAAAAAATGGTGCCGATGCCAGGGCGTGTTTCGACCCACAGCCCACCGCCATGTGCTTCCGCGAGTGTCCGTGCGATGGATAGCCCAACGCCATTATCGCCCAGGCCTTCAATCAGAGGGTTATCTGCTCGATACTTACGGGCGAAAACGCGCGCTATATCATCCGGTGCTATCCCGTTACCCCGGTCTTCAACGGCGATAAGTAGACAGTCCTTCGGTTCTGCCAGGCGGATATTCTGAGCCATTTGGACAAACTGGCGATGTGCGCTGACATAAATTGAGTTGTCCTGCGGGGAAGCCAGATAGGCATTTGTCAGCAGTGCGCCAACAATTTGGCTAATCGCATCGCGATCAGCTCGAATTTCTGGAACATTATCATCCAGATTAAGGGCAACAGACAGACCTTTTTCGCGGAACTGATACGTCGAATTGCTGATAGCATCTTCAATCAGACCAACGACATCCAGCGGTTCTGGCATGAGGCTGAACCGGCTGTTATCCAGCGCAGTAACACGAGTCAGGTCTTCCAGCATGAAGGTCAGCCGCGTGACGTTTGCGGCGACACGCTGCAAAAATTTGCGCTGCATTTCGCCCAGAATACCGGCAGTTTCGTCCAGCAGCAGGTCGATATAGCCAACGACAGAGGTAAGGGGAGTGCGAAGTTCCTGCACCATACCTAACAACAGTTCCGGGTTGCTGTGCGAAATGGAGCCATTCGCCCGATCAGCTTCATCTTCAGCCGTAGCCCGTATTTGCACCATATCCAGGCGATTTTGTACTTCAGCTAGACGGCTTCGGGTTTCATTCAATTCCCGCTCAAGCTGGTTGCGCTGCTCAGAAACCGATTCGATCATGCGAGTTAGTGAACCAACACCATCTTCGCCGACCTGCTGTACTCGCTCCCGATCACCTTCGGAACGTGCAATCAACTGATCCCGCTCCGTTTCCAGTGATTGGCTGGCGGCGATAAGGCGGTCACGGTGATTAATGAGTTCACTGCGCTCGTCTGCTAATTCCTGTAACTGTACCCGTAGTTTGGCCTGTTCCTGATGTGCTTCAGCGAGTTCTAGCTGATAACCTGATGCTTCAGCCAGTAGGCGCGCGCGCTGCTGTTTTATCGATTCCTGCCTGGCGATGAATTCATCACGTTCCCCGCGAAGCTGATCGCGCTCTTTTGTCAGCGCCTCACGATCTGAAGCCAGATGGCGAATTTCATTTTGGAGCGATTCAATTCTGGCCTCGCGCTCTTTTGCCTGCCCGATACTGTCAGCGATTCGGTTGCGTTCATTAAGCAGGGCGTCCCGTTCCAGTGTAAGGGTATCCAGCTTAACCTGTAAAAGCGCTCTTTGTTCTGTGATCTGTCCGATTAATTGAGCCAGACCGGCAGTGCCATTGTCGATGCCCAGAGCGCTGAGCTGCCCCTCAATATCGTTGAGTCGGCTGCTGAGTTGATCGCGCTCGACTTCCATCCGCGCTTTTTCCTGGCTCATGCGCTCCAGGACTTCCTGCATCATTTGTGGCGTTGGATTTTGAGGAGCGCCAGCCCGTATTTCAGCAAGCTGTGCCTGAAGATTTTCGCGCTGCGTCGTAAGCTCGTCTTTTTCACGTCGCAGCACTTCGACCATTGTTTTCAGGACGGATTCGTTGTCACCTGGCATCGCCCCGGCCAGTGTGGTTTCTGCTTCCTGCAGGCGTGCGACCAGTCGATCCCGTTCCTCGCGGAGTTTTTGCTGCTCATCATTCAGGGCGAGGATGCGCTGGGAGATTGAAAGTCCTTCTTCTGTATCGCCCAAAAGTGAAGTCACGCGCCCGCGTTCGTAATCCAATTCAACTTTAAGCTGTGTAACCTGCCGCGACAGCTCGGTAATCTGATCTCTGGATAGCTGGAGATTGGCCTGCATTTCCTGTCGTGCAGCCAGCACACTGTCTTCATGTACTGATTCCAGCGGCACGCCCTGTACCAGTGCCTGGATGGCTCGTTCTTCGGCTTTTAAACGGGCGTCACGAGCAGCAAAACTCAACGCCAGCAGATTACCAGCGATGATGCCGATGCCTTTCAGCAGTTCGCGTTCAGACTCTTCCAGTTCGCGTCCACTGTATGGCATCCCGATCATCAGAATACCAACCAGTTGTTTACCGCTGATGAGTGGCTGGAAGTAGGCAGGGCCGATGACCTCAATATCCAACCGGTTGAACAGATCGCGCAGTTCCTCAACATTGCGATCCGGGTACAGCGGTCTTTGCAGCCGCCTTTCGACAGCATTGACTAAGGTTGGCTGATTATCCAGATTGAGCGCCATGCCAGAAATGCGCTGATTTTTCGAGCGATCAAACGCCGCTATTACGTCGGCATAATTGGCATCCTGTAAATTCAGCACGGCGCCCACATCGGCTTTGAGCACTTCCAGCCCGGATGTGACGACCCGTTCAGGGATGGTGACAGGGGTTGCATCTTCCAGAATCAGCCCCAGCGTTTTTAAAAGCTGAATAGAATCCCGTTGGATGGGTGTGACCATTGGTGCGGCAGCTTGAGGGAGTACATTCGTGTCTGCTGCCTTTTCTGGCTGGATGGGGGCGCTGGGCTGTGTTCCGTGTTTCGTGTTGGTTTCGCCCTGCAAATGGCTGATGACCATACGGTAAATGACGGTGGGCAGAATAGGCAGCGCTGCGAGAAACGCTACCCGAACCAATCCGGCATCGTTTCCGATAATGCTGCCCTGTCCAATTTGCAGCAGTGTTCCACCATAACCAAAAAGCAGGATTACAAAGTACAGCAGTTTTAGCGGTGCATCGATAATAATGTTGAAGTAAGCCAGTGTGAGCAGGACGCCGAGTGCGGCGATTATAGTCGGAATGAAAGTCCAGGCTACGCCATAGAGGCTGATATTAAAGTTACTCTGTACAGCCCGTCCTGTCCATTCCACACCTGTTACGACATATCCAGCAATCAGCAGCGCAATCAGCAGCAGCAGCAGGATATTGGGCAGCCGCCCCCAGCGATCATGGTCAGCGGTGATAAAAGCCCATCCAATCAGCAGAATGGCAATGGTAGTGATGACCCGCTCCAGCGGCGGCAAAATAGCGCTGGCTTCTTCCGCTGTGACGATGCTGTATAACGCACCCAGCATCAGCAGCAGCCAGACGATCACCAATCCCATTGATGTCAGCAGATAGCGCCGTGAGTCGCGGTTGTCTGCCCGTCGCCAGCGTTCACCCAGTGCCATGAAAAGGCTGATCTGGCTGATAGCGACAACAGCCAGAAAATAGAGCAGACCGCCGGGTGGACGGATGAACAGGTCAAAAAAATCAAATGTCTGAAGCAACGCGGACAATCCTGATTAATTCACAGTCACTCTATTGTCAAGTATAACATAGCAGGACAAATGCGCTTGCGAAGGTTAAATTATGCAAACAAGACGCCAGAGTTGACGCCCGATATGGATTTAGCTACACTCTTTTCCGGGGCGGGGGACGCCCCTGTATTATTTCCGGGAGTTTGCGTTTGACTGATCAGACAATGCAGCGCGTGGCAGGGGTGGTTCGTCGCTGGCCCTGGGCTGTTGCTGTAGCACGTTCTTTTTACCGTTTTACGCAGCCAAAATTTTCTGCTGGAGTAGTCGGCGTTGTTTTCAACGATGAAGGGCAGGTCTTATTGGTCGAGCATGTGTTTCACCCCTATACCCCCTGGGGGTTGCCGGGTGGGTGGGTCGGGCGGCGTGAAAGCCCCGGCGATACCGTCATGCGCGAACTTGAGGAAGAACTCCAGCTGACCATCGAAGTCGGGCCAGTGCTGCTGGCTGAGGTTGATGAGCCTCATCAAAATCATCTGGATTTTGCATTTCTGTGCCGAAAAACCAGCCATATTGGACGCATAAGTCGCGAACTCCTCGGCTATCGTTGGTGTAATGTTGATGATTTGCCCCGCCTCCACGAATTTCACTACCGAGCCATTGTTATCGCATTAGAATATCAGAATTCAGGGTTATAACTGCTATGTCTGTGACTGCATTGGGCGCGAAGCGTCGCCGCCGGACACCCGTCCTGCCCATTATTTCGTTTGCCATGTTTTTGACTGCGGTCGGCCTCTTTGTCTTTGAGCTGGTTCGCTTTAGCGAGGGACAGGGCCGCCTTGTAGCTGATGTTTCTGTTGGATCAGTCAATGTCGGGGGCTTGCTGCCGCGAGAGGCAGCAGCGCGGGTTGAGGCCGCTTATGGGCAGCCAGTCACACTTTATTATGCCGACAGTCCGATTATTCTGGAGCCTGGGGTAGTGGGTTTCCGCACCAATACTGATGCTATGATTGCGGCAGCACGCGCGCAGAGTGATACCGGCGGTGGTTCGTGGTCGCGCTTCATCAATTATTTGCTGGGACAACAGGCATTGCAGACGGTTGATGTCCCGCTCTCTGCCGATTATCAGCGTGGGCTGCTCGAACAGTTCTTACGCGATATTGCGGAACGTTATGATCGTCCCTCTGGCGAGGCAGTTTATAATCTCGAAACGCTCACTGTCCGACCCGGTTCGGAAGGGTTTGAACTGGACATCAATGCTGCCCTGCCGCTGCTTGATGCTGCCCTGCGAAATCCGAATAATCGAGCAGTGGTTTTGCCAGTTTCTACGGCTGCGGTAAATATTGGCAATATCGACACCCTGCGTGATTTGATCGTTGCTTACCTTGATTCGCAGGGGTTTATTTACGACGGCCAGACAACTGTGGCTTCGGTCTTTATTCTTGATTTACGAACCGGGGAAGAGGTGAATATCCTCGGTGACGTGACCTATTCAGCGGCCAGCACCATTAAAGTGGCGATTTTGCTGGATTATTTTCGTAATCTCTGGTTGGCCGTTCCACAGGATGAAGCCTGGCTGATGGCGAATTCACTCTTATGCAGCAATAACTCCTCCTCAAACCTCATGATGCAGATTATCGGAGAGCGATTGACCGGGACAGCCGATATTTTCGCTGGCATCGCCAATGTTACAGAAAACGCGCAGTTCATCGGCGCGCGTAATACTTTCATCACTGCGCCATTTGTCCTGGGGGTTGCTAATCAGCAGCTCGGTTCCATTGCAGCGCCAGCGACCCGGCCAAATCCGAATTTCAACACCAATGCTGACCCATTCAATCAAACAAGTGCCGAAGATTTGGGTACTATGTTCAGCATGATTTATGACTGTGCGAACTATGGTTCTGGTCTGATGGCTGCTTTCCCCGATGGTGAATATACCCAGGCCGAATGTCGTCAGATGCTTGAACTGATGAGCGCCAATGATTTGCTGCGCCTGTTGCAGGGAGGGATTCCGCCGGGAGTGCGGATTTCGCATAAAAATGGATGGGTCAATGACATGAGCGGCGATGCCGGAATCGTATTTTCACCGAACGGGCGTGATTATGTGATTTCGGTCTTCCTGTGGGAGCAGGCTGAGTTTCAGGATTACACCAAACTCTGGCCCTTGATCGAAGGGGTTTCACGCGCTGCCTGGAACTACTTTAATCCAGAAACGCCGCTGGTTGCAGCGCGAACTGATTTACCCGTGACCGCGCAGGAATGCGAAGGTAATTTTCTGCCACCAAATCCAGAGTCAGTAGACCTGAATAACATTAATGGATGGCGCACACAACCCCTGACAGAAATAACCGATCCTGTACAGTGAGGGGATTACGGGGTCATTGAGGGATCAAGATTTTTGATCATGGTCAGTCGGTTAGAGTTATTTTCGCGCTGATAAATCACATCATCCATCAGCTTTTTGATGAAATAAATGCCCCAACCTCCCATTTCACGATCTTCAAGCGGGGCGGTTGGATCCGGGTTAGGACGATTAAGGGGGTTAAAAGCCGGGCTGTCATCCAGGATGGTAATCACGAACTGCTGACTATCTGCCCTACAGATAATTTCAATACGATGATCGCCTCCCTGCAAGCCTAGACCATGTTCAATAATGTTGGTACAGGCTTCGTCAACAGCAAGCTGGCAGTGATAGACGGCGCGTTCATCCAAACCAGCATTTTGGGCTGCTTCTACCACAAATTCACAGGCCAATGGGACCTGTTCCAACACCCCAAAGATGCTGAAGCGGCTTTCTTTTACGGTCATAAATGCCCCCATTCATCGACGCGCCTGCTCTCATAAAGCGATACGGGTTTAATAACTCCCGATAGCTTCAACCTGGGTGGCATAAATCTGAAAAATCGAATCCAGCCCGGTCATTTCCAGGACTTCGCGCACGCGGGGGGATGGCTGCGCCAGCCGCAGATCACCTTTGCCACGCACTTTTTTAGCCGCAGAGACGATTTCACGTAAGCCAGCGCTGCTCATATACTCAACATTGGAGAGATCAAGGACAAGCTGTAAATGGCTGTTCTCAATTTCACCTGAAAGCGCATCGCCTAGCTGGTTGGCATTCATGCTGTCAATACGGCCACTGACCTCAATGAGGGTCACGTTTTCGCGCTCTGAAACGTTGATATTAATCATGTTCGTAACTCCCCACATGATGCATTACTGAGTCATGTTCAATCTGCATCAGTATACCCTAAAAGTTAGTGAATGATAATGCTGGAAGGTCTCCCTGAGGTCAGGTTATAATGAGGTATAAGCGTTGATATAAACGGGTGGTTTGTATAATGGATGGCGGGTCTGTCTTACTGCTTTCACTCAGCTTTTTTCTGATTTTTTTCTTCATCCAGCGGGCGGAAGTCAACCGCCGCCGCATTGTGATCTTTTCGATGCTGCTGGTGGTTATATTGATCGTCTGGTATGCCAATAATGCCAGCTTGCAGCGAGAAGCATTAATAGGCTTTTTTGTGGGCCTGATACTGAGTTTTCTCTTCTGGCTGTTGATTGGGCGTTACAATCCGGTGGGCAGCAGCGACAGTATCCGCGTTTTGGGGATGGATGATTAGAAAGATGGGCTGCCCACCATTGGGTAGCCCTCTCTACAACGTCTTCTAGCCGATCACATTTAATGGAATGACATCAGCGCTTTGTAACATAACTACACTGATACGCGCCGCTGTCGCCTGTGCCATGTCATGGAATGCCTGACCTGCTTTTGTATCAGGTTGCATCACAACCACCGGGCGTCCATTGTCGCCCCCTTTACGAACTTCAGCATCCAGTGGGATGCGCCCCAGGAAGGGGACACCGCGTTCCTGTGCCAAACGCTCACCGCCGCCTTCCCCGAAGAAGTCACCTGCCATATTTTCGACGACGCCCAGTATAGGCACGTTCAGCGTCTCAAACATCGCAATGCTTCGCAGCGCATCCGATACGGCTACTTCCTGCGGTTGTGTGACGATGATCGCGCCAGTGAGCGGGAATGACTGTGCCAGGGAGAGAGGCGCATCGCCTGTGCCGGGGGGCAGGTCAACGATCATATAATCCAGTTTGCCCCAGTTGACATCGGTGAAAAGCTGGCGAATCGCGCTGTGCAGCATTGGCCCGCGTAAAATCATGGGTTTGTCCGGGCTGGTGAGGAAACCCGTACTCATGATTTTGAATCCATAAGCTTCCATCGGCTGCATTTTTTCATCGATAACTTTGGGCCGTCCGAAGCCAAGCCCCGTCATCTGCGGGATGTTCGGATTAAGGATGTCTCCATCGATCAGGCCGACTTTCGCCCCGGCTTCTGCCAGCGCTGCTGCCAGATTGGTTGAAACTGTGCTTTTCCCTACGCCACCTTTACCACTGGCGACAGCGATCAGACTCCGCATCGGCACATCAAGCCGGCCATGAATTTTGCGATCAGTTGGCACCTGTGCGTCCCAGGCGATATCGATGTGGTTGATGCCCGGCACGCGCCCAACAACTGCCGCCTGACACCGTTCCTGAAACACATTTTTCAGTGGGCAGGCGGGTGTCGTCAGCACAATAGTGAACTTGGCTGTGTCGCCTTCCACTGTCAGATCACGCACCATATTCAGGCTGACAATATCGCGGTGCAGTTCCGGTTCAATCACCGTGCTGAGGGCCGCCATAATTTGTTCGCGCATATCACTCATATAGACTCCTATGAGAGTTCATTCAGATTGTAGAATAAGTATAACGTGCATCAGAAAAATTCGTCAGTGACATTTATCACACATGTTTTCTCCCTCAAAATCGAAACAAATGTTATGACAAATGTTTCACATCTCCCCTCAAATTCCTGCTACACTGGCACTATTGATCGATGTCTGGCAAAGAAGAACGCCCATTTCCTATCGACTACCGTTCGGTGATAAAAATGTCCACTTTTCATAAATATTCATACCTTATTTCATTTTGGTGCTGCTTTTTTGGGTTTGCAGTTGGCGCTCGTGCTGCCGCGCCAGTTCGCCCTGCTGCCGCCATCGGGCTGATAATTTGGCACGGCGGCGGGGATGCAGCGGCTTCTCGCGGCGAAATTCTCACTGCCGCGTTTTCGCCTCCTGCTGCCGCCATTTTTGTGGCAGTAAAATTGCCACAACGGCGGCGCTTCCCGTCTTTCCCGCGTCTCATTTCCGCGGCAGATAATCTCATTTTGGTGCTGCTAACACTGGCAAAATCACGATTCAGGAATAGAAATTGAGACAAAATAAAAAGGGGCGAGTTGCCCGCCCCTTTGAAACTTCTGGCTATTTGTTGCCTTTTTTCTCGCGGATTTTGGCGAGCATGGCCTGTTTGTCGAACTTGGGTTTTTTGTCGCCACTGCTTGCGCTCGCTGGCACACCTTCGACAACGGGTTTGGCCGCGGCTTCATCAGCTACAGCGGTCGGCGCCTGATTGGTGGCCGGTTTTGTCCGGGCTGCTGCGCCTGATGCGGTAGGATTGGCTTCAGCCGCCGCACCAGCTTCCAGTTCTTCCGCCGTTGCCAACACTTGTGGTGATCCTGCGGAGGTGCGAATCTCCATATTGTCGGCTGTTGGAGGTGTGGCAGTTTGCCCGGCCTTCTTCATGGCCTTGATGACATCGGTATGTTCCCATCCACCGCGCTCTTTGGCTTCTTCAAGAGCCGTTGTCGGGGCAATGCTTTTCCAGTAACTCAGCGGCTTGGAAAGCTTTTCTTTATCGTGGATGTGGTAACCTGTGCGGTCATAGCTTGCCATTTCGTAGTCATGATCCATCTTGATCGCGTCAAACGGGCAGAATTCCGCGCAGAAGCCGCAGTTCATGCAGATGTCGATGTCGATAAAGAAGGCCTCTGGCTGCGGAACAGGTCGTCCTGTATTTGGGTCGCTGCCGCGCACAATCCAGATGCACTGTGGTGGACAGACCTTTGCGCAGATACCACAGCTTGTGCACCAGTCCTCACCCATACGTGCCGGGTCCTGATCTTCGGTTACCAGGAATGGCACAAAACGGAAGCGTTCCGGTACGGCCAGCTTTTCATCCGGGTACTGGACGGTGAATGCGCCCTGGGCTTTCAATCCCTGGCGGACTTCAAAGTTATCCTGCCGGAGATATTTACGCCCGGCATAACGAATATCATCGGCATAGGTGGCGAAAAAATGCTTAAACGTCACCCAAAGGCCTTTTGCAATGCCTCTTCCGTACATAATGTCTCCCTCAAAGCGCGGGGCAGGTGTAGCTTGCCTGCCCTGCGGTTATTCGTTAGCGGTCAGTCTCGCCCAGCACAATGTCAATGCTGCCCAGGATGGCGACCACATCGGCGACCTTGTGACCGACGCACATTGGGCCAAGCGCGGTCAGGTTGATAAAACTGGGTGCGCGGACGTGATAACGCCAGGGGTTCTGTGGGCCTTTTTCGTCGCCCGCCGACACCACATAATAGCCGAGTTCGCCCTTTGGATTTTCGACACGCCCATACGCTTCACCGACCGGGACGCGGGGCATATACTTCTTATCACCCGCGAAAATGGCCTCGCCCGCCGTTTTTTCCAGACGCGGCAGAATTTGCTTGAGAATACGCACACTTTCACGCATTTCATCCAGCCGAATCAGGTAGCGATCATAGATGTCGCCGTTATAGCGCACAGCAACGTCGAAATCGAGTTCCGGGTAAATGCTGTAGGGGTCAGCACGGCGCACGTCATATGGCACACCGCTGGCGCGCAGCAGCGGCCCGGCAGCACTGTAGGCAACTGCCATCTCCGGCGGCAGGTAGCCGACACCGATGGTTCGAGTTCTGATGATTTCGCTTTCGGTCAGGAAATTATCCAGCTCATCAATCGAATGTGGGATGCGCTCATTAATGAGTTCGGTGAGATAATCCATCGTGTTGTAGTCGCGCACGAGATCATTCAGTTTGACCGCTTCGCCGCGAATACGCTCTGGCAGGTCTTTGTAGACGCCACCAAAACGCATGTAGTTGCACATCATACGGCTGCCTGCCGTCGCCTCGAAGAAATCAAGGATTTTCTCGCGTTCGGCGATGGCATAGAGAGCAGGAGTGAAGAATGCGCCGAGGTCGTTGAGCAGGAAGCCAATCGCCCAATAGTGGTTGACGATACGGGTGAGTTCAGTCATCAACACGCGAATAGCTTCTGCTCGATAGGTTGGGGGCATGTACTTTGCCCCTTTACTGAGAAGTTCTTCTACAGCAAGCGCATAGCCCAGATTATTGCCCATGCTGGAGAGATAATCCAGCCGGTCGGTGAATGGCATATTGTGATACCACGAATTCCTTTCGCCGATCTTTTCATGATTGCGAAGGAGATAACCCATCACTGGCTCAAGCGACTCAATCGTTTCGCCATCCAGCGTCACAATCATGCGGAATACACCATGCGTGCTGGGGTGGTGTGGCCCCATGTTAACGACGAGGCGGTCTGTCTTGAGGTTTTCTCCGCCATCAAGTTCCTGCACACTGACGCCCAAACCAAGATCAGCATACAGCGATTCTTCTGATTTATCGCTCAGGCGAGCCAGATCGAAATCCGCCGGATAGTTGACGTTCTTTCCGTAGGCGTTGAGTTCTTCGGCGCGGCGTACCCATCCACCCGGCCAGCGGCTTTCAAACGGCTTGTGTTCTTCTTCGTAGTAGGCTTCTTTCCAGTCTTTTCGCATCGGGTGGCCGTTGAAGCCTTCCCACATCAGGATGCGTTTTAGATTGGGGTGACCAGGGAAGCGGATGCCGTATAAGTCCCAGGCTTCACGTTCCTGAAAGTCCGCGCCCGGCCATACATCAATCAGAGATGGTATTTCGGCGTTGTCACGGGCTGTTTGCGCTTTCAGAACCAATGCTGGCCCGCCGCTGATTCGATAGGTGTGATACACCATCTCCATCTCATCGGCGATGCCGTGATAATCAACAGCCGTCGCGCTGGAAAGGTAATCATAACCCAGCGTATCACGGGCGAAGGTGGCAACCTCTACCAGGCGGGTTTTGTCAACGATGACGCCGCTGTAGCCTGTACGGGTGTCATCCTTAACAGCATCCGGGAACTGCTCTTTAAGGGCTGCAATTGCAGCCTCCACATTATTGGTTGATTCGACAATTGGATAATCGGTCATGTTGCATTCATTCCCTATTGCCCCTTGCGGGCGCGAATCTTCTCCAGCATGGCGGCTTTGTCAAACTTTTTCTTGTCGCCGGGGGCAGCGGGCGCGGCAGACGGTGATGCAACTGCTTCCGCCGCGGGGGCTTCTGCAACGGCGCTACCACTTTCCCCATCACGCTTACGCGCCAGAGCGGCTTCGCGTTTGGCGAGGCGAGCTGCTTTTTCCGGGTCATCAGCAGCCGCTTCGGGCGCCGCTTTTGCTTTAGCAGCGATTGCGGGGGCAGCCTTTTTCATGACACCAGCAGCCGGAAGCTCACGTATACCATATGGTTTGCCAGCAGCGGCGAGTTCAGCCTGGCGACGAATTAAATCCATCTGGCGTGGGTCAATGATGTCCGGGCCGAGGATCGGCACAGGCGTAGGTTCAGCCGGGCCAACACCATACCAGGGAACATCATCCCGGTTTGCCAGCGATTGTCCATCTATTTTCTTCTGGAGTGCAATAAGCCCATTCAGGAGTGCCTGTGTGGTGTGGGGGCATCCTGGCACATAGACATCGACCGGGATATATTGGTCGATCCCGGAAACGACATTATAACCTTCCTTGAAAGGGCCGCCGCCGCTGGCGCAAGCACCCATTGCCAGCACATATTTCGGTTCTGGCATCTGGTTATACAGGCGCACAATTGGCACGACCATTTTCTTGGTCACTGTGCCGGAGACAATCATCAGATCAGACTGGCGCGGGCTGGCGCGCATGACTTCCATGCCGAAGCGGGAAAGATCATAACGGGATGCGGCAGTAGCGATCATTTCAATCGCGCAGCAGGCCAGCCCGAAGAGCATCGGCCACATAGAGGAACGCCGACTCCAGTTATAAATCCTGCTCAGGCTGGTGATGGCGACATTGCCCTGCATATCATCTGGAACTGGAAACTCAGTAGCGTGCAGGTCGCGCAGATCAAGTTGAGCCATTAAACATTAATCTCCTCATACCACTCTCTCAGGATTTCAGTCAGGATACCTTCGTTTGCCAATTCCAGGTCATCCGCGAAATCCGGGAGTGAGACGATAAGTTGATACAGGTGTTCAAGCCCCATTGAATCCAGATCGACAGTCGGATGGGCTTCAATCAGAGCCAGAACAATCTCATAAGTTGCGTCCCAGTACAATTTATGGGACATGTTCATCCATCAATCTTACCGCACCGCTGGCTAAATTTCGACAATCCGCCAAACTGTGGGGGATTTTACGAATTATCTTTCAGGATTGCATCGGTGTCGATTTGGGCACGCTGTAAACGTCCACTGTAATCGACATAGACCGATTTCCATTCGGTAAATGAGTCCAGCCCTGACTGCCCGGCCTCCCGCATTCCATTTCCGGTGCCGCGTGTGCCACCAAACGGGAACTGAATTTCTGCCCCGGTGGTGCCGTGATTAATGTAAACAATTCCGGTTGTCAGGTCACGGATGGCACGGAAAGCTGCATTGACGTTTTCGGTAAAGATGCTGCTGGACAGGCCGTATTTGACACCGTTATTCACGGAGACAGCATCATCAAGGTCCTGAACTTCGATGACAGACAGGACTGGTCCAAAAATTTCTTCCTGGGCAATCCGCATGTCGCGGCGAACATCGGAAAACAGGGTAGGGGCATAAAAGTAACCTTTGTCGAGGTCAGCCCGCTGCGCTCCTGCCATCACTCGCGCGCCTTCCTGCTGCCCAATTTCCACATAGCGCTCGACTTTTTCCAGCGCCTTCCGGTTGACCAGCGGCCCGACCTCGATACCCTCTTCGACGCCGTAACCCACCTTGAGCGCACGCGCCTGCTCGACCAGCGCCTCGATCAGCTTCGGTCGAATGCCCTTCTGCACGATCAAACGGCTGGTCGCCGTGCAACGCTGCCCGGTC
>CAYUTY010000022.1:23070-84269 GCA_964447795.1 uncultured Anaerolineaceae bacterium
CCAGCGCTTTCTGGTGCACCAGTGGCCCCATGTTCACCGGTTCATCCAGCCCATAGCCTATTTTCAGGCTGCGTGCTTTTTCAGCCAAGGCTTCGACCAGCTTCGGCTTTATTCCTTTTTGAACGATGAGGCGGCTGGTCGCGGTGCAGCGCTGGCCGGTTGTCCCGTAGGCGCTCCATGTTATCGCTTCTATGGCGAGATCAAGATTGGCATCATCCAGGACGATGATGGCATTCTTGCCGCCCATTTCCAGCGTGACTTTTTTGCCCAGACTGGCCGCCTGTGCGTAGACTTTCAAACCAGTTTCTGTCGAGCCGGTGAAAGAAATGATACGCACATCAGGATGTGAAGCCAAAGCGGCGCCTGCTTCACCCGCACCTGTTATCAGATTAAGAACGCCTGGTGGTAAACCGGCATCCTCGAAAACCCTGACAAAGGCTGCGCCAGTAGCAGGGGTATCTTCGCTAGGCTTGAAAACCACAGTATTACCGGCAATCAATGCGGGCAGCATTTTCCAGCTTGGAACAGCAATCGGGAAATTCCAGGGTGTAATCAGGCCGACAATTCCTGCCGCGTCTCGCATTGCCATACCGAACTTATTCGGCATTTCAACAGGGGCGGTGTAACCAAGCAGTCGCCGACCTTCGCCGCCCATATAGTAGGCCATGTCGATGGCTTCCTGCACATCACCACGTGTTTCTGTCAGGATTTTGCCCATTTCCTGAGTCATAAGCCGGGCAATTTCTTCCTTGCGTTCGGTCAGCACCTGGGCAACACGAAACAGTATTTCGCCCCGGCGCGGTGCAGGCGTCAATCGCCAACTCGGATAAGCCGCTTTTGCCGCCTGTACAGCAGCGTTGACATCGGTTGCACTGCTTTTCGCCACCGATGCGATGACTTCTTCAGTGGCAGGGTTGTAAGTGTTGAATGTCTCGCGCGAATCGGCTTCAACCCATTTTCCGCCGATATAATTTCGGACGAGTTCAGTCATGATGGGACACTTTCAGGTGCGTAAAAGGATATTAACCGGGGGCAAGCGGTATTTTAAAATCAAGTATAAAATTTGGGAATCCCTTTGTCAAGAAAATCACAAACGCTTCATGCTATCGCGGATTTTTGAATTCGGCTGTGGTCAGTGTGAATGAAAATTCACTGCCTTTGCTAACTTCCGAATCAACATGGATACTCGTATCGTGACGCTCCAGTATAAATCGGGCAATGGCAAGACCAATACCCATGCCACCGTAAGCCTTGGTGGAAGAGTTATCGACCTGATAGAACGTTTCAAAAATTCGTTCTCGTTTGTCAGCGGGTATGCCAATGCCCCGATCTTTAACGGCGATCTGGACTTTGTTGTTCTGGCGGGTGACGTTCACATCAACTTGGTCGTGGCTGAATTTCAGTGCATTGTCGATTAACAACTGAACTGCAATAACCAATCGGGATTTGTCCCCCATCACCAGTGGGAGATTTGCTGGAATATGGAGGGAAATTCGTTCAACATTACCCTTGTGTTCCCAGCTTCTACGCAGGCTGCGAATGGCGGATTCAATAAATTCTTTGACTGCGACGACTTCAAAATCACGGGTTTCCAGGCTCTCGTTAATCAGCTCATTGAGCAGTGTGATATTTTGTACACCCGCTTCAAGTCGGGTTGTGGCCCGTTGTGCCAGTTCAATCAATATGGCACTATCTCCCACATCTTCCGCAAGCAATGCGACGGCTGATTTCACCTGAAGCAGTGGTGTTCGAAGCTCATGGGCGACATTTCGCACGATTGCATTTTTCAGAATTTCGATGCCATCGGCAGATTTACGCTGTGTTTCCAGTTCTTTTTTGAGTCGTATATTTTCTTCTATGTGCCGCTTTTGTTGTGACCGAAAGCGAATCACTGCGCTGAGTTGATTTTCGAGGTAGGCCAGACGATTGGGTGAAAAAATGAAGTCAGCAAGCTCAGCATCAGATGGCTCTTCGTCGGTAATCAAAATCAGTAGCGGTTGCGTTTCGTGAGGGATGATTTGTCTTAGCTGGCGGAATGCTGACAGGCTGTCTGAGCCGGCAGATGCAGCAATGATTGCATCGGGTTTATTGGTCTGAATGAGGTGTATGGCATCGTCTGCTGTAGCAGCGATACTGCTTTGATAATTTAACTGACCAAGATAGGCTGGAATATCTTTCAGCCAGGGCGGACAGTTACTGGTGATTAATGTAATGACGACGGGCGAATGACCATTTAAATGTAACATGAAAATAAGCCCCGGTTGCAACACAGGCGCATCTGATTAACTCGATCTTATCACACGAGATGACGTCTAGGAAAGCAGATAAGTTTTATCTTAAGACAAACTTTGCGTTGCACTACCAGAATTGTACTGCCTCATACGCATTTGCCCAGGGTTTGGCATATCTGGTTGATATGGAGGCGGTCATGCTGGGCCGTAAAGTGAGCCATCTCTAATAAATTGGTTGGGCCAAAAACACTGTGGCGTGCCGGGCGTGTCCAGTCTTCCGGTTGTAATGTGCTCAGCCAATCAATGGTCTTTTTGCGTTCCTCAGCGAAGCGATAGGCTCCACTCCAACCGCTCTCATCACAGGGAATGGCTTCACGCGGGCCAGGCGGAGGTAGGGGGTTACTAAGGAAAGGATTAGTTTCGGCGCGTATTTTTTGGAGACGCCAGCGCTGAACTTTAGTTTCACTTTCCAGCAGATGGCAGACGGTTTGAATGAGCGACCATTCGTCTGGATCAGGGTGCTGCAACCAGTAATGGGGTTTTACATCGGAGAGTGTTCCGAAAAGTGCGCCTACATTTCCGCGCAGTTCTGGTTCAATCATCTCCGGTTTAAGCGGCCCTGGTGCCAGCAAATCCAGCCAATTACCTGACATCACATGTTGATAAAAGCTTTCCAGATTTCCGGCCATCCCGGTTTCATCAGCAGTTTCACGAATATGAAATGTACATAACCCGGCTAAACGAGCGGGAATCATATCATTCTGAAGATTATCGCCTACCATAATGGCTTCATCTGGCTCAACTCCAACGCGGGCAACTGCCTCAATGTAATATGCCGGATCAGGTTTGGCAAAATGCATATTGTCTGCATGAGTGACAAGCGCATAATTGTCGAGGCTGTCTGGCAGTCCCGCCCATGCAAGCCTTTGGCGGACGGCTTCGGGTGGATAGATCGGATTGGTAGCAATGATAATGGCGTAATTGCTCTCCCGGAGAGCAGCTACAAGGTGAGGTGCAAATGGAGAAATCTCAGTACATTTTGACAGGGTAGGGTAAGCGGTGTTGTAGAAATCGCTGAACGTAGCTCGAATTTCTGGTTCTGACTGGCCGGTAGCATTGCTAATCAAATCCAACAGGACATTTGCGTTCGTGCGTGTCGGATCGTGAGAGGTAACGACTGACTGAATGCCTTGCAAAAGCAGGTGAGAGAATTCAGAGAGATTCCAGCGCTCCTCGAAGAATTGGTCAGCAAGGCCCAGATAGGCACGCGCAAAATTCTCATCGGGGTTTTTCAGAAGCGTATTGTCAAGATCAAGCAAGACAGCCTTAATCATCATCCTGCCCCAGCGCTTCCCAGAAAACATCTAGTCCGGGACGTTCAGCATTACATTTGGGACAGCCGATGAATGCATCATCAATGGCAATGCGATGTTTAAGGCAGGAGGCTGTCACCTCAACAAGCCTGCCTAAGCCCAGCAGCCGAGGTTTGACCGTTACTTTTAGCTGTAAATCCGGGCTGGCATTTGCATTCAGAATATCGGGTACGGTACAGGATGAGCAATCGACTGGCCTCCAGCGCAGGGAGGTTGGATTGTCGCGAATTAACCGGCATTCCTGTACTTCCTTCCCGCGATGATAATCTTCATGATAGTGACGACATTCCTTGCCTGCAGGTGTACGCATGAGTTTGTTCGCCCGCTCCTCTCAGGCACAAAATTATCACACGAATTTAAGAACTTCATGAGATTAATGATGATTCAACCACTGCTGAGCAATCGTGGGTAAATTTTTGATCTTATCATATTGAACTGTGCAATCCGGCAGCGCTTCCAGAAAACTTTTTCCGTAGGCTTTACTGATGATTCGTTTGTCAAATATTGCGATTATACCCCGGTCAGTGCGGGTACGAATCAGGCGACCAAAACCCTGCCGGAAACGCAGTATGGCATCCGGCAGCGCGTACTCATTAAACGAGTCTTTGTAAGTTTCGGATCGAGCAGCAAAAATGGGTTCTGTTGGCACTGCAAAGGGCAGCCGGGTGATGATGAGTGCGCTCAGGGCTTCGCCGGGTATATCTACCCCTTCCCAGAAACTTCGTGTACCAAGCAGTACGGCTTTTGAAGCCGATTTAAACCCATCCAGCAAAGCCTGGCGACTGCTGCCATCGCTCTGGTCATAAACCGCGATGTCCCCTAATGCCAGACGGGGGGTTATAGCCTGCGCTGTCTGACGAAGCTGGGTGTAGCTGGTAAATAATACCAGTATGCGACCTTCGAGTGCGGCAGCAAGTTCGACGATACCCCGTTCGAGCGCCTGTTGATACTGGTGGCGCTCGTTAGGCTCAGGCATATCATCCGGCACAAAGATCAGGGTGGATTCAGCATAATTAAAAGGTGAACCCAAATCATGTGTTGCTACAGTTTCGGCTCCAAGCCGATTCTGTAAATAGTCAAAGCTGCCGTTGGATTGCAGGGTAGCGCTGGTCAGTACCACAGCATGTCTGTTTTGCCATAGGTATTGACTGACCATCGGGCCAATATGCAGTGGTGCGGTATGCAGCGATAGATAAGCCAGATTTTGACCGCCATTCAACCAATAGATTGTATTTTCATCCGGTTTATGGACAAAATTGCTGAGCTGCTTTTCTACTTCTGCAAAGAAGCGCGCGGTGGCACCTGTACTGTTCAGCAGATCATCATAATTAGGAATGTTATACGCTGAAAGTTTCCCCAGATATTCCGTGAGTTGAGCCAGTTTTTCGCTGATAACCTGCATAAACTCCGCCAGCGTCCCCCATGCGGCTCCAACCTGGGCAAAAGCGCTTTTATCGCGTAGCTGATGGGTGATGCGAACCTGAGCAGCGTGATCGTTGGAACGATCATGCCCCAGAATATCAGTATAAAAGTCACGCAGGCTGTCGAAGAAAACTTTGATGTGCGCTTCCATCGTGGTTGTCGCGCTACTAACGACACCGATAAAGGCTTCCAGTCGCTTAATCTCGCGCTCAGGGGCGGCAGCACGCATGTTATGCAGCAGATCGCCCAGAAGACCGCGTTTCAGCCCGCCCAAGTCAGCCAGACGCCGAACCAGGGCTGCCTCATCCAGCCGGAAACTTAATCCACTGGTGGTGGCCTCTTCGAGATGATGTGCTTCGTCAATGACCGCATATTGATAGTCGGGGAGAACCCGGTTATCAGTTGTTGCGTCTGACAGCAGCAGCGCATGATTGACGATGACCAGATTGGCAGCTTCGGCAGCTTTTCTTGCTTTATAAAAAGGACATGTACCCTGCATAGCGGACTGGCAGCGATTGAGGGTGCAGTTCTCATCTTCCGCGCTGAGACGCTGCCATGTGTTATTTTCAACCGGCCCACGCAGCGTGATTTCGCCTCGGTCGCCGCTGCTGCTTTCCAGTAACCAGACCAGCACTTTGGCTAATGTGCGGAATTCATCAAGGCTGGTCGGGCGTCTTCGTCGCACGGCCGTGAGACGGCGTGGGCAGAGATAGTTTCCGCGTCCTTTAAGCAGTGCAGCTTTGACCGATAATCCAAGTGCTTCTGTCAGCATCGGAATGTCTTTGCCGATGAGCTGTTCCTGCAAGTTGATGGTATTGGTGGAGATAACTACTCGTTCCTGATTGGTGATTGACCACAATATTGAAGGAACAAGATAGGCTATGGATTTGCCGGTGCCGGTGCCAGCCTCAATGATAGTGTGGTGTGACTGGTTAAAGGCTTCTGTCACAAGACGAGTCATTTCAGCCTGTTCAGCACGATGCTCATAATTAGGGAAATGCTGAGCTAGTGCGCCATTTTCCTCAACCATCGCGGTTGTCGTTTTTACATCAAGCGGCTGGCGATCAACTGATTTTGGCTGGAGCGCTTTTTCATCCGTAATAGCCGGGCCGAACATGATCTGGTGCTGCCTGCTATCGGCTGATGGGGCGTTTCTGCTGTTTTCTGTGAAGGCGGCTTCCAGCACATGACGAGTATCCCAGCTTAAGCCGCTGGATAAATCAAGCAGTTCTCGCAGTATATCCAGCGGAAGGGCTAATGTTTTCTGCCATAAGTCCCAATACAGAATGGCTGATGCGCGAGCATCATCGACAGCGCGGTGAGCATCAAACTTCACATCGAGGCCGCTTGCCAGACCCGAAAGCGTATAACGTGGGGCGCGTGGCAGCAGGATGGATGCGAGATCATAGGTATCAATCCGCAAATTGTTCTGTAAGACGCCATAACGGCCTAGAAAACCGAGATCAAAACCCACATTATGACCGACAATGGGCGCATTTCCGACAAAGGTGCGTACCCAGGGCAGTACAGCATTGATGATGGGTTTGCCTGCCACATCTTCGCTGCGAATACCCGTAAGATTTGTAACTGCATCCGGTATCGTGCGCTCCGGGTTGATCAGCTTTCCTTCTTCCTGAACGATTTTCCCATCAACCATACGGACAATGCCGATCTCAATGATGGTATCGCCCATTTCAGGATAGAAACCCGTAGTTTCGATGTCGAGGGCGACGAGTTCGCCGCGCATAATGCCTGCTCCAGTCCGGGGCTTCAGGATAAGCCGAATATTTGTGCCAAGTTGAGTGAGCAGTATAGCACATCGCTTGTTAACAAAAACACCCCTGCCGTGAGCAAGGGTGTTTCAGGGCTGACAGCAAGTCGACTGTCTTAGCTGGCTGCTGTGGCTTCTGCCGTTGCTTCTGAGGTGGCGTCAGCAGGCGGTTCTGTGGTCACTTCTGCTGTTGCATCAGGGATTGAAGGCGGTTGAAGCACCGCCATTGCTGCATCATTGAAAGCCTGTTGCAGGCTGTCCCGCAGCGGTGGCAGGCTGCCAAAACTTACACCGAGGAATCCAGCCTGATTAAACAAGCTGTAATTTTCGTCACTGGCGAGATACCAGGCAAAGGCCTGGGTAGCTGGTTCATTCAATGAGGTTTGATTGAACAGAAGTCGCCCTGAGCGCGTGAGGGGGTAGCTGCCGTCAGCAATCGTTGTTTCGCTGGGGGTTACGCAGGTATCGCCATTATTGACCGCCACCAGGGTGATATTTGCCTGATTGTTTGCCAGCACATTTTGGTATTCTGCCCAACTCATATATGTTAATGCGCCTTCAACGTTGGCGGTTGCCGCAGCACGATATAACGGATCATTGTCAATTTCAATATCTGCTCTGCCTGGAATATTGCTCCCGGCAGTTTTTGCCAGCAGAAGGTCAGTAAACGAATTGCCAGTGGCAGGGGCGAACAATGTCATGGACTGATCGGGGAAACTGGTATCAACCTGATTCCAGTTTCCCACAGGTTCAGAGGTCGCTTTCCAGGTGTTGCCCAACTGCTGTGATGTGAGACATGTGAGATATTCAGTATCTGCATTGGCGACCAGAACAACCGCCTGTTTGCCCAGGTCAATCTGGAAGGTGGTGATGTTATTGGCTTCGCAGTTTTGTACCTGCTCGGCAGTAAGATCAGTTTCGATGCTGGTAATGTCAATTTCGCCATTGCACAAACGGCGAATACCTTCAGGCTGTCCCTCAGTTTTGGTGTCAAAAGTGACGCCAGGGTAAAGTCCGCTGAAATTGGTGGTTGCACTTTTGAGATATTGCAGTCCGACAACAGAACCAGCGATGCTGACTTCCCCTGCAACGCCAGGTGGAATCTGGAAGCCTGTCTCGCCACCGCTGAAAGGTCGTGCTGCTCCGGTTCCTTCCAGCCCCTGCAAATTGGCATTATAAGCGCTGGATGTTGGTGCAGTGAAACCCTGTTCTTCAACCACCGGGATAGCATTTTCACTGCTTATGAACATCAGGAGAGCTTTCAGCCCTGGTTTTTCCAGACTGGACTGATTTACATAGACAAATAATTGATCGACGGCCGTGTAGGAGCGTGCTTCTACATTGGCGGCTGAAGGCACAGCGCATCCAACGGCCTCGTTGGTGTTCAGTTCAAGAATTTTCACCCGGTCACTGGCAGCAACGGCGGCAGCAAAAGTAACAGCTCCAATTGAGCCGTCAGTCTGGCTGACAGCAGCAATAATCTCATCTGCTGTTGGCAGGGCAGTCGCATCGGCGCGTAATCCATCACCTGATATCAGGTTATCCAGAACCCCAAAAGCAGTACTTGAAATATCTGGGACAACCACGCTCAAAGGAAGGTCAGGATTTTCAGAACTGATCTGAGTCCAGTTGGTGATCTGATCCTGGGCGCTGGGCGAGAAAATTGTATTCAGATTGGCCACTGTGAGGCACTGATTATAATTAGCATCAAGTTTGGCGACAAATGCGACAATGTTGTTAGCCAGCAATAACTCGCTGTACTGGATGCTGTTCGCTCCACAGTTCGCATCTTCATTGGCGGAAATTGGGCGGTTCGCAAGTGCCAGGTCAACTTGTCCCTGACAGAATTGTTCGAGACCGCTGTTTGTACCGCTGACGCTGATTTCGACTGGAGCATCGACCCCACTGGCAGCTTTTAACGCCTCAAACAGCGGGGCTACAATTCCTGAGCCAGCGGCGCTGATAGTTGTAGCATTATCCTGGGCGCTCAGCATACCCACAGAAAGGAAAAGCGCGATCAGGAGCAATGTCCCAACCAGGCGCTGTAATGGCTTCATAAGAATACTCCTCGTAAACGGCGTATAAAAACCTTTTGCAGGGGGTGATTGTACTCTGGCGTGGTTAATTGTCCAGCGGCACTTTATCGCGCTATGATAGGGCAATTGATATTGTCGAAGGTGTATTTTGATGACCGATCAGGAACAATCTGTCTATGAACTGGCGGGCGGTGACCCGGTTTTCCGCAAGCTGGTGGACGTTTTTTATGAACGGGTTGCGGATGATGCCGTGCTGCGTCCTATGTTCCCGGAAAACCTAGAGGAAGGGAAAGAGTGGCAGTTTCTATTCCTGACTCAGTTTTTTGGTGGCCCGGCGCGTTACCAGCAGCAGCGCGGTCATCCCCGCCTGCGGATGCGTCACATGCCTTTTCGCATTGACCCTGCTGCGCGCGATCATTGGCTGCAACATATGCTGGCAGCAGTTGATGAGGCGGGCGTGCCTGAGCCAGCTCGGAGGGAGATGCGAAATTATTTCGAGCGCGCCTCCACCTTTATGATAAATGTTGACACTGGTGCAGAGAATTTGCTCCATTTTGGTTCAACGGGGGAGACATGAGTCGGACTAAATCGCGCCTGGCAGAAAAACCTAAAAACAAAAAGCTAAATCATAAAGCGGCCCTCCCTCTCCCGCTATCAGCCCGCTTGATTGCCAGGGTGCTTGATCTGCCGCGTGTAGCGCGAATTGGGCTGTGTGCCATTTTTGCACTGGCAGTTACATTCGCGCTATTTCCGCTGGTGGATTATCTTTATCTCCGCTACCTGTTCACAATGGAGACACGTGTACTGCCTGCTATTGTGTCTGCCGGATTTGGCCTTGTGATTTACATGCTGGGCTGGTGGCTGATAGTGGGTATGAGAGGAGAAAAACCGCCAGCGCGTCTGCTTATTCTGTGGTATGTTGGCGCTGGTACTGCTGCTGTGATTTTTGTGATCATTCTGGCGGTATTTGGCATTTCAATTGCTAATATACCGACGACGGTTGCCTGGAGGATACAATGATGAAACAATTTGCTATCGTGTGTTTTTGCCTAATGATTCTGGCTATGATCGCTGCCTGCCAACCAGCGCCCCAGGCACTGCCTACCCAGGCGGCAACACTTGCATCTACTGAAGTCAGCCCGGAAGCCGCTACCTTTACCCCACAGCCGACACAACCTCCAGTTGAACGCCCGACTCTGCCACCGACCTGGACACCGTCACCCCAACCGGGCGCTTCCGGGAATTCGGAATCAACTCCTACGTCAGAGACAGCACCTGAGGTTCAGCAATCCAGCGGACAGCCAACCCTGGAAGTGTGCGGCTCATTCACAGTTGATCGAGAACAGAGTGCCTTGAATTTTGTGGCTGGTACATCGCCCCAGGTGTTCTGGACTCCGGTAGCGACGGCGGTTCGCTATCGCTTGCAAGTGACAGATGTTGAAGGCAATCCACTGGTAGATGATCAGGATATGCCATTGGTTTTTTATAGTGTTGAGCCGAGATTTAGTTTTGATGCTGTTTTGTTCCAGCGGGGTAAATCATATGGCTGGACAGTTGTGCCTGAAGACTCTCGCAACCAGCAAATGTGCTTTGAACGTGGCGGGGAACTTTTTGCTGAATAATGGTTCTTTGGGGAGACTGCTGTCTCCCCGGCTTTAAATCTCTTTCTTTAATACATATTGCTCGAAGGCTTCCGCTGTCCAGGGCAGGGCGGGCTTGAAAAATTCTTCATAAATAGCCTGTGCATATACACGGATTTCGTGCTGTGCTTCTCTTGCCATCCGCAGTCTGAGAAAATGCATCAGGTTATGTGCGTCAACCTTGACAATCCAGGTATAGTAGACACTGAATCCAGGCAGGAACAGGCGCGCCATTTCTTTTGATACACCTGCTGCCAGTGCTTCCTCGTATAAACGATAGCCATCAGCATAATGTCTAATCAGATTGGCTGTGAGTCTGTCGTTGACATCCGCATCCACTTCGCCCTCACTGGCCTGCTTATTGCTGGGCGATTGTTTGCGCCAGACAGCCGGGACATAAAAATCATTTTCATCAAAAGGCGTATAACGTCCGGATTGGGCGTTCATGTTCCAGGTGCGGTGACGCACCCACTGCCACCAGGTGACGAGCGGGGCGTGAACACGGAATTTAAATTCCACCATTTCAAATGGGCTGGTGTGCTGATTGCGGAGCAGGTAAAAAAGGAGTTTTTTGTCATTTTCTTCCCCTTTACTTTCACCGAGGAAACTTACCCGCGCCGCATTGACGATTGCCAGATCACCCGAAACAGCCGTGTTTGGGTGCGGCATCAAGTCCACCAGTTGAATGAAACCTTTATCAAGAACCTCAACGGTCTTGCCAATAAGCTCTGTGGTCAAAAAATTGCTCCCAATTATTCGTCCAGCCAGCCAGCCGCTTCCATACTCTCCCGCATCCGACCAATGTCCTGATCTTCCTGTGGCAGAGTTAGATGGTAGGGGAGGAGGGTAGGCTGGTCAAGCTGGAACATAACACCCTCAGTTGCCAGAATGGTTAGCAGCATGGGGATGGTCAGCAGCAGCATATCCTCTCGCTCGCCACTGATGCCAGCGATGTCACGGGCTATGACTCGCAGGGTGGTTTTGCCATCCGCACGCAACCACATTTCACTGCTCCAGCTATCGAGGATGAGAATCTTATCCTGATAGCGGTTATGGACAGCAACACCTTCCGACAAAATGCGATAAAGACCGTCGCGCTGCGGATACTGGTCGAGAGAATTTGTCATGGCGACAACCTGAATCAGGCAAAGTAGGATAGTGCAAGACGCACACGTTCTTCAACAGTGTTTGGTGCATCAACTGGAAGCGATTGTATCGCAGTTTGTGCCTCCACGATACTGTAACCCAGGGCAACCAGTGTATCCATAACATCACTGTTCAGATCGTCAAACACCGACACAGGCGCTGCATCCAGCCCGATTTTGAGTTTGTCTTTTAGTTCAATCAGGACTTTTTGGGCGGTTTTTTTGCCGATACCCGGTACACGTGACAATATCTCGGCCCGTTCGCCTATAACCGCATTGCGTAAGCTGTCGAGGCTAAGGGTGCTGATGACGGCTAATGCCATCTTTGGCCCGACGCCGCTTACACTCAGTAGTATTTCAAAAGTATCGCGCTCGGCAGCAGTAGCGAACCCATAGAGCGACATCGAATCTTCACGCACAATCATTACCGTATGCAGAAAGGTATCACTATCAGAATGTGTTTTTTCGATAGTCGGAAAAGGCACAAACACTTTATAGCCGACACCGCCTGTGACCAAAACAACATAATCACGACCGGTGTGGGAAATTTTGCCCTGTAAACTGGCAATCATGGGTGATTACCCAAGCCCTTCATAGCGCGCACTGTGTATATCAGTGATGGCGACCGCCAGCGCGTCAGCGGCGTCGTCCGGACGGGGGATGTCTTCCAATCCTAATAGGATACGCACCATCTCCTGCATCTGCGGTTTTTTGGCACCCCCGTAGCCAGAGATGGATTGTTTGACATTATTTGGCTTGTACTCTGCCACCGGAAGTCCTGCCATCGTGAGCGCCAGCAATATGACTCCGCGTCCTTGCGCGACGGTGATGGCGGTTGTGACATTTTTGGCGAAGAATAACTCTTCGACCCCTGCACGATCCGGTTTATATTTTTCGATGAGTGTAGTTACACCTTCATAGATGATTTTTAAACGTTCATGCATGGGACGGTCAGGAGTGGTGGTGATAACCCCATAGGCTATGGCCTGGAGTGAACCGTCATTATGCTCCTTCACCAGACCATAACCGATTGTGGCCGTTCCGGGGTCAATGCCCAGAGTTAGCATCAGGCGGTCTCAAGTGCTGAAATGAGTTCGTCTGTAATCAAGAGATTCGATGCGACAGACTGTATATCATCCAGCTCTTCCAGAGCTTCCTGAAGGCGCATATTTTGCAGCGCTTTATCGACGGATAACTCACTCTCATTCTTGGCTTCCCAGCGAAGTTCGGCTTCGTCAACCTCAAAACCGGCTCCAGTTAAAGCCTGTTCAACCGCAGATAATTTTTCGCGTGGGGTATAAATTGACACAGTGCCTTCTTCGTCTACAACATCATCTGCCCCCGATAAAGCGGCGACCATAAAGACTGTATAAAAATCAAGCTTGACGCCAATGAGGGTGTTATGGCAATTTTAAAAAACCTGCCATCCCACTGAGCCGGCAGATGCCAGGCTGCCACCGGCACGATTGAGCACACGCTTCACGTCAGCCAGGGTGCGGTTTTTGTTGTCTGTCAAGACATCGATCATGTAGGCTACACCATCCGGGCCATAACCTTCATAGCTGAGTTCTTCCAGATCAACTCCGTCAAGATTGCCTGTTCCACGCAGAATTGCCCGTTCAATGTTATCTTTGGGCATGTTGCTGGCTTTAGCTTTGGTGACAGCAATTTTCAGCTTGGGATTAGCGTTTTCATCGCCACCACCTTCTCGTGCCGCCACCATGATGTCACGCGCAAGCCGGGTGAAAACTTTGCCCCGTTTGGCATCTTCCGCCCCTTTTTTACGCTTAATGGTAGACCATTTACTATGACCAGACATAGCGCTCCAATCTCCGTTCACTTTTGTTTTAACCTGTGATTATTATACAAAAGCAAAAGCGGGGAGTCGAGATTTGCGAGGTCTACCTGACGATATGCTATAATTGCCTGCTTGTGTTTTGAGATATACGGGAAATAAATTTTGGCTGAAGGCACAACTTTTCTGCCTGATGTGGTCTCACAACCTCGTCTTGACCCGCAGCGGCTCGCCTGGGGCGTGATGCTGATTGCTTTCGCGGCCTTTTGCATGATTTGCATCATCATCGGCATAGGGGTCAATTATTTTCTGTTTCAGTCCTCAATTCCAATGGAAACATCTGTCCAAATCGGGCGTGGTTCTGCCAGTGTTAATGCGATTACTCAGCGTACACGGGTTGATAATTTTGTGGCAGGTGATATCAGCACCGATTCGGTAGCTCAGGCGACAATTTTCTTTCGGGATGAGCAGCAGGGCGGGCGCCTTATTGCCTCGGTGACATTGCGTGGTGATACAGGTTTGACCGTCTGGCGCGCAGTTCAGCCACGTTTTGATTGGGGAACCACTAATTATGTCATTGACCTGCAAAATTTTACCGGCAGGCTAGATATTTTTGTGGCAAAGGATTTGCGGCGTGATTTGCGTCTGACCATCACAACTAATCAGGGAGCGCTGGTCGATCTGAGTTCCAGTGGTCAATATCAGGTGAATGCGCTGGGTTCACAGTTACAGGTTCTTAACCGTCAGGGAGAGATATCCATAACGCCGCCAGGTTCTACCCTGGGACGTGGCATACCTGTTGACAGTCTGGGTCTGATTTCCAGCGATAAACCTTCAGAAGTTCAAGTGTGGCCGGGCTATTTTAATCTGCTGCAAAACAGTACCTTTGAAGACATTTTTACACCATCGGGTGGTGACATCACCCAGAGTGTTACCCAGGGCTGGGCCTGTACCAATGGCGCGAACGAAGGGCCACGCGGTTCTTACCAGCCCGAAATGCAGGATGGACGTTTTGTGCTTCGGATGTTACGCGCAGAAGGAGCAACCACTCACGGGGAGACGCGGTGTGGCCGCTGGTGGCCGCAGGAAGGGTATAATGTCACTGGTTTCAGCGGGCTTATTCTTCGCGCCAGTTTCAACATTCAGTATCAGTCACTCAATGCGTGTGGGATTGATGGCAGTGAGTGCCCGTTGATGCTGCGAGGCGATTATATCGACGAGCAAGGGACACCGCATTTCTGGGTTCATGGCTTTTATTATGCTCTTGATGAGCAGCTCAACTATCCGCTTTTTTGTAGTAGTTGTTCTCTGGAACATGAGCGTGTGAAAGAGAAAGCCTGGTATACCTATGATAGTGGCAATTTCCTGGCCTTATTTCCGCCGGGTGAACGCCCTGCTGCTATTCTGAATGTCCAGTTTTATACCTCTGGGCATCAGTATGATGTGTTTGTGGGCGAACTAGCCCTCCTAGCCAGTTCATGAGGAGACGGTTTCTGACTCTGCGCCGCTGGGAAGTTGTGGAGCTTGTTCTCATTCTGCTGCTGGCGGCGGGCTTGAGATTGAGCGCGATAGGTGTCGTAGAAATTAAACGGGATGAGGCTAATCATTCGCAGCTTTCCCTGGATTTAGCGCATGGTCGCTCCGTCCCCCTGTTGGGCATTTCGTCTTCGGTGGGTATTCCCAATTCGCCTGTCAGTGTTTACCTTTTTGCCATCCCCTATTTGTTTTCGAGCGATCCGACAGTTGCAACAGCCTATGTTGGCATACTGAATATTGTTGCAGTTTTCCTAACTTATGCCATCACTCGTCGTTACTATGGAACTGTTCCTGCACTAATCGCCGCAGTCGTTTATGCTGTGAGTCCCTGGGCGATTATCTATTCGCGCAAAATATGGGCGCAGGACATTCTTCCGCCTTTTGTCGTTGCTACTATTGGTGCTGGTTTGTTGGGGCTTGTTGAGGGTAAACGTTGGGCGCAGTGGTTGTTGCTGCCAGCGCTATGTGTCACAGCTCAAATTCACTATAGTGGGATGCTTCTGGCTGTGCCAGTGATTTATTTATTGTGGGTGGGACGACAGCGCTGGACACGATCACTTTATTTGAGTTTGATTCCGACAGCTCTTTTGTGTCTTCCTTTTGCTGCCGGTATTTTACAGGCTGATCTACCTGATCTTGACCAGCTTGCTGCTATTTCTGACGGGTCTGAGACTGAGCGCAGGGTAATGCCTTCTGGCGATATGCTTCATTATGCTGCACTGACGATTGCCGGTACTGAGATTCACTCACTCGCCGGGCCAGAAGCTTATGATGAGTATCTCACATCTGTGCCTGATGTTTACGCTTTGTTCGGCTTACTAGCGTGGGCAGTTGCATTATCTATACTGTGGTTATCATGGCGTTCCTGGCGTAAATCGGATGCACGCAGCGTGGTTGACCAGGCAATGCTGATATGGTTGGTAACGCCGATTGTCGTATTTTCTGTCACATGGACGACTCCCTATCCACATTATCTGATTTTGATGATGCCTGCTGCTTTTATCGGCCTGGGCGCGGCTGCTGGCGCGTTATGGGAGCGATATTCTGGAAAAGGAATGGGGCGTTTCGTGCTGATCCTGACGGGTGGGTTGACGGCTATTATTCTGGGATTGCAAGTCATTCTCTGGATGTCGCTGGTGAATTTTCTTCGCGTGACACACACACCCAACGGATTTGGTACGCCGCTGGAATATCTCATGCCTGTTCGTGAAGCAGTACTTTCTTCAGATACTCGTAGTGTGCTGGCAAGTCTCGATGGTCAGTTTGTCGGTTTTGACGACGATGCCACAGTCTGGAATACTCTGCTGTATGATGTTTCCTCAGTACGTTTTATAGATGAAAATGTGTTGGTTCAACCTGCTGAAGCTTCCTTGCAGCTATCGCGGGGATGCGCAGAAAATCTGAATGGGCGTGTATTTCGATTACGATCTGCTGCTGAGGGTTGTTATCGATTGACCGACCACGCGGCTCAGATTCCCTTAACGACCGCTTTTCAGCCTATAGCTGATAAACCGTTGTTCGCAAATGGTGTGAGATTGGCGGCTTATGGTCTTGAGCAATTCTGCTTCCTGCTTCAATGGGAAATCACTGCAACGACTAATGTAGATTACACTTTTTCGGTTCATTTTTTTAATGCTGACGGCCAGGAAAACATCATTGCTGATAGTCTATCGTGGCGTGGAGTTTACTGGCGTCCCGGTGATGTTGTCATCAGCCGTTTTTGTCCCTCGCCTGAACAGAGCGCGAACTGGGATGAAATTGCTGGCGTGAACCTGGGTATGTATATTTATGATGGCCTTAATTTCCAGAATATGGATGTACTGGATGAAGTGGGCAATCCTGTAGGACAGTTCGTTACCATTGAGTTTGGTTCATAACAGCCCCATTTCCTTGAGCGATCGCCATCCCCGACTGGCGATGATAATATGATCCAGCGCAACAATATCCAGTAATTTCCCGGCGGAAGAGACGGCTCGTGTCAGGTCTATATCTTCAGGGGAAGGGGAGGGATCACCAGATGGATGGTTATGAACCAGAATGAGTGCAGCACTGTTACGGGTGATCGCTTCACGAAATAATTCCGATACACGCAACACTGACGTGTTAACTGTACCGATGTAAACGGTCGGGATTGCGATTACTCGCCGAGTGTTATCTAAAAGGATGACACGCACATGCTCCTGTGGCAAGCTGCTCATGTCCATAACTAAACGTGCTGCATCCTCCCCGGACTGCACAACAGGTCGCTCCGCAGCATTCTGAATGATCGCTCGTTTCCCAAGTTCCAGCGCAGCTAAAATCTGACAGGCTTTGGCTGTGCCTAGTCCCACAACCTGTTGAAGTGCTTCCGCAGACGTATGTGCCAGTTCATGTAAACCGTGATGCTGCGCGATGATACGCTCTGCAAGATGTACAGCATTTTCCTGCGCTGTGCCAGTTCGCAGAATAATAGCCAGGAGCTCGGCGTTGGAAAGTGCGCCCACGCCGTGTTGTATCAGTCTTTCACGTGGGCGTTCACTGTCAGGCATATCCTGGATGGAAAGGGCAGGTGGCTCTGAGGACATTAAAAGTGACCTTCGCTTTTAATCGACATATTACTGGCTTTTATCATATCACTGACACAAACTTTCTTCCTGTTAGACTCATTTTGCGCCCGTTAAATGCGACTGCTATACTGTCTGTGCTGATGTTTCACATTGCAGAGAGCGTAAAACATGGGTGATTTGCTAGCCGGGTTAGGATTGTCTGAAGATATTGTTGTTATTATTACAATTTATGCCGTCATCATCATTGCAGCATTCTGGTTGGCGTTGGTAGTGTGGGCTTATCGTGACATGCGCTCCCGTTCACGTGATACCATCGGTCAGCTTGGTGTAGCGTTATTGGTGGCCTTGCTGACTGTGCCGGGTCTGTTAATTTATCTGCTTTTGCGCCCCCGCGAGACTTTGAGCGAAGCTTATGAACGCTCGCTGGAAGAAGAAGCGCTGTTGCAGGAGATTGAAGAAAAACCCAGTTGCCCTGGCTGCGGCCAACGGGTTCAGGATACGTGGCAGGCCTGCCCGAATTGTCATACTCGGTTAAAAAAGCCTTGTATCCACTGCCGCAATCTCCTGGAACTTTCATGGCAGCTTTGCCCCTACTGCACTACACCGCAAACGACTTATTCCCCCGAATCACCCCAGCCAGTACGCTATGCGCGTCCGGCCAGTACACCAGAGGAAGTCAAGCGTTCTCAGCCGTCAAGCTATCGGCAGGGTGCCAGCATAGGGAATACCCCGGAAGCGCTGGAATTTATTGAAGGCGATGAATATCAGGCGGGAATGTAAACTCAACGTTGACGCTTCCGCTTGACTTTACTATAATACCAAACGCTCAATTCTTAATAATTCACAGCCAATTTTCCCCGTAGTATGCACTTGATCGCAGAGGTGCAGCGGCGGTGGCAAGTGAAGATTGGAGATAGTCCACACATGTATGCGATTATCCGTACTGGCGGTCGCCAGTATCGCGCTGAAGTTGGCGCGAATCTCGATGTTGATAAGCTGCCTTATGATGTAGATCACAGCTTTGAAATTCAGGATGTCCTGCTGGTTGGCGATGACGACAAGACGGTCATCGGTCAGCCGTTAGTCGAAGGCGCTTCGGTAAAAGTTACCGTCGTTGAGCAGTTCCGGGGCGAAAAAATTCGCGTTTTTCGTTATCGTCAGCGTACCAACTATCGCCGCACCACCGGCCACCGTCAGTATTACACCCGGCTGCGCGTAGACGCAATCAACGTTTAGAGGAGTATATTGGGCAATGGCACATAAAAAAGGTGGCGGCTCCAGCCGCAACGGACGCGACAGCAACGCGCAGCGATTGGGCGTGAAATGCTATGGGGGTGAATTTGTTATCCCTGGCAATATCATTGTTCGTCAGCGTGGTACGCATTTCCACCCCGGCGTCAATGTCGGTATTGGCAGAGATCACACAATTTTCGCGACTATAGAAGGTGTGGTGGTCTTCGAGCGTATGCGTGGACGTGAAGGCCAGAAACGCATCAGCGTTTACCCTGAAGCTGAAGTGCCTAAAAAAGCGAACGGTAACGGCCATGCTGCGGTAGTCGAACCCAAAGTTGCTCCGAAAGCAGCTCCCAAAGCTGCCGCACCTCGCGCCAAGACAGCTCCAAAGGCTGCTGCAACTGCTGACCGTGATGATCTGACTGTCATCGAAGGTATTGGCAAGAAAAGCGCTGAGGCGCTCTATAGCGCGGGCATTACAACTTTTGCTCAGCTTGCGGCGACCTCTGGGGATGATCTGTATCGCATCGTGAAGGTTGAGGGCGGTGTGCAGATTGTGGGCGACGCAGCTACATGGCCGAAACAGGCACAGTTCCTTGTCGATGGTGATACTGATGGCCTCAAGGCTTATCAGGATCGACTCGTCGGCGGACGTGAATCTGAAGCGTAGTTAGACCCTATTCAATAGCTGTTACGCTACCTGTTTTGTCAGGCCGTGACACACTGAGGAAAATCATGAAAGAATCGATTCATCCGACCTGGTATCCAGAGGCCAATGTCGTTTGTGCTTGTGGAAATACCTGGATAACCGGGGCCACTATCCCGGAAATCCGTACTGACATTTGCTCTGCCTGCCATCCTTTTTTCACAGGGGAGCAGCGCATTGTTGACACGGAAGGGCAGGTTGACCGCTTCTATAAACGTCTGCAGGTGCGCGATACCCGCCGTGCAGAAGTCGAAGCCCGTGCTGCTGCACTCACCTCGCCTGAAGCTTCACTGAGTGAATTTGATCTGGGTAAGCGCTACCTGACCATTTTCTCGGAACATGGCATCAATATTGTCGGCGATTTCATGCGGAAACTGGAAGAAGGTGGTGACGAAGCCATTCTGGAAATTCCAGGTATTGGCCGTAAAGTGCTGACTGACTTGAAAAAAGCACTACGCACGCGCGGTTATGAGCTTCCGAAGGCCAATGAAGCCGCTGAATAATTTCGGCTGGTAAATTCAATTGAGAGGGCAGGCATGTCACCGGCATGTCTGCCTTTTTTGTTTAAGCACAGGGGGATAGTAGATGATTCACCATCAGGGCCGTATTGAGGTCATCTGTGGCAGCATGTTTTGTGGGAAAACCGAGGAACTAATTCGCCGGGCGCGCCGGGCTGTGATTGCGCGACAGGCGCTACAGGTTTTCAAGCCCAGCCTCGATGATCGGTACAGTATTCAGCATGTTACCAGTCACAATGGGCAAAAAATAGAAGCGCAACCTGTTTCCCTGGCGCAGGATATTTTCACTGCCCTCCAGCCATCAACCACTGTTGTAGCGGTTGATGAGGCACAATTTTTTGATTCCCATATTGTGAGTGTGGTAGAAGCATTGGCAGGACGAGGACTGCGGGTAATTATAGCTGGGCTGGATACGGATTTTCGTGGAGAACCGTTTGGATCCATGCCTCAACTGTTGTGCATTGCCGAAGAAGTAACGAAGCTTCACGCAATCTGTGTGGTGTGTGGTGAGGAAGCCAGCCGTACCCAGCGTCTCGTCAATGGCACTCCCGCACGTTATGACGACCCGATTATTCTGGTTGGCGCAAAGGAAGCATATGAAGCACGCTGCCGCGAGCATCATCAAATTCCACGCTGATTAGATTCTGGCTTTTTTGAAAAAATTTCGTTAGAATTACTTTGTCAGGCTAAATAAAAATCTGCTTTGCCTGATATGTAAGGGATAAGGGAGGGAGCATTCCCATGAGCGTGAGCAGTGCAAGTTTTCCGTCATCGTCTTCGGTCATGCCACAGCAGAAAACAAGTTTCTGGCTGCGTGACCGCCGCTGGGATATGATTTTTCTGATTATGAGTGTGCTGGTTGTGCCACTTCCATATTTCTTTTATCTGTTTGGCACGAATGCACTCGGCCATGACCCCGACACCGTTCGAAACATCATCAATGCTTTTGTTGCCATTGCTGTTGGCGGCCCACACATGATGTCTACTTTCCTGCGTACCGGCCTTGACAGCGAATTCAAACAGCGCTACCCGATGCTGATTCGCTCGTCAATCATCATCCCAGTCGTGGTGGTTTCACTGGCATTTTTGAATCTGAATCTGCTGTTGACGATTTTCTTCTTCTGGGCAATGCTGCATGTGCTGCATCAGGTGACCTATATTGTTGAACTGTACAATCACCGTGAACACAAGATTGTCCGCGCGAACAGTGCCGTCAGCTTGCAGTCCCGCCTTGTTGATTATGCGGTTGTTCTGACATGCCTTTTCCCGATGGCCGCCTACAAGATCAGTCAGGGGACATTCGCTGTTGGCACTAATGACCTGACCGCCGTTATACCGGGAGCTTTTCAGCAGCCCTGGCTGTTTGTGGCAGCAGCAGTAGTTTTCTTTATTGCTTCGATCGCCTATGTTGTCAAAACAGTTCGGGAATACCGCCAGGGAATTATCAACTGGCCTAAAACGATCTTTATCACTATGACGGTCATCGTCTTTTTTCCGCTGGCTGCATTTGATAATTTGGACACTGCTTTCCAGGGAGCAAATACCTGGCATTCCTTCCAGTATCTGGCGATCACATTCTACATCATTCGTATCAAACAGCAGTATGGAAATCTCGGCCAGACTGCGCCCTTAGTGTCTCGATTCAGCAAGGGCAAAGACTCGCGTGGTCTGTTCCTGTTGAGCGCTTCGATGCTGGTAGGTTCGCTGATTGTGTATATCGTGGTGCGCTTTATCGCTGGCTTCATCACCCCTGCTATTATCAATCCGGCTAACTATGCCAGTGTTGCTGAATACCAGAAGCTGGTTGACCTATGGCGCTTCGATGTTGCCTATTATACGGCCATCTTGTCCTTCCTCTGGATTCACTACTATCACGATCACTTCCTGTTCACGAACTTTGAAGTGCTGGATGATGCGGTGAAATAACCCGCCATCGTTATGAGAATCAAAAGAGGGTAGTGGGATATCAGCTACCCTCTTTTGATTCTGTTACCAGGGACGGCGAGCGATGGTTCGATCTGTAGGCAGGGATTTACGCATGATTTCGATACGCTGGAAATCATCGATTGTCAGTTCGAGCAGTCCATCATCATAAAACCATAACGGCGCACCCTGCCGGTCAACACGTACCTGTTGTGGTTCTTCATCGAAACCGACGACCTCAACTTTGATTGTTTTGTATGCCGGAACATAGCGGCCAGCGATGCGCCGGTTGATAATCAGCTTGCTGTCGTCCCAGGCACAGGTGACATATACCCAGCGGTAGTTACCACTTTCAAATTCGAGTCCTTCGCCCTGATCTTCGTACAAAACGGTCTCAAATTCGCCGGGATACACTCGGTAAATGAGTGTGTCAGGCTCTTTTTCACCAATATGTGATATTACGGGCCAATGCGGAAGCACTGTGCCAGCCCGGACGAACAGGGGGAGTCGTTCTAGGGGGGCAGGGATGGTGATATATCGTCCACCAGTTAGCAACTCATTTGTCCAATAATCGTACCATTCCCCTTCGGGCAAGTAGATCCGCCGACGCATCGCCCCGGCTTCGAGAACTGGCGCCACCAGCAGGGCATCGCCAAGCATGAAGCTGTCGTCAATCGAGCGAATCTGCGGATTATCTGGCTCGGCCATGAAGATTGGGCGAATAACCGGCCATCCATATTCTTTAGATTGTGCTACCACAGCATAAAGGTAAGGCAGAAGGCGGTAACGCAGTTCAATGGCGAGGCGATTGATGACTTCGTAAGGTTGACCGAATGCCCAGGGTTCCTGTGCATGTGAGGCGAGGGTGGTATGTGAACGAAAGAATGGCATCAGGCAGGCTGCCTGCATCCAGCGCGTGAATAGCTCGCCAGTCGTGTCATGATTGAATCCGCCAACGTCTGGCCCGGTGATGGGAGCGCCAGATAGACCCATATTGAGCGCCATACTGATGCTTAATCGAAGATGATCCCAGTCTGAGCTATTGTTGCCTGTCCATGAGGCAGCATAGCGCTGTGCACCGGCGAATCCAGCACGAATAATATTAAATTGGCGTTTTGCCGGACGATGTTTTTGCAGCCCTTCAAGGCTGGCACGTCCCATCAACATGCCATAAACATTATGATTTTCAAGGTGAGTACCACTCAGGCCATCCTGATTGTGCTGCACATAGTCGGGAAGTGTTACTGTGCTGTCCAGTGTGAAGATACTGGGTTCGGACATGTCATTCCAGATGCCGTCAACACCTGCTTTTATTAGTGTCGTGATTTGTTCTATCCACCAGGCACGCGCTGCCGGATCGGTAAAATCCGGGAAATAACATTGCCCCGGCCATACCACCCCGCGTACATTTTCACCATCCGGGTAGCGCAGAAAAATTTTTCGTTCTACACCGCTTTTGCAAACCAGGTAGGAGGAATCTACCTTAATACCTGGGTTCAGGATGACAATAACTTTAAATCCCAGCTTATGGAGATGCTCAATGAGTTTGCTGAACTGCGGAAAACGTCCTGAATCCCAGGTGAATGAGCGAAACTCACTCATATAGTGAATGTCGAGATAAATAACATCACCAGGAATACTTCGTTTGCTGAAGTCCTGTGCCAGCGCTAATACAGTTTCCTGTGGAGAGTAGCTGAATCGAGATTGGTGATAGCCCAGAGTCCATAAAGGCGGCAGTGCGATACGCCCGGTGAGTTCCGTATAACGCCCGATGACATCTTTTACATCATCGCCAGCGAAAACATAATAGCGTAGTTCGCTGCTTTCGGCTTCAAAAACTAACTCATCCGATCTTGACATGCCAATATCAACAGTACCTCGTGAGGAGTTATCCCAGAACAGTCCATAAGACAGTTGATCGCGTACACCCAGATAAAAGGGAATGCTGTAATATAAAGGATCAGAACCACGTTCATAGACTGGCGGATCAACATTCCACAGGCTCAGTCGTTTGCCACGAAGTTGTAATCCGTAAGCTCGCTCGCCCATGCCATAACTGGATTCATCGGGTTGCATTGTCAGCGAGAGCCGTACTGGTCCCTCTTTTTGCCAAGTTAGACCTTGTTTATGGGTACAAATCGGTTGACCATCAAGTGTTTCAATCTGCACCTGAAAGGCACGTTTGTTTATCCGGCAGATTAGAGCGGCGGAACGCATTTCATAAATCTCCGCCGTGTCGTGGGTGATTTCAAAATCAACTATCGCCCAGTCCACCTTGCTGACTGCATATGAAAAAGGTTCTGTAAAATTGCCGTCTTCAACATTCAGCCGCAAACGCAGACAGTTAGCGGCAACCCATCGAATTTCAACCCACCCATTTTGGCAGCGAAAGCGAACACCACGTTCGTAAGGAATAGCTCGCTGCACCCCACCAGGTATTATCCATGTTCCTGATGCACGCTTTTTGACAGCAAATTTTCGGTCATAACGGTTGATAAGCCGGTCGTAGGCTTTAATCTCGTCTACTAATTGCTTGCCGCCTACTTCGGTGAAGAAGCGGATGTTCTCTTTTCGGGACATTCCATTGAGCCTTAAGAAAATGACTGTTGTACCCACTGCATTGGTTCAACTGGCACACCATTTACCCAAACTTCCCAGTGGAGATGTGCGCCGGAAACACGCCCGGTTGAGCCAATTGTGCCAATAACCTGCCCGGCATTTACATAATCACCGACCTGAACATAGCGCTCACTCTGATGCCAGTATCCTGTAAAGACACCCCATCCATGATCGATAACAGTAGCATTGCCACGAATATTGAGTGCATCAGATAACACAACAACCCCAGGCGCTGCCGCTAAAATGGGCGTGCCGGGCGCACCCGCGAAATCAGTTCCACTGTGAAAGCGGTCAAATGGGCCGCCATTATATGAACGCCGCCTGCCAAAAGGCGAAATGATCGATGCTGCAGCGGGAAGCCCCATAGGGCCAGTCCAGTAGCGAGTAGGCGAGAAACTCCCGGTTACACCCTGAATCAAAGCTAATTCCGCATTTTCGACATTGGGATCAAGTAGATTATTCCGATCAGCCAGCAGATTAATGTATTCGCTGCCATAGTTTCCGGCTGCGATCTGAATATTCACCGTGAAAGTAGTTTGTTGACCGGCGGAATCAGTCAGGTTTAGGGCGAGTGGATAAATACCTGCTTCTGTAAAGATAGGGATGCCTACAAAAATGATATGGTAGGTATTTTCCTGCTCAGAAACGCTGTTGACAATTCGGTCGAGGAAAGTGCCGCCAATATTCATGGGTGTAGTGGTAGTGAGGCGAATTCGCCCGGATTGCCCTTCTGCGAGTATCAGGGGTGTAATATCCAGGCTAGTGATGGACGGTGGAAGATCGATGGCAAGTTGCGGTGCTGCTATTCCGGGAATAATGAGCTGCTGTCCGGCAAAAATCAGCGTTGGATCATTAATATTATTGGCACGGGCCAGATCATTGACTGTAAGACCATAACTGGTGGCGATGCGGAATAAAGTTTCGCCACGCTGAATAGTATGTATAAGATTTGGCACTGATGGAGCAGGAGGCGGAGAATTTTCAGCCGATACTGTCTGTGACGACACATTATTTTCGGGTGGCAATTCACCTGTGATACTTAATACCTGACCGACAAAAATTGTGTCCGGATCAGTGATTTCGTTTAGCAGGGCGAGTTGTTCAGGTGTTGTTCCGTAAACTTCTGCGATGCTCCGCAGTGTTTCACCTGGTTGAACTTTGTGTGTTTGTGGCGGAGAGATGACGTTTGTTTGGATTGGCACGAGCAACCGTTGCCCAACCTGAATACTACTGGGATCGACGAGACTGTTAAGAGCAGCAATTTCCTCAGTGGTCAGGCCATACTGAAGCGCAATTCGATACAGCGTTTCGCCACGCTGGACAACGTGAATAGTCACTCCCGGATTTGTTTCCTGGGCGACAACAGAAGCGGGCAGCCAGAGCATACCCGCTAAAAGTAAAAAAGTTTTCAGCCAATGTGTCATAAAACTGCCTCATCAAAGCGCAGCACGTCACCAATTTGCACTCTGTCCAGGACTTCTGTGTTGGCTTCCAGATAATATTGTGCGGCTGTTCGCGGTGCATAGGCCGGACGCCAGGGTTTAGCCAGACAACGATCGACTACTTTTCCAGAGGCATCCATCCAGATTACCGCAATGCTAAAAAACATAAAAAACATGTGAATGGTTGTATTAGCGCGGCTTTCCGAACCGGTCACAAACAGGAGCCCTTCGTCCGCCGGTAAATGGCGGACGAATTGCAGGCCGCGAAAATGACACCAGAAACTTTCGCACAATCGTACCCGGTCAAGGATTACTGCTTCGGTCTGGTTATTCTTTAATACACGCCATTTACCGCTCATGAAATAACCAGTACCTGCCCGACAAAGATAAAGTTTGGATTTGAGATACGGTTTATCTGTATCAGGCGACTGATTGGAACTCCGAAACGCAGACCAATACGGAACAGTGTATCACCAGGGCGGACAATATAGGTCGTCGCTGGCTGCGGATTTGGATTAGGCTGCGGCTCAGGAATGGGTTGCTGCCCACTGGGTATTAACAACTGTTGTCCAGCGCGAATGAGGTTCACATTAGTGATGCCATTCAGTTGAGCAATGGCGGTAACAGTGGTGCTAAAACGTGCGGCAATGCGGAGCAGTGTATCACCGGACTGAACCGTGTAAACAGCAGTGGCTGGCGGATTAGTAACCGGCGGGATCGGGTTTGCTCCGACTGGTGTTGCTGTTGGTACTATGCTGACCGGCGGCGTCGCTGTCGGTGTTGATGTGACAGGCGGCCCTATTCTGACCGGAATAATCAACCGCTGCCCAATTTGAATGAACCCATTTCCGTTGAGGCCATTGACCCCTATGATGGCATTTATTGAACTGCCATATAGCGTTGCCAAATCGCTGACGGTATCTCCTGCGCGAACGGTGTGAATGATCGTTCCTGGGAATTCATTGCTAATTGGCGTTCCTCCCACTGTGAGGGTAGGGGTAGCCGTTGGGCCGACAGGTGTATTGGTTGCCTGTACTGGAGTTGCTGTTGGAACCAAGGTGAAAGTCGCGCTTGGTACAATGAGCGTTTCTGTGAATGTCACTGTTGGCGGAAGTGCAGTACTCGTCGATGCCTGCGGTGTCTCGCTTGGCTGCTGAGTATCTGTTGGTACTGTTGTGGCCGTTGCAGGGAGCGGCTCAGCAGTATTGGTCGGAATAATCCCCAAATCATCCGATGTACTGGTTGCGACAATCTCCTGGGTGCTGGTGGCCGGCGGTGTTGCTGTTGGTAATGGGACGGTGGTAGCGGGTGTGGTGGCCGTTGCAACTGGAGTATTGCTTGCAAGAGGTGAAGTTGTGCCTCCAATAGTGAGAGAGGCATCATCCACGTAAATGTTGTTGTTTTTTACGGGCAGCGATGCTGTCGAGCGTATAAAAACCGTGACCGCTGAGCCAGATGCGGCAGCAGTCACGGCATATTCATTATAGCTGTCATACTGGATTGTCGGCGATGACCAGATAATATTCTGACTTTCGCCGCTGGTGCCGCCGGTGGGATCAATCCCCACCTGGATAACAATACCGCCATCGTTCTCACTTAAGTTAACGTCATCGAATGAACTTGACCAGACATAGATATAAGTACTGAAACGAAGGGTTGCCCCGTTCGTGATATTGGTCACCCGCTGGTAGAGGCCGCCATCGTGCGTTGCGAAAAAAGTGAAATACTGTTGGGCATCACTGCCGTTGCGTATGCGGGGAATACCGAGGCCATTCGTCACATCGGTGGCAGGATAATACTCTGGTTGGATATTTTCCGATGTGGATTGCCCGCCGCCAATATGCCAGGGCGTCCATCCCTGAGCAACCTGACGCGGAGGTATCCCGTCGCGTGTAGTAAATGGGGCCTAAAAACCGGGGATTGTGAGCAGATTTTGTCCCGGCGCCTGAACCGGAACCCAACTCACAAGCAGTATCAGGCTGACCCAAAGAACCAAACTGCCTGGATATGCGGCTGACTTTTTCATGAGGACTCCCGCGTTTCGTGGTGCTTCTTCAACTGCGCCGATAAAATAAGATGAATACAGTATATAAGCTTTCCGTCGATTGAGCTATTTTTCCCTAACGATCATCGGAAATCTGTCTTTCAGATCATTATGCTTTTTCGGAAAGGACTTTTTCAACACTCTTAAGCAATTCGGTTGGGCCAAAAGGCTTCGTGATGTAGTCATCCACTTTTGCGATATGCAGCCCCAGAACCTTGTCGATGCTTTGTGCGCGGGCTGTCACAACGATAACAGGAATATTGCTAATGCTTGGGTTTGATTTCATGCGCTGGTAGACCTCCCATCCATCCATATCTGGCATCATCAGGTCGAGCAGTACAAGCTGTGGCTGGAGGTCTTCAACGGTTTGCAAACCTTCTATTCCACCCGGTGCGCCGATGACTTCAAAGCCTTCACGCGATAAAATTAATCGAACCAGATCGACCATTTCTGGTTCGTCTTCAATGCAAACCACCCGGATGGATGCCATAAATCTGCCTCCAGAAATCGCGCAAAGTGAATGTGAGATGACAATCTGTATATGAGTCTACCATAAGCGCTTTTGTTGTGTCTATAAAGCCTTCAGGGTGGAGGAGATGATATGCAGCTTTATGAGTTTCAGATAAAACATTATCTAGCTGCTATGGGGATACCTGTGCCTGCTGGAAAAACAGCCTCATCGCCTGATGAGGTTCATGAGATTGTATCTAAATTAGGTGGGCCGGTTGTTTTACGGCCTCAGTCGCTTCTGGCTTACAATTTTGAAACAGGCGGGATATTCCGGGCGGAAACACCTGAACAGGCAAGGCACAAGGCTAAAGAGATATTTGCTCAACAATCGAGTAATCTCATTTTTAAAAAAGTGCTCGTTGAGTCATTTGTCGAAGTCGTAGAAAAAATTGAGTTGCGGCTGCATTACGACTGGCATATTGGCAAGCCGGTCATCACGGCAACAGGCAATATAAGAGATGGGTTTGAACCGGAGCGCTGGTCTCGCGCTTCAGAGAAGATGATAATAAATGAGCATGTTAATCCTTTTCTTGGACTACTAGCTTATCAGGCTCGTAATCTTGCCAGTGGCGTGAACTTGCCCTATGGACTGTGGGAGATGTTCACTTATATTGCGACAGCGCTTTACACATTTTTTCACCAACAGGATATGCTCGATATTGAAATTAACCCGCTGGCTATGACAAAAAATGGAGAGTTAATGGTGTTGGGTGTGAGAGCAGAAATCGATGACAACGCTTTATATCGGCATCCTGAAGTGATCGAAAAGGTGGAATGAATGGCTATTCTGGTTAACAGCGAGACCCGTCTGATCGTTCAGGGAATCACGGGTCAGGCAGGTAGTCTTCATACCCGTCTGATGATGGACTACGGCACGGTTGTAGCTGGTGGGGTCACGCCCGGAAAAGGTGGTGAATGGGTGCATGGGAGGCCTGTTTTTGATAGTGTACGTAAAGCCATAGATGCGACTGATGCGAATACCAGTGTTATTTTCACCCCTGCTGCTGCTACTTTGGATGCGATCTGTGAGGCAATTGATGCTGGCATTAATTTAATTATTTGTGTTACCCAGGGTGTTCCAGTGCGCGACAGCCTGATGGCGCGAGAATACATTAAACATTCCAAAAGCCGTCTTATTGGGCCGAATTCACCAGGCATTTTGACGCCAAATCAGGTTAATGCTGGAATTATTCCGAACAATATTGGCCTGCATGGCTCTGTAGGTGTTGTTTCAAATAGCGCTGCATTGATGTATAAGCTGGTTCATAGTCTCACACAGGCAGGTATCGGTCAGACAACATGTGTAGGTATCGGCGAGGATCCACTCGTTGGTACACCTATTCACAAAATACTGGAATTATTTGAGGACGACCCCGAAACGGAAAAAATTGTTCTTATGGGTCAGGGCAGGGGGGTGATGGAATTTGAAGCAGCGGATTTCATTAGACTCAACATGACAAAGCCGATAACGGCGTTTATTGATGGTTATGTTACGGAAAAAGTGGAAGCATTGTCGACTGCGGGAGCGATGGTGGCTCGTACCTCGGATGAGCTACCGGTCTTGCTGCAACCCGGTTACGATGTCTGAATCAGCAATACTGTGTTGCGAGGAATCCAGCCCATTCTCCCGTCTGGTAACTGGAATTGAACCCAGTCTTTCTCTGTCCGCCAAATGCGGATTTCGGCTGCAGCGTGTAGTTCATACAGTGATAGATAATCCTGACCTGGCCCGCTCATAACCATGATTTGATCTTCAATAATGACAGCAGGCGTCCGAGCTTGAGCGATGTACCATCGACTCCATAATAGCGGAACAGAGCAAACCAGCAATACCGTGATAATTAGCAGTAAATGCCTGATAGTTTTCCGTTTGTTAGGTACTGCTGATAAATACAATCCCATTAAAGCAAACCAGCCTGCCCATAATAAGCCAGTTGCTATGCTGAGTTCGTTCATGGTGAACGCCCCAGAAGTCGCATTACTCAGGCTTTCAAGTAGGCCACTTTCCTCGCTGAAAATATCAACGCGCGTTGCTCGAATGCGATTAATCATTCGATTGAGTTCACTATCTCTCGGCCATGCAAGGGCTGCTCGCTGCAAGTTTGCCAACCCTCGCCCCGCATCCCCTGATTCCAGATAACTAGCACCGAGATTGAAGTACAGGGCAGGAGACTCAAGTCCGCTTTGTACAAGGATTTCGTAGTTTTCTATAGCCGCAGAATAATCCCCGATCTTATAAGCGGTTTCGGCGCTGGAAATCAGTTCACTCCATCCGCTTGCTGTTTGGGTAATAATGATGAATATAGCCGTAATCAGGCTCATTTTTCCTGCTGTTTTTTGTGTGACGTTAAAATGGTTCGTACCTGTTGAATAACTGCTTGAATGTCCACCGTTTCCCCAGTAGGCATGTAACGGCTTTCTTCCAACCAGTCACGTATTCGAGCCAGTGTTTTTATATCTTGTGGTGACATACTAGTGAGATGAGCTGATGTTTCCAAAGAGATGGTAATCGCTTCCTTAATTAGTTGATGCTTTTGTGAAGTCTGCGCCTTTTCTGCCGTTATAACTTTGTTCAAGGCGTTTGTTAATGCCGCAGATTGGATTGTTTTTGTTTGTCGATGTGCTATTTGTTGGCGCCCCCAGCGCCTGAACCGGAAACCTCCAAGTGCAAAGGGCGGGAACAACCAGAGTGCCCAAAGCAGCAGATTTGATAAAGTACCTTCACTGTGAGAAGATACGGAGATAGGGCGTATTGATGTGCTGGAAGTATTGGGTAAAGTTGTCTCAGTTAAATTTTGCGCTGGGAAAACAGTTACTTCAACCGGTGATGTGCTCAAGTTTCGAAACATCATATTTTCTGTGTCCAGGAAGGGGAATGTCAGCGGTGGGAGTATGTAATTTCCTGCTTCACTGCTGACAATCTGAAAAGTATAACTGCGACTGCCAACAATTTCTCCATTTATTTCAGTAAAATTATACTCTGTTGTATTGTTATATGCCCGCCAGACAGTAGGTAGGGAAAGAATTGGCGCTGGAAGTTGATCGACATTGCCCGTTCCCGTAATGGTCAGTGTTAGTGTAAAAGGTTCACCTACTGTCGCTGCTTGGCTGCTTAGCGTCGCCATAATCTCAAATTGACCGACAGCACCAGTAAAGCCCTCTGGTATACCAGGTGGAAGCGGTTGTACCTGTATTGTAATAGGCTTGGAAATGAGTTCCTGTTCGATCTGAAAAACGGTCTCAGGTAGGATGACTTTGCCTGGTGGAATAATAAGAGTGCCAGTCCGTGCAGGGAAAAGTCCGGTTTCGATAATTGTAACCCGGTACTGGCGGCCATTGATTTGCTGAATGCGCTGCTCCTGTGGTGCTTTATCAATCCGCCAGAATCCCTCAAAATCTGGTGTCTGATAAAGGGGGTTAGGCTGGTTGGTTGCATCATAAAATGTGAAGCGATAGGTGATTTGCTGTCCAACGAAAGGGGCTTCATTGTTGATAACCGCTTCAACAAAGTAATCTGGACTTATATCCTGACCTCTAGATATATACAGCCCACACAGCAGCATAATTCCTGCAAACAATAGTCGCCAGACCATTTTCACCAGTCCTTTTCCGATAGTGTGTTGGGTGCTGGTGCTGTAGTTTTGGGCAAAATAGACTGCTGTTGTTGAACAGAGTCCAGAATTTGTCCGGCTTCTTGTGGGGATAGGGTGCTGTTCAGGTTTGGAGATAGCCGATCAGGGGAGTTGGTCGCGCTGTTCTCAGGTGTTGGGGTAAATCCTCCTTGAGCCGGAGTTGGTGTCTGCTCGTTGAAGGTGGTTGTTTCAAGTGTTGGTGTAGTTGTCAGATCGAGATTCTGCCGCTGTTCGGGCGGCGGTGATGGTTGAAGCTGCTGTAGAGCAAGTTCCAGATTGTAACGCGCATCGTGGTCTAATGGGTTGCGAAGGAGCGACTCTTGATAAGCGGTGACAGCTTCCGCATAAAGACTCTGCTGAAAATAGAGGTTACCCAAGTTGTAATAACCCTGTGCGGCGGTTGTAACGTCAGCCGTTTTTAACGATTGGGAAAAAGCCGCAAGCGCGTACTCAAAATCACCGGAGTCGGCCAGAGCAATAGAGGCATTCATGTAGGGCAGCGGATGATCCGGAGCAAGAACCTGCGCTGCCTGGTATGCCTTTAATGCTTCGCCCATATTACCCTGCATAAATAAGTCGTTGCCTCTATTATTCTGCTCGGCAGGATTAGGGGCGCAACCACAAAATATAAGCAAGGTGATGATAAAAACAATATAAAACCCTATTCGTGAATTCATCACGCATCCCTGCGCGCTTCTGAAAGCAACATGTCAACAGAGAGAGCAGCCAGTGCCAGGGCAACAAAAATACCAAAGCGCTCGATAGGTTTGCTTTCGATTCGATTACCTGCAGAGCCACTGCGCGATTCTTCAACATGATCCAGAATTGTTTTAACTTCGTTGGTGTTGGAAGGCTGGTAGGTGCCTCCAGTTCGCTGTGCAATAGCAATCAGAGTTTCTTCGTCCAGTTGTGATAACAGAGGATTTCCGGCGGTATCAGTCCGAAATCCTGTTACATTGCCGGAAGAATCCAGGATTGGGATGGATTCACCACTTGTGCTGCCAAACCCAATGGTATGGATAGTGATGTTTTGCCGCCTGGCACGTTCGGCAGAACGTAACGGTTGGTCGTCGTGGCTTTCACCATCTGTCATTAAGATAATCATACGATCAGCAGCCTGCTGTGGATTGAAGCTGCTGATCGCAAGGTCAAGTGCGCTTTCTATAGCAGTACCTTGATTAGAAATGGATTGGCTGCTAACCGCTGTGAGAAATGTAACAGCGGATGTTGTGTCGGTAGTGAGCGGAAATTGGACAAAAGCACTGCCAGCAAACAGTATTAGCCCGACTTCATGACTGTCAAGCTGGTTTGCTAGTTCAATAGCTATCAGCTTTGCACGCTCAAGTCGGCTTGGTGTTATATCCTGGGCGTTCATACTGTTGCTAACGTCCAGTACGATGAAAACCGAAATACCTTCCTGCTCAATTAAAGTTAATGTTTCACCCGAAACTGGACGTGCCAGCGCAAGTATGATACAGCTTAAGGCTGTCAGCCAACAGATTTGCTTCCAAAGACGTGAACGCGAGTTGACATTGTTAAGCGCATTTATGAGCTGCTGGTCGCCCAGTTGTAATAATCTTCTTCTTCGAAGCCTTTCGCGCCAGATTAAAAAACCGCCCAAAAAGGGTAGCGTAAATAATAAAATCAGGGATGCCGGATGGTTGAAATACATAATCAGGGTGCTGATTGAAATAGTGTGAAACGCAGCCCGCGTTCGCTAATCAGACAAAGGAGGCTTCCCCAGAGCAGCAGCCAACCGTTATCGTGCCAGCGTGTTAATAGCTGTCGCTCGACCTCGGAACGCTCAAGGCGGTTAATCTCATCATAAACTGCCTGTAAATTGCTGATATCCTCAGCACGAAAAAACTGGCCTCCTGAAACTTGTGCGATCGTTTGCAGCGAGGTTTCATCGAGATCGCTCTCAATAAGTCGTGTGTTACCGCTATTATCAATGGGCATCGGGATAGTCCCGGTTCTACCCATTCCAATCGTGTAAATCCTTATTCCAAATGCAGCGACAGCCTGCGCTGCTGTCAGTGGGCCGATGCTTCCAGCATTGTTAGCGCCATCAGTGAGCAGAATGATGATTTTACTGGCGGTAGCACTGTGCCGCAGCATGTTACCTGCGGAGGCGATGCCGAGGCCAATAGCTGTGCCATCCTCAATCTGCATCTCGGATGCGAGCTGTAATTCGTTGAGAGAGTGTAGGAGTGTTTGGTAATCGAGTGTGGGTGGGGTTTGCTGAAAGGATTCCTGTGCAAATACTACCAGGCCTATACGATCAAATTCACGTCCATTGATAAATCGACTGATGACTGATTTGGCGGCTTCAAGTCGATTCTGCGGCGCAAAATCCAATGCTGCCATGCTGGTTGACACATCCAGCGCCAGTACGATCTCAATTCCCTCTCCTCTGATAATCTCCTGCATCTGGCCGCTTTGAGGCTGTGCCAGCATAATGATGAGCATTGCCGATGCACCTGTGAGCAGTACATCGGGAAGGTGTCGAAGGCGAACTCGCCAGTTCTGGGTTAATTGATTGAACTGATCTGTTGAGGAGTAATACAAAGCAGGCGTAAATATGATGAGGCGGCGTGTGCGATAAAATAACCAATAAAGAAGTGGAAGCAGGAGAAGGGATAATGCTGCTGGATAAGCAAACCGAAACATCAGGCTGCCTCATTGCCAGGTAGAGTGTTTTTCAGCCATTTTCGCGCTGCATCTAGCAGTTGGTTCAATTCATGCGGCTGTGGGTTTGTGCGTGCGAATTTAATCAAATCAGCTTCGTGTAATAAATTGCCTAGCTCACGTTCCTGGATAGCATTAAAAGTTTGTTTCTCGTGCAGGGCATTCAGCAATTCCTCAGTGGTCATTTCTTCAGCAGCTAGCCTGTGCTGCCTTTGAATATAATTTTTTAATGTTTGCGTGATAAAACTACAGGCTTTTGCAGGCGTAATTTTGTTTATATCAATTTGGTGAAGTTCGCGTAGGGCTTCAGCAAGGGGTGTTTCTATCCTCAAATCAGCATTTCTAGTAGTGTGTCGTCTGCGTACAATGTGCCAAATTGCAAAACCACCTGTCCCTAATGCCATAATGACCGTCACCAGCCACAAGGGTGAAATATAAGGCATGTACAGTGGCGCTTTCATAGGGCGGAGGTTCAGATCTTCAGGATTAAGAATGCTGGCAACCATAACAAGAGTTGGTTCGACCACGATTGAACCTTTTTCAGATGCGTTTGCTAACTGATACTCGATTGTCATCGGCGGCGTCTGATATTCACCTGTGTTCCAAAGTAGTGCCGTCCATGCTTGCTCGTAAACTGCCATATTTCCTGCGCTGGTAGTAATTCTATGACTCGTGTTGAGAATATTGAATATTTCCCACTGCTGCGATAGCTGAATTGGGTCAATAATGGCGTCTGCCGGAGCGCTTATAGTCAGTGTCAGTGTAAAAGGTTCTCCGATAAGTGGTGTAGTGTTTGATGACCTGATCTGTTCGCTGACTGCCGATTGCGCTGCCACAATCAACTGGCTAATCGTTAAACTCAGAGCCAGCAGTATACGCAGCAGGATCATATCTACCGGCGTGTCCTTTTCATGCGCTGTTGAAAAAAATGAGCTAAAACAGCACTTGAATCACTATTGGCTGTCAAATCAAGACGTTCGACCCCGGCTCGTGTTAATGCAGTATTGCGTTGATCTCGCAGGTGGCGTGACTGTTGCTCGAACAGTGTGCGCCAGTGTGCGTCATTGGTATCAATCCAGTGGGTATTTCCTGTTTCACTGTCCCGGATGGTGATCAAACCCACATCCGGCCAGATTTGTTCTAGGGGATCGCTAAGCACGGCAGCAATGACATCATGGCGACGTGCAGCCAAGCTAAGTTCATGTTCATAGGCATTTTTACTCGATAAAAAGTCTGATATCAAAAAGATAATTGCTTGGCGTTTTAGTATTCGATTAATGCTATGGAGTGCAAGGTAAATATCGGTCTCTTTGTGTTCTGGCTGAAATTCCAGCAAGTCACGGATGAGGCGCAAGGTGTGATTACGCCCTTTGCGCGGGGGTACATAACGCTCAATGTGATCGCTGAACAGTAGTAGCCCTACCTTGTCGTTGTTGCGAATGGCTGACAATGCCAGAAGGGCACCCATCTCAACGGCTTGATGGTGTTTAAGCTGTCGCCTCGTCCCGAAAAAAGATGAACCGCTGACATCCAACAGCAGCATTACGGTGAGTTCCCGCTCCTCGACATATTGCTTGATGTAAGGTGTGCCAGCTCGCGCCGTGATGTTCCAGTCAATGCTGCGAATATCGTCACCGGGTTCATAAGGGCGAACAGTGTCAAATTCAATGCCACGTCCCTTGAAAACCGCATGATAAGCTCCGGCAAACATATCGTCAACCAGCTTCCGTGTCTGAAGCTCGATATGGCGAACACGGCGTAAAGTGTCGGGCGAAAGCGTCATGGCACTTCAACCCGGCCCAAAATTTGCTGAATAATTTGCTGTGCGCCAATCCCCGCTGCTTCAGCCTCAAATGACAAGGTTAGGCGGTGGCGCAGTACATCGGTTGCGATTTGTTTGATATCTTCTGGAGTGACATAACCGCGCCCGCGCAGAAATGCATGGGATTTTGCAGCCTTAATCAGCGAGATGGTGGCGCGTGGTGACGCGCCGAATTCAATAAGTGGCGACAGTTCTTTTAAACCGCTGATGTCCGGGTCGCGGGTTGCGAAGATGATATTGAGCGCATAATCCTTGATCTTTTCATCGACATAAATGCCTTGAACAACATCGCGGGCGCGGCGGACATTTTCCGCGTTAATAACTGCCTCTGGCGCGAGGGGAATGTCGGTGGTTGTTCGTTCAATAATCGCTCGCTCTTCTGAACGGGTTGGATAATCCACAATAACTTTAAGCATAAACCGGTCAAGCTGAGCTTCTGGTAGAGAATATGTGCCTTCCTGCTCAATCGGATTTTGTGTCGCCAGAACGATGAATGGGTCATCCATCGGATAGGTTTGGTCACCGAGTGTAACCTGTCGCTCCTCCATTACTTCCAACAGTGCCGATTGAACTTTGGCTGGTGCGCGATTGATTTCGTCGGCAAGGATGAAATTACTGAAGATTGGGCCGGGACGGGCGCTGAAATCGCCGGTGCGCGGGTTGAAAATCTGTGTACCAATCAGATCGGAGGGTAAAAGGTCAGGCGTAAACTGAATACGCTGAAATTTGGCGCTGATGGTAGCTGCCAGTGTTTTAACCGCCAGTGTTTTTGCCAGACCAGGAACACCTTCAATCAAAATATGACCATTCGACAACAGGGCAATTAACAGGCGACTGATTAAACGATCCTGACCAACAATCAGCTTTCGTGTTTCAGTTACGACCGCCTGAACAAAGCCAGCTTCCTGCTTGATACGCTCGTTAAGTTGTTGGACTGAGTTCATTGTCATCCATTGTAGATTTCGACACGCGATCGATTTTATCTTACCATTGCCGAATCGTCTTGAAAATTCCGCTTGTATACAAGTTGTGACTCACGGACGATTACCTGTGGTGTCGATGAAGATGATGCGGCGTAAGTTTTAATCATGGCAATATAGTAGGTGTGTTGGGTTACCGGGTTAGCGAGATAAGGTGTAGAGTAATATGAGATGCAATTTGTACAACCTATTTTGTCATGGCAGAATTCAAATATTCTTGCTTTTATCCTTTGAGATGATAAGGTTTTATGCGACTTTTCATCAGCTATGCCCACATTGATCTGCCCCAAATAAAACGCCTGGCCGCTGTTCTCAGCGAAAATGATCATGACCCCTGGTTCGACAAACAGCTCATCGCCGGTCACCCCTGGCAGGGACAGCTTCGGGAGCAGATTGCCGCCTGCGATGTTTTTGTCTACGCGCTGACGGCTGAATCTGTTGCCTCAGAGTGGTGCCAGTGGGAATTCGTCACAGCGGTGCGGCTGGACAAACCAATCATCCCGGTGCTTCTGGAAAAAGATGTGGCATTGCCGATTGCTCTCGGCGAACTCCAGTATGTTGATTTCAGCGGTGGCTTCCGTCAGGCCGCCATCGCCAAATTTCTGGAAGGTGTGGAAGCAGTCGGTGGAGAAACACCAGAAGTCGGCGGATTCCTCTCGCCAGAGAATGTTCCATCAGAGCCACAGCAACCAATGGGCGAACCTTCGCGGGCGCCATCGGTAATGCAAACCGCTACCCTTGGGGATGTATCCGGTGGTGTCGTCAACGTTTCGCAGACCCACATTGGTGAACAAACTATTGTGCAGGGCGAAAAACTACGCAGTGAATGGCGATCATCCTATTCACTGGTGACGCTGCTGGTCGCTACTATAGCCATAATTGTGACGATCATCATCGGTCTTTTTCAATCCTTGCCGGAGATACAGCGTAACAACATCCTCTACAGTGTTGGGTTGCTCGCTCCTTCGGTAACACCAACAGCAACTGCGACCGCCACTTTAACTCCTTCTCCCACGCCCACACCTACACCAACAGCTACCGCGACTGCGGCACCGATGCCTGCGAATGCCTTTAACGTGGTGGTTGCGGGGTTGGGCTTTCAGGAAATCGATGGCACGGTCACGCAGAGCCGCCTCGCTGAAGATATGAGTGATATTGTCTACGATGCGGTGCGGCAGCTTCCCCAGGTCGATAATATTTTGGGGCGCACGGCCAACGGTGTTGGCCATATCCTCAGCGCAGACCCGCTCGAACGCGAACGGCTGGCCGCGCAAATTGCCGAACGCTTAGGAGCGGATGTAGTGATTTACGGCATCGTCCGCAGCGATGATATTTTTAACATCTACCAGCCGGAATTTTATGTGACGGCGGAGTTTGCCGCGCTGGAGCCGGAATTGATTGGCGCAGACCGGTTGGGAGACCCGGTAGAATTTGTCGGCCAATCGGATGATGCGATTTCGGCAGCGAGTGCTATGCAGGACAGGCTGGCGGTGCTGCGCTTTTTCCTGCGCGGGCTGTCACTCTATATTTCCGGCGATTTCGATGCTTCGCGTGATAGTTTCCAACAGGCGATTGATACGGAACCGCAAGGACTGGAAGTGCTTAATATTTTTGCCGGGAACGCCGCCGTGCGTGCGCCCGATGTTGAGGCAGCGCTGGCGGCCTATGCCTCGGCGCTGCAACAGCGGCCCGATTATGCCCGCGCGCTGGTGGGGCGTGGCATCGCTCTTTACCGGCTGGCACAGCAACGTGCTGGTGAGAACCCGCCGCTCTACGACCCCGATTTGACGCTCGATACGAAACAGCAGTGCCGCGATGTGGATGCCCCGCTGCCAGAAGCGCCGCAGCTTCTTGGTGAGCTGGCGCTGCGCTGCTACCGTGAAGCTGGACTGTCGCAGGACAAACCACTCACCGCTGACATCGACGTGAAAACGGCCTTCGGAATCGGACAAATCAATGTCTGGCGTTCGATCACCGGCTACGGCGACCACTGGGATGAAGCGCTGCCACAGTTGCAAATGGTCATCGACCTGTATAACACATCCGAGCCGGAACGACAGGCACGCACCCGCGCGACAGCGGCCCATTCCAACGCCTGGCTCGGTTTGCGGCTGCTCTCAATTGATGGTAATAACCCGGACTCAGTAGAGCAGGCGCTCGATTACTATAAAAATGCGCTCGGATTGTTGCGATTGGATGTCAACCGCCAGTACAATCAGCGCTGGATTGACCTTTACAGCCAGCAGGTCGCCGCGCTGGAAGACTGGTTGGCTGACCGCGCCGGGGGCGTCTCGCCGCTGCCAACGCCCACAGCCACCACCCCTCTCGTCACTCTCTCTACTCCGTCCCTTACCCCAATACTGGAGGCGGTTGGATGAATGCCAAGCTTTTTGCGTCGCTCGCACATCTTGGCCTGAATGTTTTTATCCTGTTCATCGCGCATCCAGTGCAGGCTGCCGACTGTGGTAATGGGCTGGAACAGGCATTAACTATTGGCGGGCGGGCGTGGATCATCCCCGAACCGCCGCAGGCCGTTAATGTTCGCACCAACCCTAATGGTAATCGCACTGGGCAGCAGCTTCAACCGGGAGAGCAGTTCACCGTGCTGGACGGGCCAGAGTGCGCCAATGGCATTTCGTGGTGGCAGGTGGAGTCGGACACGGGCATCACTGGCTGGATTGCCGAAGGTACAGATGATTATTTTGTTGAGATGCTGAGTGCGTTGGGCGGAGTGGGTAGTGCAGGACAGGAAATAGAATCACAACCCGCCTACGAACCGGAACGTGTTACCCTGTTTCCTTCAGATCCAGCACAAATTGTCGAGGGCATTTCCCAGGTTTCATTTATTGCTACCGGCGGCGGAGGCAGTAACTGTCGTGACATCATTTATGTTGGCAGTCTGGGCTGCGTGGAGTCAAGGCTGACTTATACCCCCGGACAGACCTATGAAGTCACGATTTACCAGCCGGACGGGCGACTGTATCGTCAGGAAACCATACACGGCAGTACAGCCGATGATCCGGGTTTTTTGAGCGCTGGCATTCCCACTTTGCCGGGGATACCAATTGGCACATGGAGTATTGAATTTCGCAGCGGCAGTCAGTTTGAGCGCCGACCTTACCAGCTCATCAATGTTTCAGAGCCGACCCTGTGGTGGCCGCTGAAATGCACCGGCTACACCCCTACGCTCGTCATGACCGGATTTGAGCCTGATGAAGTTTTTGATCTGGCCTTTATTCGGGGAGAGCAGATTGAGGAAACCTTAGATTACAGTGACTTTCAGGAGATTTATCGCTGGCGGTTGCGTGCTGGCAGTCATGGCGAACTCATGACAAAACTGGGCTTCCCGGCTATCCGCCGCACTTCCAGTGATGTCTATGTCTTTGTGCTGACAGATGAAACCGGCAGTTGGCATAATGTACTTGACAATCTTCCACGGGACATGCGTTCCCCAAAAGTTTTGCAATACCAGGAAGATGATGTTTGCTACACGCCCAACACTGTTGAGGAGGCCAAACAACAGCTTCTCACTACGGGAGATGTGGTGACAGGGTTGGTGGAAGAAAGCACATCAGGCTGGTACGCATTTGAAGGCAGCGCTGGCGACACCATTACCATTCAACTGATTGCCAACACAACTCACTGGTTTGACCCCTTTTTACGCCTCTTATCTCCCGATGGCAGCATCGTAGCCGAAAATGATGATTCTACCGATCCCGATTTTGGGATTTTAGACGCAGAGATTGAGCATTTTACCCTGCCTTCAACCGGCATTTATTCGATACAGGTTTCCGGTAAGGCGGATTTAGCAAATTTCTTCTTTAGTTATACACTCCTCTTTGATCTGGATCAGGGTTGACAGCTATGAAACGCCTCGCCATTTCAACAATTGCACTCTTGTTCCTGAGTCTGTCAACTGTCAATGACACGACTGCACAGGCCTCTCAGGACTGTGGCAACGGCCTTGTGCAACGGCTGATCGTTGGCGAGCGCGGCTTCGTCATTCCCACCCCGCCCGATTTGCGCGTGCGGAGTGCACCCAACGGGGAACGTATTGGCAGTCTGCCGCTCAGTATGCACTTTACTGTTGTAGCCGGGCCGCGCTGCTCCGATGGCATTTCCTGGTGGCAGATTGTGGCGGACAATTGCACACGCGGCTGGATTGCGGAGGGAACGGACGAACATTTCGTCGAACCTCTGGCGGGTGGCGGCAGTGGTCGTGCAGCCTGCGAACCCGCCAAAGCAGTATTACCTGATTCGGGCAGCGCACCTGTTATTGATGCGATTTTCCAGGTGGGCTTTCTGGGTCTCGGCGGCAATCCCGAATGGGAAATGGACAGCAACATTGCTAACTGGCTGGAGAGCTGCGATCAGCTTGCATTTGGCCGCAATGCCCGCCTTTGGAATCCCTCTGGCTGTGATGATACTCGTCCACTGCTGCTTCTGACTGATTTTCAACCCTCACAATCAATCGAACTGGTATTGATTCGTGCCACCCCGGAAACCAGCACTGAAGTGTATCGATGGCGATTCCGCGCGGGTGAATATGGCGAACTGATCGCCTATATCAATTTTCCACTCGTTGTGGCTGGCGATGAAGGTTATTATTTCGTCGTAGCTGACAAAAACGGCGATTGGCTGAATAATTACGAAAACGCCGGAGACACGGGCCTGGTCACAGGATTTATACTGCCCTGCGAAGTGCCACGCACCAAAGTTGCTGCCGAAAGCACCCCACTCACCTATGGAAATATTGCCCTAGGTAATCTGACAACCTCGCAAAATTCGGGCTATTACGCCTTTCGTGGACGTGCAGATGATCGGGTGACGATTGAACTCATTAAATATGCTGGCGGAGATGATTCAAGCGCGGATCCATTTCTTGAACTATTTTCATCAGACGGTGATCTGTTAGTCGAAAATGACGATGCCGCACGACCGCGCTATCACGCGCTCGATGCGGAAATTCGAAATTTCAGTCTGCAATCAAATGGCCTGAATTTTATCATTGTTTCAGCAAATAATCTCGGCCAGATTGGGATGACATTTACGCTAACAATCGACAACTAAAAGGACATCGGTGACATAGATCGCTTTGGCCTCCTAATCATTTTCCCAGTGTTGCTTATCGCGTTCATCGTTTGTAATCATCAGTAGGACGGTTGAAGTCCAGCCGAGCGAGAACTGCGACATCGATTTTGAAGTAACGGCTCACCGTCAGTGGGCGGGGCTTTATCATTCCTGCACCACCTATATTGTAGGTCGAGGTATATCAGAACAACTCAATTGCACAAGCTGTTCCAGTGGCTCAGGTGGTAGATGCGGTTGGCTCCAGGCGGGTGATGCCGTTCAGCCGGTCGATAAATTCGCACACATCCGTGAACTCAACTGTTTTATTCATAGCTTCAGCGGATCACATAGCCCTATGCAATCCTGGGATTTTCCAGCTTTGGATTAGCAATCTTACGAGGGTATCTGAAATCGTTAAACTTTCCGAAAGAGAATCAAAAGTTCACTGTTCCTTGTGTGATCTATGGAATATTGACAAAACAGATCGCCAATTTTACATGTGATTTGTTCTTATGGAATGAAACTAAGCTACTACCAGGCGATACCCCACTCCGGGTTCAGTAACGATAATCTCCGGCAAGGCAGGATTTTCTTCAATTTTCTGGCGCAGTTGGGCGAAAAAGACGCGCAGGTAATGCGTTTCCTGAATATATTCTGGCCCCCAGACTGCTCGTAAGATTTGCTGGTGAGTCAGCACTTTACCCGCATGTTGAATCAATAGACGTAATAAGCTGTATTCCGTTGGTGTTAGTCTTACCGTTTTACCGTTTACCGTGACCAGGCGACGGGTCAGATCAACCTGAAGTCTGCCACTCGTGAAGACAGCCTCCTGCTGCTGAGGTTGAGCATGGCGCTGTGCGGTGCGGATACGTGCCATCAACTCCTCAAGACTGAAGGGTTTGGTCAGGTAATCATCCGCTCCTGCATCCAGCGCAGCAACTTTATCATGGTCACTGTCCCGCACAGACAGGACTATGACCGGCGTTTGTGTCCATTCGCGCAGACGCTTGAGAACTTCCAGTCCATCCATATCGGGTAATCCCATATCAAGTATCACCAGATCGGGACGAACCTGCGCGGTTTTGAGAACAGCATCCTGTCCAGTAGCGGTCTCATGGATATGGTAGCCGTTGGCTTCCAGACTGATTCGCAAAAATCGGCGGATTTGCAACTCATCATCCACGATTAGAATTTGTGCGCCAGAAGTCATCGCTTCAGTCATAATGTGCTTCCTGCACAGGCGGTGGTGAACCATTGAGTGGCAAGCGGATTGTCAGCCTTGCACCGCCTTCGGGTAAATTCTCAGCCACCAAACGCCCGCCATGCGCTTCAACCAATCCCCGACTGATGGACAATCCCAATCCTGTGCCGCCGGTTGCTGTTCCGGGCAAACGGTAAAACTTATCAAAAATACGATCAATAAGGTCGGTTGGTATACCCGACCCCTTGTCGCTAACCATAATTTCCACATCTTTTTCTCGAACTCGTGCTGCAATTGTGATGGCTGTCCCATCCGGTGTGTAATTGCAGGCGTTGTCCAACAGATTGACAATGACCTGCTCCATCAACACAAAATCAATCTGTATCAGCGGCAGGCTGGATTGAATCTGTATCAGCATTGGATGCCTGCTGGCACATTCATCGAATTGCTTGACAGCCACGCCGATCAAGTCGCCTAAATCGCACCACTCGCGCTTAATCTGCAACCGTCCGCTTTCCAACCGTGACATGTCGAGCAGATTTTCGACCAGTCGATTTAAGCGATCAGCAGAACTTTGTATATCCCTTGTCAATTCTGCCCGTGCGGGCTCATGTGCGCCAGCCACTGGGTCTAAGAGGCTGCTGGATGCCCCTTTAATCGTTGCAATAGGTGTTCGTAGTTCATGCGAAATCGAGTTCAGCAGGGTACTGTACAATCGCTCCGACTCGCGCAGCATAGCAGTCTGTTCTGCTGCTTCATCGAGCATTTCTCGCTCGATTGCGAGTGCAATCTGACTGATGAAGGTTTCAAGCAGCACTTCCTGATCGAAAGAAAGACGTTCGTCCTTTCTGGTGCGGATTCCGATCACGCCGACGGTACGTGTCGGGGTCTGTAAGGGGTGGTACTGAGCTATGGCCTGTGACAGTGTTTCAGTAAATCGCCCTGCGGACTTGCCCCGTTCATAAACCCACTGTGCCACGCTGTAGTCTTTATCGCTCAGCATCAATGTGCTGCATGGGTGAGGCTCACGCAGCAATCGATTATTCTGCCGTAGAATGATAGCGACCTCGGCATCAAACACGCGGCTGATTTGCGTGACGGCGGTCTTGAGAACGTCATCCATATTGACCGCTGTTGCGGTTTCATGTGCCAGCGCATATAAGGCGGATGTTCGCTCTGCATTGTGGCGCGTCTGGCGTTCCTGTGCTCGGATACGCGCAGTCAGATTCCCTGTGAATATTGCTATCGCAAAGTAGAGAATAAAAAGAATAACATCCTGAAAGTGGTCAATCGTAAATGTCAGACGGGGTTCGATAAACAGAAAATTCCATGATACCGCACTGAGGGCCGCTGCCAGCAGCGCTGGGCCGCGCCCAAGATAAGCGGCAATCAGCAGTACCACCAATAGCTCTGTCAGTCCTACTGCCTGATATCCCAGCCAGGGAAAGGTGTTGATCAGCAGCAAATCCAGCACCGTGATTCCTGCCACCGCAAGCAGAGCAAATAGATATTGGCGGCGATGGGAGTGCGATTCTAGTGTTGAAAAAGTTCGCCACACGCTCCGTTCAGAAATACTTTCATTCCCTGTAACCACATAAATATCAATATCGCCACTACTGCGAATCATCTTATCAACCAGTGAACCACCCCGTAGAACCGTTTGTAAAGGGGAGTGTTGTGGTTTCCCGATGACGATTTGTGTCACGTTGCGCTGATGAGCAAGGCGAAGCAGTGTTGTGGCAATATCATCACCCCGAACCGTAACAATTTCCCCGCCAAGACTGCGTGCCAGCGCGATATTGCGTGCCAACCGCTCTTTCACTTCTGATGCTAATACTACTGAAGTTTCGATGTAGACGGCCAACCAGGGTGCTTCCAGATTGTATGCCATCCGTCTTGTCCACCGAATCAGGCGTTCCGAAAAAGGGCTTGGCCCCACTGCTACCATTAGTCGTTCACCCGATTTCCAGGGTCCGGCGATCTGCTTTAGCTGCATGTAATCCTGCAACTTATGGTCAACATGTTCTGCCGTTAATCGCAGTGCCATTTCACGCAGCGCTGTCAGATTCCCCAATCGAAAGAAGTTATTGGCAGCGACTTCAACCCGTTCCGGTGTATAGACCTTTCCCTCAGCCAGGCGCTTGCGTAAATCTCCTGCTGAGAGATCAATCAGTTCGATTTCGTCTGTCAGATCCAGCAGCGAATCCGGTATGGTTTCATGAATGGTTATGCCTGTAATCTGGCGCACAGCATCGGCACGGCTCTCAAAATGCTGAACATTGCCCGTTGTCCAGACATTCAGTCCACCTTCGAGTAATTCGATGACATCCTGGTAGCGTTTGAGGTGTCGTGAGCCAGGTGCGTTTGTATGGGCCAGTTCGTCTACAATCACAATTACAGGATTCCGTGACAGAATAGCATCAGTATCCATTTCTTCCAGCATCGCACCACGATACTCGACAGTACGACGTGGAATAACCTCCATACCCTCAAGCAGAGCATCAGTTTCGACACGGCGGTGGGTTTCTGCGTAACCCACCACGATGTCTACACCATCCGCTTTATGCTGGCGGGCGTTATCCAGCATAGCATAGGTTTTGCCTACGCCTGCCGCCATGCCCATGAAGATTTTCAATTTGCCGCGTTCCTGCCGCGACTCGTCTTTTTGAATCGCTTTCAGGAGTACATCGGGATCAGGTCTGTATTCGTCCATAACGTTATTGTAATTCATCCAGTGCCAGGTTGAGCAGCAGCACATTCACACGTGGCTGCCCTAGGAAACTCAACTGCGGCATTTCAACATACTGTTCGACCAGATGGACGACGGTTTCCCTTTCCAGTCCGCGTGCTGCTGTTATACGATCAATCTGCAAACGGGCTGCTTCCGGGCTGATATGTGGGTCTAAACCGCTGCCCGACGCGAACAGCATCTCGACAGGCACAGCGACATTATCCGGGATACTGTTGGCTGTGCGGAATGTTGCCTCTCTCGCCACGACTTTTTCGGCCAGTGTTCCATTTGTGCTGCTGTAATTGGTCGCGCCAGACGAACCGAGTGCATCCAGGGATGATGCCTCCATGTAACTCACTGCTGACGGGCGCGACCAGAAATAAAGCGGATCATCCGTCATTTGCCCAATGAGGCTTGAGCCGATTATCTGATGATCTAGGATTATCAGACTGCCATTCGCCTGTATAGGGAAAATCATCTGCGCCATCAGTGTCACCAGCAGAGGATAAATTACCCCTGTAATCAGGGTCAGGCTGACTAAGATCATCAGGGCCGGGCGAAGTTCTTTCAAATGCATGATTATCCCTCCTCTTTGTCAATATCATTTGCCAGATGCCATTCATCGGGTTGCTGCTGCATCCATACGCGATCCGGGTCATGCCATTCCGGTATGTCATCCTTCTGTAGAGTTGCCCCGAAGTCAGCAGGGGTGTGCGAGTTGATTGCAGGGTGCAGCATCGCTACAAACAGGCCGCTCATCGCTACACCAACCCAGAGGAATTGCAGCAGAAAATGAATATCCTGTGGCACTGGTAATCTGATTTCCAGCAGCAGTGCTAATGTCGCTACCACGCCGACGATCAGGAAGCCCCCGTATGCAGATAGACAGGAACGTTTCATGATGTTCTTCTCAGGCTAAACCGAGTGCGGTCACAATCACATCAATGATTTTGATACCTACAAATGGCACGATTAACCCACCGATTCCATAGATCAGCAGATTGCGTTGCAGAACGGCTGCCGCGCCCATTGCCTTGTAGCTCACACCACGCAATGCCAGTGGTATTAAGGCGACGATGATGAGCGCGTTGAAAATAATAGCGCTCAAAATGGCACTCTGCGGCGATGACAATGCCATAATGTTAAGTGTCGCCAATGCTCCCGCCTCACCCGGAGCTGCGGCGTACAAGGTCGCAAACAACGCCGGGATAATGGCAAAATACTTGGCGACATCGTTGGCGATGCTGAAGGTGGTCAACGCGCCGCGTGTCATCAAAAGCTGCTTGCCAATCTCGACCACCTCAATGAGTTTGGTCGGGTCGCTGTCCAGATCAACCATATTACCTGCCTCGCGGGCAGCTTGCGTGCCAGTATTCATTGCCACACCGACATCCGACTGTGCCAGCGCAGGGGCGTCATTGGTACCATCGCCAGTCATAGCTACCAGATGACCGCCTGCCTGTTCTTCCCGAATCCGGCGCAGTTTATCTTCCGGTGTCGCCTGTGCCATAAAGTCATCGACTCCGGCTTCGGCAGCAATCGCGGCAGCCGTCAGCGGGGTATCGCCCGTAATCATCACGGTTCGGATGCCCATTGCTCGAAGTTGCGAGAAACGCTGGTGAATGCCTCCCTTTACAATATCCTTCAGTTCGATCACACCCAACACCTGCGCGTTCTCCGCTACGACGAGCGGGGTGCCACCGCTGCGGGCAATCGCATCCACCGACTCCCGGACATCGGGCGGGAACTGTCCGCCTTGCGCCTCGATGTAGGCAGTTACTGCGTCCGTTGCTCCCTTACGAATCTGTCGTGATGGGCCACCGTCAACAGCCGGGAAATCCACGCCACTCATACGTGTCTGGGCAGTGAAAGGAACGAATTCAGCATTCAATTCGCTCAATTCACGCCCGCGCAGTGCAAACTTCTCTTTTGCCAGCACCACAATACTGCGTCCTTCCGGGGTTTCATCTGCCAGCGAGGAAAGCTGTGCTGCATCTGCGAACCGCTCACCATCAACACCTTGAGCGCGAATGAAGGCTGTCGCCATACGGTTGCCCAACGTGATGGTGCCGGTCTTGTCCAGCAGCAGTACATCCACATCACCCGCCGCTTCAACGGCACGTCCGCTGGTCGCCAGCACATTGCGCTGAATCATGCGATCCATTCCACTGATGCCGATGGCGCTCAATAACCCGCCAATCGTCGTCGGGATGAGACAAACCAGCAGCGCGATCAAAACTGGAACTGTGGCCGTTGTCTGTGTGATGCTCGATTCCGCTTCGCTGTAAGCAGCAAACGCTCTCAATGTCATCACGGCAAGAATGAAGATAATTGTCAGGCCCGACAGCAAAATCGTCAGTGCGATTTCATTGGGGGTTTTTTGGCGTTTCGCGCCTTCCACCAGGGCAATCATCCGCTCCAGAAAAGTGCTGCCCTGCTCGGATGTGATGCGAATCACGATACGATCACTCAAGACTTTTGTTCCGCCTGTCACTGCGCTCCGATCCCCACCGCTCTCGCGGATAACAGGTGCGGATTCACCTGTTATGGCGCTTTCGTCCACGCTGGCGATACCTTCGATCACTTCACCATCGCCGGGAATCTGATCTCCTGCTTCGCACACCACAAGGTCGCCTTTCTTCAACTGTGTGGCAGAAACTTTTTCTTCTTTGCCATTGAGGAGACGTCGGGCGGTCATCTGGGTGCGTGCCTTGCGAAGCGCATCTGCCTGCGCTTTGCCGCGACCTTCTGCCATCGCTTCCGCAAAATTGGCGAATAACACAGTGAACCACAGCCACAGTGTTATTTGCAGGTTGAAGCCAAGATCGGCGGTATCCCCCGTAATCATATCCTGAATTACGAGCAGACTGGTCAACAGTGCGCCCACAGCGACGACCAGCATCACCGGATTTTTGACCTGCTGGCGCGGATCAAGCTTGTGGATGGCATCCAGCGCAGCACGGCGCACGATAGCGCGTTCAAATAAGGGTCTTGGTTGGGTTTCCATGTTCATCACCTCTTTAGAATGCGCGTCCAGCGCTCATCAAGAATTGTTCAGCAATTGGCCCCAACGCCAGCGCAGGGAAGAATGTCAGCGCACCAACGATCAGAATCACAGCGATCAGCAGCCCGACGAATAATGTGCTGCTTGTGGAGAAAGTCCCCGGTGACGGTGGCGCGACCTTCTTGCCAGCCATGCTTCCGGCAATTGCGAGTGCAGGCAGAATCACCCCAAAGCGCCCGATCCACATCGTAAGCCCGATCAGCGTATTGTAGAAAGGAGTATTGGCGTTCAGTCCAGCGAAAGCGCTGCCATTGTTACCCGCGCCAGAGGAAAAGGCATAGAGAATCTCGCTCAAGCCATGTGGGCCTGCATTCGCCCGACTGGATAATCCCGCTTCAGTGATACTTGCTAGTGCAGAAAACAGCAGGATGCAGGCGCCTGGCAGGAGTAGAGCGATGATTGCCAGCTTAAACTCCCGTGCTTCGATTTTCTTGCCGAGGTATTCTGGTGTGCGCCCAACCATCAGCCCGGCGATGAATACCGTCAGAATGACGAAGATCAACATGCCATATAAACCCGCGCCCAAGCCGCCGAAGATGACTTCGCCAAGCATGATATTGAGCAGCGCAACGCCCCCTGCCAACGGTGAGAAGCTGCTGTGCATGGCATTCACAGAGCCATTTGAGGCGGCAGTGGTTGCTGATCCCCACAGGATGCTATTGGCTACCCCAAAGCGAGTCTCTTTACCTTCCATTAGGCCTGCCACACCATAAACCGGATTGACACTGTATTCGCTGGCGAGCATGACTGTTAGTCCGGCAACCAGCAGCAGCAGCATCGCGGCGAAGATCACCCAACCCTGCCGTCTGTCGCCAACCATGACGCCGTAGGTGTAGGGCAGCGCCGCTGGAATGAGTAAAATCGAGAGCATCTGTAAGAAATTGCTCAGGGGAGTAGGGTTCTCATAGGGATGGGTGCTGTTGGTATTGAAAAAACCGCCGCCATTCGTCCCCAGTTGCTTGATAGCGATTTGTGAAGCGGCAGGCCCCTGAGGAATAACTTGTGTTTCGCCAGAAAGGGTCGTCGCTTCAACATAATCTTTGAAGTTCTGCACTACACCCTGACTGACCAGCATCAGCGCCAGGACAAGACACAGCGGCAGGAATACGTATAGCACACAGCGAACCAGATCAGTCCAGAAGCTGCCAATGGTGGCGACAGATTTCCGCGCTAAGCCACGAGTTAGCGCAATCACAACTGCTGCGCCAGTAGCGGCGCTGACGAAGTTCTGAACATTCAAGCCGATCATCTGTGTTAGATAACTCAGGGTGGTTTCGCCACCATATGCCTGCCAATTGGTATTTGTCATGAAACTGGTCGCCGTGTTGAACGCGAGGAATGGTTCAACACTGCCCAACCCCGCCGGGTTCAGCGGCAGGATGCCCTGTGTAAGTTGCAGGATGAATAACACCAAAAACCCCACTAGATTGAACACCAGCAGCGCCAGTGTGTATTGTTTCCAGGTTTGTTCCTCAACCGGATTGACACCCGATATCCGATAAATCATGCTCTCAATCGGGCGCAGGACTGGCGTGAGCAGGGTTCGTTCACCGCTGAATACTTTTGCCATGTATCCACCCAGCAGCGGTACAGAGGCGACCAATACGCCAAAATAAATAATGATTTGCAGCAGTTCGAGCGCACTCATACGCTAAAACCTCTCTGGGTAGACCAACGAATAGGCAAGATAAGCCAGTAACGCCAGCGCGACCACCCCGGCGATTAGAAGTTCCCAATCCATGACACAAGCTCCTTTTTCGTTCAGTTTTATTGTCATAGAACTGACATCAAATCGGGGTCAGAATGGGAGCGAAAGGCATCAAAAAAGTATCAAGAGAAGGGCAAAATACATAGAAAGCTGTGTATCCAACCAGAAGGGTCAAGAGGGAGTGTGCGTTCAGGGAAGCAGACAGTCGGTGCGGTTCGAGGCTGTCTTTAGTGAATAACCTGCATGAATGGGTAGGATGCAGCTTAAAAAATTATATTGATATGGGATAAGGATTTTCGTGTTCATGTTGAATTGCTACAGAATGCCAGGATTAAAATGTATAATTCAGTAGGGCAGGTGAATTAATAGGTGTTATGAATCACCCTTTATGATTTATAGATTTTATGTGGAGGCTTGAGGTGAATAATTCGAGGGTACGAAACCTCGTCATTTATGGTTTTATCAGCCTAATACTACTTATTATTTTCCTGGGTATCAGCAGTGGCAGTCAGCAAACCAGGGAAATTCAGTTTACTGATCTGGTTGAGCGCATCAAAGATAGGGATGTCCAAAATATTCGTGTGGTCGGTAATCAGCTTTTTATCACTTTTGCCGATAACACCGCTGCGGTGACGACCAAAGCGACTGAATCGAGCGCACAGGAGCAACTCATCCAGTTTGGCGTAACAACCGAAGAGATTAACCAGATTCGCTGGAATTTTGATACGCTGAATAACTGGCCTGCGGTTGGGTTCAGTATATTGACAGCGCTGCTGCCTGTTATCTTGATTGGCGGGCTGATTTTCTTCATGCTGCGACAGTCACAGGGAAATAATAATCAGGCGATGGCTTTTGGAAAAAGCCGTGCACGCATGTTCACCAGTGACCAGCCCAGTGTGACCTTTGAAGATGTAGCCGGTGCAGAGGAAGCCAAAGAAGAATTGGCTGAAGTAGTCGAATTCCTGAAAGAACCGGAAAAATTTATCCATCTCGGGGCGCATATTCCCAAAGGTGTACTGCTCATAGGCAGCCCAGGTACGGGCAAAACGCTTCTGGCAAAAGCGGTTGCCGGGGAGGCCGGTGTTCCTTTCTTCAGTATTTCAGGATCGGAATTTGTGGAAATGTTTGTGGGTGTTGGCGCGAGCCGTGTACGCGATTTATTTAATCAGGCTAAACGGCACAGCCCATGCATCATATTCATTGATGAAATTGATGCTGTTGGACGCCAGCGTGGAGCAGGGTTGGGCGGCAGCCATGATGAGCGAGAACAAACCCTCAATCAAATCTTGGTCGAAATGGACGGTTTTGATACCGACACCAATGTAATTGTAGTTGCCGCTACCAACCGGCCTGATATTCTCGACCCAGCGTTGATCAGGCCAGGGCGCTTTGACCGGCGTGTCATCCTTGACCGTCCTGATGTCAAAGGGCGTGAGGCGATTCTGAAAGTTCATGTTCAGGGAAAGCCGCTGGCTTCTGATGTTGATTTGAAGACACTCGCACGTGTTACGCCGGGCTTTGTAGGTGCTGACATCGAAAATATGGTCAATGAGGCTGCCATACTGGCGGCGCGGAAGAACAAAAAGACGATCAATGACAGTGATTTTCAGGAAGCAATTGAGCGCACCCTTCTCGGCCCGGAGCGCAAGAGTCGTGTCATCAACCAGGCAGAGCAGCTTATTACAGCTTATCATGAGGCGGGTCATGCAGTTGTCAGCTATCTGCTGCCCAACGCTGATCCGGTACGGAAGGTGACGATTATTCCGCGTGGAATGAGCGGCGGTTCAACTATGTTTGTCCCGGAGCAGGATGTTAACTATGTCACCCGTTCACGTATGAAATCTCAGATTATAGTGGCTCTGGCGGGACGAGCGGCTGAGGAAATTGTCCTCGATGAAATCACCACTGGGGCGGCCAGCGATCTGGAACAGGTAACAAAAATTGCGCGGGCAATGGTCACTCGCTTTGGTATGAGTGAAAAACTTGGCCCGATGATGTTTGGTCAGAAAGATGAAATGATTTTCCTCGGACGGGAAATCGCTGAACAGCGAGATTACAGTGAAGCCGTTGCCGAGGAAATCGATGAAGAGGTGCGGGCGATTGTTGGGTGGGCTTATGCTGAATCGCGCCGCCTGCTGACCGAAAACCGCGATAAGCTGGAATCGGTTGCACTGCGGTTGCTGGAAACTGAAACGATTGATGCCAGTGAATTTCTGGCGCTGATGGGGGATCTGCCTGTATCCATTTCGGGTGCAGGTCTTGTGCCGTCACCAGCTAAAACCCAATCGAAAAAGCCCGATGAAGGTGGAGATTTAAAAGCACTGGGGACTGCACCCACGCCAGCATGACAACCCATTTCAACTCAAATAAGCCATTTCAGGATCGAGGCGAAATTCTCTTTAAGGGGCGATCATACAGAAATTCATGGCGTTAGGGTTGGCGCTGCACGATGAGATGATGAGCGCCCCGCCCACAAGCAAAGCGCAAATTCCCATGAGAACTACACAGCCACACCAGATGACGGGGCCACCAGACAGAATACTGCCAAAAAATTCAAAGACGCCGAGGAATACACTCAGCCCGGTACCAAGTAATTGCAACCCGAAAAAGATGAGCAGTCCCATTACGCATAAAAAGATAAGGCCAATGCTGATAAGCAGCAGTCCGCCTAAATCCACATTTTGTAAGAATTCCATAGCCGTAATCCCGCTTCAATGTCCAATAAATGTTATTTGCTGCTGCAAATTTCCGGGTTACTGCTGACCAGTTCCCAGTTCTTATTACCCGGATCGCTAAAGCAATCACAATATGCATTTGGTTTTTCGCTGCCTATCCACAACAGGAAATTCACATCCACCTGGAGGCAGATTATATTTTCTGCTTGAGGATAGACTGAAGGGCGCGAAATGCCAATGCCTCGCTGGCGCGGTTCGTTCACCAGCCAGATGCGTAAGGATTGTCCCGGCAGGTCACCGGTTTGAATAAGGATTTCCTGCTGGGTTGCGAGAACCACCAGAAAACAGGGTGTCAGTAGAATAATGCACCACAATACCAACACTAAAAAACAGCCAAATCGTCTGAGTGGACTGCGACGTTTTGTGGTGATTGCAGGCGTTGTGCTGTCTGGCTGTTCAGTATCAATTTCAGGCATTGAGTGACCAATCATAGGGTAAAAACTTGATGCACGGTGTGTTGATGGATTTCTGAATGAATGTGCGTTCGTTTTTCTAGTGAGATGTATTGGGCTGCATATTGGAGTAGTTGTGCCTGCTGACGATACCCAAATCAGTTTTCACCGAAATCTGCATAAGTATATCGTCTTTTCGTCACTGCGATAACCATCTCGCCGTTGTTTCTATAAAGTTTTGCGGCTCAGTGAGGGTTTACTCGGTAAAGTTTCAATTGGCATCGTTCTCCGTAAATCGCATCCTAATACAATCGTCGGCATCGTAGCTGACATGCACAAACAGCGGTGGCGTATCTGGAGACATTTCCATTATGCGGGGCAGGATAAAGGGCAGGTCTTCAACCAAATCAAATTGATTGACAAGTGTTTTCGGAATCCAATGGAGCGTGCCTTCTTCGCTATTGCTTAGTTCTCGGCTGTCACTTGCGGCGGTAAATACGAATAGTACAATGCCAGTTGCCTGGCCGGTATCGATGTTATAAAGTGCCCGTAGTCGCATATCACGCACTTTGAGTCCCGTTTCTTCCAGAATTTCCCGCTTTGCGCTCGTCAGGGGATCCTCATCGCGTTCAATATGTCCCCCAACACCATTGTACTGATTGGGAAAAATTCTCTTGTGGGATGCGCGTCTCATGAGCAAAACATCATCCCCATTTGTGACAAAGCAGAGAGTACGTGGGATTGTTAACCAGCGCCCGTCTGTCTCCGAGGCTCCCTGTTCATTTGCGCCCATCAATATTTCCTTATATGACAATTTTGTGCAAATTATCCTGACAAGTTTATGAGAATTGCCTGACAATTGGGTTCGTGCTAATCTAGCCACATCATGATACACCATCTGACAGGCTAACCCTATGTCCCAACATCGGCACGATGCCCCGCCGCCCGATTTGCGTATTGTCCTGACGGATAGCCTGCGTCCTCATGAAGATCATGACTCACAGCGGTCACTGCCGCTTATCGAACGGTTGAAACACGAAGCGGTAGTCATCAATCCACCGGTTGTCGCACCGATGGGTGGAGGGCAGTTTGTCATTCTGGATGGGGCGAACCGTTATCATGCCTTTTCTCATCTGGAATATCCCCATATTCTGGTACAGATCGCTAGCTATGAGGGTGGTTACGTTGATCTCAAAACATGGCGCCATATCATTTGCGACTGGGATACCAGTATATTTTTGGATCACCTGAAGCAATTGCCAGATGTTGAAGTCCGTGAAGGGCAAAAGACAGGGGCGATTGCTCATGTTTTACTGAAAGACAGGCGGGTTTTTGCGCTTCATGCCCCAGTGCAAAATACCCACGAGCGTAATGCTGCCTTGCGTGAGATTGTGCGGATATATCAGCGTCATGCTATTTTGCATCGAACTGCATTGACCGAGCCGGATGACATCTGGCCGCTGCATCCCGACGGGATTGCGATGATAGTCTTTCCGCATTATGAGCCTGCTGATATTATGGCGGCTGCTCGCTATCAGGCATATCTGCCGCCGGGCGTGAGCCGCCACATTATTCACGGACGGGCGCTGCGCGTTAATTATTCACTGGATATACTACGCGATAGCAGTACGCGCCTCAGCGAAAAAAATGAGATGCTTAATCGTTGGGTGCAGCAAAAATTGGCAAACCGGCAGGTGCGCTATTATGCTGAAGCGACTTATCAATTTGACGAATGAAGGTGTGCAGGTAGCAAACAGATGGCACAAACAGTTGGACAGGCTCTAGCATCGACAGTTTTTTACAGCGACAGCGAAGAATATACATTAATCAGGCTGCCTCCGGCGGCGATGATGGCTGCCGCAGGCGTGATTGCAGAAATCGGGGAACCTTTTTGTGCGCTCATCAGAGATAAAGATGAAATTTCACTCATTTTACCTACGGCTGCCTGGGATGATTTCAAACAGCGTTTGCCGGGACATCGCCTGGGTGAAATTGCTTATCGACTGCTCACGCTGGATGTTGAACTTGAGCCTACGCTAACTGGTTTTATGGCTGTGGTCAGCCGCGCTCTTGCTGATGCAGGTGTTAGTATTTTGCCGCTGGCTGCTTTCAGCCGCGATCATCTGTTCGTGCCAGCAGCACAGTTCGAGATTGCATTGGATGCTTTGAAACAGCTACAATCCAAAGATTCATGATCGAATACACCTGTCCAGCTTATACTCAAGGGCATTATGGAAATTCCAATTTTCCCAAGTGACCGTATTCCACAGCCAAAAGATCAGGTGCGGATTGAAGAACTTACGATCACACCATATCCTGATCGATTCCGCATCCATATTCATATTAAGGTGACACCTTTTCAGGAACGGCCAAATTTGCTGCTGGCGGCTCATAACACTGACGACAAACTGGTCAGTGAACTAAACATCATCGAAACGATGCACTACGATATGGAATTTACTATGCATCTTCGCAATGTGACGGAACCAGCCGGCATGTATACTCTGACGGCTGACCTCTTTTACGAAACCCGTAACCCTCCGCATGATCGCCGCATTGAAACCTTTGAAATTCTGCCCGACAATAAGGACTAGGAAGTAGCGTTAATGCGATTGTGGCTAACGCCGGAACAGGCGCAAACGATCACTCGACAGGCGTTAAAAGCTGCACCAGGTGAGGTCTGCGGGTTGATTGGTGGGGTAGGGGCTCGCGCCTTGCGAATTGTTGAAATTCCGAATGATGCCGCTGACCCAACGTCTCATTATCAACTCAATGAAGAAGCATTTGTGCGGACGATGTTCGCCTTTGAGTCGGCAGGATTGTCGCTCCTTGGTATTTATCATTCGCACCCGCAAGGTGATCCTATTCCTTCCGAGACCGACATTGCCGAAGCGGCTTACCCGGATACAGCTTATGTGATTATCGGCCTGCGTCATTCGCCTGAACTGGCTGCGTGGCAAATTCGCAATCGGGATGTGACAACGTTTGATCTGTACGTCGGTGTAATCGCCCCAGAACCGGAAGAACCGCCGCTTTTGCCCTCTCAAAAAAGAGCGATTATTGCTGCTGCACTCGCTGCTTTCATCTTTATGCTGGTACTTTCGCTGTCGCTGCTGCCGCCCGCGCCAGTGATTGTGACACCTTAACTTTAAGGATAATTATGGTCTATATCATTGTCGCGCTGATTGGCCTTCTGGCAGGGGGCATTGTTAATGCCCTTGCGGATGATTTGCCGCACTACCGTAAACCGCGTCTGCCGCGCTATCCCGATGATACGCCGCGACCGGTAAGCGCCTGGCTTGGAATAACAGCCTTTTTGCTTGGACAGCGCACATCACCGGGCGGGGCGAAATTGTCGTGGCGGTATCCACTGGCAGAAATCGGGACAGCGCTGGCGATGATGACCGTGATTGCAGCCAAAGGTGATGAGCCGGATGTCAGCAGCATTCAGATCGTTTTCTGGCTGATTTATATGGCGATTTTTGTGCTGATTACCGTGATTGATATTGAACATAAGTTGATTTTGTTTTCAGTCATTATTCCATCATCCCTGCTGGCAATTCTGGATGCTGTCGTTACGCCGACACAACATCAACCTACTCTCGGCGGAGCGCTGATTGGTGGGGCTTTGGGATTTGGTGTGTTTTTCCTGCTGTATCTCGGCGGTGCATTGTATGTGTATATCGTCAACACGGTGCAGAATCGCAATATTCAGGAAGTGGCATTTGGTTACGGAGATGTGATGATGGCAACTCTGAGTGGCCTTATCCTTGGCTGGCAGCCACTCATTTTTGCGATGTTCATCACCGTTTTTTTAGGCGCTTTTGGGGCGCTGGCCTGGTTGATTTCGCGCAGGTTTTCCAGCACTGGTTACAGCATGTTCACGGCGCTGCCGTATGGCCCTTACATTGTTGCTGGCACATTCATTATGCTGTTGTGCAGTGCCCAGGTGCGAATGCTGCTGGTTGGTTATTGAGTTGGGCGTTCGATGACGCCTCCACCCAATACCAGATCACCATCGTAAATGACTGCCCCCTGACCGGGCGTGATATCGCGCAGCGGAGCATCAAACTGAACAGTCATGCGGTTATCAGGAAGTGCATTCACCCAGGCATCAACTGGCTTTGCTTTGTAACGGATTTTGACCTCAGCCTTGAATGCTTCTGCCGGGGGTGATCCGCTCACCCAGTTAACCCGCTTTGCGGTCAACGATGTGCTACCCAGTTCTTGTGCTGTTCCGACGACGAGCCGGTTCTCAGCCGGATTGATGCCAACAACATACTGGGGTTCGAGAGTGTTGAGGCCCAATCCTTTGCGCTGGCCGATGGTGTAATTCGCCAATCCGCTATGCTGGCCGAGGACTTCGCCACTGACACGCATGATTGGGCCCGGAGTCATGATTTCCGGCGCATAATCTGTCAGAAAGCGTCGGTAGTTATTGTCACCAATGAAGCATAAATCCTGGCTGTCTTTCTTACTGGCCGTTGGCAGGCCGAACCGCGCCGCGATTTCGCGGATTTCCGGCTTGGTGTAGTTACCTACCGGGAACAGGGCATGTGATAACTGCTCCTGTCCCAGCACGCTCAGGACATAGCTCTGATCCTTATGCTCGTCAACAGCGCGGCGGAGTTGATGCGTGCCATCCGATGAATGAACAACACGGGCATAATGACCGGTTGCCAGATAATCAGCATCGAGTGCCAGCGCATTTTGCAGCAAATAGCGGAAACGGATGTGACGGTTGCATTCCAGACAGGGGTTAGGAGTCACGCCGTCGCGGTGCTGGTCGATGAAAAACTGGACAATGTTATTGCGGAAAACCTCTTTAGTATCCAGTACATAAAATGGGATGCCCAGTTTTGCTGCGATGCGCCGGGCATCTGCCATCTGGTCGGGGGTGCAGCAGCGGTTATGTGCGCCGCCTGCAACTGTTTCTTCTGACCACAGGCGCATCATCATGCCAACGACATCATATCCCTGTTCTACCAGCAGCGCCGCCGCCACTGAGCTGTCTACGCCGCCGCTCATTGCTACGACGACGCGCACATCTGCGTTATTGCTCACAATGCCATCTCTCGATTTAACTTGCGTAACTTTTCAACCACATCCGCCAGTGTTGTTATCGTATAGTCAATATCTGCTTCAGTTGTCTGGCGACCAACTGTTAGACGCAGAGTACCCAGCGCTTCTTTCGCTGTATAGCCCATCGCCAGCAAAACGCTCGACGGCTCAGGATTACCGGTCTTACAGGCCGAGCCAGCACTCGCGGCAATTCCGCGCATATCAAGGTGCATGATGAGCATCCCGCTGTCTACCTCATCGACAACGAAACTGGCATGAGAGGGGAGTCGATTAGTGTGATGGCCGGTAAGTGCCACACCTGAAACTGTGCTTAACACCCCGTCGATAAGCTGGTCGCGTAACTTGCGATAATGGGACGTGTGTTCATCCAATTCCTCGTAGGCCAGTTGCAGCGCTTTTGCCATGCCGACGATGAAAGCTATATTATGGGTTCCGGCTCGGCGGCCCTCTTCATGACTGCCTCCGCTCTGATTCGGCACAAGATCAATGCCATCACGCACAAAAAGTGCTCCAACACCTTTGGGGCCATAAAATTTGTGCGCAGAAATACTCATCATATCCACACCCAGTGTTTGAATATCAATGGGAAGCTGCCCTGCCGCCTGCACCCCATCTGTATGGAGCAGGATTTCATGTTTATGAGCGATAGGGCTGATGTCGCTTATTGACTGAATTGATCCAACTTCATTATTTGCGTATATCAGGCTGGCTACTGTTGTTCCCGGACGGCAGGCAGCAGCAAAATCGTGGGTTTCAACCAGCCCAAAGCGATTAACGGGTAAAACCGTCTGTTCAAAATCCATTACATCAGTCAGTTGGTTGATTGTTTTGCTGACGGCAGTGTGTTCAACTGGTGAGGTGATAAGATGATCGCCTTTGCCTTTACGCCGCGCTCCCCAGGCTGCGCCACGTATCGCCAGATTATCCCCTTCAGCGCCGCCGCTTGTGAAAACGATTTCGCTGGGTTGACAGTTCAACAGCCGCGCAATAGTTTCGCGGGCATTCTCGACAGCGAATTCAGCGTTTCGACCAAAGACATGGGCTGATGATGGATTGCCGTAGACTTCAGTAAAATAGGGCATCATGGCGTCCAGCACACGCGGGTCAACCGGGGTTGTAGCGGAGTAATCAAGATAGACACTCTGGCGGGAGGACATAGGGTTCACCTTTATGCAATCACAAATCATCCTCATTGTAACGGAGGCATGAATGCATGTCAGCGCTGGAATTGACGTGACGGGCGCGGAAAATCGGGATATTATTAGGAGCGTTGAGCCAACCGCAAAAATCACCCGGAACAATAAAGGGCGTTTCTGCCCGGTTCTGCATTTTATCTATCCTGAATGAGGAGATGAACAATGTCTATCATCGAACATATCCACGCGCGCGAAATTCTGGACTCGCGTGGGAACCCAACGATTGAAGTTGAAGTAACCCTTGCGAATGGCGCTTTTGGCCGGGCTATGGTTCCAAGTGGCGCATCGACCGGAGAATATGAAGCGCTTGAACTGCGCGATGGCGATAAGAAACGTTATGATGGCAAGGGTGTTCTCAAGGCTGTAGAGTCAGTCAATGGCCCGCTGGCAAATGAACTGATCGGCCAG
>CAYUTY010000023.1:0-83354 GCA_964447795.1 uncultured Anaerolineaceae bacterium
TGGCTATTATGTTCATTGAGCAGGCCAACAAAAAAAGATGTGGTGTCAAATAACAGCATGAGCTGCTGGTATACCAGTTCCCACAATTGATCGCTATCGGACTGCTGCGAAAGCGCCCGGCTGAAATCAATAATGGTAGTTAACAGAGTTCCCCAGCCTGCATTTACCTGAAGATGATGCAGTCGTGCTGCCAGCAGTTGCGCCAGTATCACGGCCTTCTGTCCATTTTCTTCGGAGAGCTTTTTACCTTCCAGCCAGAGAATCCCTTGTGCCATCTGATCGTATCGTAAGGGAATGAACAGCCCTGGTTCACTGAAGTTCAGGCCGTTGATAGGGTTATCACTATCCAGCCAGCGTGGGTTGCTCCAGCTTTGCCAGTCAACCCATGATGTAACCGATTCTACCCAGGAGAGCAGTTTTTTATTGGCTTTGTAACCGGGACTGGTGACGATTTCCAGGACTGTGTTCTGAATATCAAGAATACCTACCAGTGCTGGGGTATCCTGGTCGCGCAGCCAGCGTACTGCTGCCTCAACAGCGAGGCGCGGGGTATCAGCATGGTTGATGGCATCGGCGATTTGCTGCACAGAGTCGAAAGCGATTGAGTTGGGCATAATGCCTTCAAGCTTACATCACGGAACTTACAAATTGTTTTCATTATGGCACATTTTTGTCACACATGGGACGAATTTTGCCGAAAAATTTGATACAGGGCGCAATAGCAACTCTATAACCAGTTCTGCGTATATCCTGTTAGAGGTTTTATCAGGGGAGCAAAAATGTCATGGTTTCTAAAGAGCGTGCAGATCAAATTGCTGGGGGTGTTTTTCTGATTGGCCTCGGCCTGCTTTTTACCGGTGTCGTGAGTTTTTGGCCGGGAATTCTGTTTGTCATGGGCATGTCAAATATTGCACGCGGCATGGCTGAAGGACGAGCCTGGTACAATGTGTCGGGTGGTTTGTGGCTCATTGGCCTGGGCGTTGTTTTCCTGTTTAACTTTAGTTGGCCGCTTATCCTGATCCTGATTGGCCTTTCCATGCTGGTGGGTTACAGCTTTAAGGAGAAGTGGGGCTGGGATAGCTGCGACAATGAATCCGACCATGAAAAACGCAAAAATGAAGATAAGCTGAAAAACGAGGATATGAGGCAGGTCTTCTAAACGACGATTGCCCTACTCTGTCTGGACGGTCATGGCCGTGCCCGTTATAGTTGCTACTGACAGAAGGTAGATATTAATGGGTAACTGGTCATGACATTGGATTTTTTCAGGCAGAAACGCCTGCTGATTTTACTCTTTGTGCTGTTCCTTACGGCAAATTGTGGCGGAAATGCGACCAGCGAAACCGGTTTGGCTGCGCCAGTGCTTATGCAGACGTCGCAATCACCAGACAGTGTGGTTCGCGCTTTTCTCGATGCCTGGAATACAGGCGATTACGAAGCTATGTTTCGTGAACTCAGCCCCCAGAGCCAGAGTTTTTACACATTACCTGTTTTCCAACAGATTTATCAGGATGCAAACACTGCAATTTCAATTTCCGGGCTGACCTACGCCATCGAAAAAACTGATATTCAGGGCGCATCCGCTGCTGTAACCTATAATCTTCAACTGGAATCGCCTGTCTTTGGCACTATTGAAGATGATGGACGGCTCATGCGGCTGGTGCAAAAGCCGGGTGGTTGGGGTATTGCCTGGTCGAGTATGGATATTTTTGATGGGCTGGCCGCTGGTTCACGATTGCAGGTCAGCAGCAGGCGACAGCCACGTGGCACTATTCTTGACCGGAATGGGCTTCCATTGGTTGAGAATGGCGGCACGCTCACGCCGATGTACAGCTCCCAGCAGAATATGCCCAGTGTTGATGACTGCCTCAATTTGCTGGCAAGTGTGTTGATGCGCCAGCGTTATGATCTGGCAGAGTATTTCGCGGGTTATAATCCAGAAACCATTTTTTATCTCGGCTCCATTGACACCGCAACCCAAACTGCACGTGGGCAGGAGTTACAGGATACATGTGCCGCGAATATCATCAGCGATTATGCCGGTGTCCTTCGGAATTACCCATTGGGTAGTGGTGCGGTGCATCTGATTGGCTATGTAGGCCAGATTCAGCCGGAACAGCTTTCTGCGCTGACTGCCAAAGGTTATGTAGCGGGTGATTTAGTGGGTCAGGCTGGTATAGAACAGGCTTATGAAGAACCCCTTGCCGGACAATCCGCAAAGGTATTGCAAATCATTTCCTCCAGCGGAATTGTTCTGCGCGAACTGGCAGGCCGCGAGGGCAGTGATCCGGTATCAGTCAAACTGACGGTTGATCGCGAGTTACAGCGGGCGGCAGGTCGTGCATTAGTCGATGCTTTCAACTATGCTGAACCGAACTGGGCTTCACCGGGTATTGCTACCGGCGCGGGAATTGTGGTGATTGATGTCAACACAGGGGGTATCCTGGCGATGAGCAGCTACCCTTCTTATGATCCGCATGTGTTCAACCCCGATAGCCCGATTGAAAATCGGGGCATTCTTATCAGCGATTATTTCAACGATACACGCCAGCCGCTTCGCAATCGCCCGGTACAGGAACAATATTTCCCCGGCTCTACCTTCAAAATTATCACACTGGCTGCCGCGCTTTCCGAAGGGGTAGCGCCTGCGAATTTCGACTGCCAGTTGACCTGGGATGGCCGTGAACTCGGTGATACATCGTCTCCGCGCTTTGACTGGCGGCGGTTTGAGCCTGAAGAGTCGCCTGTAAGTCAGGCGACTGGCCCGGTTACTCCTTATCAGGCCTTAGCTGCTTCCTGTAATCCCTTCTTTTATCAAATGGGGGTCAATCTCTATCAGAAAGGCCCATCACTCCTGACCGAATATGCCCGGCGAATGGGGTTGGGCGTCGTGACTGGGCTGGGCGCAACCTTTGGCGAGGCAGCGGGTGTAATTCCCGCTCCCAGTGCGGTTGAGCAGGGCATCAATGAGGCCATTGGACAGGGCGGTATGCAGGTGACTATTCTTCAGATGGCGCGTATGACAGCCGGCGTTGCCAATGGTGGTACGCTTTATCGACCCTATCTTGTTCAGCAGGTGGGTGAGGAAACGCCGACGGAGCCACTCGCGGTTGCTGACATGCAATTGAGTGATGAGGTGTTGAACACTATTCGCCAGGGCATGTGTACAGTGACCACCGTCGAGAATCTTGGCACGGCCTGGTTCGTCTTTGAAGAAACGGGCTATACTGTTTGCGGAAAAACGGGTACCGCTCAATCCGGCAGGCAGCAGCCTTACGGTTGGTTTGTGGCTTATGCCCCGGCGGAGAATCCTCAAATCGCTGTTGCGGCGATGGTCGAATTCTCCCGCGAAGGTTCAGAAACGGCAGCGCCCATTGTTCGTCGTGTGCTGGATGCCTATTTCCAACAGCCTGCCTGGGGCTATCCCGAATGGTGGCAAGGTGAATATGTCCCGCTGGAGAGTCCGTCAAATGCAAATTACACCGGTGGTTAAAGTATGAATATTATCCGCTGCCTTTCCTGCGATGGATTTGGCTGGTTTGAAGACGATGGCGGTGAAGCACAGGATTGTGACTGGTGCGGTGGCGTAGGTTACGTATACCGGGATGCTAATGGCCTTGACCGGCGCATCCCGGCGACAGATTATGAGGAGGTTGCTGGTCAGCTCGAATTGCTGGAAACAGAGCGGATGCGAGAGATTGGCTATAGTGGCGAGGCGAAAAAACCCTGGGAACAAAAAATTCGCCAGCAGCGCGATGAGCAATAAACTACCAGTGTCAGCCAGTTAAGACACAAATGAATTAAATGCCCAGTCTTCACCCACGCCATGATAATCAACTGCTACAATCTGGGTTGCAACCGCTGCTTTCGCGCCCCGTACTGCTGCGTTAATTTCTTCCGTGTAGAGTTTGCGGCCTTCCATGTACATGGCTGTGCCACCTGTCACCTGTTACCAGCGGACGATACCACTCACACCTTCCATATCCGCCATAATCAATACACGCATCAATACGAACTCTCTGGGTAATGTTTACCTGTATTTTACGCGCCGTGCGCTAAAATAACTGCTGAATGGTCTGGGGAACTGCTTATGCCGCTGGCGCAAACAACAACTGCATCCATCTGGTACGCCGATCACCGCGATCCGACACTGCACCGCCCGGTGACTCTGTTTGTACATGGTGCGGGCGGTACCCATCTGGACTGGCCGGCTGAACTGCGTCGATTGCCAGAAGCAAACGCGCTTATAGTGGATTTGCCCGCTCATGGCCGAAGCCCCGCACCCGGCAGGTCAAGTATCAATGCTTATGCAGCGGACATACTCGCTCTGATGGATTCGCTCAGTTTGCCACAGGCAATCATTGCCGGACACAGCATGGGGGCAGCAATCGCGCAGACGATAGCGCTGAACTACCCTGACAGGGTGCAGGGACTCATACTTATCGGCGCTGGCGCAAAGCTTGGCGTTCATCCTGATATTTTGAACGGTTTATTGACCGAAGCTGCAAAAACGATAATTCAACTTGTCAGCCTGTATTATGGCAGCGGTGGAACAGACTCCATGAGGCGGCGCAGCATCCAGCGTTTGATGGAATTTAATCCGACAATTTTGCACAATGATTATGCCGCCTGTGAGGCTTTTGACGTGCGAGAGCGAGTAGGTCAAATCAAAATACCGACACTCATCTTTGGTGGAACACATGATCGCCTGGTTCCCTACAAACACAGTCAATATCTTCAGGAGCAAATCACTGATTCACAACTTGTAGAAGTGAAAGGTGCAGGGCATTTTATGACGATCGAACAGCCAGCTTTTATCGCTGAAGCCGTGCAAAAGTGGCTGCTCGAACAATGGGCGTGAGGGTAATATGCAGCGTTTGAATACACTCTGGCAGGCTGTCAACGCGGCTTCAACCGTTACGGAACTGGCACGCCAGTCGCAAACCTATCATTTTGGTATTCACCGTCCTTCGACTTTTTATCTACAGGCCGAAAGCGCTGAAGTGAAAATTATACGCTGGCGCGAGCCAAAGATTGAAGTTACAGCGCAGCTACAGGCCCCTTTTGGGTGGCGTCTGGAAACTGACCAGGATGAAGCTGGTGTTTATGTTGTGGCGCGGAAGCGTCCGGTGGTGGGTGGATTGTCGCGCGCCAGTTTCACCGTATTCGTACCACAGGAAACTTATTTAATTCTCAAATTGCTTGATGGGCGGGTGATTATGGAACATATTGAAGGTGACTTGCATATCCCACCCCCAGGCGCTGAAAACGCGATTGTTATCCGGCAAGTTCCCTGACTAAGCGCAGTCTCATTAGCGTTTTTCTCGACGTGACCGCACCTGAATGCGGCGATCCTGTTGTTTTCGCACCCACTTCAAATAACGGGCGATTTCTGGCTCAGCACGCAGCGAGTCGAGGGTATGCAGCTCGGTTGACAGGGTGCGATTGGTGAAAAAAGCGTGCAGGGTTTTGTGGCACGCGCCGCAAAGCGGGACAACCTCACGCCCGCCTTCCGATTTTGGAACGAGATGATGTTTACTGACGCTGCTGACTTCGCGCTCACACAGGGCGCAGATTTTGGATGACGCGGTCATCATGCCTTCCGATAGTATTTTCGCCCTTTAAGTTCTTCCGGCAGCAAATCTTCCTCGCTGTACATTTCGTAACCTTTGCCGTAGCCCAGTTCTTTCATCAATTTGGTCGGGGCGTTGCGAAGTTGCAGCGGAATCGGCAGGTTGCCGCGATTTTGCACATCTTCCAGCGCGGCGAAATAGGCATCGCCCGCGCTCCGGTCTTTGGGTGCGAGTGCCATGTGAACCGTGCCCTGGGCCAGATTGAACTGGCATTCCGGGTAGCCGATGTTTTCTACGGCGCGGAAAACTTCGTTGGCGACTACCAATGCTGTTGGCTGCGCCATTCCGATGTCCTCGCTGGCGAAAATGACCATTCGTCGGGCGATGAAGGTTGGGTCTTCGCCAGCCGCTACCATTCGCGCCAGGTAATACAGTGCGGCATCGACATTGCTGGCACGCATACTCTTGATATAGGCACTGATGGTGTTGAAATGCTCGTCACCTGCCCGGTCATAACGCAGGAACTTCGATTGCAGCGCGTTTTTCAGGTCGTCTACAGCAATTACGCCGGATTCGCCATACAGACCAGCGCTGATTTCGAGCAGGTTAATCGACTGGCGAGCATCGCCCCCGGCAAATTCGGCCAGGAAATCCTCGGCTGTTTTGTCGATTGTAATAGCCAGTTCCGCCGCGCCCTGACGAACGATCTCACGGATTTCATCTTCTGAAAGTGATTCCAGCACGAAAACCCGGCAGCGTGAGAGCAGGGCAGAATTAACCTCGAAACTGGGATTTTCAGTAGTCGCGCCAATCAAAATCAGCGTGCCGTCCTCAACATACGGCAGCAAAAAATCCTGCTGAGCTTTGTTGAAACGGTGAATTTCGTCGAGGAACAGTACCGCGCTGCCGCGTGTTTTCGGGGAGTCATCCTGATTGAACAGATCGCGTCGGCCTTCAGCCTGCATTTTCTCGACAATTTCCTGCACCTGTTTTTTGCCTGCTGACACCGCCGACAGTTCAAAGTAGGGACGGTTGGTGGCGGCGGCGATGATGCGTGCCAGCGTCGTTTTGCCGACTCCCGGTGGCCCCCAGAAAATCATCGAGTATATTTTGTCGCTTTCGATGGCAAGGCGCAGCGGCTTACCAGGGCCGACTAAGTGTTTCTGACCGATGAACTGGTCAAGCGTGCGCGGGCGGATGCGGTCGGCGAGCGGTTGAGATGACATAATAAACCACAGTGGTAAAAGCGGACACAGAACAGAGTATCGCAAATGTGGACAAAATGGTCAACGATAGGCATTGCCGGGAGCAGTGGCGGCGGCTATTATTATCATACCTGTCTGTTTAATTCACAGGAGCGAACTATGAGCGATATCACCAGCCGGGGCTATGCAAACCCGGACGTACTGGTTTCTACCGACTGGGTGGCGGCACATCTCAATGACCCGACCATTCGTATTGTTGAATCGAATGAAGACCCATTATTGTACCCTTCCGGCCATATTCCCGGCGCGGTGCAGGTGGACTGGACGACTGATCTGAATGACCCACTGCGGCGCGATTATCTGAATAAGGACGGTTTTGAAAAGCTGATGTCGCGCATTGGGGCAACCAACGATACCACCGTCGTTTTTTATGGCGATAAGAACAACTGGTGGGCGACCTATGCCTTCTGGGTATTCCAGTTGTTCGGCCACAGCAAAGCGAAGGTGATGGACGGCGGACGGCTGAAGTGGGAAAAAGAAGGGCGCGAGCTGACCCGCGAAGTGCCAAATTACTCGCCGACTCAGTACACTGCCCCTGAACGCGATGACAGTAAAATTCGGGCGTTCCGCGACGAGGTATTAAAGCATCAGGAAGACGGTAAACCGCTGGTGGATGTTCGCAGCCCGGATGAGTTCAGCGGGAAGCTGCTGCACATGGCAAATTACCCTCAGGAAGGTACCTTGCGCGGCGGCCACATCCCCGGCGCAAAGAGCGTCCCCTGGGCGCGGGCGGCTAACCCAGATGATGGCACATTCAAATCGGCTGATGACCTGAAGGCGATTTACGAGCAGGAACAGGGTTTGAAGGCGGACGACGATATTATCGCTTACTGCCGCATCGGCGAACGCAGCAGCCATACCTGGTTCGTGCTGACGCATCTGCTAGGCTATTCAAAGGTTCGCAATTACGATGGCTCATGGACAGAATGGGGCAATTCGGTCAATGTGCCGATTGAGAAGTAACAATGGCGCAGATACCAGAAAAATTAGCCGAAGTGCTTGAAGATTTCGAGAGCATCACCGACCGGGCAGAACGTTCTGAATATCTGATCGAAATCGCGGATCGCTTCGCCTATGTCAAAGTGCCGCCGGATGTGGCGACCAAACCCTACAACGAGGCGCATCGCGTCCCGGCTTGCGAATCGGAGGCGTTCGTGTGGGCGTTGGAACAACCGGATGGCACGCTCAAATACTGGTTCGATGTGCTAAATCCGCAGGGGCTTTCAGCGATGGCGATCAGCGTTGTGCTGGACGAAACATGCAGTGGTCAGCCGTTGGAAAACGTCGCCGCTGTCGATAGCAGCATCGTCTTCACGCTGTTCGGGCGCGAAATTTCGATGGGCAAAGGGCAGGGCTTGATGGGCATCGTCAGCATGGTGAAGTACGAAGCCGAGCGACGACTAAAAGCGTAACACATACGCACGAAGGTACACAGAGGATTATCGGCAAAGATAATCCTCTTTCGATTCAAGGCGTTGCAGAAGAAATACGGTCAACGACGAAATGCACGAAACGGCGTGTCTCCGCCAGCGTAGCGGCATGATCGACATCGGTTTGGCGATAGGTTGCCCGCCACAACAGCGCGTTTTGAATCAACGTTGACCATTCGGGCAGTTCACCTGCCGCCCATAGCGCCGCCTGCCGCTTGGAAACCTGCTTGCCATGCGTCAATGTGTACAGCCCCCGGCACATGGTCAGGATGGCGTAAGCCTGCGAAGGGCGGCTTTCCATGCCTTCCAGCCAGTTCGGCCACGCACGAATATGTCCTCGTATACAGTCAAGAAATTCGTCGTTGGAAATTGGCGCGATGACCTCCGCAGGCAGTGGGCCAAACAGCGTCACGCCCACCTCGCGCACCATATACCAGTTCATAAGCCAGTCTTTCCCGCCCTGTACAAAGTGGAAGGGTTCGCCGGGGCTGATGATGCCGATGGGACTGACTTTCGTCTTGAAGGTTTGCAGGGCGTCAAGCGTCAAATAAGCAATTTCCAGCCGGTCATCCCACCCCGGATGTTCCGCGATCAGGTCGAGGTGCATCTGCTGAAGCGCGGAAAATTCGGCTTCGGTGATTTCGCTGGAAAGGGCAGCCAGCAGGTCAATATCGCTGATGTCGGTGTCAAAATCACCCGTCGCCAGCGACCCATACAAATATAGCCCGATCAGTTTATCGTTGAGGATGCTTTGCATCCGCTTCAGCAAGACGGCGAGTAGTTCGTTTATTTGTGGGTGGGGAGTGGGAGGGGGTGTCAATGAAAAATTTGGAGTTTAACGACGATAACGAGCAAGTTGCTTAATGAGTTCATCTAACGCCTCAGGCGTATTTTTACCCCATTCGAGTTTTAGAACATTAAATATTTTTTCAGCCATATCGTCCAAATTTGCAGGTAGTAATCTAGTTCTTCTTTCCTGAAAACCTGCCTCAATTACTGCCTGCCGCAATGTTATTTCTGCGTTTAATACCTTTTCTACCAACTCAGGGTGTGTTTTTTTCAGGATTGAGAGGACATAAGGATTGCTATCTAAATCTGTAGAAGAATTTTCTATTAATATATCTATCATACGCATAACCTCAGGGTCGTTGATACATAAGCTACGCAAGGTTTCTATGTCAGTTCCTAATCCTTCAAGCGGTTCAGTTTTGACGAACTCCTCGAAACTCAAAAATATTTTTTCCTCACCTGTCCGTCTAATTAATCTTTTTTGCCATCGGTTTTCTACAATCAGCTCTTTTACAAGTTCGGGGACGTATTTTAACGCCCCCGCTCCTCTATAGATAGCTTGTGAAAGCATCTCGACTATCTGATCATTGTAAACAAGATTGTCGCCGTTATCGCTTTTCTTCATATTCCCGAATCTTTCTGAGTATCCACTCTTTCTTTTTGGCTAAATCAAGTTCGGTAGCTTTACTGTGTGCCATACCTCCTTGTTTCATCCACATTGTATGCACATCTCTGTAATGTAAGTTCGTCATGAGAGCATATTTATTACATAAGTTTGCAACCTGCTTCCGCAGCTTTTCTATGCGTTTGTAGGTGGGCGCTGCATCTTCAACCGAGATAATAGAAGGAGTTGTCTTTATTGCATCACCCAAAAAGTCCCTCAGTATTTGAGCCATAATTTCAGGCGGTACATTGAATCCGCGTTCTTTATAGCCTTTCTCTCTGATATATGCTCTGGCTCTGTCTAATTCTTCTTGGGTGATTGCTAAATGGTCAACGATTACATCATCGGGTATGGCCTCAGAGGCAATAGCTTCGTAAAAAGAGTCAAGACCGGCGCTTTCGCTACGAGGTTCTCTAGGCTCTTGTGCAGGGTCATCTTCGCCTTCAATGTAGTGATCCACATCAACTTTTATACTGTGGGCATAGTTTAACAAAATTTCCTCTGCTGGCATATAAAAGAGTGCACTTTGCTCTTCTAAACCATTTATCATACGCACTACACGTCCAACTGCTTGCCTAAAAAACAAAACACTCGTGATGTTTGTTGCATATACAAGGACTCTTAGGCGTGGAATGTCCACACCTTCGCTAATCATTTTTACTGCGACAATCCAGCAACTTTTCGCATTAGCAAATCTATCTATCTCACCAGAGGCGTCTGGTATATCTGAAATCGCCAATCGTGGACTTTCACCCGTTATTTGGTGAACCAACTTCGAAATTCGTTCTGCATGTCGTTGGTCCATAGCAATGATTAATCCACCAGCATCACGATGTTCACCATCTCGAATTTCCATCAATCGCTCATGAGCTTCGGTAATGACTTTCTTTAACCAGTTTCCATTGGGGTCTAGCGCAGTTTTGAGGCGTTCAGCAGCTTGTTCTTCACTTAGCTTATCGGCGAAAGTAGCGGAAACGTGTTGGCCTTTTCTGGATAGCCATTCCATATTGCCTTCGTAGGATGGAAAAAATACTGGCCGACAGACACCGTCTCGTAAGGCATCACTGTAACTATAAGTAAAATCCGAAACACTGTAATTTTGATCGTAACGGACATAAGGAATAGTATGATTATCTGAACGAAATGCTGTACCAGTCAGTAAGAGTCGATAGCGCGCTGGTTCAAAGGCTTCGCGCAATCTATTTCCCCAAGGCTTTTCATCCCCAGCATGGTGTATTTCATCGAAAATTACTAAAGTATCTTGGCGGCTGCATAATCTTCTGATTATGTGTGAATTCGCTCCACTAGCGAGAAATTGGTAAGTGATAGCGACTCCTCTGTAATCTGTTGAAATTGTACCATCGGTGTTTTCCCATTTGGGGTCAATCTGCATTCCTACCTCATGGGACTTATCGGCCCATTGTCTACGAAGATGTGCAGTCGGACAGACAATGAATAAAAGTTGAATTATTCGAGCTTCAAAGAGTTGGTGAGCTAAACGTAAAGCAAATCTGGTTTTTCCTGCACCGGGGGTAGCAACTGCCAGAAAGTCTTGAGGTTTACCTCTTCTAAATGGTCTATCAGTTTGCCATTCCAATAGGGCATCAGTCTGCCAATCACGCAGTACAATATGGTCAGGCCATGTCGGCATACTATACGACGAACGCATTGTTTTTCCTTTCTTGAGATTACACTTAGGACACAACGCTTGTGCGTTTATGATGTCCGTCTCTCCTGCTTTTGAGTATGATTGAATATGATCGGCGTGCCAACCTCGTTCAAGTGGAACGCCACAAATTTCGCATTTACCGTCTGAGAGAAGGTAAAGAGCAAGTTTTTCCTGTCTATTAAAAAATCGTCGTTTTTGAGGCATTGTGTATATAACCAGAATAAAGACATCTTATTATATATCTATGATACGGGTATATAGCAAGTTGACTTTGAGTTAAGCTAATCTCACTACTAGATTTCTAGTTGTTCACTCGCTCCTCCGGCGGGGCGTAGTTTACGACGGTGAAGGAAATCGGCGTGCTGAGTTGTTCGCTGCCGTCGGTCAGTTGAGCGCTGGCGACCAGCTCGTGTTCACCGAGTTCCAGCGTCCACCACAATGCCCAGGGCGCGGCATCCACCGTCCCTAAAACCTCTCCATTCATGCTGTATGTCACCGATTCTGTCCCCGGCGGTGCGCCCACCGTCAGCCGTAAACGCTGCGTCTCCGGCGGGGTGATCGGGCTGATCTGGAACACCGTATACGGGTCAGGTTCGAGCAGGCGCAGGCCGTCGGCGCTGTCTGGTTCGCCCACAATCGCGCCCAGCGGCGGTGCTTGAATCCCATTCCGCGCAGCCCAATCACGCGCTTCCTGTGGCAGCACCACGTACACTTGCTCCAGATGGCGTTCCGGCGGGGTGCTGTCGTCGGCCAATGCGCCGGTTTTGCTGTCCACCACGAAGGTCTGGTAAAAGCTGTCGTATGCAGTTGGGACAGTACCGTCGATGAACAATTCGGTTCGCCGCTGTTGGCAGGCAGGTGTTGGCAGCAGGCCGCTCAGCGCACAGATTTCGGCACGGATGATTCCCGGCGGTTGTTTGAATGTCAATTCTGGTTGGCCGAGCAGCACCCGCCGCATAAAGGCGTTCCATAAGGGAGCAGCGCCGCTAACACCGGTGACATCGACCATCGGCGTGTTGTCGGCGTTGCCTATCCAGACGCCGACGACCAGATTGGGCGTGTAACCGACAATCCAATTATCGCGGTAGTCGGTGGTCGTGCCGGTTTTAGCGGCGGCAGGGCGGCCTATATTGAGCGCGTTGTTCACACCGAAACCGGGAATGCGGGCAGCATTGTCACTCAGAATGTCGGTGATGACATAGGCTACCCGCTCGTCAATCACACGCGGCTGATTGGTCGGTGGTTTCCATTCGTAAAGCGTGTTGCCGTCGTGGTCGCGCACATTGAGGATAAGTGTGGGTTGGACGCGCAGGCCGCCGTTGGCGAAGATGCCATAGGCGGTCGTCAGGTCATAGAGGCGCACTTCGCCGCCGCCGAGGGTGATGGCGAGGTCGATGCTGGTGTTCTTTGCGAGTGTTTCCACGCCCGCATTCGCCAGCAACTGCACCAGCGCTTGAATGCCCACATCTTCCAGCGCAACCACCGCCGGGATGTTGAAGGAGGAAGCCAGCGCTTCCCGCGCCAGCACCGGGCCATGCTCGACCAGACCAAAGTTGGCCGGGGTGTAACTTTGCAGTTTGCGCGTGACGAAGGGCGTTTCGATGTCCATCACCATTGTCGCCGCTGTCCAGGGCTTTTGTCTCGCTGGGTTCATCGCCGCCGCATAGGTAAAGGGTTTGAGGGCGCTGCCGGGCTGCCGAGGGGCAAGGGCGGCATTGACGGCACCATCAATCGACTCATCAAAATAATCGGGGCTGCCGAGCAAGGTGAGTACCTGACCAGTGAACGGGTCAAGCGCGATGAGGGCGGCGTTACGCGCTCCGGCAGGCGGCTTGCCGGGCGTGACAGGATTGTTGAGGTAATTCAACTGCTGCCGCGCCAGTTCTTCTGCAATCATTTGCCAGTTGAGGTCAACAGTTGTCGTGACTTCCAGCCCACCGTTGAAAATCTGCTCCGGGTAATCACGGTTGAGCTGCGTCCAGACGGCCATAACGAAGTGCGGAGCCAAAATCGGAAAGTAATTCGGGGCAAATTGAAGCTCGTCGGTTTTGGCGGCGTCGGCCTGCGCCTGCGTGATTTTGCCGTTCTGCACCATCAGCCGCAGCGCCACATCCTGCCGTTCCAGCGCGGCGTCCATGTTGGAGAATGGGTCATTTGCGCCGGGTGTTTGCAGCAAACCGGCCAGCATCGCACACTCTGCCAGCGAGAGTTCCGGCGCGTTTTTGCCGAAGTAGGCGCGGGCGGCGGCATCAATCCCGTAGGCCAGATTGCCGAAATAGGATTGGTTGAGGTACAGCGCTAAGACATCATCTTTGCTGTAGGCATTTTGCAGACGTACCGCCAGAATCATCTCGCGCAGTTTGCGGCGAGGCGTGCGTTCGGCACGCTGTTCCGGGTCGAGCAGCAGATTACGGGCGACCTGCTGCGTGATGGTGCTGCCGCCAGCCAATACTTCGCCGCCGCGCAGGTTAATCCAGGCGGCGCGTAGGATACCAGCAATATCGACGCCGGGATGCTCGTAAAAATTGGCGTCTTCGGTGGCGATCACCGCGTCAATGCAATGTTGCGGAATCGATGCTAGCGGAATCGCGCTGTTACGGCCTCCTTCCGGCGGCAGGATTTCATAGATCAGCCGCCCGTTCCGGTCATAGATGCGCGTTGAGGGCAGGGCAAGACCATTCTGCAAACGGTCAATCGACGGTAGATCAGCGAACAGCCAGAAGTAAATGAACATCCCTAAGCTGAGCGCTGCAACTGCGAACAGCCTCGCCAGGAGACCTCGCCGGGTGCGGGGGCGAAGGATAGCTACAAGCTTTTTCATTGTAGTGGATTGTTTAACTCAACCATTTGCTTGAATTGGCTGAAAGCCTGTTTGTCGGCGTTGTTCAAATTGCAGGCTTCAAGATTAAATACATTCAATAAGCGTTCCCAACCCTGTTCAAGTCTGTCTAAACCATAGTAATTCAGGAGGATTTTATATATCCATCCGTATTCACCCATTCCCTGTTCATCACTTTTGATGGCCCTAAAATTACATTCGTATTGAGCATACTGTTCCAATAAAGCCTCAATTTCCCGTTCATAATATTCAGTTTGTTGGGCAGATACATCAATGTACTGGTCAGCGTTCCATTTGAACCACCGCACGAATGACGTGTAGGATTGTCTTGACCATCCACCAGGAGAGGGTGGTAAATACAATTCCATGCCCTTCACCTCATATGCGCCATCTTCATCAATATCAAGTAGCCCTATGGGTATAACTTCTGTGCTTTGCGGGCTGATGTCAATTAACTGCACATTATCTTGAATTTCAACTATTATGATCGGAATAAAGGGACAGCATGGAGCCGATTCTCCTGCCCAATAGACAAAATCCATTATGCCGTTCTGGTTAATATCCTCAAATCCTCGCATACCTATGTTCGGTTGTGAAATTTCCAGAAGCAGTTGAACATGTGATGCAGATTTTGCGAACAGCAACAGTGAATGGTTAAAAACTAAACCCTCAGTTGGTGCTGCGACAGCGAAATATTGAATGCCATTCTGGTCGATATAATTGGCTGTTTCGATTGAGAAAATACTTGAGGGATGGGTTGCCTGATAATAAGCTATCTGCTCTAATCTCGGATGATAGAATCCAAAATTCTGCATAGAATCGTCGTAAGTGGCTTGCTCCAATACTGTCAATCGTGGGGTTGAGGTAGGAATTTGTGTCGGCCAACCAATTGGCGGTAAGGTGGCTTCCTCTGAAAGGACAAAAAAATTTGTCGATGGCAGGAATGAAAAGCCAATTCCAACAGTGACAAGTAAAGTCATTATACCTGTGATCTGACGAAGCATTTAATATTCCTGTTAACCATTTTGGGCTTTTAATCGCCGCAGTTCCCACAGATACACGATCACGAAGGCGACAGCGAATACGCCGAGCCAGTTCGCCAGCAGATCAGCCAGAGCAGAGTCGCGGTCAGGAACACGGCGCTGGAACAGTTCCGTGATTGTACCGAGCGCCAGTGAAAAGCTCATCGCCAGCGGGAGCGCCAATGTCCGTCGGATCTGATTTTTCAGCGCCAGATACAGGAATCCGGCTAACAGCCCAAACAATGCGCCATGCCCCAATATGGCGCCAAATTCGGTGCTGCCGATGGTCTGTGTTATCAGGCCGACAAATGGCAGACGGTTGGATTGTGTCGTCAGGATGACCGCCACCAGCAGCCAGCCGATCATCAGCGGCCAGCGCCAGCCTAGGTGCATGAAGCGGAATTTTGCCATGAGAAAAATCACCTCACTCATTCATCTGTTCATAATAGCCCACTTAAAGGGATTTTCCTCACGCGTTTGCCTGACGATTACTCAACGCTAGAATCAAAAGAGGCCAAGTTACCCCGGCCTCATCATGGATACAATTCTGTGGCTACCTGACCTGTACGCCGCCTCGCACGAGCGTTTCCTTACGATAATCCTTCAGCCAGCCATATTGGAGCGGATTTTTCAGAATCAGGTCATCCAGCATCCGGGTCTCGTAAGCAGTACGCAGCCCTTCGGAAATGATGCGGGCGTACCCTTCATCATCCGTCCAGTTGGAACCTTTGTGTTCCAGTAAATCGCGCAGTTCCAACTTGATGGCGTCGATTTCGACTGCCAGTTCACCGGCCTGCTGCTGCAAAGCACGAATGGTTTTCACACGTTCAGCAATCTGGTCGTCAATTTGTGCGCCAATGTCCTGCTGCGTGGGGTATTTTGTCATCAGTTCTGAAGCCATTTATTACTCCTTCTCGGCTACATCAGCATCGCTGCTGACCTTTTTATTATCCACAAAAGCCGTAAGAATGACGCAATAAAAAGACCCTGATCTTTGAAATTGGTGTGTTGGTGTTTTGCGCGGAGTTGTCCATAATCAGGGCAAATCCACAAAGGGAGGAAAAGATGGTGAAATTATTATGGAATGGTTTGCTCGTTGTCGTACTGCTCCTGCTGCTGACTTTCAACTTTACACTGGCGCAGGATACGACAGCAGAACCGGATGTTAATGCAACGGAAGAAGCAGTCAACAGTGAATCAGTTGCGCCTGCGCCTGCATCTGGTGGCAGCGGGCTGGTGACAGCGCTGCGCCATACACATTCGCTGGTACGGTGGTTAGTCGTAATCGCCGCGGTGGCCGCTGTCATCAAATTCGGACTTGGGCTGGCGCAAAATATGGAATATGACTCGCTGGCGCGCCGCATCATGCTGGCATTCAGCGGGCTGACCTCGCTGCAATGGCTGATCGGCATTATTTTCCTGCTAGTGCTGGGCAGCAATACGGGTACATTCGGGATTCGCTACTGGTGGGAACATGCTGTGGTGATGACTGTCGCGGTGGCTCTGTCGCACATGCATAACCGCTGGAAAAATGGTGACTCGCAAATACGCTATCGTAACGGCCTGCTCATCGTACTGGCAGTGTTAGCGCTGGTGGTGATTGGTGTGGCGCTGCTGCCGCAGGGGTGGCGTATCGCGCCGGTTTAAATCATTGTCTAGGGGATGGGTTCGCCTGTCCCTTATTAGGGTAATCTCGCGTTAATTTGTCGAATTGTTGATGCAGTGTTACAGTATCCAAATTCGCCTGTAACGTTGTCGCTATAAATGTGGCAATGCAAAACGGAGTTTCGGATGTTATGTCAATCACCGAGACAGAACCCAGTGATGCACAGCTTATCGAGCGCGTCCGTGCCAGTGATTTGAGCGCGTTGGGAGCCTTATTTGACCGTTATTATGCTCAGGTGTTTCGCGCAGCGGTAGTCATCACTCAGGACAGCGCAGTGGCTGAAGATATTGCACAGGATTGTTTTTTAAAAATTCATCGTTACGCTAACCGGATTGATACTAACTTACCACTCGCGCCCTGGTTGTATCGGGTAACTGTCAATCTCAGCTATACCTGGCTGTCACGGCAAAAGAAGCGTCGTGTGTCGCTGGAGGCAGTGGTTGACCGGCTGATAAGCCCGATGTGGCTTTCGCCCGATCAGGTGGCTGAACATACTGAGATGCAGGAAAAAGTGAGGAATGCAGTCCGGGAATTGAATTTTAATCAGCGGGTAGTGGTGGTTTTACATTATCTGAACGGACTCAGCCTCGACGAAATTGCTGAAGTTCTGGAATGTCCGGTCGGCACAATCAAAAGCCGTTTGTATTATGCCCGCGAAAATCTGCGGCGGCGGCTGGATGTGATCGACTGGCCGCAAGAGGTGGCACATGGTTATGCCTGATACGGAGTTTGATGCCCTGATAAAAGCATCTTTGCAGCAGGGCGTTACGCCGCAGCAAAAACAGCTTGCATGGGAACGTCTGAGCGTGGCTGTGACACAGCAGGAAATGCTGCCACCGCTGGAAATAATGGATAATCTTTCGTTTGCGGAACGTGCCACGCTCACCAGTGGAAGCATGTGGCGCTGGTTTTATGCTTTCCTGGCGGATGAAGCATTATATGAAAGAGCGCGCCGGAGCCGCTATGCAGTGCGTTATTATGGACTGCCGCACAGCGGACAGTTGTCGTTTCAGATGATGGAACCAATGCGTTTATCTATCCTGAACCCGGTCTTTTAATAGGTATAAAGTCTTAATTCAAGCGCTCAACGTCAAGCCTAACACACCTATGAATTGCAGTATAATGTTGAATACATCTGGCTCCTGGCGTGGGTGTTGATGTTTTTGCGCCCGACGAAATGTTTCGTATCTGGAAAGGAGTGAAGGCACGCCTGACATAACCGTTGTCTGCGTGTCGATCAAACATGGCTTCTCTGCCGCGTATCATTACCGTAGACCCCACCTGGACGATTGCTCGCATTGTGCGTGGGGCGGTTGATTTGCTCGCTCGCGCCGCTGTGCAGGTTGATGTCCCTCAGGGTACGGAAGCTTTAGAAGAAATTCAGCGTGGCGGGGCGACGCTGCTGGTAACTGCCTGGGAACTTTTTGACGACATGCAAGGGCTGGAGCTGGCTTTGCGTGTCAAACAGCTATCGCCCGATACGGCTGTTATCATCCTGGCTGATGTGGATGATCCAGAGGAGCTTGACCAGGAAACATTGTCTGAGTCGCCTTTTGTTTATATGCATCGCCCGGTTGATGTCCATCAGTTTTATCGTGTTATTATGGCAGCGCTCGATAAAACCAATATCTTTGAAGCGCTGACAATACCTCATGCGGCGGCTGACTCTATCGATCATGGGCCAGTACCAGGGATTGATGTGGAAAATGCCCGCAAAATTGTCAAACGCTTACTGGTCGATGTTGGCGCGATGGCAATGCTCCTGACCACGCGCAAAGGCGATATTCTGGTTGAGGATGGTGCACCTGGTTATCTTGACCGCGACCAACTCACCAATGCACTGATGCCGATGGTAACGACTACCATTGAAATGTCGGTGCTGACAGGCGGCCAGGCACAGAATATTCAGTTTTATGATGGCGAAGAAAAAGACGTTTTTGTCTTTTCAGTAGGCCTTCATTATTTTCTGTGCGCGGTTTTTGATGGACAGGCTGGTTCCCGCCAGTTTGGGGTTGTCAACAGCTATGGCCGCCGCGCTGTGCAGGATTTGATCGCTCTGCTGGGTGCTTCGGCTTTTGTGATTGAACGCCCACAGCCCGCTGCGGCACCACTTTTGCCGAAGAAACAGCGTGAAACCAGTGAAGCAGAAAAAGTTGAACCGATGCTGGTACGGCCTGAGATCAAAGCGGCAGAGCCGGAACCGCTGCGTCTTGACCCAATTCAGAACCTCGATATGAGCATTTTTGATCATCTCGGTGATCTGGATTCTGCGGATGCTGATGACCTGTTCGACCTCGACAAAGTGGCCGAGATGGTAAACAAAGGCAGCGGTCGTAAGGAAGTTACGCTGGACGAGGCGATTCAGATTGGCCTTATCCCGGACATCGACAGCGACAAGTAACGTGGTGCTAGGGTTGGTGAGCGGCTGGAAGGTGTGATACCCCAGCCGTTTTTCTTTGCTTTTTCATGATCTTCAGCCACCTTAATATAAAATTCGTAACCTGTTAAGTTTTTGAAAGGTGGCGCGGAATTATAATACGATTTAGATTCAGGATAACCACACGGATTGGCAAGGAAATATGGCTGTGACGAAGAAACCGGCAACCGGCACTGAAACCAACCAGGACAAAGACCCGTTGATCGGCAAACAGCTTGGCGATTACCGGTTAACCAGTGTCCTCGCCACCGGCGGTATGGCGAAGATATATAAGGGCATGGATTACAAACTTCAGCGTCAGGCTGCCGTCAAAGTATTGGCGCAGGAAGAAATTGGCGACGACAAAACGCTGACTAAGCGTTTCCAGCGTGAAGCCCGTGCTGTTGCAGCATTGGAACATGACAACATCATTACTATTTACCAGTATGGCGAACAGGAAGGGGTGTATTTCCTTGCCATGAAGCTGGTGAAAGGCAAAGATTTGTCACAGGAACTCAAACGCCTGAAAAAAGCCGGTCAAAAGATGGACGTCAAACGCGCCATCCGTATTATGGAGCAGGTTGCTTCTGCGCTGGATGCCGCACACGCCGCTGAGGTTGTCCATCGTGACATCAAGCCCTCAAACATTCTGCTGGATGATGATGATAAGGCGATACTGACTGATTTTGGGCTGGTGCTGCGGACATCAGTTGAGACAACGATGGGGACAGCCTTCGGTACACCGCGTTATATCGCGCCAGAGCAGGCTATTTCTTCCAACAAAGCTATCGCCCAGAGCGACATTTATTCGCTGGGCATCATTTTTTATGAAATTCTGGCTGGTGATACACCTTTCACCGGCGAGTCGCCGATGGAAATTGCACTGAGTCATATCAGCGACCCGCCGCCGCCGCCGCGCTCCCTGAACAAGACCATCCCCGAAGCAGTTGAGCGGGAGGTGTTGAAGGCGCTGGAAAAAGAGCCGGAAAAACGGCACCGCAGCGCTAAAGAATTTGTCAATGCCATTAAAAAAGGTTATGGCCTGCTCGACGGTGGTGCAGAAAATATCGTTGCCCCAACCAGCGCCAGCGTCCCCGAACCCGTCCTGCCGAAACCCGCAGCAGTCTCATCTACCAAGTCGGTGGTTGAAAGCTGGACACTCTCTGAAACTCCTGCTCAGGCTGAGGTGCATAAAGTCGATACAAAAGCACCTACGACCAGACCGGGCGCTGCACCCACATCAAGCATGGCCAGCAAGCGTAAAAGCCGCAGCCCAATCCTCCTGCTGCTTCTGCTGCTGGTTGTTGCGGGTGGCGCGGGGATGATATTGCTTAACGGCGGGCTGCCAGGCGGCACGGCCAGTAGTCTGGTTTTTGGTGAGAATCATGCAGAAGTGCTGCTTATCTACAATGATTCTGCCTTCCAGATGGTAAACACTGGCGATTATGATCTGAATGTTGCTGACCTTAAGTTCATTCGGGGTGTAGATGGCGGTGGAGATGATTTTAATGCCGAGCGTATCAGCAGAGATACTGTGCCAGCAGGCGCATGTGCCCGTTTGGCGACCCAGGGTAAACAGACACCACGCCCTCCGCAGTGTCCAAATAATTACTGGCAGGAAAATCTGATCGATCAGACTTTGTATTTCTGGCGGAAGGAAAGCAGAGACGGCGCAGCACTTGACACTTTCGAGGTACGTTACAAAGGCAATGTGATTACCCGCTGCAACACCGTAGCGCGGGCTGGCAGCAGTGAATGCCGCTTCACCTGGCCGGAGCCACCTCCCACACCGACGCCTGAAGGTTCATAGCATAACACTACAACAGTGGAGAGGCGTAAAATCCTCTCCTTTCTTTTGCCTCGGTAGCCAATTTTTTGCCTTTCGCTACCATTGGCTGTGTATATTCCCTTCTCTTGAGGACAACATGGCCGAACAACATCTACTGGTTTCAACTGATTGGCTGGCTGCTCACTTGCATGACTCGAATCTGCGAATTGTTGATATTCGCGGTCATGTCGCCCCCGCTACCGAGCCGCCGCCCCATTATTTCAACCATCATCCTGATTACCTGACGAGCCATATTCCCGGCGCAGTTTTTGTCGATTGGGTGCATGAGATCACCGATCCAGATGACCCACGCCATGCACAAATTGCCAAACCGGAACGTTATGCTGCTGTGATGAGCCGCATCGGCGTTGGATCGGATACGCTGGTTGTTGCGTATGATGATGCGGGTGGGATGATGGCCGCACGGTTATGGTGGTCATTAAATTATTATGGTCACAGTCGTGCTGTTGTATTAGACGGCGGATGGAATAAGTGGGTGGCTGAAAATCGTCCAGTAACGGCTGACATTCCGCAGCCTGAGCCGGCAATTTTCACTCCAAAGCGTAATCCGGCGATTTATCGCAATGTAGAACAGGTTTTAGATAAACTCAATAGCAGTACTCGTCTGCTTGATGTGCGCTCTCCGGCGGAGTTTAATGGCGAGGCATCGCGGGCGGAACGGAAGGGGCATATCCCCGGCGCGGTCAATCGTTCGCGTCACGATTTGCTGCAAGCCGATGGGACGATGCTGCCGCCTGAAGTGCTGAAAGTGAAATTTGCCGAACTGGGTATCACGGCTAATACGCCGGAGGTAATTGTCTATTGCAACGGCGGTGTCAGCGCCAGCTATGGCCTGCTGGCGCTGAAGATGGCAGGTATCGAAAGCGGCGCGATGTATGATGGCAGTTGGAAAGAGTGGGGTAATAACCCGGATTTACCGCTTGAATAACGCTTTTGCTTACGCTGATATTGTGCGCTAGAATCGCCTCCGGTAAAACTAATTTTTGGGTTAGAGGAGTTGATACCATGCGTTTGAAATTAACTCGTCTTTTTTGTCTGTTGATGCTGTGCAGCCTGTCTCTCCCTATGGCGGTCTTCGCCCAGGAGGAGATGGAAGAACCGCTGATCGGTTCCTGGGACGCGTGCCCTTCACCGGACGCGCTGCCTGAAACTGTTACACTCGGCGCGATTTTTGCTCTGAGTGAAGCCGCATCTGTTTATGGCACGGCGCAGCGCAACGCAGTTGAGCTGGCGGTTGAGGAAATCAACGCTTCGCAGTATCTCGGCGAAGGCACGAATCTAAACGTGATTTTTGAGGATTCGGCAGGTAACCGCGACCAGGCGATTAATGCTATGACCAAGCTGGTGGAAGAAGATCAGGTCACTGCTGTGATTGGCCCCACACTTTCATCAGAAGCCTTTGGCGCTGACCCTATCGCCCAGGAGAATGGCACGGTCGTCCTCGGCGTGAGCAATACCGCCAGCGGTATCACGGAGATGGGCGATTTTGTCTTCCGTAACAGCCTGCCAGAAGCAGCGGTCATTCCTGGCACGATTGCTCAGGCTAAAGAAACACTTGGCTTGAACAGGGTCGGTGTTTTTTATGGGAATGATGATGATTTTACGGTTTCCGGCTACGAAGTTTTCAAACAGGCTTTGATTGACAACGGTGTTGAAATCACAGGCGAAGAAACCTTTGCTAAAGGTGATGTGGACTTCAACGCACAGTTGACCAACCTGATTGGCGCCGAACCGGATGCATTGGTTGTTTCAGCGCTGGCAGCAGAAGCCACTCAGATCATTATTCAGGCACGCGCGCTGGGTTATGATGGCCCGATCATTGGCGGCAATGGCTTTAACTCCCCGGCAGTGCTGCGCGATAGCGGTGCCGATTCGGAAGGGCTGATTGTCGGCGGCGCCTGGAATTATGGCAATCCTGACCCCAGTGACAGCAGTGTGGCATTTGTGGAAGCCTACGAAGCCAAATTTGAAGGTTCATCGCCTGACCAGTTCGCGGCGCAGGCCTATACGGGCGCCTGGCTGATGGCAACTGCTATCCGCTGCGGCAATTCGGCAGACCGCACGGCTGTCCGCGATGCACTGCTGACTATCGCTGATTTTGATAGTCCGCTGGGCGTCTTCAGCTTTAATGGGCAGGAACCAGCGCACGACCCAATCGCGCAGATTGTGGTTGAAGGGAAATTTGTCCCCCTGGCAGTGGCGGTGGGCGGTGATATGGCCGAACCGGAAGCGACTCCCGCTTCGTAGTCGCTTGATATAAATTTCGCAGGGGTGAATCCTCAGTTTGCCCCTGCTAGTTTGCGAAAATACCTTCAATGAATGTTACGCAGCAAATTGTTAACGCAGTCTGGCTCGGTGGTGTTTACAGCCTGTTCGCGCTTGGCTATGCGCTGGTTTTCAGCGTCCTCGGCGTTTTGAATTTAGCGCACAGCGCTGTTTTTATGTGGGGCGCTTTCATCGGCCTGATGGTGGTATTGAAGCTGAATCTTTCGGTCTGGCTGGCGATCCCGGTTGCCATGCTCGGAGCCGGATTGATTAGTGTACTACTGGATATAGTCGCATTCGCACCCTTGCGCCGCCGTAATGCTCCGCGTATTTCGCAGCTCATCAGCAGCATCGGTGCATCAATTTTGCTGGTCAGTATTGCCCAGCATCGCAGCATTTTTGGCTCGGATATTCAGCGATTTCCGATAGGCAGTATTCCTAACGAAACAATTGAAGGGCTGCCGTTTCGCATTACACCTATTCAGATTATCATTTTGCTTGTCTCTCTCTCATTGATGGCGGTGCTGCAATACCTTGTCAGTCGCACACGCACCGGGCAGGCCATGCGTGCAGTGGCCTTTAATCAGCGGGTTGCCGGGTTGCTTGGAATCAATGTAGGCGGTATTTTTCGACTGACTTTTTTTCTGGCAGGTTCGCTGGCGGGCGCTGCGGGCGTATTATATGGGTTAGCCTATAATTCGATGACTCCTTTCATGGGCGATGCAGTTGCGCTCAAAGGTCTGACCGTTATCGTGCTGGGTGGTCTGGGTAATATCCAGGGAGCGGTTGTCGGAGGATTTCTGGTCGCGGCGCTGGAAGTATTCAGTATTGCCGCTGGTGGTAGTAATTACCGCGATGCTTTTGTTTTCACGCTGCTGTTCCTCATCCTGCTGTTTCGTCCACAGGGTTTGGTAGGGCAGGCACAGCAGAATCGAGCTTAGGTGTGGACATCTTACGCGCTGTTGGTATCACCGAACCTGTCCTTCAGTTTATGCTGATCAATGCCATCCTCGGCCTGAGTATTTATTTAACACTTTATACAGGTATGTTCTCGCTGGCAAATGCGGGTTTCATGGCAATTGGCGCGTATACCGGCGTGGTTTTAACGCAGAATTATGATCTGCCGCTGTGGATTGGCCTGATCGGTGGGATGCTGCTGGCGGGGGTGTTGGCTCTACCGATTGGTCTGCCCGTACTGCGACTGCGTGATATTTATCTGGCGATTGCCACGATTGGTTTTGGCGAAGTTGTGCGCATTTTGATTCTCAATTTCGACCCATTAGTCAGTTCACTGGTTGGTGAACAGGTCAAGCTGACGAAGGGTGCGCTTGGTATCACCGGCATTCCCAAGGTAGCACAAACCTGGCACCTCATATTGTTTCTGGTGATCACAGCCTACTTTATTATGCGGCTGCACCGCTCCCGGTTCGGGCGTGCTATGGCGGCTATTCGACAGGATGAACAGGCGGCTGCCAATATGGGCATCAATGTCGTCTATACCAAAAATATGGTATTCATCATGAGTGCGGTGCTGGCAGCAGGTGCAGGCGTCCTCAAAGCCCATTTGACACGCACTATCAGCCCCGGCGATTATGGTTTTAGCCAGGCAGTGGATATTCTGGCCTTTGCCGTTCTCGGCGGGACGACGACATTTGCCGGGCCGATTGTTGGCGGCTTTGTGTTGACAGCGCTGCCGGAAATTTTGCGTGATTTCCGTGATCTGCGTGGCATCATTAACGGCGCGATCTTGCTGCTGGTGATCGTTTATCTGCCTGGTGGATTGGTGAATCCGGTGGGTTGGGCGCGTTTGTGGCGCCGTCTGCGCGGCGAAAGTTCTCCTAAACCAGGAATACAGCCTGATGTGTAATCGGTAAAATTTCTTTGTCCTCATCGTGTTGAGGCGGTGTTATGATGGAGCATAGTGTACTGTAATCAAGTGAGGCATTTTCATGGTTCTGATTGCTGCAATTCTGTTGATCGCACTTGGGGCGATGTGTTTATTTGAGCGCGATATGGCTTTCCGCCTGTACGAATATGATGCCCTGTTATTTGGCAAGATTCTAAGGCGCACGCGCGAATGGGAAGCGCTGATCCAAACACAGGGCGTAGTGTTTATTCTGGCAGGTATCCTCGGTCTTATCGTTGGATTTCGGTAAACTATGCTTGATCTTCAGGGTGTGTCGCGGCAGTTTGGTGGATTGCAGGCGCTCAATGGCGTCAAGATGAGCGTGCCAGCCGGGAAGGTCATCGGTCTGATTGGGCCGAATGGCGCAGGAAAAACCACGCTTATCAATAACATCAGCGGCCTCGACCACCCGACCAGCGGAACAATTCGCTTTCAGAATCATGATATTCACTACGCCCCGCCGCATCAGATCAGCCGTTTAGGTATTGCCCGCACCTACCAGAATATTCGACTTTTTGGCGAGATCACCGCCCTCGAAAATTTGCTCATCAGCCAGCACGGACGCGGACATGCAAATGTGCTGGATGCATTGTTTTTTTCGCCACGTTACCGCCGTGAAGAGCGCAGTTTGCGTGAACGGGCGCTGGAACTGCTGCGGCGCTTTGGGCTGGAAGCGCTGGCGGAGGCACAGGCGGGTGGTTTGCCTTATGGCGACCAGCGGCGGCTGGAAATGGCGCGGGCGCTGGCGACCAAGCCGACCTTGATGCTGCTTGATGAGCCGACAGCAGGAATGAACCCGGTTGAAACGGAACAGCTTGGCGAGCACATTCTCCAGTTGCAGCGGGATGGCATCACCGTGCTGGTGATTGAACATGATATGTCGTTGATTCACCAGGTATGCGACGAAGTGTATGTGCTGAACTTTGGGCAGATGATCGCGCACGGCACACCCGACGAGATTAAAAATAATCCGCAGGTGATCGAAGCTTACCTGGGACAAGAGGAAACCTGACCGATGCCGCTGCTTGAAGTTCACGATTTGCACGCCAGCTACGGCGCTATCAAGGCGCTGCGTGGTCTTTCGTTTCAGGTCGATCAGGGCCAGGTTGTCAGCCTGATCGGGGCGAATGGCGCGGGCAACAGCACCACACTCAATACCATGAGTGGTTTACTGAAGCCGACGCGCGGGAAGATTACTTTTGATGGCAAAGACATCACCGGGTGGCGATCAGATCGGGTGACAGCAGCAGGATTGGTGCAGGTACCAGAAGGTCGGCAGATTGTGGCGACGATGACTGTTCTGGAAAACCTGATGCTGGGTGCATATTTGCGAAATGATCGGGATGAGGTTGAATCGGATTTACAGAATATTTTTCGTCGCTTCATTCGTTTGAATGAGCGCCGTCACCAAAAGGCTGGTTCACTCAGCGGTGGTGAGCAGCAAATGCTTGCTGTGGGGCGGGCGCTGATGGCCCAGCCGCGCCTGTTGATGCTGGATGAGCCAAGCATGGGACTCGCGCCGCTGCTGGTCAATGAAGTATTCAATCTGATCGCAGACATCAAAGCACAGGGTATCCCCATTCTGCTGGTGGAGCAGAACGCCCGCAAAGCATTAGGCATTGCCGATTACACTTATGTACTGGAACGCGGCACAATTGCGGGCGAGGGCGTAGCATCCAGTCTGCGTCAGGATGCCCGCATCATCTCTGCTTATCTTGGCTGAAAATCCAATGCAGGTGCGGTATTAAGTGTTCCCTCTACGCCGCTCTTGATAAGCTGCTGGAAAATCTGTGCCATTTCTTCCGCGGGATAGGGGCGGTCATTTTCCAGCCACCATAATACCAGTGCATCGAATGCGCCAATCAGATAATTTGACAGAATTTCCAGCGGAATAGTGGTACTGCCGGGTGGCAGCAGCGGTGACATCCATGCCTGAAGCTGTGTGGCTGAGGCTTTGCGGTAGCGCATCAGTACGCCATCCAACCCACTCTTGCCCAGAATAGCGCGGTAAAAATCGGCGTTATCTTCTGCATGTTTGAACGCCAGAAAGGTGGGCGATGCGGTGATAGCATCACCTTCAACGGGCGCTTTGGCCTCTTTCAACAGATCACCCTGTATTTCCTCCATCATATTAAGCAATAAATCATCCTTGTCATTATAGTGCAGATAAAAAGTCGCTCGACCCAGGTTAGCGCGGTCGGTGATTTCCTGCACCGTTACAGCGTCATAGCCTTTTTCGAGGATCAGGGCAATTAATGCATCCCGTAATAAAGCGCGGGTACGCTGTTTCCGTCGGTCAATTTTCATCATCTGAGCCTGTTTTGTAGCAACTATACATCTGTACAGTAGTATACAATGGCTCAATCCTTTTAGCAGGAATTTAATCTGTTTTGAGATTTTTTGTCGTAAGATAGCATAATTTAACAGTGGTAAAGGTATGCAGATATGGCGACAGATTATCCACCTGAACCCAAAGGTCATCCGTTGCTAGGCGTGATGAAAGATTACACCCGTGACCGATTGGGCTTTCTTGCCAGCGCCGTCCGGGATTATGGTGATGTGGTGCAGTTTCGGTTTGGCCCATTTCCGGCGGTAATTCTGAGCAATCCACATGACATTCATCAGGTATTGGTGACAGATGCCAAAAAATATATCAAACCCCGTCTGAGCAAGTTGATTTTAGGGCGATTTCTGGGCGATGGATTAATTACCAGTGATGGCGAATTCTGGAAACGACAGCGTCGCCTGGCACAGCCCGCTTTTCACAGCAAACGTATCGAAAACTATGCACAGGTGATGGTGGAACAGACGTGCCGTATCATCAATGAGTGGGGCGATGGACAGATTCGCTCTATTGACCATGACATGATGAAGCTGACGCTGGTGATTGTCGCCAAAACGCTTTTTGATGCTGATGTGACTGCTGCGGCAGCGGATGTTTACGAGGCAATGGAGATCATTCAGGAAACCTCAAACGCAAAATTCAATTCCCTGATTCCGCCGCTGCCGCAGTGGATACCAACACCTTCCAACCGGCGCGAGGTAGCCGCAATTCGGGTGCTGGACAGAGTGCTGACCAATGTGATTAATCAACGTCGTAACACTAAAGAAGATCGGGGTGACCTGCTTTCGATGCTGCTGCTGGCACAGGACGAGGATGGCGCTGGTATGACTGATCGCCAGGTGCGTAACGAAGCCATGACCATCTTTCTCGCCGGACATGAAACCACCGCCAATAACCTCATCTGGACGTGGTATCTCCTGTCGCAAAACCCGGATGCAGAGGCCAGACTTCATGATGAACTGGATACAGTATTGGGCGGGCAGGTACCGACGCTGAGCGCTTTGCAGCAGTTGCCCTATACAGCGATGGTCATCCGCGAGTCCATGCGGCTCTATCCGCCTGCGTGGGGCTTCGGACGAGAGGCGGTAGCAGATGTGGAAATAGGTGGCTATACCGTGAAAAAAGGCGTGCCAATTTTTATCTTGCCCTATCTTATCCATCGGGATGCGCGTTGGTTCGAGCAGCCAGAGTGCTTTTTGCCAGAGCGCTTCGCAGCGGGATATGAGGAGCGCATCCCGAAATACAGTTATCTTCCTTTTGGAGGCGGGCCACGCATCTGTATCGGCATCTCGTTCGCCATGATGGAGGCTCAGCTTTTGCTGGCGGCGATTGCCAGCCGCTATCGTCTGGTGCTTCAGCCAGGCCATCTGGTTGAGCCTGAACCACTCATCACTTTGAGAGCCAAATACGGCCTGAAGATGACTTTGCAAAAACGGTGATTCTTTTCCGAGCGGTCAGTCATGAGCAACCGCGAATTAGAGGCCAAACTCCTGCTTTCGTTTCGTTTTGCCCAGCTTTGTCAGCGGGTCGCGTTGGATTCCCCGGTCAGATGACCACGGTGCGTAAGGTGCCATTGTCAATTCAGCCAGCGCCAGCAGCACGGTGTCATAATTGACACGCCATCCGGCGAAGTCCTGCCATGCCTGCTCACGGTCAGCCTTGATGGGTACGCCTGCTGTCGCCATTTCGTCGCAGGCATCTTCAAATTCCTCGCGGGTGATACTGATCGGTTGATTGGGGAAGTGAGGATCGGGGTGATAGGGGATTCGGAAAAAATCGCAGATATGACGAAGAGCGACAAATCCAGCCCGGATACATAACTGTGCTTCTGGCGTGCGTGGTATGTCTACTGCTGAACTCATCAGTGCAGCAGCATCCAATACTGCCCCTGCGGCTGTAATCCACGAGCGATCAGGTTGAGGCGAGCGAAACCAGTTGATCGCCGCCAGCGAGGTATGCGATTCGTCAATGTCAGCGAACCATACTTCCCAGGATTCCCATAATTCGCTGAGATAATTTAGTCCGCGAATCCCTTGAGCACGGGTAATCATGGTAACAGCGGAAGGGGGTGAATCGGCCCGTACTTCCAGCATCGTCACTAATGTTTCCCGCCGGGAGAATGCAGCATATATGGTAGGCAGGTAGGCCAGCATTAGCGCTACCAGACCTAATCCAAGTGTCGCTTCCGAAAAGATGAAGATGGTTCGGGGAAGATCATCAGCACTGGCAAAGCCCAGTGTGAGTAGCGACGACCCGCTCAATCGAAACGAATCGTACCATGTTGATGTTCCCAGCGCACGGAAGATAAATGTATAAGCAATAGCGATTAGCACAACCCAGACAACCGGCAGCGCAAGCAGCGCAACTGGTGCATAAAGTGCCATGATGTGATCTCTTTGTTCATAAGACGTGGCTTTTTTAGTGAACATTTGAAACAGGCGGAAAGTGTAACGGAAGACATAGCGTGTAATAACCGTATTCACACCTCGCGGCAGTACAATTGTGCGTATGGCGGAAAGCAGTGTTCCAATGACAATTACTATTCCTAGTACAAATAACCCAATACTCAATACCATCTCCACGACTATCGTTGAGTTCACAGCCCCGTCCTCAATTGATGATAAATCTGGAATCATTCCCCAATTATACTGACCCATTAAGATGTCGAACTACTGCATATTTGGGTAGCCCTCGTTATGATTGAGCGAAAATAGCGTATTCTCGGAGAGAATTATGACGCGCATTATCCGTTATGAGGAACTCACCTGGCCGGAAGTGGCTGCGCTCCCGCGTGAGCTTCCGCTGGTCTTACCTTTAGGAGGCGGTTATAACCTGGATGATATTGCTGGCGGGATTGGCACGGATAGCTTATGCCTTCTGCCCACGCTTCCGTATGGTTGGGTCGGGAGTGTGGTGCCAGTATTAAATGAACTGCTGCGGAGGGTTGTTGCTGCGATTTTCAGCGCCCCCCGTGAAGAAGGATTCACTCGACTCTATCTTGTTCATGCGGGTGATGAAACATTACCCGTATCGGGAGTCACACAAATCCGGCTAACGCGAGACACAACACGCGACCTATCCATACCAGTTGCCACCTCGGAGCGTGTGATACTTATCCCCTGCGGCCATACCGAACAGCATGGCTATCATCTGCCCATGCATACAGATACTGTCATCATTGGTGCGATTGCAAATGGTATTACTGAGCAGATACCAGGCGAAGCTGAAACGCTGCCCGTGCTGCCTTATGGCGTGAGTATGCACCGGAGTGCTTTCGCTGGAACATTCAACATGAGCGGGCGTATTTTTGAGGATTTTATGCTGGCGATTATGGGCCATTTGCACCAGCGCGGTGCAGACCGTTTTTATCTGATGAGCGGACATGGCGGCAATTCTTCATTCCTGCACAACGCTGTCAAATATGCGGGTGAACGCTTCCGGGGCATCTTTGCCGCAACAACCTGGCTGCATACCTCTGGGCATCTTGGCGCCCCCGCGTTGGATGCCTATCGTCAATCCGCCATTGGGGGTATGGGTCATGCTGGTGAATTGGAAACATCATATATGCTTCATCTCTGTCCTGACCTGTGCAAAATGCAGCGGGTAGTAGATGAAACTGTGTTCATCAGCACACCTAACTATTATATGGATTGGATCGAAGGCGGTGCATTGATTGCCAATCCACCCTGGGAGGATGATACAATCACCGGCAGCTATGGGGCGGGCAGCCTGGCGACGGCGCAGAAGGGCAAGCTTTGGCTAGATGTTGCTGTGCGAGAAAAAATTGACCATGTACGCGAAATTCATGAGCAGCAGAATCGCCGCCTCGCCAAACGTGCCTATATGGCCGCGCAGAATATTACCTCCGACAGTGTGCTGAAGGCGCAGCCCTGGTGGAAAGCATAATCTAGACGGCTGGTTTTTCGCCGCGCAGAAATTCGTATAGGAATGCGCCTAAAGCTGTGCCAATTAACGGGCCAAGCCAGTAAATCCAATGGTCAGCCCACATACCCGCTACCAGCGCCGGGCCGAATGACCGTGCCGGGTTCATCGACGCACCGCTGATGGGTCCACCCCACAGCGCATCTAGGGCGACGGTGAAGCCGATGGCGATGGCAGCGGGAGCGCCAACTGCACGTGCAGAGTCTGTCGCTACTGAAATGATGACAAACATTAGGAGAGCAGACAGCAGAATTTCCATCCCGAAGGACTGACTAGCGCTCCCGGCAGGCAGCGTAGCACCCAGGTTAGCCATATCACCCAGGAGCAACCGTAGCGTAATCGTGCCGAGCACCGCACCTGTGATTTGCCCACCAACATAAAACGGAACGTCCCGCCATGAGAAGTGTCGGGTTAAGGCGAATGCTACTGTCACCGCCGGGTTGAAATGTGCGCCGGAAATATGCCCGGTGGCTGCGATCATCGCCAGTATGATGAGGCCAAAGGTCAAAGCGATACCGAGGTGTCCTAACGCTCCGGTTTGCTCGTTGACCATGATCGCGCCGCAGCCAGCCGTCACCAATCCGTAGGTGCCGATCATCTCTGCCCCAGCACGCCGTAGTAATACCTGGTTCAAATTATGCCTGTCCTGATGTTGTGTCTACGATGATCAAACAATTTCTAATTCACCAAGCCACTGCCGGAAACGTGACTCCAGATCATCACGCACCTGCGCGAAAAAGGCCATTTTCTCCACATCTGTGCCTTCAACTGCTGCTGGATCGGGTAGACTCCAGTGAATCCGTTCGGCTTTACCGGGAAAAACCGGTCAGCTTTCGGCGGCGTTATCGCAGACTGTAATGACATAATCAAATGAGTGATCCAGAAATTCGCTCAGATTTTTAGAGCGCTGGTCGCTGATGTCTATCCCACGTCCTGCCATTGCTTCGATTGCCAGCGGGTTGACAACTGATGGTTTTGCGCCTGCGCTGTAGACTTCAAAACGATCACCGGCGAGCAGTCGCAGTAGACCTTCAGCCATTTGTGAACGTGCTGAATTAGCAGTGCAGAGGATAAGCACCTGTTTCTTCATAGGTTATCCTGTAATTAAGCGATCAGTTTTAGCGACCAGATGTTCATTCTGATTTGAACTTGTTGACTAAATTGGTCGCATAACTTCGCGGAATTTTGCCGACACAGACAATTTTAATTTCAATATGGATTGAAGTAATTTTGACTGGATTTTATGGCAATGCATTGAAAATTGCAAATTAAGAGGTTATTAAATCAAATGAAAGTCACCAACAGGGAGTTGTCACAAATTTCTTATGCTTCCAGGGAGTTAAGTCCCGTTATAATGCGGTAAGAATGATGTTACCCTACAACATACCGGGATAAATACTCGCCGGACGGAGTGATATGACTGCCAAAACCATGCTGCGCCCGCTGGGTGGTGAATTGTACGATGAATTTGAAGACCGCTGGGGCAACAAAATTACCCTTACTTATAATGATCTGTGGATGATACTGGTCTGCCGCACCTCCCAGGATGGTGATTGGCTGCGGACACGCCAGGCGGCTGCAATGGTTATGGATGCGGCCAACAAGCGTGCGCTGGCCGAAAAATTATGGGAACTGGAACAGATGCTTGGTGGACTGCCGGAAGTTCCACTGAATGTACAAAGCATCCATGTGCACCGCGCTCATGTATGGTTTAAACAACGTCCAGTCATCTTTGACAAAAAGTGGTAACAGCAATGATTGGCAGTTTTTGCCAACATTAACTTGATGAATAACTCCCTTTTGACAATTGATTTGTGCATATCATCCTATGAAGTGCTTTATTTAGTGGGGGAATTTTTTTCTGCTTCGTGAAAATTGCCTATAAGTATTCTAAAAAGACTTTTGCTGTTACTTTTCGACAAAACAAAATCCCCAAACTTCATTACATCTTTACCTCAATCCTGATAACCGCAAACGGTACACTGCCGCTGTCATTAAATTCTCAGTCAGGCTCAGGAGGTAGAGCATGAACAAACAAAAAAGGATGTGGCGGCGTTTGATCGCTATGGCGATTGGTACCCTAATTCTTGCCGTCTTCAGTATCCAATTCACGTTTGCCCAGGAAGATGCAGTACCTGAAGTGCCTGCTACTGCTGAAGAAGTCGTGGCTGAGGCAGTTGATGGAGCAGCAGCAGTTGAGTCCGTTCAGGTTTCGATTGATGCCGCCTTCGTGTTTCTCACGGCATGTCTGGTTTTCTTCATGCAGGCGGGCTTCGCTTTTCTTGAAGCGGGCATGATCCGGCAGACAGGTGTTGTGAATTCACTGATCGAGAACTTCATGGATGCGGCTTTTGGCGGTCTCGCTTTCTTTGCAACCGGCTTCGCCCTTTCTCTGGGCGCAGATAACGGCAGCGGCTTGTTTGGGACTACCAACTTTTTCCTGAGTGATGCGCTTGTCTATGCAGATGGTGCAGTTGAGTACGGCGCTGGTATCTCGATTTTCATCATGTTCTTCTTCCAGTATGCCTTCGCAGCCACCGCTGGAACGATTGCAACCGGCGCTATGGCAGAACGTACCAATTTTGTTGGCAAAATCATCTACTCGTTCGTCGTGGCTGGTATCACTTACCCCATTGTCGTTCACTGGGTCTGGGGCGGCGGCTGGCTGGGAGCGCAGGGCTTCCTGGATTTCGCAGGCAGCACCGTCGTTCACCTGTCAGGGGCAATGCTGGGCTTGGTTGGCGCAATCCTGCTTGGGCCGCGTATCGGACGTGTCTGGGGATCGCCGCCAAAACCGCATAATCTCGGTCTGGCAGCGCTTGGTACCATGATCCTGTGGCTCGGCTGGTATGGTTTCAACCCCGGTTCAGCGCTCGGCATCAGCAACAATGGTCTCGTCGGTCTGGTTGCCGTCAATACTACCTTGGCTGCCTGTGCTGGTGCTTTTGTCTCGCTGCTGTTCGTCTATTCTCGCACTGGTAAATGGGATCTTCCGGCTGCTTTGAATGGTTCTTTGGCTGGCCTGGTGGGTATTACAGCAGGCTGCGCCTTCGTTGCGCCCTGGGCATCTCTGGTTGTCGGCGCCATCTCCGGTATCCTCGTTATCCTGACACTTGATGTGTTTGAGAAGTTGAAAATTGATGATGCGGTTGGTGCGTTCGCTGTACATGGCACCTGCGGCATCTTCGGTACACTGGCAGTTGGTTTGCTCGGTCAGCCAGAACTGGGTGCCAATGGTTTGCTGCTGGGCGGCGGGGTTGCTCAATTGGTTACTCAGGCCGTCGGTGTGGTAGCTGTTATCGCCTGGATGGGGCTTACATCAGTTGTTTTGATGATGGCTATCAAGGCGCTGGGTGTCCTCCGTATCCCGGCTGAAGGTGAGGCCATCGGTATCGACGCATACGAACATGGTGCCTCAATCTGGCCGGATGTCCTGCCTGTCCCGGAAACAACCGGCCATGGTGTCAGCGCAGCGGTCAAGGCACCTGCTGGCGACTAATCATAATTTTCCAGAAATCACGAAAGGGCGAGCCAACCGGTTCGCCCCTATTCATTTTCCTCGTCGTCTTCCTGGATTTTATGTCTGAGAATTCGCGCTTCCGGGTGCAGCGAGACTATCCAGTTCCCCAGTAATCCAACTGCTTCATGCATACCGCGTGTTGGGCGTGGGTGGCCGATCACCCCTAACTTTATCGTGTACTCGTTTTGTCGTTCACGGGGAGAAAGAATCAGCGCCACACGCTGGTCAATCGTTGGTTCTTTCACAAATGCCTCGAACAGCAGATTGTAGCGCCCGTGATAGACATTAATCAGATTGATGTAATGCTCATCAACCTTGTGTTCCAGTGGCGCAAACTGAGCTGCAATTTCCTCCAGCGAGAGCTGCGATTCGAGGACGATGTGTGGCATGGGAGGCTCCTTGATGACCGGGACATCCGGGGCAGGGATGATGTTGCGCTGGTAAACGAAATAATAGCACGCCCGCCCGACACGCCGCGCTTTTGACTCATATTTAGTATGCACTCGTCCAGGGAGGTCGTTTGCCCAGGGCGCTTCGAGCAGATTATCCAACCCCGGTGTTTCGGCCAGTAATTCCGCACTCATTTCGGCATAAGCTAGAATATCCGTCGCCAGATACAATTTGCCGCCGGGTATGAGACGGTTGACGATAGTATCCAGCGTGTCGCGCTGCATCAGTCGGCGGTGACCATGCCGTTTTTTGAACCAGGGATCGGGGAAATTGATATGAATCTGGCTGATTGTCTCTGGCTCGAAGAGATGATGAAGTGCGGTTTCGGCAGTGGAGTGAATGATACGTGTGTTTGTAAGATTATGCTTCTCCACCGCATTTTCACCCTCCACCAGGCAGCGATTGGCGATTTCCAGCCCGATCACATTAGCATTTGTATTCTGCTTTGCCAGATGAATCAGATAGGTTGCGTAGCCGAAGCCGATTTCGACAATCAGAGGGCGTTCCACGCCGAAAAGTTCCTGCCAGTTGACCGGCCAGGGAAGGGTTTGGCTGCTGAGTTTTTGCATGGTTATCTTTATAATATTCGGGATATCAATGCTAATATGACGATACCAGAGCTACAATAATATTAATCAATTTTTTTGAGCAGCGATGGAGATAAATCCGTTTTGAGTCATCAATCATGAGTATTGCTCTGAAGTGGCATACACCTGATCGGAAAATTATTCTCTGGGAATTCATTGGTAATTGGGAATGGCGGGATTATCATACGGCTATTAACCAGGCTGTCGTCATGCTTAAAAGTGTCGATCATACTGTTGATTCGATTATTGATGTTAGCCAGAGCACTGCATTTCCCCCTGATATGCTGATTCAGGGGCGGCGCTGGTTCCAGGTTGCGCCAGCAAACTTTGGTATCACTGTAGTGACGGGTACAAACAATCTGCTTAAAGGTATTGCCCTGACTATCGGGCGTATTCTTCCTCTGTTTATCGAGCGCATTCTGGTTGCGGATACAGTAGAAGAAGCTGAAAAGATCATTCTCTCGAAGCGACAATCACATTCGGGCAGCAAATCATAAACCGGAGAAATAAAAAGCGGAGAGGGTGGGATTCGAACCCACGAAGGTGTTACCCTTACTCGCGTTCCAGGCGAGCGCGTTAGGCCACTACGCTACCTCTCCTTTTTACCTCTGTAAGTGCGCCGAAAACGCACCATTGAAGCGGCAACATTGTAGCAGGCTGTGCGCCGTTTAGCTAGAGAGTTTTGGCAGCATTCCTGCACCCGGAAGATTAGACTGCGCTGGGCGGCTTAAGCGATCCAGAAAACTGGTTACCTGCCAGGCGAAGACATCACTGGCTTCAAGCTGTGGCATATGACCGCATTCCTTGATCTCTGTCATAATGGCACCGGGAATACTGTTTTTAATCGCCTCACCGTCTGCCACCGTGGCTACCTGGTCGGCTGTTCCCCACAGGATCAGTGTTGGTACCAAGGGGGTCTGTGCTTTAGGCATTGGGCTGGCAACCAGCATTCGCATGAGCCGCGCGAAACTTTTCGAAGCAATCTGTGCCTGTGCAGCAAAATCTTCTGTCAGTATCTCATCAGATGTAATCATTTGTTTGAGCGTTGTTGGCGAGGTTGCCGTGCGTCCAAACATTGAAAAGACTAAATTGGAGATGCCCGGCACCCGTTCCAGTATTCGCAGCATTCCTGGCATATCTGGCACACCGCCACCATTAACCAGTACGACGGCAGGTACATGCTGCGGGTTTGCAGCAGCAAACAACCGTGCCAGCAGCCCTCCATGCGAATTACCAATCACCACCGCCTGTTCCACCCCTGCACCGCGCAAAAAATCGTTAAACCAGTTAAGCATGGCCTCCGTTCGCATTCGGGGCAGGAGCGCGCTTTTGCCGAAACCCGGTAAATCTGGCGCGAGGACGCGATAATCCTCTGCCAGTACAGGCATGACCTTCTCCCAGTGCAGACGTGCATCGCCCGTTCCACCGTGAATGAGAAGCAGTGTGCGCTCGTGGTTTTCGCCTGCTTCCAGATAATTGACTTTGCGACTATCAACCTGGATTGATTTTTCGCTCACCATAAAATAAATCCTGCTTAGTGTCCTTCTGTTTCAATGAGCTTGTGCTCTCCCAACCATGCAATAAGCTGCTCAGCATTTGGTTCGGTAATCATGCTTCCCCGGTTTATACCGCGTGGACTGCTGCCTTTTGCCAGTGGCTGTGGCTGTTCATAAGGCAGGTTGTCGCCGCCTGTCGATACTACCAGCGTCGGCACAGATAGAAAACCTGTCCACTGAAGGACACGGGCGCGGGCATCTTCGTCCTGATCGATGAATATTTCCTGATAAGCGACGCCATAATCATCGAGTATTCGTTTCGCCAGTGTGACAAAAGGGCATCCCATTCGCCGCGAATACATAATCAATTCTCTGGTCATGATGTTAGTTCCGGCGAAACAGTTGGTGGCAGATCGCCCGGTTCAAGGAAGCAGAAAATGCCATCGGTGATGCCACGCGCCATCTCCTCCTGCTTCTCGGTTAACACGGGTCTGTCAGCCAGCATAAACCCCAGTTCGATAATCGCGGCTGGTGTTAAGGGATGGATTTCCCGAAAGGTATGGTAATCGCTCATATCGACAGTCACGCCATCCCGCCGGTTAAGTCCTGTAGTTTGTGCGTAATAGCGTGCTACACAATCTACGAGCAGGTCATCCAGCCCTGCGCTGGTTCGTGCGGCGGCGCGGGCGATCAGATACCCCGAAACGATTTCGCCCGGCCAGTTCTGGCAGGTATTGGCATGGATGGAAACCAGCGCTGCTGCCTGATAGTTGTCCAGTCGCGGGTCAAACTCGTCCAAAAGATCGACAGAATAACCTCTCGCTCGCAGATTACGCACCACAAATTGTGCAACGGCGAAATTTATCTCTGCTTCTGTTAACCCATCCGGGCAGACCGCGCCAGGATCAGGTGGTACCTGTGGGCCGCGATGCCCGGACACAATCCCGATCCTTCGCATCCAGTTAGGCGTGGGGACGGCGGTGGGTACGATGTTAGCCTGTGCCGTCACTTGCGCGGCGCTTAGTTCCAGCCTAACCTCATCTGACAAAAATTGTGATGGTGTCCACCAGGTAAAAATGGTTGCCATTAATCCCGCAGCGACCAGTACCACCAGAAACGACCGGATGATACCCCCCAGGGTGCCAACCGTGCGCTGGCGGCGACGTGCGCGGCGGCGTTTGATGCGTAATACACGCTGTTCTTCAATAGCGGCTTCGCGCTGTTTCTGTTCCCGTGCATTTTGCGCTGCTGTGTTTTCCACACTGGTAATGGTTGCAGGCTGTGTGATAACTTCAGACGCCGATGGTGTATTGATGGATGAGCCAGCCTTTGGCGCTGCCGGTGTGCCGGGCATTGCCACCCGTGCAAAAAGCTGGTCAGCAGCGCTTGTTTCAGGTGGGTTCTTTTTTGCGGCAGCCTGCCGCATCATTTCCATGAACGCTACAGATGCAGAAACTTCCCCGGTTTCGTCTCCCGGTTCACTTCGTCCGTCATCTTCAAAGCGCGGTGCGCCGTTGTAATCCCGTTCGTCTGGCATGGATGATCTCAGCCGATTTTCCGCATATTCACCCGATTATATAGCCTAACTCGCGATGCTGGTAGTTAATCACCCGTGAATTTGTAAACCAGCGCACCATCCTGCTCGAACACCAGTTCCAGATATGGGGCTTCATCCACACGGGAGTGCATCTCAATCAGATCATCTGGCAGACGCCAGCGAAACATATCCTTTATATGCTCCGGGTTGCTCACAATCTGCGGCACAATCACATAATCAATTCTGGATGCCGCCAGCAGATCAGCGTTTGCTGCTTCTGCCGGGTCTTGCCAGAAGGCGCGTAATTGTTCCTGTTCTTCCAGGCTGGCCTCATTTCCTCTGAAAAAGGGCTGCCAGCGATAGTACACACTGTCACGCTCGGCAATGACCGGCACCCAGTCCCCCTCGTGCGAATTGTCAAATTGTGTGCCGGGGAAGTTGAGGATACGGGCATCTGGTGGGGTATTCTCTCGCAGCCAGTTCATTGCCGCGATGTCCGCTTCCGAAGCGAACGCTCCAAAAAACCTCAGGCGATCTTTACTGAAAGCGAGCAACTGGCGATTAAAAGCCAATCCGGTCAGTGACAGGATGATTAAGCCACCCAGGAGCGCGATACTCCAGCGTTTATCTATGTTTTTAAAGCGCGGTTCCAGCCAGCGCTCCCATAACCACAGAAAACCCATCCCGCCGAGAATAATGTAGGGGATAATCGGGCCATGCCAGGCGATACTGAAAGGGTAATCATAACGCAGCACGGGTTCGATTAGGGCAGGCACAAAGCGTTCGAGCAGGCCAAGTGCCGAAAATTCCAGAATCACCACTAGCCAAACGACCGCTAAAATAGCAGCCGTGTCACGCCGCCGCAGTCCGATGACTGCACCCCCCAGCGCCACTGGAACGATTAATACACCATGATAAAGTACCATCACCTGCCAGTAATCCGGGTTGCGGGTGAAGGGTGAAATAATATCGCTCCCCAGCAAGTCGCGGATATTGAACAGCCAGAGTGAAATGGCAGCCAGTGCTATCACTGGTACACCCACTGTTAAAACCAGCCACCTTTGTACTGTAGGACGGGGCTTTGCCAGCCACATTGCAGCCAGCCAGGGGACGTAGCCGAGCGCCAGAATGATGGTTGTGTCAGCATGGGCGATGACCACCGCGCCCAGCATCAAACCAGCAGCAAATGCATCCGGGATTGTACCGTGGTTCAGATACCGCATGACATAGGTTACAAAGGCCAGCGCGAATACCACCCCTAGCAGGGCTGTGAAGTGGGAGTCCATAAAAGCGGTGAATAAACCGGTGCCGACCAGTGCTGCCAGCGCCATAGCTCGCCCCAGCCGTTTATCCTGCAACTCCGAACCGAGATCGAATGCCAGCCAAACCACTATCAGGCTTAAAACGGCACCGACAGCCAGTTGCACGGTATGCATTCCCTGCCCAAGTTGCTGGCTCAGATACGCGATTAACAGGGTGAAACCCGGTGAATACAAATAGGTAATTTCAGGATGCCAGGGTGCAAGGGTATTGAAGCCGCCCCCCAGCCGCGCCATCAGGCCAAGGTAGCCGAATCCTTGTGCATCAGTATCCAATGGGGCGGGCAGTATCAGCACTGGGATAGCGAAAATCAGGGCCGCCAGTGCGAAAAATAATAAATCGCGAGGGCCGGGCCAGCCCTGGTCATTATCGCTTAAGGTTTCACCACGCTTTTCCGCCCGCCGCTGTCCGTAAGATAAGGTGCCACCCAGAAAAATGACCGTCACCAGTGCGAACAGCAGATAGTCGATGACCAGCGTACTCCAGCCAAACAGCATTGCCCAGAAGACCGCGCCGCCCATCACCAGCGCCAGCGCCAGCGCCGCTGAAAGCCCAATGCGCGGCTGGGTTGTATTCCAGGCAGGTGCAAGCATCGCCCCTGCGCCCAGCACCACCGAACCAAATACAAATAGAACGAACAAAGGCATGGAAACCCAATCTGTGTGAAGTAAAGCACAAATGGGGAAAAGTATAATCTTTCAGAAGCTAATCAGCTATACCAGCAAATAAAAACGGGGTTTAACCAGCTTAAACCCCGTTTTAATCGTATGGCAAATGGCAGTTATGCGCCTTCGAGATAGGCTCGCAGCATCCAGGCCATTTTTTGATGATCCTGAAGAATCGCCGTCAGCAGGTCTTCAGCGCCAACATCATCAGCATCATCGTCAATCTTCTCGATGTCCTCGCGTAGATAGCGGATGATCGACTCGTGGTCAGCCAGCAGATTCGCTACCATTGTGCGGGCGTTAGGATAGACGCCTGGTTGCTCGTTCAAACGACTGCTCTTAATAAATTCATCCATCGTGCCGGGTGTCATCACCCCGTACTGGCGAATGCGTTCTGCAACATCATCGATCACATCCGCAAGTTTCTCGTACTGTTCCTCAAAGGCAGCGTGCAGCGGGAAAAATTCTGTCCCCGTTACATTCCAATGATAGTTTCGCAGTTTAATATACAGCAGCGATTCATCCGCCAGCAGGACTTTAAGAATATCAACTACAATCTGCTGAGCGCTGTCATTCAGTCCCAGATCGGGCTTGATACCGTTGACTTTATTGACGGTTGATGACTTTTTTGTAGCAGTTCTTGCCATCATATCCTCCGTAAGCTCTTTTACACTTTTTGATTGTAGCGCTTTCTCTTAAAAGCCCAATCCTCTCAGCATTAGAAATGCATTACAATTATCTCCCATATGTTGAAACTACGGGGACTCATGAAGCGTACTCAGCATGAGTGGAATTAGTCTTTACACAACCCAGAGCAAACAGGGGATTGTTTATGCAGATGGTGTCTGAAACTGCGCCAGTCGTATCATTACAGGGGCTTTCCGAAAATGAAGCTGCTGCCCGCCGCCGGGACGGTCAGGGCAATAATATCAAGCTGGAATCAAGCCGTTCCTATCTGGAAATTATCCGCGACAATATTTTCACCTTCATCAATGCGGTTTTATTTGGCGTTGGGCTGGTGCTGGTACTGCTCAATCTTTACACCGATGCGCTGCTTTCAGTGGGTATTGTTCTGCTGAATGTTGGTATCGGCGTCATTCAGGAAATTCGCGCCAAGCGAATGCTCGACCAGATTGCGCTGCTTACACGCCCCAAAGCAACAGTCCTGCGCGCTGGCATCCAGAAGGTGATCGACCCAACTGAAATTGTGCTGGGGGATATATTGATCGCCAGCCCTGGCGACCAGATTGTGGTTGACGGCAAGGTGGTGGGCGATGGCAAAATGGATGTGGACGAATCACTGCTCACCGGGGAGTCCGATCTCATCGTGAAACATGCAGGTGATACGGTGTATTCCGGCAGTTTTTGTGTCAACGGCAGCGCCTTTTATGAGGCGGAAAAAGTCGGTGTAGAAAGTTTTGCTAATCAGATTACTACCAGTGCTCGTACCTATAAGCAGATCAAAACACCGCTGCAAAGTGATGTTGACCTTATCATTCGCATCCTTGTCCTGCTGTCGGTTCAGATTGGCATCCTCTTTGCTCTGGCTGCTATAGTGGCCCAGCTTCCGTTGGCGGAGAGCGCCAAAATCGCGGCTGTTGTCACAGGCTTGATTCCCAATGGCCTGTTTTTCATGATTACCATCTCCTACGCTATGGGATCGGTGCGGATGGCGGGCAGCGGTGCGCTCATTCAGCAGTCCAACGCTGTCGAATCGATGAGCAATGTCGATATTCTTTGCCTCGACAAAACCGGCACCCTTACTGCCAATCACATCAATATGAATGAAGTGCATCCACTGGGAGATGTTTCGGATTCTGAAATGCGCCGTATCCTCGCGGTATTTGCGGCTTCAGGTTCAGCGCCTAATCGCACTTCCGAAGCGCTGGCGGCGGGCTGCCCTGGCGAAAGACAAAGCATCGTAGAGGAAATTCCATTTTCTTCTGCCCGCAAATGGAGCGCCATATCATTTGACCGGGATAATTTGCGTGGGGTGTATGTGCTGGGTGCCCCGGAAATGCTGCACCCGCACCTGATCGAAAATGCCGATCTGGGGACGCGGCTCAACGAATGGGCGGATCAAGGGCTGCGGGTGCTGCTTTTTGCTTACCGGCCTGAAGTAACACCCTTGCAGGATTCGCTCGGCCAGCCACAACTTCCACCCAATCTGCTGCCAATGGGTCTCATCAGCTTTAGTGACCAACTGCGCGACCAGGTGGAAGACACGCTTAAAGCCTTCTCCAAAACGGGAATCCGCCTCAAAATCATCTCTGGCGATAACCCTCATACCGTCGCGGCGCTGGCGCGACAGGCAGGTTTGTCCGGCGACATCAGGGTTATTTCCGGCCCGGAGCTGGCCGATATGAATGACGCTCAGATCGCGCAGGTAGCTGAAGAAACCACCATCTTTGGGCGTATCACTCCGCAGCAAAAGGAAATGTTGGTCGATGCTTTGCGAAGTCGCGGTCATTATGTCGCCATGATCGGCGATGGTGTAAACGATGTGCTGTCGCTCAAAAAGGCGAACATCGGTATTTCGATGCAGAGCGGCAGTCAGGCTACACGTGGTGTTGCAGATATTGTGCTGATGAACGATTCCTTTGCCGCGCTGCCGCCCGCCTTTCTGGAAGGGCAGCGTATCGTGAACGGAATGCAGGATATCATGCGGCTGTTCCTTACCCGTGTCTTCTATATGACACTGGTTATCATTGGCGCGGCTGTGGTCGGCCTCGGCTTCCCCTTTTCGCCAATTCATACCTCGCTCCTTACGCTGCTTACCGTTGGGATTCCTACTTTTGCGCTGGCAGCCTGGGCGCGACCGGCGCAGTCGCGGCAGCGCCTTATCATGTCAGTCATGCATTTTGTCATCCCGGCAGCCTTCTCGCTGGCGCTCCTGGGTCTTGTCACCTACACGATTTATTACGTAGTGGTCTACACAAATAACCTGGGAACCTTTGCGACGGTCAGTTCGCTGGGCGAGATAGCTGTTTTAGAAGCCCAGGGTGGCATTTCAGTGAACGAGGTTTTCAATCTGGCGCAGGCACAGGCAACAGATATTGCCCGCACCGTTATCACCTCGCTGCTGACATTGGGAGGACTGGTGCTGGTGCTGTTTGTTGAGCCGCCGACAGCCTTCTGGACAGGTGGTGATGAACTCAGCGGTGACTGGAAACCCGCTATTCTGGCCGCAGTGTTAGGTGTGCTTTATGGAGCCGGCATGCTCATTCCGCCGCTGCGTGAATTCTTCCAGCTGTCTGCACTACGGTGGTATGATTTCCTGATTATTGCTGGCGAGCGGTTCGTCTGGGCCTTAGCCCTGCGATTTATCTGGCGGCGTAAAATTTTTACCCGCTTTCTGAGACTCAGTGAATGAAATCTGTTGGAGGGGAAGGCCTTAAATCCTTCCCCTTATTTGTTTTAGCCCGATACGTTAAATGGCACTTCATAAGGTGGCAGCAGGAAACCGCCACCTGCGTCCACGATCACCAGCCGGATGCGATACCCGCCCGGCGCTAACCCCGGCACATACAGGTTTTCGAGCTGGCCGTTTGTCACATTTTCTGTGTGGGTTGTGCCAATTGTCACCCAGTCCGGGAATGGCCCGCCTGTCACTTCCAGTTTGTAGAACTGACCGTCCCCGTTCGGGAACTGTGCTGTTCCGAGAACTGGTGTTTCCCCGCTTAACGTCGAACCTGGAGCAGGGGATGTGATGACCCCGACCGCAACACCGCCGCTGACCGGGATGCCCCCACCTTGCAGTAAATCAGGTGAGCAGTTGATGGTCGGCAAAAAGGCCAGACCATTGTTGCGGGCATATTGTTCCGCCTGTGCAGCATCCGCCGGGACAGGTGGTGGGGCGATGAATAGTTGCGGTTGTGCGCCAGGGGCTGCCCCAGCCAGATCATTTGGCACCTGGCAGTAAATTGGCGGCGGTGGTACAGGTTCACCCGGTGTCACCTGAAATTGAATCAGATTAGCAATTTCCGAGGCGAGGCGGAAAGATAAAACCTGGTATACCCCTGGCGAGACTTCTGCTCGGTCAACACCATCAATTGAAGGTGAGGCTGGTGCTGGCGGATTCTGATAAACCAGATTGCCATCTCCATCTGGAATTCCTGCTGGCCCATCCAGGAACCACTCATTGATGCGATTACAGTCTGTTGCCGGGTCACGCAGACTGCGAATATCACAAATCTCTCGCAGGGACACCCCTGACGGCGTATTCATCTGGTCGGGTAAAAGCTGTCCCTGATGGGCGAAAGCCGAAAGCATACTCTGGTTGGCATAGATGCCGGTGATGACGCTGTTCCAGATCGGCGCGGCACCTGTCAGACCAGATGTGTTTAGCATCGGAGCGCCGTCGTTGTTGCCAACCCATACACCCACTGCAATGTTGCGGGTATAGCCCATAGTCCAATTATCTTTTACGTCGTTGGTTGTCCCCGTTTTGACCGCTGTATCCAGATTACCAGTGTTGAGCGGGCTGTTCGTACCCATCGCCGCAGCTCGCGCACTGTTATCACTCAGAATGTCGCCGATGATGTAAGCGATACGTGGGTCAAGCGCCTGTCGGTCTACATCTGCGGCATAGCGATTGATTGTTTTATCATTGACGTTCCCCCGTGGACAGCTATTTTCGTACTGATAGATGATGTTATCAGCATTATCCAACACACATAAAATCGCTGTCGTCGGGACATTTACGCCCTGATTGGCGAATACTGCATAAGCGTTTGTCAGTTCCAGCAGTGCCACTTCGCCGCCGCCCAGTGTAAGCGACAGGCCGTAGCGTGCTGCATCATTCCCCAGTGTATCCACACCAAAGCGCTGCATCAGCATCAGCAGATTTTCAACGCCGACTCGCCGCAGGGTTTGTACCGCCGGGATGTTATAGCTGTTTGCCAGCGCTGATCGCATAATCATCGGCCCGTGAAAGCTGTTGTCGTAATTACGCGGCTCGTACTGCTCCTGCCCTGGAATGCCAATCCTTGTCGGCGTATCCCAGATCACATCCCCCGGTGTCATACCGAGTTCGATGGCTGCTGAGTAAGTGAATGGTTTCATGGTGCTGCCGGGCTGCCGCAGTGCGATTGCCACATTCACACGCCCGTCAATCGCATCGTTGTTGTAATCAATGCTCCCGACCATCGCAATGATTTCGCCTGTGATGGGCTTGATCGCAACCACAGATGCATTGCTGACGTTGTTTGCTCCTAGCCGCGAAACCTGTTCTCTGGCTATCTGCTGCGCCATAGTATTCACATCCAGGTCGAGTGTGGTATACACTTTTAATCCACCACGTGCTACCGCTTCTGGCGTGTAGCCCAGACCTGTCATCAGGCGTTCGAGTTCCCCGCGTGCATAAACTGTGAAGTGCGGTGCTTGCAGCGAAACCTGTGGTGTGACCAGATTGTAACCCTGTGCCAGTGCTTCATTACGCTGAGCGTCGGTAATTTTGCGGGTTGTGACCATGCGGTCGAGGACTGTGCGCCAGCGCAGATCAACAGCGGTCTGCACCTCCGGGTCGGGGTTGAGAGGGTCTAGTTCAGCAGGTGCTTGTGGCAGCCCGGCCAATAGTGCAGCCTCGCCCAGTGTCAAATCGCGAACAGACTTGCCGAAGAATGTTTGTGCTGCGGCTTCTGCCCCATAGGCGAGGCTGCCATAATAAATCTCGTTCAGGTACAGCTCAAGAATTTCCTGCTTGCTTTTACGCTGTGTCATGACCAGCGCCAGCAGGATTTCTTCGATTTTACGGTTAACACTGCGTTCGGCGCGGTACTCGAAGTCGAATAACACATTGCGGACGACCTGCTGCGTAATGGTGCTGCCACCAGTCGAGCCTTCCGCCATGCCGATGTACTGCGAAAATGCGCGCAGTGTGGCTGGAACATCAATGCCGGGGTTGGTGAAGAAATTATCATCTTCAATCGCCACGGTCGCATCAATCAGATTTTGCGGAAACTCTGAATAATCGACTGATGTGCGTCGCCCTTCGTTGAAAACTTCATACAGCAGTTGTCCGTCACGGTCATAGTAGAAGGTGCTTTGAAACTGCTGATAATTATCGACCTGTGCCACTTTTGCCTGAAGCTGATCTTCCAGCCGCGCACCCAGTGTTGCTGTCACAATCAGCGTTACCAATGTCAGCCCGCCGCAGAAAATAGCGATAAATCCGGCCACAATCGCCAGACAGCCTGGTGAACAGCCCATACAGCCCCGGCGGTTCGCTTTTTTGCGCGGCAGTGGCCCACCCGCTGCGGCTGGATTAGCCTGTTTCTGGGGGGGCGCGGGTGGCATGTACTGCTGCTGTGGACGTTGAAATTGCTGCGGCGCTGCGCTTTGTGGAGTCGTTTGTACGGTGTTTTCCAGCCGAACGGGTACATGCTGTGCCGTATGGGCTGTATCTTTTTGGGGGCCGCTTACCGGATCAAAAGGTAAAAAGTCCGGGTTTGGGTCGAGGCCGCCGCTGCCTGGTAGGGTCAATTTGGGGTCTGGCACACCCGGCTCGCGTGGGATCGGCATGGTCGGCATATTGTGCCGGTCAGATGTGTTTTCCACATCCCATAATTCAGTTTCATCCGGCTCAACTGGCAGGATGCCCTCGTCTGGGGTGTCATCGTTATTTACCGGCAGCCGGAACGGGATATCCTCATCCTCGTAATAGGTTTCCGGTTCAGGATCATCCGGTATCAGGTTCGGATCGCGTTCGTCGGTCATGAAATGCTCCGCTAGAGTTGATTAGCATTTATTGTATAGTACCAGACAGATGCCCGTCCATGACGATCACCTGACGCTCCTGCATCGTCTGGCCGCTTAACAGACCACGATCAGACTATGTAAGAACTACGCTGGAGGGTTTGCTCCCCGTCGCGATGGGCGTTAAGATTGCCTCGGATCGTCAGATGTAGAGGAAGTAACTATGAGTGATCGAATAGCAGCCCTGACTGCGATTGCCCAGGAAGTTCGCGGCTGTACACTCTGCCGCCTTCATGAAGGTACAACCAACGCTGTGCCGGGCGCTGGCAATGTCAGCACTGAAATTATGTTCGTTGGTGAAGGGCCGGGTTTTCACGAAGATAAACAGGGTTTACCTTTCGTTGGGCGTTCTGGTGATTACCTTAATTCTTTGCTCAGCTTGATTGGTCTCAAACGCGATCAGGTGTTTATTACCAATGTCGTTAAACATCGCCCGCCCGAAAATCGCGACCCGCTGCCCGATGAGATGGCTGCCTGTAAACCTTATCTTGACCGTCAGATTGAAATCATTGATCCATTGATTATTGTCACATTGGGCCGTTTTAGCATGGCGCGGTATTTCCCCAATGGCAAAATTACCGCTATTCATGGCAAACCAAAATTCGATGGTGGTAGAGCCTATTATCCGCTTTTTCACCCGGCGGCTGTTCTGCGTAATCCTGGTTTACAAGGTGAAATGGAAGCGGATGTCAAACGTCTCCCGGAAATCCTGGCACAGGTGAAACAGCAGCGGGCTGCCGGACAGCAACCCAGACAGGTCGATGAACCACAGCCGCCAGAGAACCCCACTCAGTTGAAGTTGTTTTAAAGACGGCTGATGAAGTCAATCAGGCGGTTAATATCAGGTGGAGGGAGTGCCGCTTTGAAAGCTGTATCGGTGGGTGTCATCATGTTTTTGACGGACTCGCTGAATTTTTCACCCTGATTCCAGCTTGTCATGAAATACAGCTTGTGACCGGTTTTCAGGCAAACCAACGCGACTGGTCGCCCGTCAAGATCAACATCATTCACACTGGTAATGTAAGTTGCGGGAATGCTGGCTGGATCATAAGGGCGGCGTGTTTGTGGCTGAAGTATCAGGCGATAATTGGTCACAAGTGCGTTGAGCGGTGGAACGGTCGGCACCCAGCCTGTTTTGCTGTAACGCACCACTGACACCTGATATTGGCCGAGTTTGTTTTCGCCTTCGATGAATAGTTCGCTTTCGCTTAACACAGTCGCGCTCATTTCAGTTGATTTTCTGGCAGTGCTCTTGCCCTCATTTTACATGACCACTGGCGGAAACTGCGCCTTTCGATTTGTTCTATAACAGGTTTTTAACGGCTTTATAACAACTTGAATTTGTTGTAACCTGATATTAGCCTCTGAGAAAACCGCCTAAATTGTACGACGACCCAGGCGTGGCAGGATACGTGGTTTAGCTGTTGGGGTAATCATCTTACGTATATCCTTCGCTAGTTTACTACCCTGACTCCAGTCCACCAGCATATACAAACGTCGCTTATCCTTGAGTTCAACCATTAACCCATCTCGTCCACGCAGGCTGATGTTCCATGCACGCTCGATCTCTGGCGGCTGAATGGTTTCTGCGGCTTGTGCATTGCGTTCCGGGTAAACCAGTAGGCGGCGGTTCGTGACAATGGCTTGTAGCCAGTATCCTGGCCCACGCCATTCACCATCTTCCCAGTTGACCTGTTGCACCTTGTATGCGCCGACCTGGTATTCACCAGCTTCAAGGATGGCTTTCATAATGAACTCCGGTGAATTTAATGAATAAGAGGATCATGAATTACAGCGTAAACATTTCCATGAACAAAACCTATCCCCAAAAGGTGGGGCTTTACACTTTTTATAGTGGTTAATATCCTGTAATACCCTAACAGTGAAATAAAAAAGTTCACCTTACGTCTCGGTAAGGTTATAATCCAGTCAAGTGTGTTGTGGAGGTAAAGCAAATGGGATTGGATGCGAGCGTGATGTGCAACTGCTACCAGCAGGGTTTAACGACGACCTGCCCGTACCCGGAGTATTTTGTGGTGGACGAAGACGGTTATCCAGCGTTGAAACTGCCTTACGATAATAATGAAGATGCGTTTAATACGTTTGAAGAATGGCTGGCGCTGTGCTGTGTTCATCCTCACATGGATTATGCGTCAGTTTTTATTGCCAGTTGGAAAGACTATCAGAGTTTTCTGGAAGCACTGGAACAGCTTGGTCATGATCAATTTCCTGCTTTACTGGTTGAACTGCCAACCGCAAACCAGGGGCATACCTCCCCAGGTGTAGCACGGGCCGCGCTGGCAGAATTTGAATTGTTTAAGACAAAGGTGGGGGAGATTAGCAAAGCCTTCCTTATAAACACCGAAACCCGTGAGGCGATTGGCTCCAGCGCGATGGCTTACGGTGGGTTGTTCAGCCTTGACAACCGCACAGGTCTGAATTTGAGCTTCGACGAAGCGGGGTTTGTCATCACCGATGTCTGGGAATTTAACCGCGAGATGTTCCGCGCCATGCGCTTCGAGCAGCGTCCACTCGAACTTGAATCACTCGACAGGCCGCAGCAGTTCGAATACATTGATCTTGACAGCGGTCGTACTTACACATGCAGCACCCCGGTTAAGCTGTTCGTGCGCGATGAAAATGACCAGCTACGACAGGAATATCCCTCCAGTCTCCACATCGAGCAGCGGGCAATCACATCCGACTATTACAAAGACATTCTTGACCCTCTGGAACGTATTTTCCGTGCTTCACTCGAAACCGGTAATCCTGTCCGCTGGAGTTAAAACTATCTCAGCAGACCTGTCATCACCCTCGCTGGAGGGCTATAATCAATTCTGCTCATGGGGGTGGATGTGTCCCGGTGGATGCCCCGGTCTTCAAAATCGGTGGTGGGTTGCTAGACAGGCCACGGTGGGTTCGACTCCCATCCGCTCCCGCAAACACTATAGGGGTGGGCCGCAAGTGACGCGCCCCAATGCCTTAGCGAATGACGGCTTCTTTGCTGTAAACCGGCATCAGCCAGCCCCGGTAAGCGGCTTCCTTGCCAGAAACGACACGGAAAAACAAATCACGTAGCGCTTTGGTAATGACGCCCAGTCGCGCATCCCCAATAGGACGATGTTCCACCTGTGTGATCGAGGCAATCTGAACACCTGTCCCACACATGAAAGCTTCATCAGCAATGTAAACTTCAGTCCGGTCAATATCTCGCTCAACCACCTCCACATCCAATTCATCTCGCAGAAGCTGAATCAGTGTCCGCCGTACAATTCCTTCCAATAAATTCGAAGTAATTGGTGGTGTGATGACCACACCCTCCCGAACCATGAAGAAATTGGCTGCGCTCATTTCGGAAACATGACCGTCTTCATTCAGCACAATCGCGTCGTCGTATCCCGCCACGACCGCATCAGTCTTAATTAAGGCCGAGTTCACATAGGCTCCCGCGACTTTGCCCCGCGCCGGAATCGCATTGTCGTCTACTCGTCGCCAGGCGGAGAAACAGACATGTGCGCCTTCCTCATTCTCAATGTATCGGCCAAATGGCTGCGCGAACATCGTTACCGCATCATCCAGGTCGTGTAGTCGCACGCCGATGACTTCTGTTGATTTATAGGCCAATGGTCGAATGTAAGTATTTTCCCGGTAAGCTTCAGCGCGCAATAATTCTGATAGGATATTCACCAAATCATCAGGAGTGTAGGGGATTTGAATTCGTAGTAGGCCTGCCGACTGAATGAAGCGCTTGAAGTGGTCATGAGGGCGGAAAATGAAAAGCTGTTCTTCCTCATCGTTCCAGTAAGCCCGTAAACCGCCGAATACAGCCGTGCCATAATTGAGCGCGTGTGTCATCACGCTCACCTTCGCCTGCTCAATCGGGATAATTTGACCGTTAAAGAACCCAAAACGATTGGCCGCCACTATACCCTCCTTTGTTCAATTTGCCTGATTATAACTCAGCTTTATCAGTAAACTATGCACAAATGATGGGTAATTAGGCTGGTTGGGTCAAGTGCCATTCCTATCCGATTAAACCAGTCCTTGTCCGAGCAGCGCCAGCGCACTGAAAATCAACAGGCCAAAAAATGAGGCAATCCAATAAGCATAGCGGGCCAGCCGCGGCATCCGGCTCACCAGGTCTGCGATTAAAATCATCAGTGGGAATAATGCCAGTGTGTACCGCGTGAAGCTTTGTGTGGCTGTCACGATGGTGTAATCTCCCCACGCCCAATTGATTTTACTCACGAACGAAGCCACATGGCCGATGGTGTAGACCATCAACGCTAATCGGCGGTGCTGGGGGTAGCGCAGCGCAGTTACAACTAACCCAATGGTGATGATTAATCCCCAGAAATCGTAGTTGATAAATGCGCTGGAAAGATGGGTCAGATAATGGCGTAAATTGATGAACAGACCTTCCAGCGGATTCACGAAAAAGACATACGAATTGTTGGAGTAAATTTCGTTGATTGATGGGAATCCCTGTGCCTGCCTGAAGGCGAGAAATCCCAAAACGCCTGCTGGAATGAGTGCCAGCACCCATCCCTGTTTTGCACTTTGCCATAATCGGTCTTTCCAGTCTGGCTCGCGCTGTATCACCTTTTCCAGCAGCAGTATTCCGATTACAGCCATCAGTACCACCCCTTGTGTTCGTGTCAATGCTGCCAGCATTCCGAAAAGCGCTGCTATAAGCCAGCGTTCTCGCACCGCTGCATAAAAGCAAATCAGCCCCATCGCCAGATACAGGCTTTCCGACATCGGTGCGCTGTAAAAATGGCCGATTGGCAGTAATGCAACTGTGCTTACCGCGTATTTTGCTAAGCGTTCGTTTTGATAATAAACCTCACAAATGCGGTACAAAAATGTCAGCGCCAGCGCAAAAAAAACTGTGCTGGAAATCATTGCCGCTAAATCCAGTCCACCTGGTAGCAGAGAATCAAAAGCGCGGATGCTCAATGGTGTCAGCATCCCAAAAACACTGGGGCCGGGGTCGCTGCTGCGGTAGCCGTTTTGTGCCAGATTCAGGTAATGTGTCGCGTCCCACCGTCGCCATCCTCCAAGGGCTACCTGCGCAAACGGCGTGTCCAGCGGCGCGAGCTGCGCCACCGGATCGGTATGCAGTTCATTCAGATGCATAATTTGCGGGTGGGCGAAAATGCCAATAAGGCTCATCCATACCAGCAGTACAAGCCGCTGCATTACGGCAAACCCAACCCCCCATTTGAGCGCGGGACGCCAGCTTCCCATATCAAGTTGCCTCAATCAGTTGTTGTGAAAGACCTAACGCATTATAAGGGCAATAGGTATCGCAGGAGAATAAAAACCGGGCATCAAAGCCCGGCTCTTTGGCAGTATGCGGTTGTGAGGGCTGTCTAGCTCAAATAATCACGCAGGTTGTGTGCCAGTCGTGGGTGGCGCAGGCTGCGGAGCGCTTCTTTCTCAAGCTGGCGAATGCGCTCGCGGCTCAGGCCAAATTTGTTGGCGATTTCTTCCAGCGTGTGCGGTTCACCGCCGCCCAGACCAAAGCGCAGGCGCAGAATATGGCTCTGGCGCGGTGTGAGTTCGCTCAATACTTCTTCAATCGTTTCCTGTAACAAATGCTGCGTGGCCGACTCGACAGGGCTGGGTGATTCCTGATCTTCAATGAAATCTCCGAACTCGCTGTCGCCATCATCCCCAACCGGACGTTCCAGCGCAATGGCGTGCTGGCTGGCATCCATCATGCCCCGGATGCTCTCTGCTGGTAAGTCCATCTCGCTGGCAATTTCTTCAGGAGAGGGACGGCGTCCCAGGCTTTGTTCGAGATTTTGCGCTGTCCGGTACATCTGGCGGATGCGCTCTGTCATGTGAAGGGGAATACGGATGGTGCGGGTCTTCTGCGCCAGTGCGCGGGTGATCGCCTGACGAATCCACCATGTCGCGTAGGTGCTGAAGCGGTTGCCACGCTTATAATCATATTTATCTACCGCACGCATCAGGCCGATGTTGCCTTCCTGAATCAGGTCGGGGAAAGGTAATCCCTGTCCCATATAGCGTTTGGCGATGCTCACGACCAGCCGTGTGTTAGCACGACCCAGGTGTTCCCGTGCCGCCTGACCATCATAGATCAATCGATCCATGTGGCTGCCCCACACCACGCCATGTGAGTCGCGTGCGCCGGGCCGGTTGACACAACGGTGAGCTTCTTTTCCGATTTCGATACGTTTGGCGAGTTCAATTTCTTCTTGCGCGGTCAAAAGGGGTTCTTGCGCCATCTGGCGGAAGTAAAGGCCTACGGGGTCATCGGCGGAGACGGCGTTGATGTCGCCTACGCCGGGGTCTTGTGGCATTTCCTCCGGCTCGAACTCCATATCTACCTCCTCACCGAACCCCATCCGGTTCGACGGTTCGCTTTCCTGGCGCAGCTCAATCCCTAACTCGTCCAGTTCATATAGCACGGATTCGATGGCATTTAGATCATCTCCATCTTCGTCCAGCACTTCCAGGACATCATCAAAGGTGAGGTAGCCGCGCTGGTCGGCCCGGTTCATAAGTTCCTGTATCAACTTGTTACCCTCGTTGAGTACTCGATGTACTGTTTGCATACAGCCCGCCGGTTGAGGTTCTGTTACAAACCTGAACCGCATTTTTCATTTTAGCACAGTTTTAGGGCGCTTGTGAATAAATTATAAATAAGCAGATGCGTAAGATGTGCGAAAATTTCAACGAACCATTAAGGTTTGGTAATCTTATGGTTAGAGCTTCTAAAAATTTCTGAAAAATGCTCTACATTACTCTTGGATGATTGCGTTAAGGCTAACCTGGCATTATCATGGAAGTATTCCTGTATTATAAAGAAGGTATTGATGTCAACGCGACGTTTCACCGGTGATCTCCCACCCGACCCTGACCCAATTGCGGCTGCAAACGATACGCCTATTCCTGCGCCGAAAGCCGCTCCAGGCTCGGTGCCGTCTGCTGCATCACCTACGCCGCGTCCTGCTTCACAAGCTCCCGCCCCAAAGGCCAGTAATGGCCCGCGTGGGGGTGGGGCCCACCTGCCGCGCACCCTCACCCAGGTCTTGAACGAGGCCAATGAACGTGTTATTCAGGGCGATCTTGTGGATTATGTTCCGATGTCCACAGGCTTTGACCCCCTGGATGGCTACATTGGTGGCGGTTTGCGCAAGACTGAGCTGTTGCTTCTTGGAGGCGCACAGGGCATTGGAAAAACGATTGCTACTCTGCAAATTGCTCGCAACATTGCCATGCGTCCCGACCAGTATGCCTTCTATCTCTCTTATGAGCATACCGAAACACATCTGATGCATCGGTTGCTTTGCATGGAGAGCATTAATCCGCCGGAAATTGATCTCAGCCGGGGGATTAAACTGCGTGATCTTTATCAGATCATCGTTGCCGAACGCGCCAAAGGTTTTATGGGCCGTGACCCCAGTGCGCCCGGTTCCCTTCAGGCTATCCTGAAAGATAACCCCAAAACCTCCCCCGCCTTTAGCCGTATGGCGCGTTATGCTGACCGCATGATTTTGGTTAAGGCAAGCCCGGCTGTCACGACGCTTAAAGCCATCAAGGAAATGACAGCGCGCCTATGCGACGCTACCGGCGGCAATGTCACGGTTTTTGTCGATTATCTGCAAAAAATTGCGGTTTATCCCGAACGTCCACGCGATGAAAACGATAAAGTGACGATTATCGTTGAAGGACTGAAAGACATCGCACTTTCGCTCGACGTCCCGGTCTGGTCAATTGTTGCTGCGGATCGTGAAGGGCTGAAAAGCAAGCGTATCCATCTGTTTCATCTGCGCGGCAGCAGTGCGCTCGACTATGAGTCCGACATCGCCATCATCATGAACAATAAATACCACATCCTCTCCAAGGATCATGTGGCCTTCAATCCTTATACTGCCAAGCAGTTTCGTGATTGGGTGGTGTTCACAGTGGAAAAAAATCGCGCCGGGCGTGCCATGCAGGACATGGAATTCCAGCTTCACGGCCAGCATTTCGCCTTCGACCCGCGCGGCCAGAAAGTTCAGCAGCAGCTTATCGACGATAAAGTTATCGAAAGCTAACGGCTACCTCGACAGCATGGGACACAATATTCTCGGTTCCGGTTTGTGTCCCTGCTGGCATCTGTCTCCTGCCAGATTTACGCTATAATCTTCCACAATCGCTGTCTATTTGATAATTGAGTGCTGCTGTTTATGGCGACGAATCTTCAGACCGTCTTCCGCTATATGCGTGACACCTTGCGTGAAGTGAAAACCGTCAAATCGGTGCGTGTCCTGGACGAAGGTGCGATGGTGGTCACGTTAGGCGAGTATGGTTTTGACGAAGAAATAGCTATTTATCTGCTGGCAGGGGAATTGTCACTCGATTTTATTAAGACAGCCGTGAATGGCAACACGCGAGAGGACATCCATACCATGTTTGTTCTCTCGTCTGATCTGCTGCCACCCCACCAGTCAACCAGCCAGCCTGATGCGCCTTTGCAGCTTCTTTTTGATCTTTATGGTGGTAAAGTCTATGCCTACAGCGTAGCAGAATCTGAAATCCGGGTTTTCCCGGTTTTTATTGATGCGGCACGCCATATTACCTACAGTGAACCAGTAAATATTGCTGATCTTGGCAGCGATTATACCGAACTCAATACCCGCTATATTCGTGGTGTGCGCAAGCCGGCCAGCTTTGCTAACCGGCATTTTCACAGGGAAAAAGTTACCACATCGGCCAGCAATCCCCTTCAGCCATTTTATGATTTACTCGGCGTGCCAGCGAGCGCTACCGAGGCCGATGTGAAGAAAGCCTACCGCCGCAAAGCCCGCCAGCACCATCCTGATGTCGATAAATCGCCCACCGCCACCGAAACCATGCAGGCCATCAATGAAGCTTACGCCCGCATTATGGAACGTTTTGAATAACCGCTACTGTCTGTCTGCTTTTTCCAGCCAGCGCATCGCCTCATCCGGGTCAACAAAAACCATCACGCGCACACCCTGAGCATAAAAAGAGTCGACAAACTCACTCATATTCAGTCGTGCCATAAAATCATCTGGCACAACCAGCGCCCAGTATTTCCAGCCCTGTGCAATTGCGCTTGGCAGCCAATGGGTGTTAATCCACTCGGTATCTTCCGGGCTGTGTGCGTTGATCTCACGATTATCCGAAAGCCATTTATTTGCGCCATGTTCGCGCAGCAGTGCAACGCCGCGATTTAACCCCTCACGCAGGTGTTTGCTATCGAGCAGCCTGTGAAAGCGATGATGGACGATTTTTTTGTCAGCATGGTAATAAAGACTGAGGTGTGGACTATCGAGGACAGTAATCGGTGCCATGAGGATGCCTTTCTGAAACTTGTAAGTGGTATCTGCCCATATCGAGGACAGAAATTTATAACGGAGTGTTACTAAACTGACTTTACACCCGATTTGCGCTGTCAATCATTGAGATGAGTTTGTGCGATAGCCTGCATCAGATACCACCTGAGAATCGCTCTTTCGTTGCTTCAGAACTGTGCTGATTTCGCCCATCAACTCTGTGAGATATTTATCAGCCAGGAGAGTGGGTTGGTATATGAACAGATAAGTCAGCGCCAAACAGCACCCTATATAAAGTAAGGCTGGCAACATCATTTGGTTTAATATCGAAGCGACACTTGCTATGGCTAAAGCTGGGGCAAAGCATAACCACCACAACCCGTTGAAAATAAAAGTCTTCGCATGGATATGAGTGGTGGTTGTGATGAGGGTTGATTCTGAAGCATCGAGTTGTCTGAGTTTGCCTGCGATTCGAATTTTTACATAATTTCTTCTGTAAACGCTATGTTTATTCCGGCGAAATCTTGCCCCGAAAGTTGGAAAACTTCTGGATACCTGAAATAACACGAGGTCATCATCTGTTACGGAATGCTCCACATGGGTTTGCACACGAGCCGTGTTTTTGTTTCCCGTCAAAAGTTTCAGTCGCTCAAGGCACGCCTCCGGCGGCAGCGGCGAAACAAATTCGAAATTCGGTTCGCGTTTTTTGTTCTTCTTTTTCTTCGGCAAAAACCACATCATGTTGTCTTTTTCTTACTTCAGTCCCCGCCGGATATTGACCCGAATGGCCTTTTCAATCGGTTGGTCAGCGACGAGAATCAGGTAGCCGCCCCCGCCTGCGCCGGAGAGCTTCCATCCTAATGCCCGGTCGCGGTAGCGTTCAATCAGTTCATGTACGCTTTCGTTCGCCATGTTGGGGAACATCGCAATCTGCGCTTCAAAAGCTGCCCGCATTGCTGCCCCAAATCCCTTTACATCATGTTTCAGGATGGACTGCCAGCAGGCTTCCGCCGCTTCTGAAAGCGCCTGAGCGTAATCACGGGTGATATTCTGTTGGCTTAATGGGTTATAACCTGCTTCGCGCGGGCCGAGTGGAATCAGATAAAGCGCTTGTTCCACAAATTGAAGCGTCAGCTCATCCGCTGCTTTTTCGATGACCGTAGGCCAGTATTGCCCTTCATAGTAAGCCCGGTTCAAGCCCGGCATAGCAATGCCAATCGCATCCTGTGAGCCGGAGATTTCCGTCGTGCCGGGTGGGTTATCGTAGCAGAATAGAATTTTTGCCAGCTTTTCCGGGTCGCCCGGTGGCAGTTTTGCGCCCCACAATTCAAGTGCTGCGTTACGTGTGCTGGTCGCCATGCCGCTCCGCTCATTGAAAGCCATTGTTGGCTCAAGTGAAATCGTCAGTACAGGGCCGGGATATAAACTGGAGACAAATGGCTGGTCGAGCCAGCCACCCGCCAGATCAATGCGATAGGGCATCTGTTCAACCTGTCGTAGTGCTGTTGTCGAACGTGGTGGTAATCCCGCTTGTGGTTCTCGTTCGAGGACAACATACTGAATCCCCTCTGCCGCACATAGTGCTGCTTTTTGCGGAACATTACCGTCAGCATTGACCACAAAAATATCGGGTTTCACCGTTCGCAGCTCATCGGCGAAATCCAGCATCCCTAACCCGCTGGAGATGAACGCTGCTTTGACACAGTTGACGGCCTGCACCATGTACAGCCGTTCAGCTTCATTGTTGACCGGCAGCCGTCCCTTCAGTTCGTACACCGTCGCGTCTGAACCCAGCGCGACATACAGATCACCATAAGCCGCCGCTGCCTGAAAAAAAGCGATGTGGCCGCTGTGCAGCATATCGAAACATCCACTGACAAAAACTTTTTTCTTGCTGCTGTTCTCGCTCACTAATCTACCTCTGAAACCAATTTCAAAAATCGAAACAAATGTTTCACTTTTAGGGGAAATTTCTGTTAAACTGAATGAACGGTTACAGATTGATGCCCCGGAGTCATGGCCTTGCGCTATTTGCCATATGTCTGCCTGTTGGCGTTTGTGGGTGGCGAAAACGTCTCCCGGAACTGCCACAAGTGTGTTGCATTGCCACAGCGGCGGATTGCTCTCGCATTCCCGCCACAAAATTGTCATTGCCGCGACGCCGCCCTGTCCAGCCGCCGTTTTTTGTGGCACAAAATTCTCGCCGCCGCGGCATTATGGCCTGTTCCCGCCGCACATTTCCGCGAGAAAAATCTCATTTGGCGCTGAATTGTCACAAAATCAAGAGTTTGGACGATGATTTTGTCACAAATTTTCGGCCAAAAAGACTCAAAAAGACGTCCCTGTCACAAATTTTTTGGCAAATAAGGGCGTCAGAATACGCCCTTATCACAAATATCACATTCGGAAATCAGCCCTCGGAATGGTCTTCGCGCAGGCGGAAATGATTAAGCTTCGACAGTTCGCGCACCTGCTGGTCGGCGCGGTAGCTGCTCCGCACCAGTGGCCCGCTTTCGACCCATTTAAAGCCCATCTCTTTACCGATTTCCTCGAAAGCGTCGAATTCTTCGGGCAGGTAGAAGCGCTCCACCGGCAAGTGCTGCTTGCTGGGCTGCAAGTATTGCCCGATGGTCAGGATGTCCAGCTTGAGCGAGGCGAGATCGCGCATGACCTCGACCACTTCATCAAAGGTTTCGCCCAGCCCGACCATGATGCCGCTCTTGGTCAGCACCAGCGGATCCATCGCTTTGGCATTACCAAGCGTTTTCATCGCCCATTCGTAATGATCCTGCGGCTGTACTTTTTTAAACAGGCGCGGCACGGTTTCTACATTATGGTTGAGGATTTCCGGCTGCGCGTCCATTACGATCTTCAAAGCTTCTTCGCTGCCTTTAAAATCCGGGATGAGTACTTCGATGCTGCAACCCGGTTGTAGCTGCCGAATGCGTTTGATGACCATCGCAAAAATAGGTGCGCCGCCGTCCTTGCGCTCGTCCCGGTTCACACTGGTGATAACGACATGGCGCAAACCAAGCGCCCGAACCGCCTCAGCAACACGGTTCGGTTCTGCCCAATCCAGCGGGCTTGGTCGCCCGGTTTTGATGTCGCAGAACCCACAGGAACGGGTACAGGTATCGCCCATCATCAGCATGGTTGCTGTTCGTCGTCCCCAGCACTCGCCGATATTGGGGCATTGGGCTTCTTCACAAACTGTGTGGAGGGACTGAGTACGCATCAGGTCGCGCACTTCCTGGTAAGCCTCGCCGCCGGGGGCGCGCACCTTAATCCAGGGTGGGCGTCGGCGCGGGTGGTTGGGGTCAGGCTGCCACCCCGGCGAATCCGCCAGCGGGATAGCATTCGGATCGATTACATTTGCCACAGCAAAACTCCCTTGAACTGAGAGCGAATTATAACGCAGTCATTTTAACCGGTCATGGCTTCTAATTCAGACGCGCTGACGTTCAGTTTTTCCACCAGCGCCCGCCACACCAGTGCGATTATGCCTTCGCGGATCAGGTAAAAAAGCCCTACACGCAGGAACGGCAAAATGAGCGCTCCGGCTACGGGAGTAACACCCAAATCACGCAGCAGGAGCGGCGCTGCCACAAACCCACCCAGCACGGTGATGAGATAGGTCATTACCGTCAGCAGCAGGAATACCATAAATGCGCCCGCGCTTGCATCCACGCGACCAGATGTATATTCCGGCGCGAGCATCCCAATCAGGCAGCCCAGCACGACTGACTGCACATGATCGATATACAGCGTAGCGATCAATGTACCCAGGTATACCAGCGGAATGATCGTTTGCATATTGCCGCGTGCCTCCGCCGGGATGAGCGATTCAACCAGAAATCCCAATGAAGCCAGGACCAGCAGCGTAAAGCCCAACCGGATAATCCAGGCAATTGGTGTCTGAATCTGCTGGAGTGCCTCGTTGCGCTTCAAGGCAGCGGTGCAGATCGCCCGGCATACGCCCATCGCTCCTGGGGGTGTGAGTGCTACCAGATCGAACATGCCGCTTTCCCGCTCCCGCGCGATGGTGCTGCTGATTGACACTGTCCAGCGCAGACTGTAAGTCGCGCTCAAAAATAGAATTGCCGGGAGCAGCAGGAATGGTGCGCCGATTACGATAGCACAGCTCAGATACCAGGGCGGCGGTTGGAGCGGGGCATCAACGATGCGCTGATAAATCGGATGAACGGTTGGGTTTGTCGTCAGCGACCGCCACAGTTTCCAGGTCAGCATCATTCAGGCGGCGGGTGCCAGTACAGCATCCAGTTCGGATGGCTGTGCGTGCAGGCGAGCAATTAAAAAGCGCCACAGTCCGGCGATTAAAATTTCCCGCGCCAGGAAAAGCGCTCCTACCCGGCATAAGGAAAGCAGAATCGCGCTGCCATCATCCATCCATCCCAGACGAGTGAAAAGGGCAGGCAGCAGGGTGAAGCCGACGATAAAAGCCATCAGATATCCGCCAATTTGCAGGAGCAAAAACACGCCAAAACTGAATAAGCTGGTATCGATGCGCGTTCGGGTATAAGTTGGCACGATCATACCGACCAGCGTACCCAGTGTGGCGGACTGTACATAGTCAATGTAGATCGCACCTACCAGCGCCAGCACATGAGCCAGGGTCGCCATGAGGATGGAAGCCTGATAAGAGTCGCGGCTGAAAGCATCACCAATCAGCAGAAAGAGGGTGATGACCGCCATGATCGATCCGGCGATGATGGCACAGGCACGCATAATATTATGCAGCCGTTCAAAATCCCGGTCGCGGTAAAGCGCGCTGGCACACACCGCCCAGCTTGCACCCAGCGGCCCCGGCGGGGAAAGCGACAGCAGGTTGAAGGTGGCATTTTCATGTTCACGGGCAATGGCGCTGCCCACCCGCAGCGCGCAATCAATTCCATAGGTGATGCCGATTAATGGCAAAATCAGCGGTATCAAAAACAGTAAAATCGTTGGACTATGCCGCGCCAATCCCATCACCAGATCAATCACCATGCCCGCCCAGCTCAGAGATCGCCGCCGCTCATAATAGGGAAGCAGCACTGTCCGCTGGAAGAGGGGATGGAGCGCTGGCGGGCGATTGAGGGCGTGCCACAATTTGCCCGTCGCAGTCATTATGGTTTCAGTCCCAGGGCTTCTGCCGGGCGCAGGATGACATTTTCTTCGACTGGTGTGATATTTAACTGTTTGACCATCCGGTGCCACAATAAGGTGATTATTGCCTCGCGTATTCCGTAAAAAGCCACCACTTGCAGCGCTGCGAGACTCATCTGCGCTCCCAGCCCGGTCATGCCGCTGTACAGCGCTGGAAGCAGCAGCAGGCATACCATGTAGGCCGTCACATAGGCGGCCACTTGCAGGAATATATAAATGCCCACTGTGCCAAGCTGGGCGTCCAGCCGTCCCTGAGTATAAGTTGGGACAAGGATGCTGACCACACTGCTCAGGACGATGGAATGGATATGGTCAATATAGAAAATACCCAGCAGGGCTGTCACCTGAATCAGCATCAATGACGAGCGGTAGGTGGCTTCCGGTTGAGTGGTATGTGGCCCACCCTGAAGGATACTGAAGGCGACGATGAGCAAGATCAGCATAATTGTCGCCAGCCCTATGCCCAGGAGAGAACGCACCAGTTTGTGGATGTGTTCCAGTCGTTTGTTAAAGTGCAGGCATCCGGCGCAGATGGCCCAGTTCACACCCAACGCACCTTCGGGAGCCATGCAGTAAAGGTCATAAGCTCCGCCTGTACGTTCCCGCGCAATGATGCCACTGGCTTTGACCGCCCAGAACATGCCGTAAAGTGTGCCGTTCATCAGTAAGAAAACGCCAATTATGATCAGAAGCATGAAAATTGGCGAGAACATGGCTGCACAGATGAATAAAGCGGCCAACAGCTCAATTATAAAACGGGCGTCGAACAGGATAAATTGCCTCGGCTGCTTTTTGCGTCCTGCATGGTTCTGTCGCAGCAGGACACGTCGAAAGAGCGGGTGGCCGAATGGGGGATTATGCAGAATATTCCAGATACGCCAGCTTGTCATGATGACTATGCCTGTGTAGTTACTCGTGGAAACATAAAATCCAGCTCGGTTGGCGCGGCATTCCACTGTGATTCCAGCGCCCGCCACAAATATCGCATCAGGGCATCCCGCGAAAAATAGAATGTCGCTATGGTGGCAAGGGGCAGACTGAGATCAATTTGCCAGCCTGACAATCCAAAGGCGTTATACACACCGGGCAGGGCGATTCCGCTGATGATGAACATAAGCAGATAAGTTGCTGCCTGTGCTGCCAGAAATGCGCTACATGCCCAGATGCGCGTATCGAAGCGCCCCGGCGCGTAATAGGGCGCCAGCACGCCGCACAAACTGCCGAGAATGATGGACTGGGTATGGTCGAGGTAAAAAATGATTAAAAATGTGCCGAGCCAGATGAAAGGCATCACACCTGTGCTAGCGAATAAATGTCCAAAAATTACGTTTCCAGAGATGATGAGCGGGATAAAGAGAATGATACGAATTGACCATGTTTCCTGTGAGTTAATGTGGGTAAAAGCGCTGTTACGATGGAGGCAGCCGGTGCAAATCGCCCAGGCCGCGCCAACCGTTCCAGCGGGAGACAGACACAGCAGGTCGTACATACCGTAGTGCTGTTCCAGCGCCAGCTTCCCGCTGATGCTGGATGCCCAGATCAAGCCATAAAATGTCCCACTCAGAACCATCAGAATCAGGATGCGGGTATCCAATACAAAGACCAGCGACCACAGCCAGATTTGACCCTGTATCAGCATGTTTTCGACCAGCAGTGGCCAGCTTATGTCGTCGTAATAACCAGGCGTCAGCATCCGCTGGAATACCGGGTGTGCTGTGGGGGGTGATTTGAGGGCTTTCCACAGTTGCCAGGTAGTCATTGTGGCGGCAATCCCCAGGCAATCACATTGGCCGCACCAAAATTGGGGTAAATCCCATTGCTGAGTTCAGTGAAGATACCCGTGGAGAGATCGAGCGCCAGCAGCAGATAGCCTTTGTCATCCCCCGGCACATTGCCACCAAAGGCAAGGTGAGTGCTGTCTGGCGACCAGGCGAGGCGGGGTGGATTGGGTGTATGTTCGCTTGTTGTGTAGCCACAGTAGGCCTGTGTCTCGCCAGTGACAGTGTTCAGGACATGGAGAACGGCATTGCCAGTATTGCTTTCCGGGTTTGGGCCGAGCAATTCAATCACCCAGAAGGCAATGCGAGTTCCATCCGGTGACCAGCTCAACTCTCCGTTGGTGCGTCCATTGATGCGAACCGCGCCATACTCAGCAGTCAAATCCGTCCACTGAACCGGCTGCCCATCCGCAGGCCGTATTCCAAAGATTTCAGCGCCGGTAGCATTGTTTCTTTCATCATAGCTGCTGGGCGCTACATAACCCAGCCATGTTCCATCCGGCGACCAGGCAGCAGCGTTGAAGAAGGGCTTATCCTCACCAAGTTCAACATAGCCGCCGGCAACCCCCTGCAAATCGCGCATATCGAGGTTGACAAGCGCACGCGTGAAAATATCACCTTCCTGCTTCATGAGTAATCCCCATCGTCCGCCCGGCTGTACCGAAATGACACTTTCGACAGGCAGATATTCACGCTCACCGCCTGTTTCAGGGCGCAGATAGGCATCATGCGCGGGTGTCCATACCAGTAAAGTGCTGTCCTGCCACCATTCAATATCTGCCGCGTAGTCCACCAGAGGCGTTCGCTGTGTGCCGTCCAACCGCATTTTTGCGTAAGCATTGGTGATGGAATCAATATAGGTGATCCAGCGGGCATCGCGCGAGAGACGGCAATTGGTGCCACAGGGTTTGGTTTCTGGTAAGGGATAACGCCGGTCATTGGTGACGCTGTAGACCCACATGCTGGCTTTGTCAAAGGCTGTCAGGATGATTCCCCCCGGTTCGTATGCGCCGACGCGGGGCTGAATTCCGACAGCAGGGCAGACCTGAGTCAGGCGTGTGTTGGTCTGAGCGAATGCAGGCTGAGACCAATATGCACTCAGGATGGTTATTATACTGAAGCAGAGGAAACTAAAACTGCGAAAATATAGCAGCCAACTCATAGATCGGTATCGCCAATATGCTTGTTTTTACAGAGAATACCACAAGCCACTCAGGTCTGCGTCCTGATTTTGAAAGCTGTCCGAATGTTAGGATTTGTTCACAGCATCCAAAAAAGCGTGAAAACTGCTGAAAATCAATTAAACTTAGTTCCAACCTTGCATCGACGTGTTATAATGATGTATAAGTTTGCTGCCAGCCCAAACCGGAGGCCTGTAATGTCCAAAAGGCTGACTTCCAGCTTTTATCTTGTCCAGGATGTCGCTGAGGGTTCTTCCGAACGTTCTGAGGCGAAAGAACCGGCTAATCCTCTCAAAACGACCAGTTTTCCGGTCGTCAAGACTATTACGTCAGCCGCCCCGGCAGCGGAAACAGGAATGGTGGCTATGGTTGTATTGACTCAGGCTGAAGGTACGGACAAAAATGACTCGCAGGATGCCTCCCGAACAACTGCCGAGACACAGGCGGCCCCAGTAACACAAAAAGCTCCGGATATGACCCCTGCTCGTTCTCCGTCGGTGTTGATTATTGAAGATACCACCGAACTTGCAGAGGTTATTCAGGCAACACTTGAGCGCATGAACATGGTGACGGCGCATGAAACGCATGGCAACAAGGCTGTTTCCCGCTTTGAACAGCTCAAGCCTGATGTGGTGCTGCTGGACATTGGTCTGCCAGATATGACAGGCTGGAAATTCCTCGAAACTGTCAAGGAAAAATACAAAGGGCGGATGCCGGTCATCATTATCATCACGGCTTATGGCGACCCGGCTAATCGGCTGATTGGCAAGCTTCAGGGTGTGTATGATTACCTGATTAAGCCATTTACTTCTGATGAGGTTGAGCGGGTGGTGACATCTGCACTGGGCCAGAAAGTGGAATGACTCGTCAGTTTCGCAATCGGCGGGCAGTGCTGTTGCAAGCGCTGCTCATTTTGATTCTCGCAGTTACAGGGTATACCCACCTCTTATTTGCACAGACGCCTGAACCCGACATGACTGAATTGCGGCGTGCGCTGGATTCCAATCTCCGCGCTGGCCGGACGATGCAGGCACTTTACCACGTCGAAACTTTAGCGGCTGAATTTGGCTGGAAATCAGAACTGGCCTGGTCTGCCGGGAGTATCTGGGAAAGTGTTGGTGATCTTTCGCGCGCTGCCGCTTATTGGGAAGTAGCGGCGGCTGCTCAACCCAACAATATCGCGCTCACACGCCAGTTAGCTGCTGCTTACCTCAATACTCAGCAATGGCCGGGGGCGATTAGCAGTCTGCGGCGTCTGGTTGCCCTGGCACCAGAGGATGATTGGGCGCAATTTTATCTGGCTCTCCTCGAACTCCCGCAGGATGCTGAATCAGCTCGTGAGCGGCTTCAGCGACTTGCAGAAGGCTCACTCTATCAGGAAACAGCGCTGATGCTGCTTAGTGTTATGGAGCGTTCGCAGCAGGGTGAAGCACAAATGCGGCTGACATTGGGCGCGGCTCTGGCAGCCCGTGATTTATGGCCGTTTGCGGAACGCACTTTTGCGGCTGCTTCATTGGTTGATAATCCTTTACCGGAGGCACTGGCTTACGCTGGACTTGCCAGAGACCGGCAAGGGAAAGATGGCAGTCAGCAAATTGCTGAGGCCGTTGCGCTTGCTTCAGACAACTCGCAGGTGCGCTACCTACAGGGATTGCACCTGCGGGCGATGGGTGATAATGAGGGCAGTCGCGCTGCTTTCGAGTCCGCGGTGGCACTTGATCCATTAAATCCTGCTTATGCCGCTGAACTGGGTACCGCTTTTCAATTGTTAGGCAATCTGGCTGAGGCGGAAAGCTGGCTACAGGTTGCAATCAGGACATCTGGCGACGACCCTGGCTTTCAACAACTCCTGGCCGATTTTTATGCTGCCTCGCTCAATAACTGAACGTTTACGCTCACCATTCCCGCATGTTACAATCCAATTCGCTTTTTTCAGGCAGTGAGGCGTTTAGACAGTGCGGCGTTTAGTGATTCTGGTTGTGCTGATCCTGCTGGCAGGTGCAGCTTACTGGCTTAGTCAGCGGCTTTTTGACTGGCACTATATTGTCCCGGTGGAGGCTGGCATCCCGGCTTACATCTCGACCTTTGATGTTGTGCCGGACGACTGGACGCTATATGAAGGTCGGCTATCGTCTCAGGTTGCAGAAGGGATGATCGTGCTGGAGGCTGATTCATTCAGCAGCCTGCCATTTTCAACTGCCCGTCCTTATTGGGCGGATTTTGATCTGACGGTTCAGGCATCTCCTCGCGGTGGGCCGCTCAACAACGGTTATGGCATTATCTTCCGGCTGAAGTCGAAGGGCAACACTTCTCCAGCAGATGATGATTATTATCTGTTTCTGGTCAGCAGTGATGGATATTATCAGGTGGCGCGTTCGGTAGAGGGAAAGCAGCGCGAACTTAGCACCTGGATTCCATCGTCGCTGGTCAATCAGGGTTTTGATGTCATCAACACTTTGCGGGTTGTGGCTGTTGGTAATGGTTTTCGTTTTTTCATCAATGGGCAGCCGGTTCAATTATGTGTTCCCGAAGCGTCTGACGGTGTCAGCACTTACGATGAACGGCGCGGCGGCTGCATCGGCGGGGCAATGGTCGATACTTTGACTGACAGCGCGATTACTGACGGTCAAATTGGGGTAGCTGTCCAGTCATTTGACGAACCCGGCGTCGTAGTTGCTTTTGACAATGTGGTTGTTATGGGGCCAGAGGATGGGTCAGTATGAAAATTCACCTCCGAACCCTGGGCTGCCGCCTCAACCAAGCCGAAATTGACAGCATGGCGCGGCAGTTTCAGTCTCAGGGACATGAAATTGTAGACAGTCCGGCATTGGCCGATCAGGTGATTGTCAACACGTGTGCTGTGACGCAGGACGCGGTTCGCAGCAGCCGCCGCATGGTTCGGGATAGCCACCGCGCCAATCCCGCTTCTACTATCAGTGTGACGGGGTGTTACGCCCAGATTGCCCCGAATGATATTGCTATACTGCCAGGTGTGACTCGCGTAGTCGATAATCTTTCCAAAGATTCATTGGTCGAAACCATCACTGGACAACCCCTGGAGTCGTTTGATCTTGAGCCGCTGGCTCGCCAGCACAAGCCCGGCGCTTATGGCCGTACCCGCGCTTTTGTCAAAGTGCAGGATGGCTGTGATAATGCCTGCACTTTTTGTGTCACAACTATTGCGCGGGGTGCAGGGCGCAGCCGCTCGCTGAAGGATGTGATTGCAGAAATTGAGGCGCTGCACGCGGCTGGTTATCAGGAAGTTGTTCTGACAGGGGTTCAGCTTGGCAGTTACGGACATGATTTTGGCGATCATGCAGGATTGCGCCATTTAATCGAAAGCATTCTGTCTGAGACGGATGTGCCGCGTCTACGGCTGTCGTCGCTTGAACCCTGGGATTTGCCTGAAGATTTTTTTGCGCTCTGGTCAAATCCGCGCTTGTGTCGTCATTTACATTTGCCTTTGCAGAGCGGCTGCGATGCGACTCTTAAACGAATGCGCCGCCGAACCAACCAGGAAGCCTATAGAGCGCTGGTGACGGCTGCACGCCAGCACGTACCAGGTATACGGTTGACAAGTGATGTGATTGTCGGTTTTCCTGGCGAGACAGATGATGAGTTTGCCGTTAGTGCTGCCTTCATTGAGGAGATGGATTTCGCGGGTTTGCATGTTTTTCGCTACAGCAAACGCCCCGGCACGGCTGCGGCTCGGATGCGCGGCCAGGTTGAAGAGTCTGCAAAGAAAGCACGGAGCGCCTATCTTATTGAGTGGGCGGCGGCGGCTGAAGGGCGTTTCGCGGGGCAGTTTTATGGTGAAACACTGAGCGTATTGTGGGAGCATATTGCCGGGGCAGAAGACGCCGGATTCATCAATGTCGGTTATACTGATAATTATGTTCGCGTGCGCTGTGTTCATCCCCGCGTCCTGACGGACCAGATTACGCTGGTAGAAGTTGGGCCATACAGTGGGGACAGCGCCCAGGCCACGCCGTTACTGCTGGAAGAGGAGTTGTAAATAAAGTGGAAGACCCCAAAGTATTACTTCAGAGCGCCCTGAAAGAGGCGATGGTCAATAAAGATGCTGGCCGCCGTGATGTCATTCGCGGTTTATTGAGCGCGATCAAACAGGTGGAGATTGATACCCGCAAGGAAGTGACGCCAGAAGATAGTGTTGCTATCCTGCAAAAAGAGGCGAAACGCCGCCGCGAAAGCATTGAGGAAGCCGAGAGGGTCGGGCGCGCCGAGATCGCAGAAGTCGAAAAAGTCGAACTTGGCCTTATCGAAAGCTTCCTGCCAAAACAGCTTTCGCGGGAAGAAATCACTACCCTGGTGAAGGAAGCCATTGCACAGACGGGCGTAACTTCAGCTAAAGAGATGGGTAAGCTGATGGGGGCGCTTATGCCGAAGGTGAAAGGCCGGGCGGATGGCAAACTGGTGAATGAGGTTGTCCGCGAGATATTGAGCTAGGATGTGATGATAGACTGGTTTGCAGGGCTGATTCAACGCTCACTGCGTATACCCAGCGTCCAGACGCGGCGTTTGCTGCATATTACGGGTGTGGTGGCAGCAGCGGTTGCCTTCATCCTGATCGCAACGGCGTTGATTGCTTATGAGAGCTTTTTCCCCGGTGTCAATAACCTCGCTGCGCTACAGGTTGGCGATATTGCCACGCAGGATATTCGCTCGCCAGCCAACGTATCGGTTTATGTCAGTGATGTCCTGACACAGCAGCGGATTGAAGAAGTTCGTGCTGGTGTTGAGGAAATTTATTTCCCACCTGATCCCGGTGTTGCCCGCCAACAGACTGAGCTGGTGCGGCAGATTTTGTATTACATCGAAAATGTACGACAGGATGCTTTTAGCACTCCTGAGCAGAAGACGGCTGATCTTCGCCAGATAACTGATCTTGCTTTGAGCGATAGCGTCATCGCACAAATTCTGGCGATGGATGACCAGACGTGGAATAGTGTGGCAGAGCAGGTGACCAGTGTGCTGGAACGGGTGATGCGGGGCGAAATTCGCCCGTCAAATCTGCCCGCTGTGCTGACCCAGCTTCCTACTCAGGTCAGTGTTCGTTTCACGGAAAATCAGGCTGATGTTATTGTTGCCATTGTCCGTGATCTGATACGCGCCAATACGCGCCCAAATACAGAGGCGACGGAGACAGCACGTACAGCGGCGACTGAAGGCATCGAAGTCAGTCGAAGTTTCGAGCGTGGACAAATCATCGTCCGCGCTGGCGAGCGTATTGATGAAGCAGGCTATGAAGCACTGGGTCGTGCTGGGTTACTTCAGATTGAAGACCAGCGTTTGCAGACCATTATACGGACTCTTCTGTCAAGCATCGTCACGCTGGTTATAACGGGATTGTACATTGCTCGTTTCAAACCCTCGCTTTTTCAGTCTTCGCGTTTCATGGCCCTGCTGGCGGGCTTATTTCTGATTTTCCTGTTAGGCGCACGGATTTCCGGCAGTTCTGGTCAGTTCTATCTCTATCCAACAGCGGCACTTTCAATGCTCTATGTCGCGCTGGTAGGGCCGGAACTGGCGGTCATGGGGATGATTAGCCTGGCGACGCTGGTCGCTTTCATGCAAAACAATTCCTTGGAAGGTGCTATGCTGGTCGGCGCAGGTGGTCTGATGGCCGCGCTGACGCTGCGGCGGCCTGAGCGTATTAACAGCTATTTCATGCCGGGGTTGCTCGTTGGGCTGACAAATACCGCTGTCGTCGCCATTTTTTTTCAAGGCACAGTTGGCGATGCTGTTCTGAGCGAACGAATTGTCTACAGTCTGCTCAATGGCATTCTGGGAGCAGCGGTTGCGCTGGGTGTGATGTATATCATCACACTTCTATTTAACCTGCCGACAGGTTTGAAATTAGTGGAACTCAGCCAGCCTAACCATCCCTTATTGCAGCGTCTGCTGCGGGAAGCACCCGGCACTTATCAGCACTCGCTTCAAGTGGCGAATCTTGCTGAGCAAGGCGCGAATGCAATTGGGGCAAATGCTGATCTGGTGCGGGTGGCAGCGCTTTATCACGATGTTGGCAAAATGATGAACGCCCCTTTCTTCACCGAAAATCAGGTAGAAGCTGTCAATCCACATGATGCTCTGAATGATCCTGCCCGCAGCGCCAACATCATCATCAGCCATGTAACAGATGGTGAAAAACTGGCGCGGCAGTATCGTCTTCCGGCCCGTCTGCGCGATTTTATTATGGAACATCATGGTACTCAGGTTTTGTATTTCTACCAGCAGGCAGTTGAACGCGCAGGGAGTGATGAAGTCGTAGATATTGACCAGTTCACTTATCCGGGGCCACGTCCACAAAGCCGGGAGACCGCCGTACTGATGCTTGCGGATAGCTGTGAGGCGGCAGTCCGCTCACGCAAGCCAACACGCAAGCAGGACATCGCCGATACTGTACAGCAAATTTTTGACAGCAAAATTCGTGCCGGACAATTAGATGAGTCTGGCCTGACGTTGAATGATATTAAAACCATTCGCAAAATTTTTATTGATATGTTGCAGGCAGTTTTTCATCCACGTATCAGCTATCCAACAACGCAGAAAGAAACGACAGTCGAAAACCGTCCTGTGCGTCAGACTGTCGAAGCGCCCGTCACGGCGGAAACTTCTGCACCTGTCGATGTGCGGAAAAGTAGTGATACGCTGGTTTCCGTCAATACGCAGGAAACCCAGCGTGTTGTGCTTGAGGCAACAGAGCTTCCGCCGATTAAGGTGCCTTATGATGATGGCGAAGCGCCTCTTCCCGAAGTCCCGCCACTGCCGCGCACGGGCGATCATAAAGCTGTTCGACTGGGCAATAATGGGCGGTTGTCCCCAGGGCAGGATGAAATGAAAGATGAACAGGCAGGATGATCAATTTTTCGATTGATATTCAGAATGATGAGGCTTACCTCATTAATGAAATGCGCCTAGCAGAGGCCGCCGCAGTTGTATTGGCAGCACATGCCAGCAAGCCTGAAACTGGTTTAAGCGTTGTCATCGCCAGTGATGATTTTGTGCGCGGTCTGAACCAGCAGTACCGGGGTGTTGATGCGCCGACGGATGTGCTGTCGTTCCCGGCAGATACCCCCTTAATTGATTCGGATGATGAACCGCCTTATCTGGGTGATCTTATCATCGCATATCCCTATGCATCAGCACAGGCCAGCCGGGAAGGTCACATGCTGGATGACAGTCTTGCACTGCTTGTCGTTCACGGTGCGCTGCATTTGTTGGGGTACGATCACGATACCGATGCAAATCGCGCAGAAATGTGGGCTGCGCAGGAGGCCGCGCTCAAGCAGTTGGGTATTTCCCCCGCTATTGTACCGGCACTGGAAAGCGCAGCACATGACGACCCGGCGTAGAAAAGTCTTCGATTCGCTGACCAGCACCATGCGGATTAATCCCAACCACTATAGTTCACTGTCGAATAGTCCAAATCGTGTTGAAAGTCTGGGTTATGCGCTGGCAGGTTGGCTTTATATGCTGCGTTACCAGAAAAATACACACATCATGGCGATAGCCAGTGCGCTTATTTTTGCAGTAGCGCTATGGCTGCAAATTGACTTTTCCGGCTGGGCGATTCTTATTTTGACCATCACCCTGGTATGGATGGCTGAATTTTTGAATGCGGCAGTCGAAGCGGTAGTCAATCTGGCTTCTCCGGAATGGCATCCGATGGCGAAAGTCGCCAAAGATGTAGCGGCGGCGGCTGTATTGCTAGGGGCAGTGGCCTCTATTCCAATCGGTTTGCTCGTGCTAGGGCCGCCGCTGCTGCAAAAATTGAGCGGCTGAAAGGACGCCAACTGTGGAAAATGAGCCTTCGACTACACCTGAATCGCCCGAACGCCGTAATCGCGCCCGCGAACGTCACCAACGACGGAAGGATCGCCAACAGGGCGTCATGCAGCCCACTGCTGGTCTGCGGCAGATCAGACCTGCGCGAGAGGTCAGTTTACCCCAGATTAAATTGCCACAAAATCGGCTTTTACTTTATGCGCTGCCAGCCCTGGGGTTTGTCCTGCTGGTCATTTTTGCGCTTGGGCAACTGAAAAATGATGCGCCGGTGCTTGGTGCCAACGCGATCTGGCTGGGAACGGGCTGGACATATGAAGCATCAACTGATGCTGACCTGAACACATTGGTAAGCCGTTTGCAGGATAATCGGATTGGGATAGTCTATGCCTGGGTCAGTTTGTTGCAGCCGAACGGTGCCTGGACGGAAACCAATCGCCTGAATGCTGTTCGGGATTTTGTGACACGCTTTAAAGCGGCTTATCCCGGTGTGAGTCTGTATGGATGGTTGAGTATTGGCTAGCAGGGAGTAGATGGCAATAACCGGCTGTCTGATGCAAGCTTACAGCAGTTAGTGGCTGATTTCAGCCAGCGTATGACGGCTGAGTTTGGCTTTGACGGCGTTTTTCTGAATGTTGTGCCTGTTTCCAGTGGCGATGAAGGCTATCTGTCGCTGCTGCGAAAAGTGCGGGCAACCATCGGCGATGGCGAACTGCTGGCTGTTGCTGTGCCGCCGGACTGGACGCCAGAAGGTGCCAACATCCCGCTGCCGCCGCAGATCGCTCCCGGCGCGGTTTGGCAGCAGGATTACAAACAGCGGGTGGCGCTGCTGGCCGATCAGATTTTTGTTTCGGCTTATAACACCGGGTTAGAAACGCCAGAGGATTACGCAGCATGGATGGCTTATCAGGTGCGTTCTTTCACCAGAGCCATCGCCGATCTGGATGCCACGACTGAACTTATCATCGGCGTGCCAACCTATGATGCGGTTCCGCCCGATCACGATCCGGCAGTTGAAAATCCGGCTTCGGCTATTCAAGGGCTTCGCGCAGGCTTAGCGGAAGCAGGTGATGCTGCCGTTGTCGTGGGTGGCATCGGCATTTATGCTGAGTGGGAAACATCCGAAGCGGAATGGTTACAGATCAAAAACCTCTGGGTAAATTCGTAAAAGGGCGGTAATAACTGCTACCGCCCTATACTGTCATCCTACTTGCCTAGCTCCTGGTAGAAACAGATGGCAGTGTCGATGCCTTTGTGGAACATTTCCAGCGTGAAGCTCTCGTTTGGGCCGTGTGCGCCATCCGAACCCAGGCCGAATCCCATCAGGATGATCGGCAGTCCGCCAAGTTCATGCTGAAAGTCCGCGAGGATTGGCAGTGTGCCGCCACCCCGCTCAAAAGTTGGTGCGCTGCCCCAGCCTTTTTCATAAGCTGTGACTGCTGCCTGCATTACTGGTGAATTGATGTCCATCAATGCTGGATAGGCTGCTGCCAGCAGACGAACCTCACCGCGCACAGTGGGCGGCATCAGTTGCAAGAGATAATCGCGCACCAGTTCAAATATCTGTTGGGGGTCCTGATCAGCAACCAGACGGCAGCTTATTTTTGCCAGCGCTTTTGCAGGCAGCACTGTTTTTGAACCTGCACCGTAGAAACCGCTCACCATGCCATTGATTTCCAGGGTTGGTCGCGCACCAATGCGCTCATGCAGGTCATAATCGGCTTCTCCCCAGAATGATGGCACACCGGTCGCGCTTTTCCACTCAGCTTCGGCAGGTGCGCTTTTTAATAATTCAGCGCGTTCCTGCTCAGAGAGTGGCACAACATCATCGTAAAATCCGGGGACGGCAACGCTTCCATCGGGGTTATGCAACTGTGCGATGATCTCTGCGAGCGCCTGCGCCGGGTTATGGACGATGCCGCCGTAACCCCCGCTGTGCAAATCCTGCTTTGGCCCACTGACTTCCATTTCCAGATACATTAGACCGCGTGTCGAATAGCAAATAGACGGACGATCAATCGCGCGCATTCCGGTATCAGAAACCAGGCAGACATCGGCTTGGAGTCGTTGGCGGTTTTCCCGCACAAAGGCAGAGAGGTTGGGTGAGCCGATTTCTTCTTCACCTTCAATTAAAAATTTGACATTGACTGTGGGTGTACCTGCTGCCAACAGCGACTCAAAGGCTTTTACCTGGGCAAACATCTGCCCTTTGTCGTCTGATGAACCGCGTGCATAGAGTTTGCCATCGCGCTCTACTGGCTCAAATGGGTCGCTGTCCCAACCATCTTCCATGACAGCAGGCTGTACATCGTAATGACCATAAACCAGAACAGTTGGCGCATCTGCCCCCGCACCCAGCCATTCTCCATAGACAACCGGGTGTCCAGCGGTTGGCAAAATTTCAACTTTTTCCAGCCCGGCGCGGCGCATGTCGGCGGCCAGCCATTCCGCCGCTTTTTGTGTGTCGGCATTTCGTTCCGGGAGGGTGCTGATGCTGGGAATTCGCAGCAGGTCGTTTAGCTGTTCCCGGAAGTGAAGCGCGTGTTCTTTGGCGTAATCGTGTGCGGCGCTCATGAATGTGCCTGTTCTCCGATAATCTCGTAAAAATGGATAGCGGTTTGAATACCTTTGCGGAACATCTCAACGCTGAAATGTTCATTTGGGCCATGTGCGCCGTCATTATTGAGGCCGAATCCCATCAGAATGACAGGTAAATTGAGTTCGTTCTGAAAATCCACGACAACCGGAATGCTGCCGCCCTCGCGCATAAAAATTGGGCGCGTTCCCCATCCACGCTCGTAAGCCGTAATTGCGGCCTGCATCGCCGGGGTGTTGATGTCCACAAAGGCTGCGCCTGAGCCGCGCATCACCTGCACGTTACAACGAACCGTTTGTGGAGTCAGGTCTTCAATGAAAGTTTTTACAAGCTGGCCGATTTTCAGAGGATCCTGGTTCGCCACCAGGCGGCAGCTTAGCTTGGCCCAGGCGCGGGCGGGCAGCACCGACTTAAACCCGGCATCAAAGTAGCCGCCTGCGATTCCGTTGATTTCCAGTGTGGGTCGCGCGCCGGTGCGTTCATGGATAGCATAATCGGCCTCTCCCCAGGAGGCAGAAACACCGGTTGTTTCTTTCCACGCTGACTCTGTCCAGCCAGATTTGCTGAGTTCGGCACGTTCCTGCTCGGAAAGCGGCAGCACATCGTCATAAAAACCTGGAACGGCAATCCTGCCATCCGGATGATGCAGTTGCGCGAGAATTTCAGCGAGTGCCTGAATGGGATTATGTACTGCCCCGCCATAGGTTCCGCTGTGCAAATCGCTTGATGGCCCGGTTACTTCGACTTCCAGCGTTACGATGCCGCGCAGGGCATACATAATTGACGGCTGGTTTTCAGTTGGCATTCCGCTGTCAGAGATGACACAGACATCAGCTTTCAAGCGTTCGACATTTTGCCGGATGAATTCGTCCAGATGCAGCGAACCACTTTCTTCCTCACCTTCAAGCAGGAATTTGAGGTTCACTGGTGCTTTTCCGCCATCTGCCAGCATGGATTCAGCCGCTTTGAGATGGGCGAAAACCTGCCCTTTATCATCTGATGCACCGCGTGCGTAAATCCGTCCATCGCGTTCCTGTGGCTCAAAGGGGTCATTAAGCCAGCCATCGCTTTTCAGAGCTGGCTGGACATCATAATGACCATAAATCAATATGGTTGGTGCATGTTCTCCTGCACCCAGCCACTCACCATAAACGATGGGATGCCCGATGGTCGGTATAACCTCGACTTTTTCCAACCCAACCCGGCGCATATCGCTGGCAATCCACTCGGCAGCTCGTTTTACTTCTTGTGCAAAAGCCGGATCGGTGCTGATGCTGGGGATACGGAGCAGGTCGTCAAGCTGCGACCGGAACTGCCCAAAATGATTGTCGGCATAAATGTGTGCATTCAACGGGCATTCTCCTTCGCCAGTTCTTCGTAAAAACCAATCATGGTGTCGATGCCCTTGTGCCACATATCGAGGTAAACATGCTCGTTTGGCCCATGTGCAGCACATCCTTTGTAGCCAAAAGCCATCATGACTATCGGTGCGCCCAGTTCGCGCTGCATATCTACCACGACAGGGATACTGCCCCCCGCCCGCACAAAAATCGGCACTGCACCCCACACTGTTTCGTAGGCGCGAAGGGCAGCCTTTACTGCTGATGTTTTGCGGTCGATAAGGGCGGGTTCACCAATGCTCATCAGGCGGGTTTCGACGCGCACGGTTGATGGTGCAATTTGTGCGATGTAATCCCGCACACGCTCAAAAATCGGCACAGAGAGCTGATTTGCCACCAGCCGACAGCTTATCTTCGCCAGGACCCTTGCTGGCAGCACTGTTTTGAAACCTTCCGCCGCGAAACCCCCGGCAATGCCGTTGATTTCCAGTGTCGGGCGTGCGCCAATGCGCTCATGCAGATTGTAGTCCGGCTCACCCCACTGAGCAGGCGCCGCGGCCACATCCTGCCATTCGGATTCAACACGCGGCATAGCCTGCGCCAGAATGTCCCGTTCCTCTTCGTCCAACGGCAGGACATCATCATAAAAACCGGGCACAGCGACGCTGCCATCGGGATTGTGAAGCTGTGCGATAATCTCGCTAAGTGCCTGAATTGGATTATGCACGGTGCCGCCGAAGTGACCACTGTGCAAATCCTGTTTGGGGCCAAAAACTTCGACCTCCATCGCTACCACACCGCGCAGGGAATAGGCCATATCCGGCTGCTGGCGATCAGACATGCTGCCATCGCAAATCACAATAGCATCCGCACGCAGGCGTTCGCGGTGGGCAGTCACAAATTCCGTCATGGCTTCCGAGGCAGATTCTTCATCGCCTTCAAACAGCAGCTTGATATTGACGGGCGATTTTCCGCTCGCCAGCACAGATTCGGCGGCTTTCAACTGCGCCATGACATTACTTTTGCTGTCGATAGCCCCGCGTGCGAAAATTTTTCCGTCGCGTTCAGTTGGCTCGAATGGCGGGGTATGCCAGCCGTCGGCTGTTTCGGCAGGCTGCACATCATAATGGCTGTAGACCAGCACCGTTGGCGCATGATCGCCTGCGCCCATCCACTCCCCATAAACCACCGGATGCCAGTTGGTCGGAATGATCTCAACAGTTTCCATGCCGATCTGGCGCATGTTCTGGGCAATCCATTCCGCTGCTTGCTCAACATCTTGCTGATGTTCGGGCATGGTGCTGATGCTGGGGATGCGGAGCAGTGCTTTTAATTCCTCACGGAAGCGCTGAGCGTGTGTCTGGGCAAATTCATAGGCAGTTATCATGATCTCGATCCGCTTTCAAAGGCTTTGGCAGCCTCTTCCCATATCACTTTTTTATCGGCTTCTTCCGGCACAAAGGGGAAGTAATAACCTACGCGATCAAGCAGGCCGTTGTAGCGTTCTTTTACTTTATGGGCCAGTTCTTCCGGCGGGGCGACGACGGCAATCTGTTCCAGCATGTCGTCGCTGATTTCCTGCCACATATCCGCCCACTGTCCGGCACGGCTCATGGCGTTCAGGCGGGTAGCAAGGTCGCCCCAGCCATGCATCTCCAGCACTGCCGCATAGCTGGGTGTGCTGGCATAAAAAGCGATCTGTGATTTTGTCATGATGGCGTTGTTCTGTATTTCTTCGGCATTACGCCCGGTGACAACGAAGATGGCACAGGTTAATTGAACATCACCCCGACTGCGGCCAACGCGCTCTGCGCCCTTTTGAACATTGTCGATGATGGTCTCCTTCAAATAGCGAACCGTATGGAAGGGATGGACATGAAATCCCTGGCATAGTTCGCCAGCTAATCGGCACAAGCGCTCATTCACGCCGGCGATATAGATAGGAATGTCTGAGTAGGGCATAGGGTCAGGTGAAAAGAAAGGGGTCATGAGGGTGAAACGGTAGTGTTCGCCGGTATAGCGCAGTTCTTCACCATGCTGCCACGCTTTCCAGATTGCTCTCAGCGACTCAATATATTCGCGCAGACGCGGCACGGGGGCGCGCCATTCAGTGCTGAAACGTTTGGTGATATGGGGTTTGACCTGCGTCCCCAAACCCAGTATGAAGCGCCCTTTGGACTGCTCCGCCAAATCCCAGGCCGTATTCGCTACTACCATTGGGCTGCGGGGAAAGGCGACGGCGATTCCTGTTCCCAGGGAGATACGTGAGGTAGCGCTGGCAGCATGTGTAAGTGGCAAAAAAGGATTGTGCGAGGTTTCGGCTGTCCACAAACCACTGAAACCGTAACTTTCTACGGCGCGAGCAATATCCCCAGCCTGATTGAGATCGGTTGGGAAGATGGTCACGTCAAAAAGCATTAGCTGCCCCCAAGTGTTAAATCTTAATTTGATTGGTGAATAATGGTAAATCGTCGCTATCGAATTCGCTAGGCCATAGGCATAATGCTATAATTCCATCTGCACAAGCCGCTATTCTCCAAAGGTTATGCAATGACCGAGCAATCCCTATCAGGCAATCTTTCGCCCGAACATCTCAAAACGCTGTATGACATCACACGGACTATGAATTCCAGCCTGGAATTTGACGCGGCACTGGCGAATGTCATCGATGCCATGATGCGGGCGACAAAAGCTGAACGCGGTGTGCTGATGGGCGTTGACGATGTGACGGGGGAGTTGAGACTGCTCGGCGCACGCGGCATCTCCGGAGAGAAGCTGGCAGAAGAAGAGGCATACAGTACCACGATTGTCAATCAGGTTGTTTCTACACGTCAGCCCCTTCTGACGAACAACGCCATGTTTGACACCCGTATTACGCCGGGGCAAAGCATCATCATGCGCGGTCTGCGTGCCATTCTTTGTGCGCCCATGCTGATTCAGGATCGTCTGGTTGGGGTTGTCTACGTCGATACATCGATGCGGACTGGCAACTTCACTGAGGCTGACCGTGACTTATTGAGCGCGGTGGCAAATCAGGCTGGCATTACGCTGGAGAATGCCCGGCTCTACGGTGTTGCGGTTGAAAAAGGTCGTCTCGAACATGAATTGCAATTAGCACGGGTAATTCAAACAGGTTTACTGCCGCGTCGAATGCCGCAGATTGCCGGTTATGAGATTAAGGCCGTTTGGCAATCTGCACGGGAAATGGCTGGCGATTTTTACGATACATTTACGCTCGATGACGATACTTTTGGTGTGGTCATCGCCGATGTGTCTGATAAAGGTGCCGGTTCAGCGCTGTTTATGGCCGTCGCTCGCAGTATGATTCGCAGCTATGCTTACGCTAATCTGCCACCTTTTGAAACGCTCAGTCGTACTAATGATCTGATTCTCGATGATGCCCAGAGCGGTATGTTTGTCACTGTTTTTTACAGTGTATTGCAGCGCGGTGGTCACAGTATTCATATCAATGCCGGTCATAACCCGCCGCTGCTGTACCGGGCGGCTACCCATGAGGCCATTTATATGTCGCAGGGTGGGCGTGCAATTGGCTGGTTTCCCGATAACCCGCTGCACGAATCAGAATTACAACTCGAACCGGGTGATTTAATCATCTATTACACTGATGGTCTGACTGATGCTGAGAATCCTGCCGGAGAAAATTTTGGCGAAGCACGTTTAGCCCAGACTGTCATGCAGTCGGCTGGACAGTCGGCTGAAGGGGTATTAAATGAGCTGCTTCAGGCCGTGGAAGTATTTGCAGAAGGTGTGATTCCATTTGACGATCTGACATTGGTGGTGGTGCGTTACACCGGGTAAGCGACATTTGACAAGGAGATAGCCTTGAATTTCCTGAGACGCTTATATGTCTTTCTCTTGAGTCTTTTGCTCATTATCGTGGTGACTATCTTGCTGCTGGCACCGGGTTCGGTTAGTAGCTGGATGGGCAGCATAGCAGAGTTGTCACCTATCCTGCGTGTTGTGGGAGCGGTGGTCATCAATGCACTGCTGGTGGTACTGGCTTTCCTGCAAATTCGGCCTGGCAAACCGACTACAACCGGTCTGATGATGCGCGGTGCTGGCGCAATAACAGAAGTAAGTGTTGAATCAGCGCGTGATCGTATTCTGAAAGCAGTTAGCGATGTTCCTGATGTGGTTTCGGCAGAAGCGATGGTGAAACCTATTCGTGGCCGAGCGGATGTTGAACTGGAAGTTGAGGTATTGGGAGATGATCTGCGTCTTCCACAAAAGCAGCAGGAAATTAACCGCGCACTCAAACAGGTTATCAATAAACAATTAGGCCTGCAAATGGCGGGTCGTCCGCGTGTACACATACGTTTGTATGGTCAAAAGGCGGTCAAACCATCACCGCTGCCAACACCTGTAATCTCTCCTCCCCCAACAGTTGAACCAGTTGTGGAGCGGAAGCCTGAAGTAACCCCTCCTATAGCGACACAGCAGCTCCCGCCTGTTGAACCGTCGCCCCGCGAGAGTAAGGTTACAGCACCCCTGTCACCCGAAAAATCTGAACCAGAAGAAAAGTCTGCAACAGGTTTTATTGCTGATTTGCTGGGATGGTCAGATGAACCAGAACCGCCTCCTACTGTTGGCTCGTTGGTGAAAGATGCTCCATCCGTTGTTGAAGAAAAGCCGCAGTCGAGTCTGCCGGGCGTCTGGCGACGGGTGCCAGATCAGGACAAGTTAAGCGATATTCCTCCAGATTCGCTTTCAGTTGACAGTGCCTTACCTCATGAGATTGAGGATGACGATTTTGCGACGATTAAATTTGATATGGAAAAAGAGCTGGCGGCATCGCCAATAGATGAATGGGTTGAGCCGACTGATTTATCGTCCCAAGACTCGTTATCAGTTGACGATAAGGGACAATCATCTGAAACTGAGCCTGAAGATGAGCGTGATGCACCATCTTCTCTGTGAACACCATCCTTTTATTCACCGCTGACCGGAGCGCCTCATGGCACGATTGTCATTAAATTCTTCGCCCAGTCCTGCAAGAGTTGTTGTGACTGCTATTGTCATTGTTGCTCTTGCGCTGGCTATCTGGGAAGTGCATAACACGCTTTTGCTCGTTCTGGCATCTATTATTCTAGTCGTCCTGTTCACGATGCCCATTCGTTTTTTTGTCCGGCGCGGGATGCGGCGCACTCCTGCGACACTGATTTCCTTATTAGGTATTGTCGGAATTGTTGTCGCATTGGGTATGGTGGCGCTGCCGTCGCTCTTGCAGCAGTTCACCCAACTTGCGGCGGATGTGCAGGTGGGTATTGAAGAAGCCGTTACTCAATGGGACGAGATTCAGAATGCGCCGCCTGACAGTGAGCTGCGTTTGCAGAACTCGTTCGTCACCAGCCTTCAGGATTTTCTGAAGAATACGTTTCAGCTAGAAAATCTCAATGAGTTAATTGGCGAAATTGCCAAGCAGCTTGGTGGCGCGCTGGGGCAGTTGAGCGGGTCAGTTATTCCGGTAGTCAGCGGTGTAGCCAGTACATTGCTGAGTTTGCTCATTGTTATTTTTCTCAGCCTCTATCTGCTCGCAGAACCGAAAGAGCATGAGGATGGTTTCATTAAGTTGTTCCCGCTCTGGTATCGTGATCGTGTGCGCTTCATCATCGACCGGATTGATTTTACGCTGCGTATCTGGTTGCAGGGACAGCTTTTGCTGATGTTGATTGTTGGAATTCTGACCTGGATTGGTTTGAGCATAGTAGGTTTGCAGCAGGCAGCAGCATTAGGTGTCCTGGCAGGTTTGTTTTCCTTCGTGCCGAACTTTGGCCCGATTGCGGCACTTGTCCCCGCGCTTGCCGTCGGTTTTGCCCAGGCACCAGCGAGCATTGGTTGGATTTTTATCATCATTTATGGAACGTCATTTCTGCAAAGCCAGGTGATCGCGCCGCTAATCTTTAAGGAAAGTATCAATCTTCCGCCCGTGCTGGTGTTGATAGGTCAGATATTTGCGGCAGTTTTCTTTGGTTTTCTGGGACTGATGCTGGCCGTACCTATCATCGCTATTCTGATGATTCTGGTGCAGGAAATATATGTCAAGGACATCCTGGGTGATCGTCCCGGTGATAAAGCGATACAGTTGAGTGAAGATGAGCTGCAACCGGACGGGGTTTAAAAAGTCAAAAAAAGAGGGTATTGACGAGGGGAGAAGTGGGGTGTAAGCTACTGGCTCGTTG
>CAYUTY010000024.1:0-32664 GCA_964447795.1 uncultured Anaerolineaceae bacterium
GGCTGGTCGTTCAATTAACTGGCACAAAGCCTCGAACTGGCGGTCATTACCAACCGCAATGCCAAACTCTTTATCTGCGGCTTTGAAGGTCTGATAAGGCACAATGTTGGGGTGTTCGTTCCCTAAGCGCCTTGGGGTCTGGTCAGACATCAGATAATTACCGGCGATGTTCACCAGCGCCGCAAGTTGCGAATCGAGCAGTGAGACATCAATATGTTGTCCTTCGCCGGTGCTTTCGCTATGACGCAATGCCGCAAGAATGGATGTGGCCGCGTAGAGACCCGTGAATACGTCGGAAACTGCGACGCCAACTTTATAAGGCTCACCATTTGCCGGGCCAGTTATTGACATCAGACCACTCATGGCCTGTACAACAAAATCATAGCCAGGCCAATCTTTATAGGGTCCGGCTTGCCCAAAGCCGGTGATGCTGCAATAGACAAGGCGTGGGTTGAGGATGCGTAAATCGTTATAACTGAGGCCGAATTCCGCCATGCCGCCGACTTTAAAATTTTCGACGACAATATGACTACGAGCTGCTAACTGCCGCGCCAGTGATTGTCCGGCTTGTGTTTTGAGATTTAGCGTCAGGCTGCGTTTGTTGCGATTGACGCTGGAAAAATAGGCGCTCAGACCTGATTCGCCTGACCAGGGTGGCCCCCACTGTCGGGTTTCATCACCACCCTGAGGATGCTCTACTTTAATGACTTCTGCGCCCATGTCTGCCAGCAGCATAGTGCAGAACGGCCCAGCCAAAACACGGGAAAAATCCAGCACACGCACGCCTGCCAGCGCACCTTTTTCGTTCAATGCTGCTTATCCCTCTGGCGCAGCAAGAATCTGAGGCTGGAGTTTGAGAGCTGTAGAACGAGGGTCATAGAGCGCGAATTGCAGGACGATCATGGTTAGCAAACCAGCTACTACAGACAGCAAAAATGTACTCTGGAAACCGAATTGTCCAGCCAGCGCCCCGCCAACAACCGGAGCCAGCAGGCTTACCGGTGCGACCAGTGTGTTCGCCAGGCCGATATAGATAGGCTTCTCATGGGTTTCGCCGAATTCTAGTGTCAGCGTAATGGCTACGGCCCAGAAAGTGGCATTGGCCGCTCCAGCAAGGGCAAAAGCAACATAAAACCAGGTTATATCAGTGGCAAACAACGCCATCCCAGCACTGACTGACATCATGAGTGCACCAATGGCATACATACTTCGGTGTCCCCAACGGTCGCCCAGCCAGCCAAAAATAGGATTAGCAATGGTTTGGGAGAGTGTCATTACGCCAGTTAAAAGGCCGACGGTTGTTTCCGGCACATTAAAAGTGCGAACCGCATAGATGGTATAGAAGGAAACTGCTATTAAAGCAACCGAAGTTAATGCGCGAGCCAGCAGGAACCAGCGAAAATTGCCATCTCGCTGCAAGATGCTGACCATACTGCGCCAACCGATACGCTGTGCCTCCGTTCTCTCTGGCACATCATGGGATGGTTCGCGGGTGCGTCCCAGAAACCACATCGAAATGAACATTGCTATGCCAGCCAGTCCAAAACAGAGTGTGAAATCGAGCGGTGAGGGCAGCTTTTCCAGCAAAAAACCCGCTGCCAGCGCCCCACCAGCACCTAGAAAATTTGCTACTGCTGACTGGGTGCCGAAGAAGGTACCCCGTTGTTCTTCAGGCATGATTTTGCCGATCATGCTTTGCCATGCCGTAGCAGCCAATCCACCACCGAGAGCATAGATCGTTAACATGACGAAGGCCAGCGCTATTGCCAGTGAAGGACTGATAACCGGAACCAACAGGGCAACTCCCGCCAGCCCGAAGAAAGGCCAGCGCTCATGAAATGTCATCAGCATGACCATTGGTTTGAAGCGAGTCAGGCGGGCAACCCGATGTGCCGTGAAGAGCTGTGGCAACTGCCAGCCAATGGTATGAATGGAGGCAACCAGGCCGATTAAAATCTCGGATGCGCCAAGCGTATTGAGGAATAAAGGGACGACGGTAACGGTAGAAGCCAGACCAAGCGCGGCCAGGCCGAAGAAACCAGCATCAACAACATTTACAGTGAAGTTGTGGCGAACGTGTTTCTGGATGTCGGGGTGCAGCATAAATTTTCTCAAAGGATAGGATCAAATGTCATTGTAGCATGGCGGATAACCATTTCGGCCTTAATTGGTCTTAAGCCTGTGTTAAGGTCTGGTAAGCTAAAATTTATGTTGACTTCTCAATAAGGATGTCTTACACTCTGACGAATGTTCAGGCAAATACATATGAGTCACCATAATCTGGTTGGACACCTGAATAGCTCGCGCCGTCGTCGCAACCGTCGCCTGCAGACCACTGAGGTCATGCTGGGATTTTTGCGCTGGGCGTAACTGGACACAAGCCTAAACGCATCACATCCCCCTGACCTCAATCTTGAAGGTCAGGGGGTTTTTGTTTTCTGCGATAATTTGATAGACAAAATTTGAGGAGGCGGAGCGAATGGCAGAAAAAATCAAGGTGGGCGTATTTGGTGCGTCCGGCTATGCAGGACAGGATTTGATTGAGATTCTGTCCAAACACCCACAGGTTGAGATTGTCTTCGGCACATCCGGCACCTATGCGGGAGACTTTATTGCGGGAACTGATTTGCGTTACATACCACCTGCCCAGGCCGATATGAGCGGGCTGGATGGCGTTTTTCTGGCTCTGCCGCACACCGCATCTGCTCCGATTGCGGCAGATGCAGCAGGGCGGGGTATCAAGGTTATCGATCTCTCTGCCGATTTGCGTCTGGACACGCCGGAAGCCTACCAAAAATGGTACAACCATATACATCCCTGCCCGGAATTACTGCCTGTTCCCTACGGCCTACCAGAATTTAACCGCGCGAAAATATCCGCCGCAAATATAGTTGCCGCGCCGGGTTGCTATCCCACAACGACACTTCTGGGTTTGTATCCGCTGCTGAAAAACAGTGCGATATTAGCAGGCACACCGATTATCGTTGATGCGAAATCGGGTGTCTCTGGCGCAGGACGCGAGCCGAAACCCAACACCCATTTTGTGGAAGTTTTTGGTAATTTCTCGCCCTATAGTCCGGGACGGTCTCACCGTCATGTGGGCGAGATCGAGCAGGAAATCTCCAGGCTGGACGGGGCAGTTGGGCCACTGATTTTTACACCTCATCTGTTACCAGTTGACCGTGGACTGATGGCGAGTATTTATGTCACGCTTAAGCCGGGACTTGATGCTGATGATATGCAGGCCTTGTATGAATCAACGTATGCTGATGAACCCCTTGTGAAGGTGCTGCCGCCCAAACAACAGGCAACCCTCAAACATGTCGTTCGTACAAATAGTGCTGCTATCAGCCTCACGCCTGTAACAGAGCGTTATCTGCATATCACGAGTGTTACTGATAATCTGCGAAAAGGCGCTTCGGGACAGGCAGTTCAGTGCTTCAATCTGATGTTCGGCCTGCCTGAGACGATAGCACTGCTCTAAAGGATAGCAATCTTGAGTCCTGAATTGGCGGCGGTTACTTTTGGCTTGTTCGCGGCTGCTTCGTGGGGTGCTGGCGATTTTAATGGTGGACTGGCAACGCGGCAGGCGAATGTCCTGAATGTCATTTTTGTTTCCCAATTAATTGGGATTATCCTGCTTTTTGCTGCGGCAATTGTTACTGCTGAGATTGTTCCACCCTTGCCCGATCTGGTATGGGGAGCAGCGGCAGGTGTGAGCGGGATGATCGGTTTGAGCGGTTTGTACCGCGCGTTGGCAATAGGGCGCGCAGGGATTGTCGCGCCGATTTCCGCTTCGGTAAGCGCGGTTTTGCCGGTTCTATTTAGTCTGTTTACACTCGGCTTGCCAGGGCTGGCACAGGTGATTGGGTTTGTGCTGGCATTCGTCAGCATCATTTTAGTGTCCTATTCGTCAAGCACTGAAGCGACACAGGCCAATGGCATCAGCCTGGCCTTTCTGGCCGGAATTGGATTTGGTATTTCGTTCATCTGTCTGGGACAAATTCAATCCGAGGCTGTATTCTGGCCCTGGGTAGCGGCGCGTATAACATCGCTGACCATGATGTTGATTTTTTGGCGCTTCAGGCGCGGTGATGGCCCTCTGATTGTGCTTCCTTCATGGCCGATTATACTGGCTGGGGTGCTGGATGCTGCTGGAAATGTCTTTTTTCTGCTCGCTACTCAATCCGGTCGGCTGGATATTGCTGCCGTCGTCGGTGCAATGTATCCAGCAGTGACTATTTTGCTGGCGAGGCTGGTATTAAAGGAATATCTCTCCCGGATTCAATCTGCTGGGATCGTGGCAGCCTTATTAGCTGTTGGTTTAATTGCGCTTTAGAAAGGATGGATCACTTTGAAGCCAATTCTGATCAAAGTCAGTGGCCATGAGCTGGATGATCCGGCTTTTTTGACAGCATTCGCTCACATCATCAGGAATTTAGGCGAGCCTGTCATCATCGTGCATGGCGGGGGTGCGGAAATTTCAGCCATGCAAAAGATAATGGGCATCGAGCCGCGCTATCTGGATGGGGTGCGAATCACCGACCCTGACTCGCTCAAAGTGGTTGAGATGGTTTTGTGTGGGACAGTGAATAAGCGATTGGTACGCTATCTGGTAGCGACAGGTGTTGATGCAGTTGGCCTCAGCGGGGTTGATCGCGGACTCGTGCGAGCGACCAGGATGCATCACGCCGATCAGGATATGGGCTTCACAGGAAGTGTTCAGTCGGTGCGTGGTGACGTCATTACTGAATTACTCACGCTGGGAACTGTGCCAGTGATTGCGCCGGTCTGTCTGGGAGAGGATAGTAACTATAACATTAATGCTGATCATGTGGCTGGTGCAATCGCGGGGGCAGTAGGAGCCAGACAGTCAGTTTTTTTAACCAATGTTCCGGGGGTAATGGTTGATGGGCAGGTTATTACCACACTATCTCCAGAGCGGACTGAGAAATTGATTGCCGAGGGTATCATTTTTGGTGGCATGATCCCAAAAGTCAGAACTGCACTTGCTGCGCTGGAAGCAGGTATCGAAGAAGCCGTAATCACTGATTTGAATGGTCTCAGAGAAAATAGCGGGACTATTTTTAAGCGAGGTGTGTAGCACATTCATTCTAAACAGAAGAAGGGTTATGCGTTAAAATTCAGTTCTCAGGCGGTATGGAGAACGGATAAATAAAAATGGAAGAGGAAACAGGCCGGGATGAGCAGATTTTAATTGATGAATTACACGCACTCATCCGCTATATCTACCGCCCGAAACTGGCAAAGGAAATCATCGCCGCTTTTGATGATTCTCTGGCATCGAAAGGAACACGTGAGGAGCGCCTGGTGGTTATCCAGCATTGGCTGGACTTTTATCAGGCACACAAATATCGTAAGATGATGCGCCGCCGTCGCCCAACTGACCGTGAGCGCATGACACCCTGTTCGGCCTGTGGCTATCCAGCGTCACATCGACATCATCTCTGGGATATTGCCACACACGGCGAAAATCCGGTCACGGTGCAGCTCTGCGCCAATTGCCACGAGCTTCACCACCTGATGTATAACACAGTGGCACGCGGTTCGGAGTACAGCCAGAAATTGCTGCTTCACATTTTGTTCAGCAATAAGGTCAGACAAGATATTATCCAACAGATTTACGGATGGTGCCGGGCTATTATTCAGTACGAAGTTGAAAACGGCTGGTTGGAGGGGTACAAACTCTCTGATCTGTGGGTTGAGGACAAACTGCGCTGGAGCGAATTTGTGGCGCTCAATCAGCAAAATACAAAAGCTTGATAGAGGAGGATTGCGTGGTCAGCAGCACAACATTGACAGAAGAACTGATCGCCCAGGAGGCGGAATATGTGGCTCAGACCTATAAACGAGCGCCGTTTGTGCTGGTTCATGGGGAAGGGATTCACCTTTTCGATAGCGAAGGCAAAGTCTATCAGGATTGGGTAGCGGGTATCGCCGTTAATGCACTTGGGTATCAGGATGCAGAACTCACTGAGGCAATTCAGTCCGCAGCGAAGGGGCTGATTCATGTCAGTAATCTGTACCACACTGCACCACAGGTTGAGTTAGCAAAGCTGCTGTGCGAAAAATCGTTCGCCGATAGGGTGTTTTTCACCAACAGCGGTACTGAAGCCAACGAGGGGGCGCTTAAATTTGCCCGTAAGGTCGCTTACGAAAAAGGCCGGGCCGACAAAACAGAGATTATCTGTTTCAATGGTGCCTTTCATGGGCGGACGATGGGGTCGCTTGCCCTGACACCCCGTGACAAATATCAGAAGCCGTTTAAACCGCTGATGCCTGGCGTGGTCGTGGCAGAATTCAATGATCTGGACAGTGTGAAAGCCATTATCAGTGAAAAAACTGCTGCGATTATTGTCGAGCCAATTCAGGGGGAAGGCGGCATCAATGTGGCGACTCCTGAATTTCTGCAAGGACTGCGGACACTGTGCGATCAGTATGAAGCGGTATTGATTTTTGATGAGATTCAGTGCGGTGTTGGGCGGACGGGGACGCTGTGGGCCCATGAGGCCAGCGGTATCACGCCCGATATCATGACTCTTGCCAAGCCTTTGGCGGGTGGATTGCCGATTGGCACGATTTTGATGACGGAGGCTGTCGCCAGTGCCATGCACCCCGGCGAACATGGCTCGACCTTTTCCGGCGGGCCGCTGGTGACGGGGGTGGCGAAGGCGGTGTTGAACCGTGTCGCTCAGACAGAATTTCTAGCGCATGTCAAAGAAGTAGGTGGTTATTTGCTGGAAAGTCTGTCGGAGATCGACAGCCCGCTTATTAAGGATATTCGTGGGCGTGGATTGATGGTGGCCGTGGAATTAACTGTCGAAACTGGCCCAATTATTGAGTCCGGCTATGAACATGGCCTGCTGCTGATCAACGCTGGCGCGAATGTTATCCGACTGGTGCCGCCTCTGATTGTCGAAAAAGAAAATGTCGATAATCTGGTCGAAAAGCTGAAGACCATTCTGAAAACGCAGGAAGGGGCGAACGGTGGCTGAAGTCAGGTCATCAATCGAGGGTATTCAGGGGTTTAAAGTAGCCGGTGTTCATGCCGGCTTGAAGAAGGATAATCAGCTTGATTTTGCGCTGATCGTCAGCGATAGCCCCTGCAAAGCGGCGGGTGTCTTCACCACCAATCATGTGAAGGCTGCCCCGGTTCTGGTCGATATGGAGCGCCTGAAAAACCATGCCCAGCAGATTAGGGCTGTTGCGGTCAATACCAAATGTGCTAATGCCTGTACCGGGCAGCGGGGCATCGACAATGCGCTGCAAATGGCGCGCTGGGTGGCAGAAGCCATCGACTGCGACGAAAATGAAGTGCTGGTGATGTCTACCGGCGTGATCGGCACTCAGCTTCCGATGGACAAGCTCAAACACGGTGTTGAGATTGCTGCCGATTCACTTAGTGATAACTGGGAAGCAGTGGCACGGGCGATTATGACGACAGACACCCGCCATAAAACGGCTTCTGTTTCGGTGACAAAACCCAATGGCGAAACCTATACCATCGCTGGAATTTGCAAAGGCGCTGGCATGATCGCCCCCAATATGGCGACCATGCTCAGCACGGTTGTCACCGATGTGGCGCTCCCCCTTAATGTCCTTCAGGCGAGTTTAACAGCCACCGCCCAAAGTACCTACAACTGCATTGTGATTGACGGCGACATGAGCACTAATGACACTGTTTTATTGCTGGCGAACGGAGCAAGTGGTGTGAGTCTCGAAACAGCCGATGATCTGGCGCAGTTCCAGCAGGCGTTGTTTGACGTGTGCGAAAAACTGGCGAAGGATGTCGTGCGCGACGGCGAAGGCGTGACCAAGTTCATCACGCTGACTGTTCAGGGTGTGGCGGATGCTGAAGCCGCCCATCAAATTGCCAACACGATTGCGACCTCGCCATTGGTGAAAACTGCCTTCTTTGGCGGGGATGCCAACTGGGGGCGCATCGTCGCGGCGGCAGGGCGTGCAGGCATCGTCATTCAGCCCGAAACTACACGGCTCTGGATAACACCCGGTGAAACCACCGTCCAAGCCGATGACTCGCTGCTGCTCTACGAAGCAGGTGTGCCAACCGGCTATAGTGAGGCACGGGCGACTGAAATTTTCAAAAATACCGAGGTTAGCATTTTGTTGGATTGCGGTGCGGGTGATGGCGCGGCGACCATCTGGACATGCGACCTGAGCCACGATTACGTATCCATCAATGGCGATTATCGCTCGTAAGCAGGGGGAACATGCAAGGCTGTCTCGCGCTCGAAGACGGGCGCATCTTTAAAGGGGTAGGCTTCGGGATTGAAGGGGTTCAGACGGGTGAACTGGTCTTCAACACCTCAATGACCGGTTATCAGGAAATTCTGACTGACCCATCATATCATCGACAAATCATTACCATGACGGTTTCACACATTGGCAACACCGGCATTAATCTGGAAGATGTCGAATCAGAGCGAGTATGGGTATCAGGGTTTGTGGTACGTTCACTGAGTCCGGTGGTGAGTAACTGGCGTGAGCAGGGTGATCTGGACACCTATCTTAAATCACAGGGCGTGATTGGTCTGAGCGAAATAGCAACGCGGGCGCTGGTGCGGCACATCCGCAGCCAGGGTGTGATGCGGGCAGCCATTGCGCACGGTGACGCGGCGGATGACCCGGCAGCGCTGGTGGAACTGGCGCGGAATTCGCTCGACATGTCCGGTGCGAATCTGGTGGACGAAGTGACCGCTGCTGAAGCTTATAACTGGACAGCCCGCAGCAACTCACAATGGTATCGTGACCATAAAGGTGAAGATACCGGGCCGCTGGTTGTTGCTTATGATTTTGGCATTAAACATAACATCCTGCATATGCTCACCGATCGCGGTTTGCGGGTGAAGGTTGTTCCGGCACATACCCCAGCAGAAGCGGTGTTGGCGCTGAATCCTGCGGGAGTCTTTCTGAGCAATGGCCCAGGTGACCCGGCTGCCGTTCATTATGCGATTGCTAATGTACATAATCTGCTTGGGAATGTGCCGATTTTTGGCATCTGTCTGGGGCATCAAATTCTGGGGCTGGCATTAGGCGGCAAGACCGAAAAGATGCGCTTTGGACATCGCGGTGGTAATCAGCCGGTCAAAAACCTGCTGACGGGTGTGGTGGAAATCAGCAGCCACAATCACGGTTTTGCAGTGACACCGGACAGCGACCTGAGCGGTGCGGAAATCACACATATTAATCTGAATGACAATACCGTTGAAGGGCTGCGGCATACAGGATTAGGCGCATTCAGTGTGCAGTATCACCCGGAAGCTTCACCTGGCCCGCATGACTCGCTCTACCTGTTTGATGAATTTGTGGAGCGAGTCAAAGGCCAGCCAGTCGTCGTTGAGCGGGGTGATTGATGACCGTAATTGATCGGGGTCGGCTAACAGCAGCACTGGCGCATGAGCGGGCGGTTTTTATCGAGCGACATCCGCGCTCAAAAATGCTGTTTGAACAGGCGCAGCAAAATCTGCTGGCGGGTGTGCCGATGAACTGGATGGTGCGCTGGGCGGGGGATTTCCCAATTTTTGTATCAGGTGGTGAAGGTGCCTATTTCACCGATGTGGATGGACACCGGTATCTTGATTTATGCCTGGGCGATACTGGCGCAATGACCGGCCACGCGCCGGAGGCCAGTGTTACAGCGATTATGGAACAGCTTCAACGCGGCACGACTTTTATGCTACCCGTTGAAGATGCGATTTGGGTTGGCGCAGAAATGGCGCGGCGTTTCGGCCTTCCTTACTGGCAGTTTACGCTGACTGCTACCGATGCTAACCGTTTTGCGCTGCGACTGGCTCGGCAAATCACCGGGCGCTCGAAAGTGTTGGTGTTTAACTATTGCTATCATGGCACGGTTGATGAAACCTTCGTTTCGCTGCACGATGGCGTCCCCGGCCCACGCTCGAATAACATTGGCCCTGCGGTTGATCCGACGACGACCACAAAAGTCATCGAGTTCAATGATATTCCCGCTCTCGAAGCTGCCCTTGCGCCGGGGGATGTTGCCTGCGTGCTGGCTGAACCAGCCATGACCAACATCGGCATCATTCATCCTGAGCCGGGTTTTCATGACGCGCTGCGCGAAATCACCCGCCGAACCGGGACGCTGCTGATTCTGGATGAAACCCATACGATTTGTGCCGGGACGGGTGGCTATACTGGGGTATATGGTCTGGAGCCAGATATTCTGACGATTGGCAAGCCGATTGCAGGCGGCATCCCGGCGGCGGCTTATGGCATATCGGCAGATGTAGAGCAGCGGATTCAAAGCCACACCAGCTATGAGAAAGCGGATACTGGCGGCATCGGTGGCACACTCGCTGGCAATGCCCTTTCTATTGCGGCGATGCGGGCGACACTTGAACATGTGCTGACACAGGCTGCCTATGACAAAACAATTCCGCTGGCAGAACGTTTCACCGCAGGGGTACAAGCGGCGATTGATGAATTTGCGCTGCCCTGGCATGTGAATCAACTGGGATGCCGGGCGGAATACTGGTTTTGCGCGGAAAAGGTGCGGAACGGCGGCGAAGCAGCAGCAGTCGATGACCGCGAACTCGACCAGTACATGCATCTGGCAGCGCTCAACCGGGGGATCCTGATGACACCGTTTCACAACATGGCGCTGATCGCCCCGACTACAACCGAGGCCGATATTGACTATCATACCCGGGTGTTTCGGGATAGCGTCGCGGCGCTTGTGGCGACTTAAGTCAACTATCGATTTCGCTCATTGTGGATCACAGAAAAAGGCAGGCCACAACATCGTGAACCTGCCTGATGGACAAACGCTAGGTCAGCTTTGGCGTGCGCGTGCAGGCACGCTTTCGTCAACAGCGATATCAGTTGGGTATGTGCGCCGTCCCATATAGCCTCCAACGATAGCTGCACCAGCGCTCAAACCCAGTGCCAGGAGAGCCACCCACGCCGGGCCGCTCACATCGCGTGCAACGTTTTCAATGTCTTGCGGAGTAATGTTATCAACCTGTTCCTGAATATCCTGGACAGCTCCCTGGGCACCCTGAACAACGCCTTCGACTCCTGGCGCTGCCGTTGCAACAACTGTCGCATCAGCCGCACCGGGCGCCACGACGCCCGCTTCGCTACCGGCAACGGTGGCCTGCAAAGCAGGGTTACTGGCGACTTCCGCTACTACTGGGCCTGCAACTTCGGCGGCTGCACCAACTGCTGTTCCAGCAACATTGGCTGCTGTGCCGAGCAGGCTGCCAATACCTGTACCCAGAACGTTAACGATCAGGGGGATTGTTACAATCCAGACCATCGCGCCGTTGAGAATGCCATTACCTGAACCGGCAACAGCAGAGGTTCTGGCAGAAATGAGGCCACCAAGAAAGAAAGCAACTAATGCGCTAATGACACCGTAAATGCCTGCGCCGATGCCAAAGTTATCCGGGTTGTTAGCATCAAACGTGGAAAGGCCAATCGCAAGACCCAGCACTGTGAATACAGTCAGGCTTGCCAGCACCGTGAAAAGCCCGGCTATCACGGATGACCAGCGAACACGATCCATAGGCGCGGCTAATGAACGCACATAATTATCATAGGGAGCATCATTCGCTGTCCAACCCGTCCGTTCGACTGTTGCGGTACGGTCTGCCCGCGTCGTATATTGTTCCGCCATGATGAACACCTCCAATAAACCTCATGATAGATGTAGTTAACAGCAGGTTTATAAGAGGGATATTGTAGCCCTGTAATATTTTTCTCAATTAAAGGCTTGAGGTAGCCTCGAAAATGCCCAAACGAACAGATATTAAAACCATTATGGTAATTGGCTCTGGGCCGATTGTGATCGGGCAGGGCTGTGAATTTGATTATTCTGGCGTACAAGCCTGTAAAGTGCTGCGCCGCGAAGGCTACCGGATCGTGCTGGTCAACTCCAACCCTGCGACGATTATGACCGACCCGGAATTTGCAGACGCGACCTATGTCGAGCCGCTGACGCCGGAACTGTGCGAACAGATCATCGAGCAGGAACGTCCGGACGCAATTCTGCCAACGGTTGGTGGGCAGACCGCGCTCAATCTCGCACTGGCGCTGCATGAACACGGAATCCTCGATAAGTACAACATTGAACTGATTGGCGCAAACCGTACCAGCATCGAGCTGGCGGAAGACCGCCAGTTGTTCAAGGACGCGATGACCGAAATTGGCCTAAAATCTCCACCCAGCGAAGTCGTCGGTAGCGTAGCGGACGCGGTTCGCGCGGCGGAAAAGCTCAATTATCCGGTGCTGGTGCGGCCTTCGTTCACATTGGGCGGGTCTGGCGGCGGTGTGGCGTATAACGAAGCCGACCTGCGCGAAATCGCCGAGCGTGGCATCAAGCTCAGTCCCGTCGGACAAGTGTTGATCGACATGAGCCTGCTTGGATGGAAAGAATACGAGCTGGAAGTGATGCGCGACGGGCGCGGCAACTTTGTGGTCGTTTGCTCGATTGAAAACCTCGACCCGATGGGCGTGCATACCGGCGACAGCATCACCATCGCGCCAGTGCAAACGCTGACCGACAAGGAACTGCAACGCCTGCGCGATATGGCGAAAGCGGTACTTGACCGGGTTGGGCTGGCGACAGGCGGCGCGAATGTACAGTTCGCCGTGAGTCCCGAAGACGGCGAGGTATACGTCATCGAGATGAACCCGCGCGTGTCGCGTTCGTCGGCGCTGGCGAGCAAGGCGACCGGTTTCCCAATCGCCAAAATCGCGGCGCTGCTGGCGGTAGGTTTCACACTGGACGAAATCCCGAACGACATCACCCGCGTGACGCCAGCCAGCTTTGAGCCGTCGCTCGATTACGTCGTCGTCAAAATTCCGCGTTGGAATTTTGAGAAATTCAGCGGTGGTGATCGCATCCTCGGCCCACAGATGAAAGCAGTGGGTGAGGTGATGACGATTGGGCGCACCTTCCCCGAAGCGCTGCAAAAGGCAATTCGTGCGCTGGACATTGGCGTGATGGGCTTCGGCAGCAAGCTGCTGGAAGCCTCGCCGGAGACTCTGCGGATGCCGACGGCACAGCGTTTGTTCCAGGTTGCTTCTGCATTGTTTAACGGGATGCCGCTGGATGAGGTTGCGGCGACCACCGGCTTTGACCGCTGGTTCGTGCAGCAGATGGCGGACATCATCCGGATTCAGCATACGATTCTTGATAAAAAGCTGACACTGGAACGGCTGGACGAAGCGGATTTTCTCAAGCTGAAACGCTACGGTTACGGCGACGCGCACATCGCCAGCCTGCTGAATATAAGCGAGCGGGAGGTGCGTGAATATCGCAAGGCGCTGGGCGTTGTACCGAGTTATTACCGGGTCGATACCTGCGCGGCGGAGTTCGAGGCGCACACGCCGTATCTGTACTCGGCCTACGAAGAAGACGACGAAACCCAGCGGACGGATAAGCCCAAAGTGATCGTGCTGGGCGGTGGGCCGAACCGCATCGGGCAAGGAATTGAGTTTGATTACTGTTGCGTTCATGCCTGCTTCGCGCTGAAGAAACTCGGCTATGAAACGATCATGGTCAACTGCAATCCGGAGACGGTCAGCACTGATTACGATACGGCTGACCGGCTGTATTTCGAGCCGCTGACCGCCGAGGATGTGCTGAACATCATCGACGCGGAGCAGCCGGACGGCGTGCTGGTGCAGTTCGGCGGGCAGACACCGCTCAACATTGCGCGGGCGCTGCACGAAGCCGGTGCGCCGATCTGGGGGACATCCTTCGAGACGATTGACCTGTGCGAAGACCGCGAACGCTTCAATGCGCTGATGGACGAACTGGAAATTCCACAGCCGGAAGGCGCTACCGTCCTGACGGGTGAAGAAGCGCTGATTGCGGCTAACCGGATTGGTTATCCGGTGCTGGTACGTCCGAGTTATGTCCTCGGCGGGCGCGGCATGGCGATTGTCTTTGACGACGACATGCTAACGCGCTGGGCTGATGAGAACATCCAGTGGAACGGCCATCCGGTGCTGATCGACCGCTTCCTTGACGATGCCTTTGAGGTCGATGTAGACGCGCTGTGCGATGGCGAGAACGTGACCATCGGCGGCATCATGGAGCAGATTGAAGAGGCGGGCGTCCACAGCGGCGACTCGGCCTGCGTGATTCCACCGTACAAGGTGAGCATGTACCACGTCGAGATTATCCGCGAGTATACACAGCGCATCGGTAAAGCGCTCGGCATCAAAGGCTCGTTCAACATCCAGTTTGCGATGAAGGACGAGATCGTATACGTGCTGGAAGTCAACCCGCGCGCCAGCCGGACGCTGCCGTTTGTGAGCAAGGCGACGGGGCATCCGCTGGCCGGGTATGCGGCGCAGATCAGCGCCGGGAAAACCCTGCCGGAACTGGATTTCATGGTTGAGCCGCGCGTGGACGGGTTCTTCGTCAAGGAAGTTGTTCTCCCATTCAGCAAGTTCCCCGGCGTGGACGCGCGGCTTGGGCCGGAAATGCGCTCAACGGGCGAAGTCATGGGTCATGCCTCGACCTTCGGCCATGCCTATGCCAAGTCGCAGATGGCGGCGAACTCCACCTTGCCGGAGAACGGGGCGGTGTTCGTCAGCGTGAACGACTACGATAAGAGCGCGGTGGTGAAGATCGCGCGCGACCTCGACAAAATGGGCTTCGCGCTGGTGGCGACGGAAGGCACGGCGCGTTTCCTGAGCTTATCCGGTTTGCCCGTGCGGACGGTCAAGAAGGTGAGCGAAGGTTCGCCCAACGTGGTTGATGCGATCCGCGCGGGCGAGATCAACCTGATTATCAACACGCCGCGCGGCGGCCAGGCGCACAACGACGGCGGCCTGATCCGCAGTGTGGCGCAGTTGTACGGCGTGCCGATCATCACGACGCTGACCGGGGCGGCGGCGGCGGCGGCGGCGATCCGGTCTTTGCGGCAGAAAAAGCTGAAAGTGCGGAGTTTGCAGGCGCATCATCACGTTTAAGTTGCCCGGTAGCTGCACAGTTTAGCATGGGGACGGTGGCGATGGTGGCAGAGGGGTCTGCCGCCGCCATCTTTGCCAACTGCCATTCGCCGCCGCCAGCGAAAAAGATTTTTTGGCGATTCGACGGGATGATGCCGCGCATGGGTGGCGGAAATGAGCAGTTCCGAGTGGCGAGTTCTGTATAAAAGCTGCCATCTGAAGTGCCATGTATGCCAATGGGAAGTTTCCATTTGCCAGCGACCAGAAAATACATTTTCACCACAGTCCCACAGGGAGGCTGCGCACAGAGTAATACAGAGAGTTTAGCAGGAAAATGGGGCGTCGGGTGAAACATTTGTCATGACATTTGTTTCGATTTTCTCCCTCATTTTCGTAGATATTCGCGGTTGGAGAGGCATTTCTGGATGATTTGATCGGCAAACTTTGGATTCTTACGAAGGAACGAATCAAATACCCGATAGACAACCTCTGATACCCCCCCATAGAGTTCCGCAGGCACCATGAGATGTAACTTGGTTGGACTCTCAAAGGATGGATTGGGGTGCAGAATGCTTATGATCGCTGTCAGTCCGGCACAACTTTCATGAACTGAAAATTCGGGTTCATCGTCATCGAGATCATACTTTGCAACACTGTATAGGACATTCGCAATCGCAGAGCGCATCGCTAGGACATGCGCACCGTCATTGGAGATGGGAACAGTATTGAGAAAACTCAAAACTTTAGCGTCGAAAGCATCTGTGTATTGGAAAGCAAAATCGACCCGCACTTTGTAGTCAGGCATTTTCTCAGAGCGAACCACAATCTCACGATTAGCGGCAACGGGTGGATGCAGAATTGCTCTATCCTTATTGTGAAATGCTAGAAGCTTGGTGATACCGTCAGGTGAGAAGAAAACTTCTTCCTGTATAACCTTATCCCGTTCATCCAGCAGCGTGATGCTGAGATTGCCGAGCAGCGATGTGATTTCGCGCGAACGCGATTTCAAGCGGTCATAGTCAAAATCGTTCATCTCAAGGATTGTGAAATCTGGCTTGAAAGTGATCGTCGTTCCGGTTAGCTCATCGGGTAACATCGGGCGTAATTGCTGGATTTCGTTCAGTGGTATACCCGCGCGATATTCTTGCTGCCAGATAAAACCATCATGCTTTATTTCAACCATTAGCGAGGCGGAAAGGGCATTTACCGCTGCTAACCCCACACTATAAAGCGTAATATCGGGGTGTTGAGCTTTAAATCGAGCGCTATTTATTGCACCAGGTTGGGTGAGCAGAATTTCCAGCCAGCCTTTTTCGCCTGCCGTTATAGGTTGGGGCGAAATACTAAACCCGTTGTCTCGAATCGAAACCTCATTGTCAGGTCGCAGTGTAATCCAGATGTGGTCGCAATCACCCGCGAAATACCCATCGACAGCATAGGCTACGACTTCATAAATCAGATGATGTAAGGCGCGTTTATCAGTCCCTCCAATGTACATAGCGGGGCGTAGGCGAACGTGTTCACGGGGCGTAAGCGGCAGGTTATCGGGCATTATTTCCCCTCCATTTTCACTCTTATTTTACCAAATTTCCCCTCAAATGAACCTTGTAACGAGCAATTTGCAACCAATCCATTTGCCTGATGTGTGACGTATTGTTACGCAGGAAATGGAGAGGAAACAGCATGGCGAGCAATGAGTATCATTTCGTCACGACATGGCGCATCGAAAGCACGGTGGACGAGATTTTTGAGGTGCTGGGAAATGGGCCGGATTTGATGCGTTGGTGGCCGTCCGTTTACCTGCGCGTGACCGAATTTGAAGCGGGGCGCGAGGACGGCGTAGGCAAGGTGATGGATTTATACACGAAGGGGTGGCTGCCGTACCGTCTGCGCTGGCAGTTCCGCATCACCGAAGTGCGGCGGCCTCACGGCTTCACGCTGGAAGCATGGGGCGATTTCGTCGGGCAGGGCAAATGGACTTTTGAGCAGGACGGCAATTGGGTGAACATCACTTATGACTGGAATATCCGCGTCGATAAACCGCTGCTGAAATTGTTTTCGCCAATTGCCAAGCCGATCTTCGCCGCCAATCACCGCTGGGCGATGAACCAGGGCGAAATGAGTTTGAAGCGGGAACTGGCGCGGCGAAGCATGATTCATACTGAACCACAGAGACACAGAGAACACAGAGCATAATTTAGATTTCTCCTGTTGTCTGTGTGCTCTGTGATTAACTATACGGAGGCGGGGTTGTCGTCTTCGCGTTTTTCGCCTGTGACTTTAAAGCCGTAGCGCCCCAGCAGCGGCACGAACTGCACCGGATGGGTCTGTTCGATTTGCCAGCGTTTGCCAGTGCGGGTGACAAATTCGAGATACTGACCGCGATCATCCCCTACTGGCAGCACCATCCGCCCACTGTATTCGCTCATCTGGGAACGGAGCGGGCCGGGGAGCGAAGGGGCGGCGGCGGTGACGATAATGGCATCAAACGGTGCCATATCCGCCAGGCCCTGACTGCCATCGCCAGCATGAATTTCCACATTTTCATAGCCGAGACGTTCCAGCACACCCGCCGCACGCGCTGCCAGCCTGGGCAGGCGTTCGAGGCTGTAGACCTGACCAGCCAATTCGCACAAAATCGCTGTCTGGTAGCCAGAGCCGGTACCGATTTCCAGCACACGTTCATGCCCACTTAAACCGAGCATTTGCGTCATGAGGGCGACCATATAGGGCTGAGAGATAGTCTGTTTTTCACCAATAGGCAGCGGACAGTCGCGGTAGGCCAGTGGACGCATTTCGGCGGCGACAAATTCGTGGCGGGGGACGCGGCGCATAACATCCAACACACGTGGATCGGTGATGCCACGCTCGACAAGCTGTCTGGCGACCATTTCTTCACGCAGGCGACGATACGAATCGGATGTGGTCACGAAAGGCAACCTTCACTTGATACTTCTTCTTATGCGTCAGTATATAGCAAATCGTGCAGCCGCGAAACCAGAACGACATTACAATTTGGCTGGATTTCCCAAATAGGTTTTGGGCGCTCCTGATTAGCGACTGGTTTGACACCTGCGCGTTTTGTGGCACACTCTGCGCGTGTAACAGGGTTGGGAGGGGGTTGTGCCATGCTCGCGCGTCGCGTATGGATACTGAGTTACATCGGCATTGTGGGGATTGTGCTGTCGCTGGGCTGGATAGTGGTTCAGGCTCAGGATGGTGTGGCGCTGGTTTTTGCGACAAACACACCAGACGGGCCTGCTCTGAGTTTTGCGACCAATACACCGCCTGCTTCGCTCGATATTACTTTTGCTACTAACACACCACGGGCCACACCGGAGCCAATAGTGATTGCCGCTATTGACCGTTACGGGCTGCGTTTCTGGGATGAAACGACGCTAGTCAATTTGCTGCTGGACGAAATAAGACAGCTTGTGCCGGGTGACAGCGACCGCCGTTTCGCCGTTCGTTTACTGCAAAATGAACTGGGGCAGCGGTTTCCCGGCGCGCCGAAAGATGCTACACAACGAATGCAACTGATCGAGGCGATGCTGGCTGCGCCGCGTGGCAGCGTCGATCTGCGCCCGCTCGTCCGCGCACAGGTGCAAGCCGGGCTGAATGAGCAGCGTCCGTCGTTTGCCAGCATGGGTGAAGTGACAGTTGGCGACTTCAATATCATCATTATGCCCGCAAATCTTGACGGCGATGGCCGGATGGACGCAGTGCTGCAAACGCGCTTTCCCGCTGTTGTGAACAACCCGGCGGAAATCCGCTATCAGGATTTTGTGCTGGCGCGTGTAGATGAAAACGGCCTGTACCGGGTGCTGGATGCTGCGCCATCGCTGCCTGCCGCGCCGCTGGATGATGTGACAGGCGTAACACTGGAACGTCTGAGTGATTTGACCGGCGATGGGCTGGCGGAAATGGCGCTGGCCGTTGAGCGCGGTGCTGTCAACGATGAACTGCTGATTTTCGGCTGGCGCAATGGTACGGTGACGAATCTGGTTGAACCGGGACAGCATATCTACTATGGCGCAATTGCAGACTGGCCGCTGGGCAGTACCGCGTTTACGGTGAAGGAACTGCGACTGGAATCACCCGCGTGGAACTGTCTGGGTGAACGCGATGTTAGCTGGTCATGGAATCTCAATTTTTTCCGTCCGTCAGCACAGGGCGATAATTTCAGATTCCAGAACCGGCCTGGCTGTCTGCTGTACGGCGCTGAGCCACTGTTTGCACTGCCACCCGCCGAGGCAATTAATACGATTGCGAATGTGCTGCCGCTGGCGCTGCCAGAGGATGCAGCCAGCGTCCAACGGGCGCAGATGGTGACAGCGATGCTGCATGTACTGGAAGGAAGGCCGGATTTAGCGCTGGAAACCGCCCGCACGCTACAGGCCAGCGCCAGCGCGGGGACATGGCTGGCCGATCAGGTCGGCGCTTTTCTGGGGGCGGCTGAACAAGCCGATGTGACGCCGCTCAAGCTGTGCGCGGCTCTGCAAGCTGCCAGCCGATATGGCGCGTGTGATGTCGATCAGGTATTGTCGTACCGGCTCACTGAGCAACCGCTCAGCCAGACAGAGTCGATCAGCACACAGCTTGCCCGCCTGGGGATCACAGTGCTGGATGAAGTAACTCTTTCGGAGGTCAGCCGCGCTGATCGACAGGCTGTCGGTTTCGATCTGGCCGGGGCGCGCTGGTGGGCCTTTTCGCCGCTTCAGGATGGCTTATATCGGGCGGAAAAAATCGAACCGCCAAGCACATTGTCCGCTCCAGCGATACGCCCGGCAGTCATTACTCCGCCAGATACAGCTTATGAAGCGCTGCTGGTGAATGGCAACCCGACACTGGCGCTGAACCTGCTGGCGAACACTGCCCGCGATAATCCCGGGGTGCCGCTGGCCGCTTCAGCGCGTTTTTTGCAGGCGGTCTGTTATGAGCTGCTCGGCAGCCGGGATGAGGCACGCAACAGCTATTACAATCTGTGGCGCGAGTCCCCGACATCTGTCTGGGGGGAATTAGCCGCCGCACATCTGGAACAACGCTGATTTAACCTGAACATTTTGAGGAAGTTACGATGAAATTTGCCACTTATACCTATAAAAATCGCACCCGCACCGGCGTTGTCATTGATGACCGGATTTACAGCACGGTGACGGCGGATAGTATGCAGTATATGATCCGGCGCGGCATGACCCCCAGCCGCACCAGCGAGCATCTGCCTTTGGAAGCGGTGAAATTTGAAGCGCCGGTCAATCCTGGCAAGATCATTGCTATTGGTCGTAACTATGCCGAACACGCTAAAGAAACAGGCAGTGATATTCCCAAAGCGCCGATCATTTTCGCTAAATTTCCCAGCAGCATCATCGGCAACGGCGATACAGTGGAATGGAGTGAGTCGATCACCAAAGAGGTGGACTGGGAGGGCGAGCTGGCGATTGTTATCGGCAAAAAAGCCCGCAATGTCAGCGAAGAAGATGCGCTGAAGCATGTTTTCGGCTACACGATTGCTAATGATGTGAGCGCGCGCGATCTGCAACTGCGGCAGGACAGCCAGTGGACGCGAGGCAAGAGTCTCGACACATTCTGCCCGCTCGGCCCCTGGATTGTGACGGCTGAAGAAATTACTGATCCGCATAATCTGAGCATCAAAACCGTAGTGAACAAGAAAAAGATGCAGGATGGCAATACGAAAGATCTGATTTTCAATATCCCAACGCTGATTAGTTACTGTTCCCGCATGTTCACACTCGAACCGGGTGATCTGATTTTGACCGGAACGCCGGATGGGGTGGGCGAAGGAATGAAACCCAAAACCTATCTGAAGGATGGAGACGTAATTACGATCACGATTGAGGGAATTGGAGAGCTGACAAATCCGTGTAAGGTGACGGAGTAGATCGCTGGTCGCTTATTTGCAGAGGGGAGGTAGATCAAGTCCTCCCCTCTAGAGCAGCTTAATTGTTAATTGTAACGGCGGACGACAGGCTTGTTCTGGAGAATTTCCTCGATTTTGAGATCGATTTCCGGGGTGATTTTTACATCGAGCGCCTTAAGATTCTCTTCCACCTGAGATACTTTGGTCGCGCCGGTGATGGCACTGGAAACCAGCGGATTTTTTAATGTCCAGGCAATTGCCAGCGCCGCTGAGGTTGTCCCCATTTCAGCAGCCAGGGCCGCGATGCCCCGCGCTTTTTCCAGCTTATCTTCGGTGACATGATCCTTGAACCAGGATACATTCTGGTAACGGCTGTCCTGCGGGATACCCTTGTTGTATTTGCCTGTTAAAATACCCTGCGCCAGCGGACTCCAGACGACCAGACTCATGCCCACAGCAGTCAGGGCTTCTTCCAGACCGGTTTCCACAAATTCGCGGTCAAGCATGTTATATTCCGGCTGCTCAACGATGGGGCGGTTGGCGTTAATTTCTTTGGCGACGGCTACGCCTTCCTGAATATTGGCGGCGTTCCACATGCTCGTCCCCCAGTAGAGGATTTTTCCCTGGCGAATCAGGTCTTCAATGGCGCGGACAGTTTCTTCGGTTGGCACTTCATCATCGTAGCGGTGGCAGAAGAAAATATCGACGTAATCCATATCAAAACGCTGGAGCGACTTGTTGACTGACTCGATAATATGCTTGCGTGAAAGCCCCCGGTCGTTGACGTTGCTGCTCATCGGCCAGTAGGCTTTGGTGCTGATGACCAGATCGCTGCGTTTGTAATCCTTGACGACACGCCCGACCAGCTTTTCGGCTTCACCGACCGAATACATATCCGCTACATCAATGAAATTAATATCGCTCTCGATGGCTTTGCGAAGGCATTGCATCGACGTTTCCTGCTCGACGACACTGCTGCCATAGGTCAGCCATGCACCCAAAGAAATGGCACTCACTTTTAAGCCAGAATTTCCAACGCGACGATATTCCATGTAAAATCCCCTTTTTTATGAACACTATGCAGATTTTAAGTATAACGACTGTGGGCATTATCATCGAGCTAGCCTGGACATAAAGGCGCTGCTGTTGGAAGCCTATCGAGGTGTTTATGCCGGACATCCGCTGCTGGCAGAGATGGCAGCACTGGTAGCGTAACTCAGGGGGTTCATTAACGTTGTCTATTCAAGGAAACAGGATAAATCATTGTGGTAAATACAATCAAAATAGCACCGTCTATCCTTGCCGCTGATTTCACCCGCCTGGGAGAGCAGATCAAGGCGGTAGAAGCTGCTGGCGCGGAGCTGATTCACGTCGATGTGATGGATGGGCGTTTCGTGCCGAATATCACGATGGGGCCGCTGGTGGTGGATGCTGCTCGCCGTTCGACGGGGCTGCCGCTGGATGTACACCTGATGATGGTCGAACCGGATCATCTGCTGCCTGCTTTTGCCGAGGCCGGAGCAACGCGCATCAGCGTTCACTGGGAAGCCTGCCCGCATTTACACCGGACGCTTCAAAAAATTAAGCTGCTTGGCTGTGGCGCGGGGGTAGCAATTAACCCTCATACACCAGCCAGTTTTTTGAGCGAAATCATGCATCTGCTGGATGTGGTGATTGTGATGACGGTCAATCCTGGTTTTGGCGGACAGCAGTTCCTGCCGGAAACACTGCCTAAAATTCAGCAGGTTCGCGGGATGATAGGCGGGCGGGATGTTGATCTGGAAGTGGATGGCGGTATCAACCACGAAACGGCGCGTAGTGTAATCGATGCAGGGGCGAATGTGCTGATTGTCGGCAGTGCGGTTTACAGCAGCCAATTTTCCATAGCGGATGGGATGGAGCGGCTGCGAGCAAGCTACACCAAATAAAAAAGCCGGATTATGATAACCGACTTTTTTTAGATGGGTTTTAGGCTGCGGCTCACGCTTTGGCGAGAGTCTTGATGCACTTGGTGCAGAGAGTCTTGCGCGTGAAGACGCCTCTGTCAAAAATACGGACAGACTGTAAGTTCGGCTTGAACTTGTGCCGTGTGGCGCGCAGAGAGTGGCTGCGACGGTTGCCAAACATTGGCCCCTTGCCGCACATTTCGCATTTAGCCATTGATGCCTCAACTTTTGCTATAATTGACCGAAAGAATCGTAAAAATGCTATCATAAGGCCGGGGTGGGCGCAAGGGTGGCTCAACTGGCGCGTTGTTTTTAAGGATCACGGATGACCCCTGAGTCAACTTTATTAACATGCGATGGCCGCCTGTTCAAGCGGCTGGTGGAAGCGGGGTTGGCCTGGCTGGAAAGTAACCAGGAAAAAGTCAATCAGCTTAATGTATTTCCCGTCCCGGATGGTGATACCGGCACCAATATGACTTTGACCATGCAGAAGGCCTATGACCAGGTTGCGGGGCTGGATGATGCCCACATTGGTAATGTCAGCACAGCGGCAGCTTATGGGGCGCGGCTAGGAGCGCGGGGCAATTCCGGCGTGATTCTGTCAGAATGGTGGCGCGGGTTTGCAGAAGCTCTCAAAGATGAGTCCGTTTTTGACTCCATGCTTTTTGCCAGTGCCTGCAAGCGAGGGGTTGAACGGGCCTATGCAGGGACGCTGGAACCCGTTGAAGGCACCATTTTAACGGTGATGCGACAGGCGATGGAAACCGTCAATGAGCAGGCGGTTAATGTTCATGATCTGCACGCCCTGTTTGAAATGAATGTGAATGCGGCTTACGAAGCTTTGAGGCAGACACCCAATCTGCTGCCCATCCTGATGGATGCAGGGGTGGTTGATTCCGGTGGGCAAGGCTGGACGTTCATTATGGAGGGGATGCTGCGCCATTTGCGCGGTGAGGAAACCCGGCTGTTTTCAGCCCAGACGGCCCAGAATGCCGGGGAAAAATCAGGCTGGCAGGAAGCGCTTGTCCCTGAAGATGAGCAAGGCTATGGGTATGATGTGCAGTTCCTTATGCGGGGCGAAAAGCTGAATGTGGAGGTCGTGCGTGCGGCGATCGCTGCCATCGGCTGGTCAACCCTGGTGGTGGGCGATGACAACCTCATCAAGGTGCATGTGCATGTGCATGATCCCGGTGTGCCGCTGAGTTATGCCATTCAACAGGGTGCGGCACTGGATGATGTGGTGGTTGAGAATATGCAGCAGCAGTATCAGGCTTATGTAGACCAACGGACAGCCCGCGAAGCACAGGCGACAGGGGTTAGCGGCATCGCGGTCATCGCAGTGGCAGCCGGAGAGGGATTTCGCCAGCTTTTTTTGCGCGATTTAGGTGCAGCCGACGTTATTCTCGGCGGGCAGACGATGAACCCCAGCACTGATGATTTTTTGAAAGTCATTCAAACACTTCCAAACATCGAGATCATTCTGCTGCCGAACAACCCGAATGGCATTATGGCGGCGGGGCAGGCCGCCACACTTGCCGAAGGAAAAAATGTCCAGGTGGTGCCCTCGCGCTCGATTCCGCAGGGCATCGCGGCCATGCTTGCTTATGAGGCTGATGAGCCGCTGGTTCAGGTCAGGGCATCCATGCAGGAGGCCATGCAGGATGTTATCACCGCCGAGGTGACAACGGCTACCCGCGATGCCAGCCTCAACGGTGTGAGCGCACGCGCCGGACAGTTGATCGGCCTGCTGGATGATAAACTGGCTGCTGCCGACGATGATATGCAAATGCTGGTGAAGGCGCTGCTGCAAAAAGCCGGGGCGGACAAACGGGAGTTAATTACGTTATACTATGGTGAGTCGATGGACGCAGCAGCCGCACAACATTTGAGCAATTTTCTGGCTGAAACGTTCAGTAAGCAGGAATTCCAGCTTGTCAGCGGTGGTCAGCCACTTTATCCGTATATCATCAGTGTAGAATGAACGTTCAAATTATCACGGACAGCGGAGCGCATTTCGTCACCCCCCATTTTGTGCAGCAGCACCCAATGGTGACGGTTGTGCCGAACCGCATCAGTATGGCCGGGAAAAGTTACCGCGAAAGTGTTGACCTGACACCAGAGGAGGCTATCCGGCTGATTGCTCATCAGGTTTATGCGCCGATAGTGACACCACCGAGTGAAAGCGATTTTCTGGAAGCCTATACTCGCGCTGCCCATAGTTCTGATGCGATTATCTCCATACATACGTCGCGGGAAATGTCCACAAGCTGGCAGAATGGGATGGCGGCAGCGCGGCAGGTTGCCGGTCATTGCCCGGTGGCGGTAATCGACTCACAGACTTTTTGCGCCGGGCAGGGGATGCTGGTAAAGGCCGCCATCAAAGCGATTCAACAACAGTCCACTTTTGATGATATGGTGCGCGTGGTTCGCGGGGCGGTTGAGCGCATTTACTCTGTCTATTATGTAGAGACAGTCAGCTATCTGCTTCAGAATAAGATTATGTCTTCGTCGCACACGATTCTGGGTGCGATGCTGGGTATTAAACCGTTTCTGGGGGTCGAGCATGGTCGCCTGAGCGTGATCGAGAAGGTGAAAACGCGGGCCCAGGCGGTTGACCGGCTGGTGGAATTTGTGACGGAGTTCGCCGATATTGAAGATGTTGTCCTGCTTCAGCATAAATCCTACCTGAGTGAACAGACGCGCATGATTCAGGATCGGCTGGCGGTAGAGTTTCCGGGACAGTATTTTCCCTATTCGATGTACGGCCCATCGCTGGCGGCGTTGATCGGCGCAGATGCAACTGGCATTGTGGTACTTGAAGAACCGATGGAAGAATTTGAAGATGACTTTTAAGAAAATTCGTTTTGTTACGGATAGCACCTGCGACATTCCAACAGAACTTATAAAAAAATGGGATATTGGAGTCGTCCCTGCATTCGTTAATTTCGCTGGCAGGAGCTACGCCGATGATGGCATAGAGCTTGACCGGCACAGCTATTATGACCAGATGCCGACGATGACCGCGCACCCGACTACATCCGCTCCGTCGGCCCTGCTGGCGGAGGAAATCATCCAGCGGACATTTGAAGGCGCAGATCATCTGATTATGCTGTCTGTTCCGGCGAAGTTGAGCGGGATTTACAACGCGCTGCGATTGGGCGCGGCAGGGCTGCCGCCAGACCGGGTGACACAAATTGACAGCGGTACATTGAGCGCAGCGCTGGGTTTTCAGGTGCTTAGTGGGGCAGAAACGGCTGAAAAGACGGGCGACCTGCATGAAGTTCTCAACGCGATTGAGCGAGTTCGCCGTCATCAGCGGTTGTATGCTGCGCCGGAGACAATGGAATACCTGCGACGGAGCGGGCGGGTGGGCTGGGCAGCGGCCAGCGTGGGCGCACTGCTGCAAATCAAGCCAATTGTCAGCGCGACGGAAGGTAATGTGGAATCGATTGGTCGCGTTCGCACTTTTAGTCGGGCTGTGGAGCGATTGGTTGAACTGGCGAGCGAGCAAGCCCCGCTTGACCGGCTGGCGCTGCTGCACGCCAACAACCCGGAGGGCGCTCAGGAAATGAAATCACGGTTGGGGAGTCTTGTCCCTGCCGATACCTATATCATGAATGTGACCCCGGCGATTGGCACCCATATCGGGCCAAAAGCGCTGGGCGTAGCAACATTGAGTAAGGCGTGGAGATAACGACCAGAATGCCATCAGCACTGGAAACATTAGTCAAAATACTAAAACTGGAACGCGATCAGGGGTGTAAGAACACAGCCGTGATTGGTGGTTTGGGGGCTTTCGGCGAAAAATGGACAGTCGATGCCCATGCACAGGCGCGTAAACCGGAACATCATCTCCTGGTCGATGAACTGGGCAACTTACTGAAAAATTACGATCAATCATCGAATAAGGGTGAGCGCCATCAGTCGATTGGCTACATGCTTGACCGTATCACCGGGCTGGTGCCACCGCCGCCATAATATCAGGTTAAAGTTACAGAGCATCCACCTCCAGTCACCGAAGCACCCCCAGCTGAAACCCGTCATCGAGAGCCTCCACAGCAAAGGCAGCAGGAGCGGCGCGATAAACCGCCACGCAAAGACCCGCCGCCGCAACAACGACCTGAACGTGGGGGAAAGCAGCAGCAGTTCAAACAACCGCCGCGTAAACCGATGCGTCATGATGATGATGACGATGATGATAATGGCGCACCAGAGCGGGGTCGTTTTGAAGAGCAAAGTTATGACAGTTATGACGCGCCGATCACGAAAGGGCGTAATGGCAAGGGTGGCAAAGCACAGGCTGCTGAGATGGACATTCCAGCTCCACCCCGTCTGGGACGTCCACCCCGCCGCCCACGCCGCCAGTTCAGCGGAGAAGAAATCGCTGATATTGAAAAGGGTTTGAACGCCCCGGTGACGGAGATCAAAGGTGTCGGCCCCAGTATGGCGACAATGCTGGAAAAGCTGGGTATCCGCACTGTGCGTGACTTGCTTTACTTTCTGCCGCGCCGCTATGACGACTATACCCGGCTGCGGACGATCAGCCAGCTTACGGCTGACCCGGAAAACCCGATCACTATAATCGGCACTGTGACACATGCCGAAGTTCGCATTGGCAAGAGCGGGCGTAAGGATTTCTTCATGGTGCTGGATGACGGCACCGCGCGTCTTGGCGTGACATTTTTTGGACAGCATTTTCTGATACGCTCCATCCGGCAGGGCAATCAGATCGTGGTCAGCGGCACGACCTCGATGTTTGGTAACCGGATACAGATGACCAACCCGGAATGGGAACAGCTTGATGCTGAAAATCTGCATACGGTTGGTATTGTGCCGGTGTATCCGCTGACTGAAGGATTGAGCGGGAAGGCACTGCGGAAAATCACCAAAAGCGCTGTCACCTACTGGGCTGACCGAGTGCTGGATTTTGTGCCGGAAGCGACACTGGAACGGGCTGATCTGGCCGATCTGGGGTGGACGCTTAAAAATATTCACTTCCCGGAAGGGCCGGATCATCTCGCTCACGCCAAAAACCGTTTTATTTTTGATGAACTGCTGCGGCTTCAACTGGCGATTCTTGCCAACCGGCGCGAGTGGCAGTCCGTCCCGGCGCAGGTGCTTGAGATCAGTGATGAATTTCTGGATAGCTTCATCGGCGCGGTATTTCCCTATCCACTGACCGGAGCGCAGCGTCGCGCAATTGACGATATTCGCCGTGATATCGGCCTGATGCGGCCCATGAACCGTCTGCTGCAAGGCGATGTTGGTTCAGGTAAGACGGCAGTAGCGACGGTGGCGATTGCGATGGCGCTGGCACACGGTAAGCAGGCAGCATTGATGGTGCCGACCAGCATTCTGGCCGAACAGCATTATCGCGGCATCAGCGTGACGCTGGAGAAAATGCCCGGCGAACGCAGGCCTGTCATCGCACTGCTGACGGGTTCACTATCAACAGCAGAACGCGAGTCGATTTATCGTGGGATGGCCGATGGTTCGATTGATGTTGTGATTGGCACACACGCCCTGATTCAGGAAGGTGTGGAATTCAACGATCTGGCCGTAGCGATCATTGACGAGCAGCACCGTTTCGGCGTCGAACAGCGGAAGGCGCTGCGTGGCAAAGGCACGAACCCGCACCTGCTGGTGATGACTGCCACACCTATTCCGCGCACGCTGGCGCTGACTATTTTTGCTGATCTCGATCTGTCGATTATTGATGAGATGCCACCGGGACGTATCCCGATTCAGACGCGGGTGGTTGACCCGATAGCGCGCGAACGGGTCTTTCATTTCATCGAAGACCAGTTGAACAAGGGGCGGCAGGCGTTCGTTGTACATCCACTGGTAGAAGAGTCGGAAAAAATTGATGCGCCTGCCGCTGTTGAAGCCTATGAGCGGCTGCGGCAAGTCTTTTTCCGGCACAGGGTAGGACTGCTGCATGGGCGGATGCGCCCGGCGGAAAAAGATGAGGTGATGGAAGCCTTTGCCAATCATGAATTCGATGTACTGGTGACGACTTCAGTGGCTGAAGTGGGTGTGAATGTGCCAAATGCCAGCGTAATGGTTATTGAAGGCGCGAATCGTTTTGGTCTGGCGCAGCTTCATCAGTTTCGCGGGCGCGTCGGACGTGGTGAACATGCATCCTATTGCATCCTGCTTTCGGATACCAACTCGGACGAAGCGCGGCAGCGTTTACAGGCGATGGAGACGACAACTGACGGCTTCAAGCTGGCAGAAATGGATTGGAAACTGCGCGGCGCTGGCGATCTGGTTGGCACCCGGCAGAGCGGTGGCGCTTTGCTGCAAATGGTACGCGAGATGACACCCCAGCTTGTTGAACTGGCACAGCGTGAGGCCCGCACCATCTATGAAGAAGACCCGGATTTAAGCGGTGAGCAGCATCGCCTGCTGGCGCGCGAAGTCGTAAAGCTGCATAATGAACGCAGTGATGTAAGTTAACATCTGTAACGCAGGAGTATAACCGTGTTATACCCCTGCGACAGGTGGTAGTTTATTGTAAAAATGGAGTATTTGATGCCTCGTCGGATTGCTGTTTACCCAGCTACGCTTGATCCTATCCATAACGGCCACATTGATATCGCGGTGCGGGCAGCTAACGTTTTTGATGAGGTGGTTGTCGCTGTATATGATGCGGCGGCGGCTTATCGTAACAAGAAAAACCTGCTGTTCACCGTTGAAGAACGGGTGGCACTGGCTGAGAGAGCCTTCGCGGGGGTTACTAATATCCGAGTTGCGCCGTTTTCGGGATTGCTTGTAAACTATGCACAGGACATTGGCGCAATTGTCGTGATTCGGGGTTTGCGTGTTTTCTCGGATTTTGAGTTCGAGTTCCGGCTGGCGCTGGCAAACAAAAAGCTGGCACCCAACGTCGAAACGATCTCAATCATTGCTGATGAACAACACCTGCATATCAGTTCGAGTACGATCCGCGAAATTGCCGAACTGGGTGGGGATGTATCGACCATGGTACCCCCGTTTGTGAATGAAGCACTGATCCAGCGTTTCACCGAACTGCACGCGAACCAGAGCAGCCCCGGTTACAGCATGAGCATCCGGGATTGATTTATCAGGAGGACTTGGGATGGACATCCAGCATTTAGTTGACCGGCTCGAAGATTTGATTGATGAAGGGCGGCACATGCCGTTCAGCAAATTTACCATGATCGACGAGGAGCGCGCCCTGGAATTGATTGACCAGATGCGTATTTCGATTCCCGAAGAAATCGAAAAATCGTCGCGGGTTCTGGCGCAGCGTGATCGGGTACTGGCGCAGGCTAACGAAGAAGCTGCCCGCCTGATACAGGCCGCGCGTGAACAGGGTGTTCAACTGCTGGATCGAGAGGCTTCGGTACAGGCGGCACAAAGCCGTGCTGCTAACATCGTGGAAGAAGCCCGCCAGCGTGCTGAAGAGATCACCCGTGAGGCCGATCAGTATGTGCTGGATACACTTGCCCGGCTGGAGCAGCATCTCACCCGTGCGCTCGGCCAGGTGCGGAATGGCATCAACGAAGTAGCGACCGCTGCTCCTGCACAACAGACCACCTCAGTTATGCCGCCGGCACAATTTCCCGCGCCGCAGCCGACTCGGCAGCCGGTTGAAGTTGGTATACAGTCAGGCGATGGGCCGTTAGAAGGGCGCAAATAGTCTAAATAATGCGCTGGCCGAACAAGCCCGCCGCCAGTTCAACCGCGAACTGTGCGGTGCGGTTGCGTTCGTCCAGAATGGGATTGACTTCGACCAGATCAAGCGAACGGACGCGGCCATCGTCGGCCAGCATTTCCATGAGCAGATGCGCTTCTCGGACGGTTAAACCGCCGGAAACAGGTGTGCCAACACCCGGCGCGACAGTAGGGTCTAAAACATCCATATCGAAGCTGACATGCAGTGCATCAACATTCCCCAGTGCAGCTAAGGCCGCGCGAATGACATCCGCCATGCCGTTTTCATCAATTTCGCGCATGGTGAGGATTTTAACGCCGCTGGAACGCAAGGCAATCCGCTCCTCCTGATCGAGGTCGCGCGTGCCGAGCATCACAATCTGCTCCGGTTTAACGAACTGATCGCCGATTTGCAGCGGTGGTGGGCATAATCCCATCAGTGCTGACACAACCATGCCATGCACATTACCTGAAGGGGTTGTCTTCGGCGTATTGAAATCGCCGTGTGTATCTACCCACAGCACCCCGACGCGCTCTGTTCGTGTGATGGCTGCTGCGATGGTTCCAAGCGCCATGCTGTGATCACCGCCGAGAAAGATTGCCGTTTCATCTGCCGCAATGCAGCTTCGCATGGCTTCGTATACTCGCTGATTGACCGCCGCAATCGCACCTGCGTGATGCATCTGGTCGTGAAACTGATCGGCTTCTTCAATACCGGGAACGCTGATATTACCGCTGTCATAGACCCGCAGACCGAGCTGTTCCAGCCGCCGCTGTAAACCGGCATAGCGTATAGCGCTCGGCCCCATATCGACGCCGCGTCGGTTCTGTCCCAGATCTATTGGTACGCCATAAATGCGGATTGGGGCTGCTGCTCGTGACATATTTCAGGAATTCCTCTAGGAATAATTTGTATGTTTCAGGTGAGAAGGAATTGTGCTGACTTGTGAAAGCCAACGACACGGCGGACAAATTCTTCTGGTGCGATAGTCAGGTAATTACCGTGTCCGGCACCCTCAACAATCCATAAAGCTGCCGGAACATTGAGTGCCTGGGCGCGTGCCAGCATCTGCCTCGCCCCCGGCAGTGAGACCTCGCGGCTGCCATATACCAGCAGGACAGGGCGCGCACCGATGCGCTCAATCGCGCCAATGGGACTGAGGTTTTCCATATCAGTTCCGGTGATGAGGCGATAAGTTCCGCGTGCGGCGAAGCGATAGAGATCGTTGAAAAAATTACTCGTTTCACCTATACCCATCACCGCGCCGAAATCATGATAGCCCCCTTCAGCAGAGACCGCGCGAATTTCCGGTATTGCTGCGGTTGCCATGAGTGATGTCGCCCCAGCCGAGGAAAAACCATGCAGGCTGACGCGCATCGGGTCAATATCCGGACGCGTTTTCAGATAGTCATAGGCCGCCTGGACATCTTCAATCTCGTAGTATCCCAGCGAAATCCAGCCCAGTGCTGTGCAGACACGGGATTCAAAAGTCAGTACGCTAAAGCCGTCTCTGTTGAAAACTTCAGCATAATGTAAACTGCCGCCGCGATCGCTGCTGTAGGCCGGCGGGATGATGACAGTTGCACCATTGGTGCCGGGAATAAAGTAGCCTTCAATATCAAGGCCTTGAGTCGAAAAAAAGCGAACATCCTCGTAATCCGAGCTGAAGGAGGCAGGATTACCGCTGCCAGCGCAGGGGGGGTGGGTTAACGCCCACATACTAAAAACACCCAGCATCAGCGGTAGAATAAGCAGCGTACCGCCCAGCGCGATGATAAACATCCGCACCAGGCGCAGCCAGTAGCGCCGCCCGCGTTGAGGTGTAGGGGTCTGATCAGTCACAATTTCTGGTCTAGGTTTCCGCTCGATTCACACGCACTCCGAATGTCACCAGAATAATACTGAGGCCATAGAGTGCCAGCAGCGGCCCCATCACCAGCGCCATGTTCACCGGGTCAATGGTGGGCGTAATCATGGCGGCAGCGATAGCCGACCCAACAATGGCGAAGCGCCAGTTTTTCAGCAGCATGGTCGCTGTCACCAGACCCAGCAGCGAGAGGACAAAGAAAACCAGCGGTGTCTCGAACGCAACGCCCATCCAGAACAACAACGAGGTCACGAAACCAAGATACTGGTCAGCCGTCCATTCCGGCTTAAAAATCTGCGCCTGAAAATTCTGAAGAAAGTCA
>CAYUTY010000024.1:32764-79903 GCA_964447795.1 uncultured Anaerolineaceae bacterium
TCCTTGCGTGTCAGCCCTGGAACGATGAAGGCCAGTAGTTGATAGGTGATAACCGGTATGGCGATAATGCCGCCGATCATCAGGGCTACCCGAAAATACGAGACGACTGATTCAGTTGGGCCAAGCGTTTGCAGTCGTTCGCCATAAGGCTGGATTAGAAATTCAAGGACAGGGGTCGCAACCGCTATGCCAACGATTGTACCAACGACCAGTGCCAGGACAGCTTTAAAAAGTCGCTGTCTTAGTTCGTCCAGATGGTCAAAGAAGCCCATACGCGCTTCTTCGCCATCACCCTCTTCTGGAAGCAGTTCATCGTCGGGATCCGGTGGGGGCGGCACATCTGCACGTCCTGAACGGCGGGGTAATTTCAGCCTGGGAAGCATCAGTTATTCTTCGCCTTCGTCTATTTCATCTGCTTCTATTGTGATGACATCGCGGGCGAGCGAACCCAGCACGCCGTTGACGAAACGAGGTGTGCCATCCGCGCCAAATAACTTAGCCAGCTCAATCGCCTCGGCAATGACAACACCAACCGGCGTGTTGACCTGCACGCCAAATTCGAAAACTGCCATGCGGAGGATGTTACGATCGACAATGGCAACCTGTTCCAGCGGCCATTCAGGGGCATATTCGCGGATGATGGAATCCAACCGGTTACGGTGTTCAATCACGCCAGTGACCAGATGCTGCACATAGCGTGCTGCTTTTTTGGTGACCTGCGCCTCCTGTAAACGTGTGGTAATGACATCGCCCGTCAGGTGGTCGGTGCAGTCAATTTCATACAAAGCTTGCAAGGCAACACGGCGGGCAGTGCTGCGCTCAGTCGCGGCCTGCTCATGTTCGATGACCTCGCTTTTTTCGATATCATCGGGGTTAAACTCTGGTATTTCGCTCACAGACATTCTCAGTAGACCATAAAAGAATGATTTCCGCATCAGTGTACAACAGATTACAGTGTTTGACTACGAGGAACAGGTGCTTGACAAAGTTATGGCACTCATGCTAAATTGGTGTCTGAAGGGGTCAAAAGAGTTCAGTAAGTTTGAAAAGTGAGGTGCTGCTTCATGATTAAATTTTTCATTTATGAACCTGGAAAAGACGGCTCGCGCCACACTGTCCCGGTCTGCGTTTAAACGGCTGTCCCGTTATTCTAACGGTGTACAAAGCCGCAGGCAGCTCTGCGGTTTTTTCTTGCCTTTTCCTTCGCAGTTCGGCATGTGTTAAGCGGTCATCGTATTGGTCACTGCATCCGCTATGGATGCCCAGAATACACACAACCAGCAAAAGCGAGGGAATGTCATGAACACCGATCTACAGATGCAGATGTATAAGCTGCGACATGAAGAAAATCTAAAACGTGCGGAACAGGAACGGCTTGCTAACGCTGTGCAGGTCGCAAAACGCACCTCTCCGCTGGCACAGCTAGGCCGCCTCATGGTCACACTGGGTGAGCAGTTGCAGGAACGCTATGACGAAACCCGCACCGCAGGTGAGATTCCGGCGCAGCGCGTTTCAGCGGAGGCCTGACTGAAATGGTGAGGGCGGGTGACAATGCCCGCCCTTACGGATTGATGTCCTCAACTATCGAAATTTCGCTGGCGGCATAGGCCCGCTCAATCTCTTTTTGCTGCTGTTGTAAAATCCACTCATTCAGTGCAGAGCAAAGTTCGGCACTGAACAGAAAAATCGCCGCGATAATGTAAGACGAAAGCAGCAGCACAATCGCTGTGGCAATCCCCCCATAAATGAACTGGAAATTGGCAACATTGGTGATGTACCAGCCAAAACCCGCTTTTGCCAGCTCCCAGCCCACTGCTCCAAAAATCGCTGCCGGCCAGACCGCATCCCAGTTAACGCGCTTTGTTGGCACATAGCGAAACAGCAGGGCAAAGATGACCATGTTCAGGCCAAGAGGCAGGAAAATCGTGCCGATGCTGATCCAGATGCTTGGTCGCTCCAGCAGGAAAGCGGCGACTAACCGCAGCACACCTGAGGTTACAAAAGAGGCTGTCACCAGCACGACCAGCGAAAGTGTCATGCCTACTGCTACCAGCCGCTGACGCCATAGACTACGCCGTGCCGGGACGCGGAAAATAGCATCGAGCGACATGGTGATGTTAGAGAATAGTCCCAGCGCTGACCAGATTAACCCAACCACTGCGATAATGGTGAAAGAACCACCCTGGTCAAGTGCCTGGGACAAATTCTCCTGAAGCAGGGATGAGGTTTCATTTGGCAGAAAGATCGCCAGGCCATTTGCGATCTGCTGTTGTGCGGTGGCTGGGCCAAGGATTTTGCTGACGCCGACCGACAGCAGCAGCAGCAGCGGGAAGATTGAAAAGACTGCATAATAGGCGAGTGCGGCGGCACGGCGCGAACCAGAGCGCATATAACTGGCGAAGGCCTGCCGTAAAAAATGCGGCAGTTCACGGGTAGCTGCATCCTGCCTGCGCCACCATACTCTGATCTGTCTTTGCAAACGTTTTCTTTTCAAAGGAGTCCTTCCCGCATGAAACGAGATGTGATTTTCGACTGGGGCGGTGTATTTATGAAAACAGTCGATCAAACGCCGCGCTATGTTTGGGATGATCGACTCCGGCTGCCACATGGCACAGTCGAACGGGTTGTACATGGCAGCGATAGCTGGCGTGTTGCCCAGACAGGCCAACTGCCGCTGGCAGATTACTGGGCTGATGTTGCCCGACAGCTTAACCTCTCAGATGAGCAGACTGCGGCGCTGGCGGTTGATTTTTACAGCGGCGATCATCTGGATACGGAACTGGTCGAATATGCCAGATCACTGCGCTTACGCGGTCATGCGGTCGCGCTGTTGAGCAACGACAGTCCCGCGTTGGCTGTTCGCCTGGCATCACTCGGCGTCGCTGATCTGTTTGATCCGCTTATTATATCCGCACACATTGGCGTGATGAAACCCGCAGCAGGCGCTTACGAGGCTGTGCTGGAAAAACTGCATCGTCCGGCGGAAGCGACTATTTTTGTCGATGATATGGCTGCCAATATTGAAGGGGCCCGGTCGTTGGGGATGCTGGCGCTGCGCTATATATCCACCGCTGAATTGAAACTGGCAATTGAACCACTGCTGGAATCGTAGATTGCCGCTAATTGTGCTAAGATTTTCGCTAAAGCACCTTATATTCACCTCATGGAGCCTGACAGATGAATAACCTGGATATACAGGATATCCTCAACAAATTGCTGCCAAAGGGCGCGACACTTGGCTATGACATCATGATATATCTCATCTTTTTTCTGGCACTTATCGCCATGTTCATGCAGTCTGACAAACAACTTGTCACCACACTCATGTTAGCGGGTACGGCGGGTTTGGCCGTAATCGCCAAGTTAGGTGTTTTTGAACCGAGAGATTTTGGCTCCCTCATCATCAACGCCGGTATGCTGGTGCTGCCGCTCATCACCGCAGGTATCACAAAAGCCAAAAAGTCGGTGCCATTGGCGGTGCTTGGTGGAATAATGGGCGGCGTGTACTTCTTCGCCTTCTGGCTTTTCGAGCAGCGCGGCGGCTTTTAGTTCTGTGCTGGCAGGTTTGGCGCGCCGCTCATGAGGCTGATTTATATCGCGTTGGGGTGGGTGGCTGGCATTGTCCTTGCTGCCAATTCTTCCCTTCGCCCAACGATACTGTGGGCGGTTCTGGCGTTTATCGCGCTGGTTGCTCTGTGGCTGGGAAAGGACAACCCGCGTCAGCGTATAACTGCTGTTTTTGTTCTAGCGCTGACGCTGGGTGGTTTTCGCTTTTCATTTGTGCCGATTAGCAGCGCAGTTGCAGCTTATAACAACAGCGGTGGCCTCACCATTGAAGGTGTGGTAGAGGCTGAGCCGGATGTGCGCGATGACCGCATACAGCTCCGTATCCAGGCGGAAACTGTCACTCGTGCTGGCGAAACGACTTCGGTAAGTGGTTTAGTTCTCGTCAGCGCGCCTCGTTCAGCCAATGTGCGTTACGGCGATCGTATTACTGCTACCGGGCTGCTGGTATCGCCGGGCGAAAGCGATATTTTTTCATATGCCGATTTCCTGGCGCGGGCAGGTGTTTTCAGCATCATGCCGGATGCGGCAGTTGAAATCATTTCCGGCGGTCATGGTGTCCCAATTTACAGCGCTCTGCTCGACATCAAACGACAGGCGGCAGAAAATATTGCCGCTGGTCTGCCAGAGCCGTCGGCAGGACTGCTGGCAGGGATTCTGCTAGGCGATCAGCGTGGCATCGCGCCGGAAATTGACGATGCTTTCAGCAAAGTTGGCGCTTCCCATATCGTCGCTATCAGCGGTTTTAACATGGTCATTCTCAGCGGCGTGGTCATGGCCGGGCTGAAAAATCTGGGTGTGGGCGAGCGGCGCGCAGGGGTGATAGCGATTGCGGTAATCGTCGTTTATACCGTGTTTGTTGGGGCGAATGCAGCAGTGGTGCGGGCGGCGGTTATGAGCAGCCTGCTGGTCATAGGCGGGGCCATCAAACGACGCACATACGTACCGGCCTCGCTGGCGCTGGTGGCTGTCCTGATGTCACTGCTCAACCCGACAGTTTTGTGGGATGTCAGCTTTCAACTCAGTTTCTTCGCTACGCTGGGGCTGGCATTATTCGCCGATCCGTTGGGACAGCGTTTCAAACGCCTGCTGGCGCGGCTGCTGCCAGGACGCGCGCTGGACAGCGTTGCCGGTTTCCTGGGAGAGCCGCTGGTCATCACACTCGCGGCACAGATTACGACACTGCCCTTGATTGTATTGTATTTTGGGCGGCTGTCGCTGGTATTGTTTATTGTCAATCTGCTTATCATTCCCGTTCAGGCAGTGCTGTTAATTGTTGGCCTGGTGGCGACCGGGCTGGCTTTTATCATCCCATCGGCTGCACAGGTTTTATACTGGCTGGATATGCTGCTGCTGGGGTGGTCAATTGGCGTAGTACGGCTGTTTGCCGCGCTGCCCTTTGCGGAAGTTCCATTTACGGTTGATCCGCGTCTAATCACACTCTATTTTGGGCTGTTGATAGGAGGTGCGCTTTTGGCAGCGACACAACCACCCTGGGCAGTGCGACTGGGGCGTTTTGTGCGTTCACGCGCAGTGGTTTTTGCGACCACACTGTCTAGCCTGGGTATTTTTCTGCTCACAGGTGCAGCCTATATCAGCCGCCCTGATGGGATGCTGCATGTCTGGTTTCTGGATGTTGGACACAGTAATGCTGTCCTGGCCCAGACACCCGGCGGCGCACACATGCTGGTCGATGGTGGGCGTTTTCCGTCACGACTGCTGACCAGCATTGGTGATCGGCTGCCGTTCACTGATCGTGAAATTGAAGTGCTGGTTATCACGCAGCCTGATGAGTTTGATACTAGTGCCTTGACGGCTGTTGCAGCACGATATGATATTGGCTTGACGCTCGTCAATGGCCAGGAAAATCTGAGTGAAGGTTATCTTCAACTGACGGATGCGCTGGCACAACAGGATATGGTGATCGTTCGGAGTGGCTACACACTTGATGTGGATGATGGTGTACGTCTGGAAGTCCTGAATCCAACCGAACAACCGGAACTGGGGGCCTCGCTGGATGATAATACCCTGGTGCTGCGCCTGACCTACGGCGATGCTTCATTTTTACTCACTGGCGATCTTAGCCAGGGTGGGCAGTCTGCATTACTTGAAAGCGGTGAGTGGCCGCTGGCGACGGTGATGCAGCTTCCGCAGCATGGAACGGTTCGCTCGCTTAGCAGGGACTTTCTGGAAGCCGCACAACCGCAGCTTGTGGTTATCCAAAGTGACCGAACCAACCGTCGCGGCGACCCGGACGCCGATGTATTGGCACTGCTGGGCAGTCGTCCGATTTTTCGCACCGATCAGGGTGGCATGATTCACATCTGGACAGATGGTATTTCGCTGTGGGTGCAGCAGTCAGGCAAGCGTTAATCACTGTACTTACTCGGCCATCACCTGCCCGATGAAAGGGTACTGAACAGGTGTGCCGTCTGCTGTCGCTGCGCCCCAATCAACGGCCTGTGTCGCTGCATCCAGCAGCACCAACAAAATATCATAGGTCTGTCCCTCTTCCGGTTCAACGCTAATTGGCACACTTACCGGGTCGCACCAGATGTCGCCCCTTTTCCACTGACCGCTGTCATAGCGTCCCAAACCGTGTACAGAGGTGCGATCTGCGATGATGCTGCCGTCACGCACGAATTTTACTGAAAAAGCTGCCGGGCGTTCTGCTGGCTTCAGCACTTCCCAGCACAACGTCAGCTCATGAAAACGTCCGCGTAATATTTCGCTTTCCTGTCGATAGCCCAGAAAACGAATGGTATCTTCGAAATCAACCGGATTACCCTGTAGCGCTGGTAAATCTTCTTTCATGAGCATAACAGGGGGAGCATAGGCGCTGTAAATGCTGATTGGTGTGAGCAGGGCTCCAGCCATCACAACAATACCAGTAGCATAAATTTGTATGGGGCGGGCAAATGCCGGGAAGCGCCGCACCAGCAGGTACAAACCTGCGGTGATGGTAATTGCCACTGCTGTATGAGCCTGAAACATCAGCCGTCCGGTGATGAAGTGAATGGTTTGCAGCCAGTGAATCAAGCCGATCAGGCTGAAAATAAGGATCGTACTCAAAAAGATAAGCTGCTGTGTGTGCAGGTTGTGCAGATTTATTTGAAAGCGGCGCTGACTGGCGACTCTCAACCCATAACCGGCAGCCGACAGCAGCAGAATCGAACCTAAAGCAGTGTATGTCATTGGGTGCAGATAAACTGCGGACGCCAGCTTGCCCCAGTAACCCAGATACACTTCCGGCAGCAGCGGGAGCATCTGCATCAGGTTGAGCGGCTGCTCGTAAAAGTAGCCGGGGCGCAAATGTGTTTTGGTACCGATTGGGTCAGCATAAGCTGTCCAGCCAAAAAACATCCAGGGGCCAAACAACAGGATAAGTGGAATGCCCGTAATCAGACCATTGACGATGATTTGCCAGATTGACAGTCGCTGCTTATAGCCATCAAGCAGCAGTGCCACACCCACACCGGGGCCGATAAGCAGCCCGCTGACCTTTGACAAACCAGCCAGTGCCAGTAAAAGACCAATCATAAGCAGTCTCATGGGCGAAGCGCCTAAACGCAGCAGGCGCAGAGTCGCCCATGTTGCCAGTGTGGCAAAGGCGATCATGCCGCTGTCGGTGTTGGTGAACGAACTGACGTGAATCATCTGCGGTGTGAAAGCGAAAATAGCCGCAGTGGTGAGCGCCCAGGACTGCCGGACAAAAATTTCGAGCGCCGCACCATAGGCGCCAATCAGCGCCAGCAGACCGAAAATCAAACCGCTGAAGCGAATGATACGATCAATCCGTTCGATAGCAGGCGTTTCAAAGGATTGATTTCCCTCACCATGAAAAAAGAGATTGCGATTATCAATCCGATTCCACTGGTCAGGTGGGCCATACCAGGGGTTACGATGGGTTTCAAAACGCTCCCACAGGGCATTGTCATCGTCGGGTGGCAGGTTAGCGAGCCGCATAAGTATGGTCGCTGTCCAGTAAACCAGCGGCGGCTGACCGCTTTGCTGGCGCATACTGTTGGTCAGATAGGTTGCGCGTTCAGGCAGCCGATTCTCCCGCAGCAGATATTGGACATAATTGTAATGCAGGTATTCATCACCACCTTCCATAACGGGTAGTGTGATTTGTTCAGCCAGCACGCCGATGGTGAACAGCAGCAGGAGCAGCAAAAAGCCTGGATGAGAGCGCAGCTTACTGAATCGCAATATGAAAATCCCCAAAAAGCTCTATTATAGGGGACGCTCGCCTGAGAAGGCAGGTTAAGATTATGCTGCGCCCTTAAGCGCATTTTGTTCCCAAAGGAAATCATGGTTTCACTGCTTAATCGTCGTAAAAAATCACCGCGTTGGTTAGTGCTGGGGCTGGATTGCGCCAGTCCTGAACTGGTATTCAATGAATTCAAAGTTGATCTGCCCAATTTGACTCGTCTGGCTGATGGCGGCACCTGGGGTGACCTGGCGTCGAGCATTCCCTGCATCCCTATACCGGCGTGGTCGAGTATGATGACCAGTCGTGATCCCGGCGAATTGGGCTGTTACGGTTTCCGCAATCGTGCCGATCATTCTTATGAAAATATGGTCACATCCAACAGCAACGCCATCAAATTTCCGCGTCTGTGGGATTACATGAGTCAGGCTGGGAAGCCGTCAGTGGTGATTGGTGTGCCACAAACCTATCCGCCGCGCCCACTCAACGGTCATCTGGTTAGTGACTTTCTCACGCCCGGCATCGAAAGTGCTTTCACTTATCCGGCGGTATTTAAGCAGGAAGTGCTAAATATCATCCCGAATTATGCTTTCGATGTCAAAGGCTTTCGCACTGATAACAAGGCTGGTTTGCTGCGCAGGCTGTACGACGTGACCGAGGCGCAGTTCAAACTCGTTCGTCATTGCCTGACGACTAAACCCTGGGATTTTTTTATGCATGTGAATATCGGCGTTGACCGGATTCATCACGGCTTTTGGCGCTTTCATGACCCGGCACACCGTTTGTATCACGCAGGCAATCCGTTCGAGTTCGCCATCCGTGATTACTACAAAATGGTTGACAGCATGGTGGGCGAACTGGTGGAACTGGCTGGTGACGATGTGAATGTGCTGATCGTCAGCGATCATGGCGTGTCCCGTATGGATGGCGGTATTTGTGTTAATGAATGGTTATGGCGCGAAGGCTGGTTGGCACTCAGGACGCCGCCAAAGCAGGGATCGCTGGTCAAAATTGAAGATGCCGAGGTGGATTGGTCACGAACGCGGGCGTGGAGCAGTGGCGGTTATTATGGTCGTGTTTTCCTGAACGTAGAAGGTCGTGAGCCAGCAGGTATTGTTCCAGCGGCAGATTATGAGGCTGTCCGTGATGAACTGGCAGCGGCGATAGCAGCTATTCCTGGGCCAGTTGGTGAAAAACTGGATACCTCAGTCTTCAAGCCGGAGATGATTTACCGCGCTGTGAACAATATTGCGCCGGATTTGATGGTGTATTTCGGCGGGCTGCACTGGCGTTCCGTCGGCACACTGGGGCATGGCGCGCACTACACCTTTGAGAATGATACGGGCCCGGATGACGCCAACCATGCTGTAAATGGTATGTTCATCCTCTATGAGCCACATCGCAAAGGAGCAGGGCGCGTGTCTGGTCATCAACTGATGGACATCGCGCCGACGCTTCTTGATCGGATGCAGATGCCGATTCCGCCGGAGATGCAGGGAAAAATCATTGGCTGAAACAACAGAGGCGAACCCTGTGGCTCGCCTCTGGGAAAATGGCGCTTGAGGTTACGCCATCTGCGCTGTGGTTTCTGTGCTGTCGCCTGATCGCCGGATGATTTTTTCGATTTCGACTGCGAACAGGATGATCGAGGCAGTCGCTATGGCGATCAAAAATTCTGACGCGGTGAGGGGTGCTGTCTCGAAAGTTGTTTGCAGGAATGGCACGTAAACCACCGCCAGTTGCAGCAGAAAAGTCAATATAACTGCACCTAGCAGCAGGCGGTTTTTGCTGAAGCCGGTGCGGAAGAATGACACTTTATCGCCTGCATGGATGGCTACCACGTGGAAAATCTGCGCCAGCGCCAGTACATTGAAGGCGATAGTGCGCGGGATACGCTCGGCATCGCCCAGCAGCCCGCCGCTGACTTCTTCACCGCCCGCTTCATCATTTTCATGTTCCAGCAGAATAGTAGTCTGTTCCTCGTCGGACAAATTGTCCCAATTCGTCGGGATGAGCGCATCATTGGTGACAATGGTTGCAACCTGTTCGCCGGTCAGTTTCTCCAGTCCCAGTGTCGCACTGAGCGGCTCCATATTGTATTTGCTGTAGCCCCAGATATAACTGCCCAGGGTGATGATCGTCAGCAGGATGGATACCCAGATGATATGCCGCCCCATGCCGCCGGCAAAGATGCTTTCCTTCATTGGGCGCGGTTTTCGTTTCATAACGCCCGCTTCTGCCGGTTCAAAACCCATCGCAATTGCTGGCAGGCCGTCTGTCACCAGGTTAATCCACAAAATCTGAATAGCGAGCAGCGGGATTTTCATGCCAACCACAATGGCGACAAACATCACCAGAATTTCGCCAACATTCGAACTGAGTAGATATTTGATGAATTTGCGAATGTTGTCATAAATGACACGACCTTCTTCAACCGCTGCCACGATGGAGGCAAAGTTATCGTCGGTCAGCACCATTTCCGCCGCGCCTTTGCTCACATCAGTGCCGGTGATTCCCATCGCCACGCCAATATCAGCCTGTATAAACGCAGGGGCGTCATTACCGCCGTCCCAAGACATGGCGACGATATGATTTTGTGTTTGCAGCGCTTGTACCAGTTTCAGCTTATGTTCGGGCGACACACGAGCAAAGACCGATGTATGGTTGAATACATCGAGAATTTGAGCATCCGTCATTGTGTCCAGTTCTGCGCCGGTTAAGGCTTTTTCGCCCGGTTGCAGGATGCCCAGGTCGCGTCCAATGGTTTCGGCTGTCAAGGCATGGTCTCCCGTAATCATCACGGGACGAATACCGGCTTCACGAGCTGTTTGCACAGCGGCTCGCGCTTCGGGGCGAGCCGGATCAAGGATTCCAACCAGTCCGAGCAGGTAGAGATTGCGCTCAATATCCGGCGTGATTTCGCCCGGCAATTCGGCCAGAGGGCGGTAGGCGATGCCCAGCACACGCAATCCCTGCTGCGCCATGTTGTCGATCTCAGCGTGCCAGAGTTTGCGCCGATCCTCAGTCATTTCGGACGGGCCTTCTGGCGTAATTTCGTGTGTTCCCCAGTTGACAAGCTGGTCAGGCGCACCTTTGGTAATCGACACATAGCGTGTACCGGGGAAAATCTGCTCAGCCTCTCCATTCGTTACTTCATGAATGGTGGTCATCGCTTTGCGCTCGCTGCTGAAGGGTAATTCAGCTACACGCGGCAGCGCTTTTTCCAGCGCGTCACGAGTCAGGCCGCCTTTTTGCGCCGCTACCAGCAGCGCTCCTTCTGTTGTATCACCGACAACGCTCTGGCTGCCCTGTCGCTCGCCAGGTTGCAGATAAGCATTGGTCGAAAGTGCAATTGCCCCGACAAAACGCAGCAGTGATGCATCGGCCTTCAGATCGAGCGTTTTATCATCACGCTGGAATTTACCTTCAGGTGTGTAACCTGTACCCGTAATGTTGACGTTAGGAGCGCCGGGTAGCGCGATCTGGGTGGCAGTCATCTCATTTTTGGTGAGCGTGCCGGTTTTGTCGGAACAGATGATCGTTACCGAACCCAGTGTTTCGACAGCAGGTAGTCGGCGGATGAGGGCATGTCGGCGCACCATCCGTGCTGCACCCAGCGACAGGCTGATCGTGATGAGAGCGGGCAGACCTTCTGGAACGGCGGCTACCGCCAGACTGATAGCCGTCAGAAACATTTCCTGAATGGGGATGCCGCGCAGAATCCCGGCTATGAAGACCATAACCACGACAATACCCGCGCCAATCGCCAGCGTTTGCCCCAGTTTATTCAGACGGCGTTGCAGCGGGGTGATGCCCTGTTCCACCTGGAGCAGCATGGCGGCGATATTACCAATTTCCGTTTTCAGACCCGTCCGGGCAACGACCATTTCGCCACGCCCGAAGTTGACGGCTGTTCCCATAAAAGCCATGTTACTGCGGTCGCCTATGCCAACTGGTTTGTCGCCGGGCAGGGGAGCGGTATTTTTATCGACTGGCACTGATTCACCTGTCAGCGCCGATTCATCAATTTGCAGGTTAACACTCTGGATAAGTCGCCCATCGGCAGGTACGCGGTCGCCTTCATTGAGGATAACAATATCACCTGGCACCAGGTCTTCCGCGCTGATTTGCACGACCTGTCCATTACGGCGCACACGCACCAGCGGTACCTGCATCGCGCTTAAGGCGGCCAGCGCTTTTTCTGCCTGGTATTCCTGATAGATGCCCAGCATAGCATTCAGGATGACAATGGCGAGGATGACCACCACATCCTTCGTATCGCCGAGCAAAGCGGAAATAGCAGCGGCAACGATCAGGATAATGACCATCAGGTCGGTAAACTGTCCAACAATGAGCTGTACCCAGTTTGTACCGGCATCTGTTGGCAGTGAATTTTTGCCGTACTGCTGCTCTCTGCTTGCAACTTCGGCGTCGCTCAGGCCAGTGGCATCGATGCTCTCCAGTTGTTTCAACACATCGGCGACACTAAGTTGATAGAATTCCGGCATGGTTGGGGACTCCGTTACCATCGACTCAATATCAGTAAATTGTAATGTAAATTGGAATGAGGAAGTAAAAATGAAGCCTGGATAAGTTTCTTTTACTTCTCCCAATTCAACAACCCCTAGAAATTGGGGGTAAATAGATGTGTATGAAAGCTCTATGACTTTTAAAGGGGCTTTTCGTTTTGAATCCAGCCATCGCGTATAATGAAACACAAAATATTATTGTCAGGAGTTTAAGGTGCAGGTTGATTTAGAACTTTACCGCGAAGAATTACTTGTTTCGGAAAATCCGCCCTGCCGCCTCAGCTATATTGAAGTTTGCCCGGAGCGCCCCGCCGGGACAATGGTCTTTGTGCATGGCTATGGTGGCTACGCCATGCAATGGAAAAATCAGCTCAAGGCCTTCTCCGATACTTATCGGGTTATTGCTTTTGACATACGGGGGCATGGTCGTTCGGATGCCCCTTTCACGCGCTATACGATGGCTGAAATTCAGGCTGATCTTGATGTGCTGCTGGAAAAGCTGAATGTCGAAATGCCCTTTATTCTCGTCGGCCATTCGTTTGGCGGAGCAGTGGTGACAGAGTTTGCTCACCGCCGCCCGGAGGCGCTGCTGCGGCTGGTGTTGATCGCCGCAACAGGAGAATACCCGCTGCATCCTGCGGCTGTCTCGCTGTTGCGGCTGCCGCTGGTTGTCCTGCGCCCTATTCGCAGCCTGGTTCGCAAACAATTAGCTGCTGAAGCCCATGTCCTCAAGAATATTTATTTTAACAACATGCGCGTCTGGAACGGATGGAGTATGTTCCGCGATCTGCGGATGCCGGTGCTGGTCATTCGCGGTGAGCGCGACCAGGTCTATCCCACCGCCGTTTTTGAAGAAGTTGCCCGCGCCATTCCTGATGCCGAAGATGTGAACATTGGTGTTTCGCGCCATCTCGTTCCACTGGAACGTGCTGATGCAGTCAACCGGGCGATTGCGCGTTTCATTGGCGAGGAAGCAGATGAGCCAAGCTGGTGGGGCAAAAACAGCACTTCCAGCTTTATGAACAGCCGTCCCTGGATTAAACATTATGAACAGGGTGTCCCGGTTACACTTGGCCTGCCGAACCGTCCCCTCTATCGTCTGCTGCACAGCGCTGTCCGGCGTTTTGGCAATCGCCCAGCGCTGGTATTCGGTGGTCGTTCCCTGACCTATAAACAACTTGATGAAGAGTGTAACCGGCTGGCGAATGCCCTGCGCTCGCTCGGTGTAGAGCGCGGTAAACGGGTGATGGTGCTGCTGCCGCATACGCAGCAGATTGTTATTGCCTACTACGCCATTCTCAAGGCGGGCGGCGTGGTTGTCTCGACCAGTCCGGTGAATGATCGCGATGAACTCCAGCGGCAGGTGATCGACTCTGGCGTTGACCTGCTCATCACGCTGACACTGTTCAGCGAAACCGCGCGTCATGTACTGGCGACGACGCAGTTGCGTGGGGTGATTTTCACCAGTATCAAAGATTACCTGAGTCCGCTCAATAAGCTCTTGTTCAGCCTGACTCGTGAGCAAAAGGAAGGGCATTATCTTTCCGGTGGGCTGGACAAAAACGAATATCTCTGGCGGGCTTTGCTGGCAACCCATCCGGCAGCTCGCCCACAGGTGGATGTCAGCTCTGATTCTATCGCTGTTATCAAATACACGGGTGGCACAACTGACCGCCCTAAAGGCGTTATGCTCAGCCATCATGCTCTGCTGGCGAATGCCCTGCAAACCCGCCACTGGATTACTGATCTTGATGAAGGGCGCGAAACTGTCCTGGCAGTGCTGCCATTTTCTCATTCCTATGGAATGACTGCCGCCATGAATGTGCCGATTGCGCTTGGGGGGTGTATTGTCATCCTGCCAAACTTCGTCACAGCCGATGTGTTGAAACATATCAAACGCTATCGGCCGACGCTCTTTCCCGGTGTGCCAACCATGTACATGGCGATCAATCAGTTCAAAGGTGTTCGCAAATACGGCATCAACAGCGTCAAAGCCTGTATTTCCGGCGCTGCACCGCTCCCGGTTGAGGTGCAGGAAGCTTTTGAAAAGCTGACACGGGGGAGGCTGGTTGAAGGCTATGGCTTGACTGAAGCTTCGCCTGTAACGCATTCTAACCCCCTGCATGGTCTTCGCAAAGTGGGCAGCATCGGCATTCCTATTCCCGGCACCGATGCTCGTATCCTTGATCTGGCGACCGGCGAACCACTCCCACCGGGGCAAATTGGTGAGCTGGCAGTGCGCGGGCCGCAGGTCATGATTGGCTATTGGGGCAGGGCACAGGAAAGCGAACAGGTTTTGACCGATGACGGTTGGCTGCTGACAGGAGACATTGCCCGCATGGACGACGATGGTTACTTCCAAATCATCAGCCGCAAAAAAGAGATGATTTTAGCCGGAAAATATCATGTTTATCCGCGTGATGTGGAAGAAGTGCTGTATGAACACCCCGGCGTAAAAGAGGCGGCAGTCGTCGGGCTGGCGGTATCAGGTAGCAACGGCGAGCAGCGCATCCGGGCTTATGTGGTGCCGCGCCCCGGTACACGCCTGACCAAAGATGAACTGATTACTCTGTGCAAACGCCGTTTAAAGGAATACGCTGTTCCCTGGGAAGTTGAATTTCGTGAAGAACTGCCCAAGAGTTTCGTCGGTAAAGTTTTGCGCCGACTACTGGTGGAAGAAACTGGGGAAAATCCTGTTGTTGACCCGCTGGACGAGACGCATCTGGTTTAAGCGCCTCCGTCAAAAGTCGTAGATGGCCTCAGCCCCTCGGCGGATGTGAAATGACCTTTTCTGACCTATTATAAAATCATAAATCCGGGCATCGGGTTTATAGCAGGTTGGAAAGTGAGCAATTCTTAGATCATGGGCAAGTTACATATTTTTCAGAATGCGGGTGATTATCAGGCTTTTTCCGCAGGGCAGGTTATTTTCCGGCAGGGAAGTCCCGGCGATGTCATGTACGTCGTTCAGGAAGGCGAGGTGGATATTATGCTCGCCGATCATGTGCTGGAAACAGTTGAGGCAGGTGGATTGTTGGGCGAACTGGCGCTGATTGATAATCGTCCGCGCACTGCGACTGCCGTTGCCAGTACCGATTGTAAAGTTGTGGCAATCGACCAGGAGCGCTTTACTTTCCTCGTACAGGAAACGCCATTTTTTGCCTTGCGCGTCATGCAGGCGATGGCGGAGCGCATCCGCTATATGGACGCGCTCGCGCTGCAAAAGTATGCGCCGTTCGATCAAATTATGGGTTAAATCTCCGGTTTCCGGTGACGCCAGGGGCAGCCACAGGGTTGCCCCATTTATAAGGCCATCTGTCTTGCTTCCCCCAATCGCCGGTGAATTTCCGGCAAGTGACCGATCTCCGCATCAAAATCCACAATCCGGTTAATCACATAAAACAGATAAATACTGCTGAGCCAGTTGGTGAATTCTTCTTTGGAACCCAGGTGGCGCTTCATGTTGAGCATAATCCACGATGTATGCGCCCACACATCATAGCAGGTACTGCAATCCCGTTGTTCACCGACACAGCAGCGCCGCGTCGATTTCAAATCGGGGTTATAAGCTCGGAAATGAGTGTTGACCGGGTTGCCATTAGCGATACGGGCTTCGTTGATTGGGTTATCGGCGCTGATGCTGCAACACACATCATAGCCCCAGTGTTCGTTATACAGCCGTCCGCTTGACACCACCTGGCTGATGTAAGTCGAGGTGAGAATGCGATCCGGGTAGCGCTCGATCATACGGTTGATGGCCTGGTTTACGTCGGCGAACCCGCGCTGGTGATCGAGATCACCGCCCAGATGTGACAGATCACCATAAAAATTGAAGATGACATAATTGCCATTATTGACGCACTGTTCAACCACTGGCTCAATTTCGTGAGCATTTCCCGGTGTAGTGGTGTAATACCAGATGGCGCGGGGGTCGTCTTTATAATTGCTCAACCCTTTTTCAAAAACATCTAACTTACCCTTGCCCCGCAGCCGTGTGTCAGTGGCGTGATCGCCCCAAACGGAAACGCCGATTGTCATGTTTTCAAAGCCTTCGTAGGGGATGCGCCGTAAACCATTGGTGATGGTCACCAGCCAGAAGTTTTCATAAATCTTCTTCACCCGGTCGAGCATCAGGCTCGGTTCGCCGCCCGCTACTGTGACATAATTTGTCCCACGCGCTTTTTCCTGCGCGATGAAAGCATCAAACTCAGCTTCATCTTTCGGCGCTTTGTGTTTGTCCATATCTTCCGCAAAGAAAAAGCATCCATCGCAGCGAATATTACACGAGTGTGTGATGTCTACCAGAATGGAGCGTATCGGCCCGGCGTTGCGGATGGCGTTATACAAATGATTCAGGAATGGGTCTTCCAGATAAGTTTTTAACTTGCCCGTCATATCCGTCTCCCCTCATAGTGTGACATAAGCTGACACAATAATTGTATGCCATTATCAGAAATAAAACTTCCATTTGGGAAATTCCGAGAAAATAGATTTCAGTTTTGCAATGTTTGTTTGTTACAATGGGAGTCGTCTGGCTAGAATGAATTACTCGCAGGTTACTCTTTCTTCAGAATCAGGATGTTCTTCTATGTTGGCAGAAACCACTTCTCAGATTATCAGCCGACGATACATCCTGTATGAACCACTTGGATCAGGCGGAATGGGCGCGGTCTATCGTGCTGGTGACCGCCTGACCGGGCAAAATGTCGCCCTTAAACGGGTGCTTGTCCCTGGGGAACGGCTGATGTTTGCTTCTTTCAGCGGCAGCAGCAGCCTGACTCTGGCGCTGGCGCAGGAATTTAAAGTGCTGGCCTCGCTGCGCCATCCTAATATTATCAGTGTGCTGGATTATGGATTCGATGAATTCCGCCAGCCTTATTTCACGATGGAACTGCTCGAAAATACACAAACACTGGTGGATTTCGGCCAGGATAGGCCGCTTGCTTTCCAGATCAATTTACTGCTGCAAATGTTGCAGGCGCTGGTTTATCTGCACCGTCGCGGCGTTCTTCATCGTGACCTGAAACCCGGTAATGTTGCTGTCACCAATGGCCGAGTTAAAGTGCTGGATTTTGGGTTGTCAGTGGTGCGGGGAGAAACAGCCCGTTCGGAAGAGGCCCCCGGCACACTGGCTTACATGTCTCCCGAAGTCTTGCAGGGAGGGATGGCTTCAGAGCAATCTGATCTGTATGCTGTTGGTGTCATGGCTTATGAACTGTTGATTGGCAGGCATCCTTTCTACCGCGAAAATGTCACGAGTCTCATCCACAATATCATGTATGCCGAGCCAGAAGTCGCCAGTGAAGGGTTAGACACCCGTCTCTCCCTAGTTCTGCAACGGCTCCTGATGAAGCAGCCAGAAGATCGTTATGGCAGCGCTCCCGAAGTCATTCATGCTCTGTGTGATGCTGCTGACCTCGAAGTGCCGCCGGAGACAGCCGCCATCCGGGATAGTTTCTTGCAGTCTGCTCATCTGGTTGGACGCGAGGCTGAGCTGCGGCGGTTAAGCGATGTACTAAAACAGGCATCTAACGGGCAGGGTGGTGTCTGGCTCATCGGTGGTGAATCAGGCGTGGGTAAATCCCGCTTTATGGATGAACTGCGGACGATGGCGCTGGTGCAGGGTGTGCTGGTTGTGCGCGGGCAGGCGGTCAGCGATGGTGGCAGTCCTTATCAGCTCTGGCATGATGCTTTACGCTGGCTGGCACTGTTTGGGCCAGATGACTTTGAGGCGAGTGTGCTGAAGGCGCTGGTACCAGACATCAGCACGCTGATTGGGCGTGAGGTGGTTGACCCACCGGAGTTAGACCCACAGGCGACACAGGATCGCCTGATGCGGGTGATTGAAAATGTATTTCGCCGCACCATTGAGCAGCCCGGCTTGCTGATTATGCTTCTGCTGGAGGACATCCACTGGGCAGACAATGAAAGCCTTAAAGTGCTGCGCCGCTTGATGCCGCAGACCAGGGACTCGGCCTTTCTTATTCTTTGTAATTACCGTGATGATGAGCGCCCGAATCTGCCGGAAACCCTGCCGGGTGCGAACATCCTGCGCCTGGAACGGCTGACCGAAAAAAGCATCGCCGAACTCAGCGCATCCATGCTGGGCGAAGGGGGTCGCGAAAAGGGCGTGATCAGCCTGCTTCAGCGGGAGACGGAAGGTAATGTCTTTTTCCTGGTAGAAGTCGTGCGGGCGCTGGCAGAGGAAGCCGGTCAGCTTTCTGATATTGGCCGTATCACGCTGCCAGAATCGGTATTTGCGGGCGGGATGCAGCGCCTTATCCAGCGGAGACTGGAACGAATTCCCGATCAGAATCGCCCAATGCTCCAATTTGCCGCTTTTATCGGACGCCTGCTTGATTTATCACTGCTGCGGGCGCTTAACCTTGTTCCGAACCTGGAACAATGGTTGACAGATGGAGCAGATGTCGCGGTGCTGGATGTTCAGGATGGCAACTGGCGCTTTGCCCATGACAAACTGCGTGAAGGTTTGCTGGCTGACCTTTCGCCAGAGATTCGGCGTGATCTACACCAGCGTATTGCTGAAATTATTGAGGCAGTATACCCTGCTGTGGCGGATCAGGTTATCCCCCTGGCTTATCACTGGCGCAGTGCCGGTGATGTGCGGAAAGAGCGCCATTACACAGCGTTGGCCGGTGAACAGGCGCTTGCCAATGGCGCGAACCGCGATGCTATTGATTTTTTTGAGCGGGCAATCGCTCTTTACAGACCATCTGAAGTAACGACCGCCGAATTGGCGGGCGGGGAGCGTAATCTCGGTGAGGCTTATTATGGGCTGGGTCGGATGCCGCAGAGCTTTGCCCATCTGGCGCGTTGTGTCGAATTGTTAGGTCATCCCGTTCCACCAGCGGGCGTTCGTCGTATTCTGAGCATTGTCAGGCAGGCCGGGCAGCAGGGGATGTATCGCCTCTGGCCGTCACGTTTCACTGGGCGCGCGCATGACAGGAGCGCTTCGCTCATGGAAGCTGCCCGTGCCTACGAGCGCATCGCCGAAATCATGTATTTCCGTAATCACATGTTTGGTACGGTTCATAGTGGTCTTGTCACACTCAATCTGGCCGAGACAGCCAGTGAAAAAGCGCCAGAAATCCTCCGCGCCTACAGTACAAACTCGGTGGTTATCACACTGCTGCGTGCCGTTCCGATTTCGCGTAGTTATGGTCGCCGCGCTCGCCGCATGGCGGAAGCCCTCGATCATCCCCCGGCCTTGCAGTGGGCGCAAATGCTGGAAGGCATGAATTATGAAATCATTGGCGAATGGGAAAAATCGGAAGAAATTCAACTGGAAGCCATCGAAACCGCGCGAAAAATTGGTTCTGCCAAACGCTGGTCAGAGTCAACCTATCAACTGGCGTACCTCAAATATTACTGCGGCAAATTCGAGGAAAGTTATCAACTCTGGAACAGCATGGTTGTCGCCGCCGAAGAACGAGGGGATCCGCAGGCGATGGTCTGGGGGTTACAGGGACAGTTGATGAGTTCGATACCCTTCACGCTGGCGGACGAAAGTTTAAGTATTCTTGAAACGCTCAACGTTGATGAAATTATGGAATGGGACAACGGCTCACTCATTAATGTTTATGGTGCGCTGGCTTCAGTTCACTTCCGCCGTGCTGAGTATGAGCAGGCACTTGATGCCGCGCAAAAAGGTCTTGGCCTGATTAAAATCTCGCTGCCGACCTCTTATTTCACGCTGGCGGGTTATGCCGGTATAGCTGAAGTCAGTATCAGATTATGGGAAGTTTATCGTAAAGGGCTGATCGAAGGCACACCGCGTCAGTATCGTAATTTAGCCCGTGATGGTATTGCGGCGGCACGTCGTTTTGTGCTGCTGTTTCCCATTGCCCAGCCTTTTGTCTGGCGCTGGCGCGGCCTTCTTCACTGGCTGGCTGGCCGTCCGGGGCAGGCCGCCCAGAGTTGGACGCGCAGCCTGAAACATGCTCAACATCTGCGGATGCCTTACGAGGAAGCGCTAACCCATTATGAAATGGGTCGCCACGCCACGTCAGACGACCCAAAACGACCCATCCACCTTCAGCGTGCGGCTGAAATATTTGAGCAGCTCGGCGCAGTGCTGGATGCCGAGCAGGCTCAGAGTGAGTTGAATGCTATCGAAATTGTTTAATATTCAATCAGTCCGATAATGTCTTCAATCGGTGGTGAAGCTGTTCCAGTGACGGCTTTTGACAGTGCCCCCGCCGCCAGCATCCCGGACATGACGCCGCTCTCCATCAGGCTGACATTCAGGCCGTTATCTATCCACGTTCCCGCCAGATACAAATTGCTGAATCCCGATTCGTCGGTTTTCAGACGATATTTAATACTTTTGGGGAGTGACTGATCGTAGCGGATCGAGGGGTCGATATTGGCTCGCCAGTATTGCTCCTCAAAACGTGCTGACCCTTTCAGTTGATTGTCGAAAACGTACAGCACATCCCAGTTGATACCCTCTGGCCTGATTGGGTTAACTGCCTGTGGCCATAAGGGTTGGGCATCATTGTTCAGCCACTTAATAGCGCTGTCATGCACCTGCTTTTTCGCTTTTTCATGGTCGTCCATCGTCAGGGCGCAGGTGGCTGGCTGGCCGGGCAAATCCGCCAGTACCGCCGCGAAATGAATGACAGTTTTGATCCCTTTGTCTTTTTCGACCTGCGACAATAGCTGCGCCATATCGCCCCATGCTGCGAACGGGTCAATATAGGTGGCGACAATCGGTTCCGGGTCGGATGACCATCCCATTTGGGGCAGGGTTTCTGTGAACCACACTTCAAAGGATTGCGTACTGACCGTTTTGACATGGGCAATCATATCTGCCCATTTGGGGTTTGCCTCGCCAAAATCAGCACATACGCAGGGCAGCGCCCCAATCGGAATGCCCGAAATAACCTGGTCGAAATCGCTGCCCAGTTCCAGAACGATTTTGCGGGTGTTTTCCCGTGAAACTGAATGCGACGAGTACAGTTCCAGATTAATCCCCTCGCGCTGAATTTCCGCCGCCTGTTCCGGGTCAAGCTGCGCCCAGATCGGGTGTACCGGCCAGTATGACGGCGGTGCATCCGGGTTGTCGGATGTTGCGAGTGGATCATATGTCTCGACAGTCAGGTCAACCTGCCGTTCGATTTCTACACTGCTGATCTGCTTATCACCGTTTGCCCCGGCTGACCAGTTCACCTTCATCACGCGGTTGAAAAACTGAAATTTGACTCCTCGCTCTTTTAATACCTGATAGAGCGGAGTGAACACACTGGTGCCAGTCGAGTCACTCATACGATAAATCAGCGAACCATTATGAGCGATGAACTGCCGCAGCATGGTGTACAGAGCGACACCCGCCGCGATGCTGGGTTTGTTAAAGTCGCCATCTTCGAAGGCAAAGACACCTTCATACAGGCCCTGAATCAGCGGCGAACGGATCAGGGCGTCGCTCGCGCCACATGAGCGCAGCCATTCAGAGAATTCCTGCTCATCAAGCTGCGTGAATCCCTTGTACAGCACGCCATCGCGCAGCATTCCCCAGACAATCACTGCGCCTAATTCCAGCAGCAGCAGGTCATGGCGCAGCGTGTCATTATCAGCGATTTCGCGGCGAAATTCCTGCACGCTTGTTTCCACAAATTCCTTGATTTCATCGGCGACCCGTTCCAGTAGATTGAAGGCCGGGTGTGCCTGCGATTCGGGTTGTGCCATGCGGGTATTGAGCTGAACATCACCACCCCGAAAGGTTGGTTTGATCGTCTTTTTGATAGTGCGGGCCGTAGCCTGATGAGGTTGATTATTAAACAGCCGCTCGAAAAACTGTTTTATCCGTGTGAGCAGTCGTTCCCACCACGACTCAGCAGTCTCAGTTTCGACATGTAACTGCTGAAGCTGGCTTACAACCCCGGTATAATGCCCGGTCAGATGTTTAACAATATCCAGGAATGCCTCCCATATCATCAGTCCCGGCAGTCCATCGCCCGGTTCACCACCCAGTGGCGGCAAATTGAGCTGCCAGGGCTTCCACTGGTTGTTGTGGTACTCCATGAATACCAGTTTGTTTTCGGGCAGAAAATCCTTTTTCCAGGCGTCCTTATCTCCGGTTGTTTGCTCGTAGCACGCCCGAATCATTCTGAAGAAGTTTTCATAGAAACCCATGCAGAAGTGAACGCCGGTGTCTTCGATGCGGAAGTTCTTTTCTGCATCATTTCCGCTCGCGATCTTTCCGCCCAGTCGCCATCCCATCTGGTAAACCGTAATCTCGTAATGATCCTGCCAATCCGGTTGATCGGTCAGATAATAGACCGCCGAAAGCGCCGAAATACCGCCGCCCAGTACTGCAATTTTCTGCTTTGGCATGGTTGTCTCCTCAGATTAATCAGGCGGGTAAGGCGTTCACCAGCACACCGTTGCTGGGGCGCAGGGTGTAGACCGGATCGGGTTCAACGATATGACCTTCCACCAGTGGCAGACGATAGTGCTGCATCACACTTGCAAGAATCAGCAGCGACTCGGTCATGGCGAAGGCTTCACCGATGCAGCCGCGCGGCCCACCGCCGAATGGGTAGTAGGCGTAGCGTGGTCGGCTGGCGCTCTGTTCCGGCGAAAAATGTTCCGGGTCGAAAACATCCGGGTTCTGCCAGAAATCCGGGTGACGGTGCATCGCGTATGGACTCAGCGCGACAAATGCATTGGCCGGGATACGGAATCCGCCGATTTCGTCATCCTGCGTCGCTTTGCGGCTCATAATCCAGATGGGCGGGTAAAAACGCATCGCTTCCTCAAATACCATGCGTGTGTATGGCAGTTTTGGGAAATCGGCTACCGTTGCTGTGCGCTTGCCCAGCACACTACTGATTTCCTCCCGCAGTTTAGCCTCGACATGTGGGTTCTGGCCCAGGAGATACCAGGTCCACGCCAGTGCGGTTGATGTCGTTTCTTCCGCCGGAATAATCATAGTGATAATCTGATCGCGTATCTGGCTGTCTGTCAGGCTTTCCCCCGTTTCGGCATCCTGCGCCAGCATCAGCATCGAGAGCAGGTCACCATGATCGGTATTGTTAACCCGCCGCGCCTGCACGATGGCATAAACTGCCTCATCCAGCCGCGCCAGCGCCGCGTGCAGTCGTTCGTTATGCAGCTTGGGGAAACCCGGCTTCATGCTGATGTTGACAGTTGTGATGGCCTGCACGATGTCACGTGCCTGCTCGTTGAAATCCACACTGAACAATGCTCGACCCACAATGTCCAGTGTTAGTTCCATCATTTCTTCTTCCACGTTGATTGGCTGCTTGCTTTTGACCCTATCTGCCCATCCTGCCAGCCGCTTCAGGGTCAGGTCGGTAACAAGTGTGCCAATCGCGTCAATCCGTTCACGGTGGAATGCTGGTTGCGACAGACGCCGAATCCGCTGCCAGAATGCTCCCTCGCTGATGAAGAGGCTGCTCTCGCCAAAGACAGCGGTTGTCATGGTATAGGCGAAAGTATCCTTGCTATAAACGCGGTTGCTGTCACGTAGTACATGCTGGATATAGTCAGGATGGTTGACGAGGTAAGCCGGCCAGAATCCGGCCCTGAATTGTGCTACGTCGCCATATTCGCGGGAGAGATTGAGGAAAAATTGAAGTGGGTTGCGCCGGAGTTCGCGTAGGCTGTCCTTATCGCGCGGGCCGGGGGCTGTCCCGCTGCGATTTTTACTGGCTGGTTCGTGCGTGTTGGTATCCACGGTTCCCGCCTTTCTGATGGAAATATATGCATGTAATATTTTGTTATTGACTGAGACACATTGTGACACGCTCTTCTAATTCTCGCCAGCGAGAAAGGTTGGAGGGGCGTTTGCCTTAAATCTGTAGCGATACGGGGAATATTTTCTTTGTCAGATTCGTACAGCAATAGCCACTTGCGGAAATAAAAAGAGGTTCATCGATGAACCTCTTTGTCAGACGCAGGGGCAAATCTGCGAGCTTGCCCCTGTGAAGTGCTACATAAAGCTTTGCATCAGCTTGTTGAGGCTGTCTTTCGACGGGCGCAGTTTGTCTTCGCTCAGGTGAACCAACGGTGTTTCCGTCAGATTCAGCGTTTCACCCAGCGTCAGGCGCGGTTCTTCGTAGTACAGCAAACCGGTGATGAACAACTGCTCAAGCTGGGCTTTTTCCAACAGTTGAATCGCCTGTGAACGGCTGCGCGGGTCATGATCTGGCCCGACTTTCTTCAGGCGGATTACCGAACCATCATGCATATTCACGCTGATGGTTTGGCCTTCATCATAATCCTCAACGGTGATTTCCTCACGCTGCGGCACGTAACCCTTCGGCATGAAGTCAATTTCATGCAGGGCGATTTCGTGTTCCTTGCCGTACTCATAACTCTTGTTAGAAGTCGGCGCGTTATTGAAAGTCACGCATGGGCTGATGATGTCAATTACCGCAGTGCCTTTGTGGCTGACAGCCGCCTTTAACAGTGCCTGCACCTGCTTCGCATCACCGGAGAAGCTGCGTGCCACAAAAGTTGCTCCGCTGACGATGGCTTCCAGTGCCAGATCAAGCGCTGGGAGTTCATTTTTGCCATAGTATTTCAGTGTTTGTCCGGCGTCAGAGGTGGCCGAGAACTGGCCTTTGGTCAGGCCATATACCCCGTTGTTTTCGATGATATATACCATCGGCACATTGCGGCGAATCAGGTGTTTGTACTGGCCCAGGCCAATACTGCCGGTATCGCCATCACCACTGACAGCAATTGCTGTGAGCGCGCTGTTTGCCAGCATCGCGCCAGTTGCCACCGATGGCATACGACCATGAACCGAGTTGAAAGCGTGTGACCGCCCCAAAAAGTAGGCTGGCGTCTTGCTGGAGCAGCCAATACCGCTCAGCTTGATAACATTATGCTGTTCCAGACCCAGATCATACGACATGCTGATGATCTGATTGCTGATCGAGTCGTGGCCGCAGCCAGGGCAGAGGGTGCTTTTACTGCCTTTATACTCTTCTCTTGTCAGGCCAAGTACATTAGTCTTCGGAGGCATGGTTTATTTCCCCTCGTGCTTGTTAATTTGTTCCACTACCCAACCGGCTGTCATAGGCAGGCCATCACCCAGCGGAAGGGCGATCATATGTTGGGTGTCTTCGTTCGTTTCCATGCGGATGATCTGTGCCATCTGCCCGTCAAAATTGTTCTCGATGACATAGACATGCTCGTGGTCGCGCACAAATTCCATGACGCTGTGTGCTAATGGCAGCGCTCGTACCCGCATGTAATTGGTTTCGATTCCCTGTGCGGCCAGGATGTCTCGCGCTTCCTGAATGGCGGGGTCATTCGAGCCATAAGACAGGATGCCGATCTTTTTAGCCGGATTCTGGTCAACCACTGGCTGCGGCAGCAGGTCGCGGGTGTTATTAATCTTGCGCTCAATACGAGCCAGATTATTGACCCAGTCTTCGCTGCGTTCGCTGTACTGGGCGCGTTCGTTATGCCCCGTACCCCGTGTGAAGTAGGCTGAACGCGGGTGATTGGTGCCGGGCAGAGTGCGGTAGCCTACCCCGTCACCATCGTAATCCTTATAGCGCCACCATTCCCCGTTTTCTTCCATGAACTTTTCCAGCTTGGCGAGATCAAGTGTTTTGCCCCGGTTCATCGGTTGGTCGGGGTAGGTGAACGGGTCGCTCATCCAGTTGTTCATGCCAATGTCCAGGTCGCTCATGACGAACACTGGCGTCTGAAACTGTTCGGCGATGTCGAACGAGCGCCAGCCGAATTCAAAGCATTCCGCTACACTCGCTGGCAGCAGTGTCACCTGCCGTGTGTCGCCATGACTCAGGAAATGGATGAACAGTAAATCGCCCTGGCTGGTGCGCGTCGGCAGTCCCGTGCTGGGGCCAATGCGGGTGATGTCCCAGATGACGCAGGGGATTTCGGCAAAATAGGCCAGCCCGGTGAATTCTGCCATCAGGCTGATTCCGGGGCCGCTGGTAGCGGTCATGGAACGTGCCCCTGCCCATCCCGCGCCGATGATTGTGCCGATGGCCGCCAGTTCATCTTCTGACTGCATAATGGCAATCGTATTCTGACCCGTTTCCGGGTCCCAGCGCAGATTCTGATGGTCGAACATGGCATCGACTAAACTGGTCGATGGCGTGATCGGATACCAGGCTACTACCTGCGCCCCGCCAAACAGTGAACCAAGTCCGGCAGCCTCATTACCGGTGATGATAATTTTGCCCTGATTGCCGCCGGGAATGGGTTCGAAACGGAAGGGATCCTGCTTGGTAATGTTCTGGGCTGTCCAGTCATAAGCCCGCTGTACCATGTCAAAATTCAGCTTGGCTGGTTTTTCCTTACCGCCGAAGTTTGACAGCAGTGCTTCCCAGATGATCTCCATTGGAATGCTGAATAACTGTGCCACCGCGCCAACATAAATCATGTTTGCAACCCGTTCAAGGAAGTCAGCGGCAATTCCTGCCTCTTTCACCATCGGGTCAACAGGGATTTCGTAATAGATGATGTCTTCACGGCTCTGTGTCCAGTGCCATTCCTGTGGCAGGATGCATACCCCGCCCGGTGGAAGTTTTTGAATGTCTTCCGCTGCCGTATCCGGGTTCATGGCTACCGCAACTTCCGGCGCTGCCGGGCGGCTGATATAACCATCCTTGCTGGCGCGGATGGTATACCAGGTCGGCAGCCCTTTAATGTTTGATGGAAACAGATTTTTCCCGTTGACCGGGATACCCATCTTAAGCAGCGACAGCACCAGTACGTTGTTCGATGTCTGGCTGCCGGTGCCATTTTTGGTCGCCGCCGTCAGCGCGAAGTCGTTGACGATGGGCTTGCCACTGAAGGCATTTTGCGTCTGCGTTCCGGTCTGAATATCGAGTACACCCATAAAAATGTTCCTTTACACAGCGGGCTGTGTCTAACTAATCGGTGACTTCAATTTCGTTCGCTGCTTCCATATCCTGCATACGGGGTTGATGGTGCAGCAGTTGGGTATGTTCACGAAATGCTTTCTGGGCAGCGTCGAAGTCACCAGCACAAATCGCGTCCAGAATGCGGGCGTGATAATCCCAAACCTGCTGAAGATAGGAATACTCAATGTAGCGGTTGAGTTCTACCGCTTCATAAGCATCCCAGTAGGCTTCCAGCAGGCCCAGGACAAAAGGGTTTTTCAGATGTTTGAAAATCGTCAGATGAAAAGCGCGGTGTTCTTCATGGGGTATGCGAACCCGGCTTTCGTTCAGCTTTGCGCGAGCCGCCTCTACATAACCGCGCATTTCCTGTTTATCTGCCTCGGCCAGCAGGGCGCAGGCTTCATGCCAGAATGCCATTTCGAGATGGGTTCGCACTTCGCTGAATAATTCGAAGTAGCGCAGGTCTGTCGCCAGCGCATAGAATAGGCTTAATCGGGCCGCCGGGGTGAAGCTGTATTCTTTCAGTCGAGTCCCGGTCTTGGAGCGCACTTCGACCAATCCCAATGCCCGCGCCACCTCAAGCTGCTCACGGACTTTGCTGACGCTGATGCCCAGGTTTTCCTGATCTTGCAGCTCGCTGATCGTTGGAAGCCTGTCGCCGGGTTGGAAACCGTGCCGTACAATGTAGTTCAGCAAATCCGAATCGAGATGTATAGCTGCCACAGTCAATTCATCTGATGAATAGTATGAATATGGCAAAATTATAGCATGGACTTGGTGCTTATGTCTATACAGAAACCCGATTTACTCAGTCGCTTTTAACAAAATTCAGGGCTTTTTCAACTTCCTGCCGAATATGGCGGAAGTCTTCGCCATTATGCTGGAAGTCCATACCGTCGGTCTGGATACGCAGCACCGGGCAGACCGACCAGTGGTTAATCCAGCGGTCATATAGGCCATTCAACCGTTCCAGATAATCCCGCTCGATGTTACGCTCAAAATCTCGACCACGTTTTTCAATATGAGTTATCAGGGTATCGACATTTGCCCGCAGATAAATAATTAAATCAGGTGGCGGCAAGAAAGCGCTGACCGCCATATACAGCCGCCGATAAGCGTCGTAATCCCGTTCGCTCATGTTGCCCTGCTCGTACAGATTGCAGGCGAAAATTTCAGCATCTTCGTAAACTGTGCGATCCTGAACCACGCTGCCAGGGTGCTGCAAAAGCTGGTGATGGTGTTCCAGGCGTTTGCCGAGGAAAAACACCTGCGAGTGAAAACTCCAGCGATTCATGTCCGTATAAAAATCGGCCAGATAGGGGTTTTCCGCGTTGGCTTCGTAAAACGGTTCCCAGCTAAAAGCGCTGCTTAACATACCCGTCAGTGTGCTTTTACCCGCGCCGATATTTCCGGCGACGGCGATGAAATATTTGTGGTTGGCGTCAATCATGCTGTTATCTTCTTGTTTGGCGTTCTATGTGCTTAAGTGATTTGAATATTGATGGCTGCTGGCTGCTGGCAGCTTATTCGTCCGTGTTATACTTGTGCAGAACAAATTTGCCAACCCCTAAGACAAGGTAGTTAGAATGTCCGAACACTATCACCTCGATACACTCGCCATCCATGCAGGGCAGGAACCCGACCCGGCCACTGGCGCGATTATGACTCCCATCTACCAGACTTCAACCTATGTTCAGTCCGCCCCTGGTGAACACAAAGGTTACGAGTACAGCCGCAGCGGCAACCCCACTCGCACCGCACTGGAAGAATGTATCGCCGCTATCGAGAAGGGGCGTTACGGCCTCGCCTTTTCTAGCGGTCTCGCTGCGATGGACACCTTCATGCGCCACTTCAGCCCCGGCGATCATATCATCGTCGGCAACGATGTTTATGGGGGTACTTACCGTTTGTTCGAGCGTGTCTTTGCCCGCTTCGGCCTGCGTTTTAGCTGGGTCGATCTCAGCGATTTAAACGCGGTCAAAGCCGCCATCACGCCACAAACGCGCCTGCTCTGGCTGGAAACACCGACCAACCCTTTTCTCGCGCTGGCCGATATTCGTGCATTAGCCGATACCGCTGGCGAAAATATCCTGATCGCTGTCGATAACACCTTCGCCAGCCCCGCTTTGCAGCAGCCGCTTACGCTCGGCGCGGATGTCGTCATGCATAGCAGCACCAAGTACCTCGGCGGTCACAGCGATGTCGTTGGCGGCCTGCTGGCGATGAACGATGAAATACTCTATAACGACATTAAATTTCTGCAAAATGCCTGTGGTGCGGTTCCCGGCCCGATGGATTGTTTCCTCGTCCTGCGCGGTATTAAAACGCTCGGCATCCGCATGGAGCGCCACAGCAGCAATGCCCTTCAGATCGCCCGTTTTCTCGAAGACCACAACGCCGTCAAACAGGTCATTTATCCCGGCCTGGAAAGCCATCCCCAGCACGAATTGGCTAAAAAACAGATGGCTGATTTCGGCGGCATGGTCAGCATCATTCTCGACAGCCCGGAAGCGGCCCAGCGTATGGTCAGCCGCACCAAATTGTTCGCGCTGGCGGAAAGTCTCGGCGGCGTCGAAAGCCTGATCGAGCATCCCTACAGCATGACCCATGCCAGCACGGCCACCAGCCCCATCGCGGTTGCCCCCGCATTAGTTCGCCTCAGTGTCGGCATTGAACACGTTGACGATCTCATCAACGATCTGCGACAGGCGCTTGAATCATGACACTCCGCTTCGATATCTGCCCCGCCGCTGATATGTCGCCCGCCCTCGTCGCTGAAATTGACGCCCGCAGTGCTGAAGTTTTTGCCGAAGCTATTGCTTCCGACATCAGGTGGGGCGGCGGTGATACTCGTCTGGTGGTCTGGGACGGCGACCAGTGGGTGAGCAGCCTGGAAATCGCCGCTCGTGATATTCGGGTTGGGGATACGTCGCTTTTTGTCGGCGGGCTTTCCGGCGTCATGACACCGCCTGAATTTCGCGGTAAAGGCTATGCAGCGGCGGGGGTCAAACGCGCCGATGAATACATCTGTCAGGAATTAGGCCTGCCATTTGCTTTGCTCGTCACCAGTTCAGAGCTGGCGGAGCGCTTATATGGCCCGCTGGGCTGGAAGGTCGTCGCCGATTCACTGATTTATCACCAGGATGGCGAGGCACGATTGATGGATGATACGGCTGTGATGGTCTTTTCATGTACCAATCAGCCCTGGCCTGCTGGCGTCATTGACCTTTGCGGCCCACCCTGGTGAGAGCATTCTATGCAGCATCACATTTTCCTCAGCTATAGTCGAAAAGACGCGGATATAATGACCCGCCTGCGCGATGATTTCCGCGCGGCTGGCCTTTCCGTCTGGACGGATGAGGGCATCGAACCCGGTACATTGTCCTGGAAGCGCACCATTGAGGCCGCTATTCTCGGCGCGGGCTGCCTTGTTTGCGTCCTCTCGCCGGATGCAGCCTCGTCCAACTGGGTACGCGCCGAACTCGACTTTGCCGAATTGCAGGGTAAACCGACTTTTCTCATACTGGCGCGCGGCGATGAACGCAGTGCCATTCCCTTTGGTTATGCGTCGTTCCAGTGGGTTGATCTTCGCGCCGATACAGCCTACGCCCCCGGCCTGATGCGTCTGGTCATGACGATTCAGCGCCAGCTTGAAACGGGTGATCTAATCCCGGCGGCGGTTCATGTATCTGCTAAAACCATTCTGCCACCTCCTTTTGACTGGTGTGCTGTTCCGGGTGGTAGCGTTCATCTGACGGATGCTCGCAATTACACCACGCCGGGAACGAGCGGGGGCATCTACGATGTTAAGGATTTTCAGATCGCAAAATATCCAATCACCAACGCTCAATTTCAAACTTTCATCAATGCGTCAGACGGCTATCAGACCCGCGATTGCTGGATGTTCTCAAAGGTGGCGCTGGAATGGCATCTGAAAAATCCGCTGCCACAGCCAACCACTTTTCCCGGCGATGATCTCCCATGTACCAATGTGACCTGGTATGAAGCGATTGCTTTTTGCCGTTGGTTAAATGCCAGAACGGGTGAAACGATCTCACTCCCAACGGAACAGCAGTGGCAGCGTGCCGCCCGGAATGATGATGAACGCCGCTATCCCTGGGGGGATGATTTTGACTCGGAGAGCTGTAGCTGCGACAAAAAATCCACCACACCGGTGACACGATTCCCCAATGGTGCAAGTCCTTACGGCGTGATGGATATGAGCGGCAATGTTTTGGAATGGTGTCTGAACAACTGGCAGACTGGCTCAATTGATGCTGCAGAAAATGTGATCCGTGTCCTGCGCGGCGGTTCATTATGATGATCCCCTCATGGTTGATGTAACCTATCGTTCTGGCGGGTATCCACAGGATCGCAACTTTTTTCGCGGCTTTAGGATTGCTAAGCACAGTGTTTCGTAGGTTTATCGTGGGTTGCATCTCGTACTTCCAATCCGCTATAGTGATCGTAATTTTAAGGTACTGAGGATAGTTTGATGAAGCGTTTTTTACTCCTGTTACTGTTGATTCTGCTGGCTGCTTTTCCCGCCGCCGCGCAGGATAATCTGCTGACAAACCCCGGCTTTGACAATGAGTCCTTCACCCTGATTGGCAAAGACCCGGCAGACCCCCTCACAACCTATAATGCGCCCTATAGCTGGTGGGGTGGTTTTTTGACTCCCACTAATCCCAATGAACTCTGGCGTAACGCTTATCCCAATGGTTTTCCCCACAGCGCCGGATTAAAGCGTTCCGGGCGATTTTCCTACAATATGGGACGCGGCGGTTCAATTTTTACCGCCTGGATTTACCAGCAGGTGAATGTCGCGCCGGACACCGATGTGCAGGGTGGGGCATGGGCCTTCATTGAAGGGGTGACCGGCCAGGTGCGCGTCGGTATTGACCCCACCGGAGCGACTGACCCCTTCGGCGCGAGTGTCGTCTGGTCGCCCTATTCCGGCGCGGCTTATCAGTGGCAGCAGGTCAATGTTTCGGCGCGTTCCGCTGCTGGGACGGTGACTCTGTTCCTGTTCGCCACACAAAATTCACCTGCTAACCCCAATGGTGTCTACTGGGATGAGGCTTATCTCTTGGGGACGGCTGGTGCTGCCCCCGCTGCCCCCGGCAGTCCTGCTGCATCTTCGGATCAGGGTGTGACGGCTGATATTCAGGTGCGTGTGCGTTCTGGCGCTGGCACGACTTTCGGGCGGATTGGGCGCATCAACCCCGGCGAAGTCTATACCTTCCTCGGTCAGGAAGGCGACTGGTACAAGATTGACTACAACGGGCGGCCCGGCTACGTCTCGGCACAGTTTGCCAAACTGACCGGCGCTGCCGCCTCGCCTGCTGCCCCTTCTGCACCTGGCGTCCCATCGGCTGGCTCTGTTCCGGCGCTCGATCTGATCGTCGATTACACCCTGCGCCTGCGGAGCGCCCCAAATACGACTTCAGAAACCCTGGCGCGTATCCCCAGCGGTACAACCGTTCAGGTCACTGGCCGAACCGCTGACGCCGCCTGGCTGCTGGTGGCATATGATGGCAAAACTGGCTGGGTATCCGCCCGCTTTGGCCGCCTCAACGGCGATGTCGCTACACTGGCTATACAATAGCACCTCGCATATCCAAAATGAATGACACGCATTGTCGTGTCATTTTTTTTGTCGCTATAATCTGTAGAAACCACTACCCATAGATGAGCGCCAATATGCCGCACCACATCTTCCTCAGCTACAGCCGAAGCAACAGCGAAACGATGCGCCAAATCCGGGAAGATTTTCGCCGGGAAAAATTGCAGGTATGGACAGATGAAGGGATTGAACCGGGAACCCTCTCCTGGAAACGCGCCATTGAAACCGGTATTCTGGAATCTGCCTGTTTGGTTTGTATTTTGTCGCCCGATGCTGCTGCTTCCACCTGGGTGAGAGCTGAACTCGATTTTGCTGAAGTACACCAAAAACCGATCTTCTTAATTCTCGCACAGGGCGATGAACGTAGTGCCATCCCTTTTGGCTATACAACGTTCCAGTGGACAGACATTCGGAATTCCTCAACATACGTTGCGAATATACGCCGCTTGATCGAAGCCATACGGCAGCGGCTTCAGGAAAGGAATGACTTTTCAACCACCAATACGGTTTTGCCAGAGGAGTTCGAACCGCCGGAGGTAAAGAATATACTTCCTGTGCCCTTTGAGTGGTGCAAAATTCCAGCCGGCAAGACAAAACTGGGCAATGCAACTTTCTATAATCCACCCGGTACGGCGGGTGGAGTCTACGAGGTTGAAAGTTTTTATCTCGCCAGATACCCGATCACCAACGCGCAATATATGATGTTCATTGTGGATACGGAGGGTTATCGGAATACAAAGTGGTGGGATTATTCTGATTCAGCCCTTAAATGGCGCAAAAATAATCCGCGTCCACAGCCCACAGCTTTTCCAGGGGATCATCTGCCGCGTACCAATGTTAGCTGGTTTGAAGCGGTTGCTTTTTGCCTGTGGTTGAAGTCTCGCCTTGTCAGGGATGCGCCCAATAAAACTCAGCTAGCGGAGCGAATGACAATCAACCTGCCCTCAGAAGAACAATGGCAGTGGGCGGCGATGGGTGAGTCGGAAACTTCCTACCCCTGGTCAGATACCTTTGACATCAGTCAGTGCAACACGCTCGAAAGTGGCATGGGGCAGCCCACGCCGGTTACAAAATATTTGCACGCTTCCAGCCCCTTTGGCGTAGCGGATATGAGCGGGAATGTGTGGGAATGGTGTTTGTCTGAGTGGGGTAATGATAGTGTCAGCGTTGTCAGTAACGCCTCGCACAGAGTTGTGCGCGGTGGTTCGTGGGTATTTAATCAGCAGGGCGCGAAATCACGTTTTCGCAATACTGCGCCGCCTTCACATCGTAGTCATGACCAGGGTTTCAGAATACGTCTGCGGCTGCTGTGAAATGATAATCGCTGACTATGTGTTGTCAGGGGGATTTTCGTAGAGCGCTGGCCCACAGCGTCGTTTCCTCCGCCCGTGTCAGCGCCCGCCACTCCCCCGGCCCCAACCCCGCCAGTGTCACCGGCCCAATCGCCCAGCGTACCAGCCGCAGTGTGGGATGGCCGATGGCTGCTGTCATCCGCCGCACCTGCCGGTTACGCCCTTCGGTGATCGTCAGCCTTATCCAGCAGTCGGGTACATTTTTGCGATAGCGAACCGGGACAGGACGCTCCGGTAAATTCGGCGCTGTTTCCAGCAGTTCAGCCTTCGCGGGTCGGGTCATCCCGTCGTTGAGTTCGACCCCCTCACACAGCTTTTTTAACGCCGCTTCATCCGGTATCCGTTCCACCTGTACCAGATAGGTGCGCGGGTGTTCGTAGCGTGGCTCGGTCAGCCGCGTTTTCAGCCGCGCCGAATCGGTCAGCAGCAGCAAACCTTCACTGTCCAGGTCAAGCCGCCCCGCCGCGTACACATTTGGCAGGGCGATGTAATCCGCCAGCGTCGGACGGCCATCCTTATCGGTGAACTGCGTCAGCACGCCATATGGCTTCCAGAAGCGAATGATCTGCGCCACAGCCTAGCCACTCAGCAGCACCAGCGCCCCGCCGAGGAGCGCCAGCGCCAGAAAAATCGGCAGAATATACAGGGCGACAACCGTAAAACCTTCCCATAGCATAAGCTGGCAGCCGCGCCCGGTCTGCTCCTTGCCGCTCACCTGCCAGTTGAGTCCCTTGCGAAACCCGTCGCCCCGCACAATCCTGATGCCCATGCGCTTTCCGATTCGTTCGCGGATTGCGGGTTCAAGCCGTCGGTTAGCGAAGGGCAGCCACCAGATCATGAAGCCAAAATAGGCGAATACCAGAATGACCCCGATCCATGATGGCTGCTGCTGCATCAGTTTTTATCGGCTCGCCAAAAAATCGAGCAGATCAATCTTGGTAATAATCCCCACCACCCGCTTGTCCTCGCTGTTGGGCACGCGCTCCGTCACCAGCGCAATCGCATGATTGCTGAACACGCTCATCACAGCTTCAACCGAGGTTTCCGGGCTGAGGGTATACACGGTTGAGTCAATCACGCCGATGTTCTCAATGGCTACTTTTGACGCCTCGCCGCCCGCGCTTTGCAGCAGGTAATTGAGCAGGTTGACCTCTGTCACCAGGCCAAGAAGTTGATCGCGTTCGCCGACTACTGGAAGCTGTGACACATCGTTGGCCTTCATCTTGGCGATCACATCCCCGACGGCTTCATCGCAGCGTGCCACAATCAGTTCGTGCCGCGCCTTGCGTTCCAGCACAGCGGCCACTGGGGTATCCACCCAATCACTTTCGAGGAAACGATTTTCGCGCATCCAGGCATCATCAAACACTTTGCTCAGATAGCGTGAGCCGCTGTCCGGCAGCAGCACCACCACCATTTTGTCCGGCCCAAGATCGCGCTCCGCCGCGTAGCGCAGCGCCCCCGCCACCGCCGACCCGCACGACCCGCCGACGAACATCCCTTCTTCGCGCACCAGCCGCCGCGTCATCAACAGCGACTCTTTATCATTGACGCGCACCATGTCATCAATCACGCTGAAGTCATACACCGACGGAATAAAATCCTCGCCAATGCCTTCAACCTTATAACTGTGGGCTTCGGTCATTTTTCCGGTGTAAAAATAGTCGTGCAAAATCGACCCCACCGGGTCAACGCCAACGATCTGCACCTTCGGATTGACCGACTTCAGATAGCGTCCGACGCCAGTGATCGTGCCGCCTGTGCCCATCCCCGCCACAAACACATCAATCTGCCCCGCTGTCTGCCGCCAGATTTCCGGCCCGGTGGTGTCAAAATGAGTCTGTGCATTGACCGGGTTATGATACTGGTTGGCGAGGATGCTGTTCGGCGTATCTTCCACAATCTGCCGCGCCACGCTGTAATAACTGCGTGGGTCGTCCGGCTCGACATTAGTCGGCGTCACCACCACCCGCGCCCCGTATGCCCGCAGCACGCGGATTTTTTCTTCCGACATCTTATCCGGCATGACGAACACGGTTTTGTACCCTTTGATCGCTGCCGCAATCGCCAGCCCGACCCCCGTATTGCCGGATGTGGATTCGACCACTGTCCCGCCTGGACGCAGCCTTCCCTCGCGCTCGGCATCTTCGATAATCGTGATACCAATCCGGTCTTTGACCGAGCTGCCAGGATTAAAATATTCGACTTTGGCAATCATCTGCGCTCGCACGCCGCGTGCCACCCGGTTCAGGCGCACCAGCGGTGTGTTGCCCATCGTGCCTAAAATGTTGTCATGAATCGCTGCCTCGGCGGGCAAATCGGCTGTTTGCATTCGTTCATTTACGACCATAATCAAAAAGCTCCTCTGATTTTATGCTCTCAGTGTAATGCCAGCCGCCCGCCCTCACAAGTCGCACCGTTGTTCAAACCTGACGAGCTTCTCCGTATTCACCTTACCCATAAAACAAAACAGGCAGCTTACAGGCCGCCCGTTGTGGGGTAATTGAAATAGCTATAGCTGAATCTCGCCGCGTACCACGCCCGCCCGTTCATGCCGCGCCTTGATGTTGACCGTCCCACCGTTGGGCGCGTGAACCACCCACACGACTTTCGCCCGGTTGCTCGTCACGCCCGATGATTCCCAGTAGTGCGGCGTCACGCCGAGCGTATGCCAGCCTTCAAGCTGCCCCAATTCCTCGCGCGGTTTGCCCGTTTTCAGTGTCGCGCCTTCTGGTAATTCGATTTGCGCGATCACTCCGCGCACCACTTTCTTTTCCAAGGCCTTTTTGGAAATGTAGCTGGGCAGCCAACCGCTGTTTTCCACCACCAGTTGAATCTGGTAATGCCCATCGCCCAGTGGCGTTGAGGTCAGGCTGTGCAGTTCTAGGCGCGGCGAAATCAGCAGATGCCACACCAGCCAATCAGCAAAAGGTGCGATTTCTTTTTCGAGAAATTCCGGCGGTGGGTTGCGCCATGCATAAAAACCGTTCCAGCCACCCAGTTCCACCATCCCAAGCTGCGGATGCTCGAAAGGATACCAGTCGATGAATCCCTTACCGCCGAGTTTTTCATCGTTCCATTTCAGCAGTTTCAGGTCATCTTCCAGCGGGTGTTCCCGGTACCAGTCGATGAATTTGTAGCTCTCGACACCCGACTGCCGCTGCGGACTCCAGATTTCCACCGTCCACGCATACACGCCCAGATGATCGTACATCCAGTCGTCAAACACGCCCGTAATCACCTCTTTGGGGTGATAACGGAATTCGTGGTACACCGACACGTTGGGGTAGCCGCTGATCTCCGTCCCCTTTTGCCCAATCTTCTGGAATGTCCACAAATCTTCCGCTGGGAATTGCTCATCCGGGCGCGTGCCATAAGGCCGCAAAATTACGCCGCTCATGGTGTGGAACGACACCGCCCCGGTGATGTTGGGGTGCGCCGTGATGAAATGCACAATCGCCCGGATTTCCGGCTCGGAGGTTGGGTATGGCCCTGCGCCGCGTTGTTCGCCTTCCTGCCGCCATTCCAGCGGGAAGTTACGGTTCAGGTCGAGTCCTTCTTTTTTCGGCTGAATCTGAATAGTCACGCCGTCGTAATCGGTGATCGTGCCTTCCGGCAGCAGGCGATAATACGTCCCGCCGTATTCCGCCGGTTCGCGCCGGATCAACAAACGCGGTTCGTCCGGGTGGGGTTTCCACTGGCCGTTTGGGTCAGCGATACGCATTTGCAGCATCCGCCCGTCGCCGTCGATATCTTCATTGACCAGCCCCGGCGCTGGTGTTTCATCGTAAGGGTAGGGGCGCGTGCTGGAGCGGATAATTTTTGGCACATCGGCCAGCGCCCATTCCGCGCCATCGGGGTTGATGCGTGGGCAGATATAAAACGCGCGTGTATCGAGGCAGCGGGTGATGTCCGAGTCGCTTCCATACTGCGTCACCAGCTTATTCAGCAGATACAGGCAGGCCGTCGAGGGTGACACTTCCGAGGCATGAATGTTGCCGTCCGCCCACAGCGCTGGTTTTTCCGCCGCTGGGCCAGTTCCCGCGTTCGTCACTGTCGCCAGCCAGATGTCGCGCCCCTCGTGGCTTTTGCCGAGGCTTTCCACCTGCACCAGTTCAGGGTATTCCGCCGCATACGCCGCCAGCAGCTCGCTCAATTCCTCATGGCGGTAATAACGATCAAAAGCAATCTCAGGCATAAACGAACTTACCTTCTACTCAAATTTAGAATTTAACTTCGTAAAGATGATTTTCAGTCCGCTTTAGCGGGCTTGATTTCACTTAGCCGCATGGCTTTAGCCTGCGGCGTCATTTGCTTTCGCCTTTTAACTTTTAACTTTTAACTTCCCCAACCGTTCCCCCGCCGCGCGGAGCGTATCGTCTCCCTTGCAGAAGGCGAACCTCGCCTGCTTCGTCGCCAGATGCGCGTGTTCCGGGCTGTAGAAGAAACTTGGCGGGATGCACGCCACCCCAATCTCCGTCGTCAAAAATTTGGCGAAGGCCACATCGTCGCCGTCGAACACGTCCGAAAAATCGGCCATCACGAAATACGTCCCTTCCGGCGCGCGCGCTTTCAACCCCGCTGCCGTCAGCCCGTTCATCAGCAGGTCGCGCTTGACCGTGTACATCGCCTGAAGTTCTTCATAGTATGTCCCCGGCAGGCTCAGTGCATAGGCCGCCGCTGCCTGTGAGGGGTGATGGGTGGCGAATGTCACGAACTGGTGCGCCCGCGCCACCCCTGCCACCAGCTTCGGCGGCCCATACACCCAGCCGACCTTCCAGCCGGTCACGCTGTAACTCTTGCCCAGGCTGCTGACCGTCACCGTCCGCTCGAACATCCCCGGCAGCGTCGCCATCGGGATATGTTGCACCCGCCGTCCGTGCTGTAGGGGCGGCGCTATGTCTCCGCTCGCTATGTCTCCGCTCCCGACAGAATGGCTTTGTTCCCCCTCTCCATTCGATGGGGAGGGGGTTAGGGGGTGGGGATGAGATTCAAATACCAGGTGTTCATACACATCATCGCTGATGACCGTCACGTCATACTGCTGGCACAAGTCGGCGATCAGCGTCATTTCTTCGACGGTGAACACGCGCCCGGTCGGGTTTTGCGGCGTGTTGAACAGAATCGCCCGCGTTTTAGGGTTGAAGGCTGCCCGCAGTTCATCCGGGTCGAGCGTCCAGTCCGGCGCGTGCAGCGGCACATAAACGGGCTTCGCCCCGGCCATAATCAGGTTCGGCACATAGCTGTCGAAATATGGCTCGATCACAATCACTTCGTCGCCGGGATCAACCAGCCCTAAAATCGAGGCAAAGATTGCTTCTGTCGCCCCACTGGTGACGACCACGCCGCCATTCGGGTCAATATCGAGGTCGTAGAATTTGCCCGCGTGGTTGGCGATGCCCTGCCGCAGCGCCGCCGTGCCGACTCCCGGCGCATACTGGTTATGCTGGCCGTCATGCAGCGCCCGCGCCGCCGCTTCCAGAATGTCTAACGGGCCGTCGAAATCCGGCCTGCCTTGCCCCAGATTGATTGCGCCGTGCTGCGCTGCCAGGTTGTTGATTTCGGTAAAAATCGTCGTGCCAAATGTCGATACGCGCTCTGCTGTGCTGGGCATATTTGTTTCACTCAATCACTTTCTAGCTGCCAGTTTTATTCCCCTCTCTGTAAACGGTTCAGCGGACGGCACTTTTAAGTGGTTTTAAATTTTCCCCTCACAGAAGTGGCATTTGCTCCCCCTCTCCATTGCAATGGGGAGGGGGCTGGGGGGAGGGGTGATGGCTTGCTTTCACACTCTTTTTAAAACTGTCGTCTCCTGAACTGTAAACGGGTGGGGAGAATTCTATCCCCTACTTGCCAGTTCAAACGCCCGCTGCGTTTGGATACCCTGTGCTTTGCTCTGCATCAACCACTGAATCTGGTGCGGTTCTGCCGCTTTCACCAGTCGTTCCCACAACGCCTGATTTTTCACCGGGTCGCCGCTGGCTGTTTTCCAGCCTTTTTTAATCCAGCCCTTCACCCACTGGCTCATGCCTTTTTGCAGGTATTCGCTGCTGGTGAAAACCGCGATGCTGGCCGGTTGTCGCACCGTTTCCAGCGCCTTGATGCTGGAGAGCAGCACCAGTTGGTTGTCGCTGCTGTTGTTTTCCGTCCCGCGCAGCTCGGTTTCCTGCCCGTTATGGGTAATCAGCACGCCCCATCCGCCGCGTTTATCGTCGAACGAATAGGCTGCCGCCACATAAATCAGCACATCCGCCTTGACAGCAGGTGCTTCCGGTTCTGGCTTGCGGATGCTTGGCTTGCCGCTCAAGCGCTCGATTTCCAGCGTCGCCAGTTCGTCCACCCGCTCGTTATAAGCGTGTCCAGCGTGGGCTTTCACCCAGTGCCATTTGATCTCATGTCGCTGCGTCGCGCTGTGCAGCCGCTGCCACAAATCCGGGTTTTTGACATCACGCCAGTCCTTCTTAATCCAGTTTTTAATCCACTGCGTGATCCCGTTTTTCACGTATTCGCTGTCGGTGTAAAAGTCGATTTGGTGCGGCCCGTCCAGCGCTTCCAATGCGCTCATGGCCGCCGTCAGTTCCATGCGGTTGTTGGTGGTCGCCCGTTCGCCGCCGCTCAATTCCTGCTGCTGCTCCGGGAAAATCATCACCACCCCCCACCCGCCAAAACCCGGATTGGGGCGTGCGCCGCCGTCGCTGTAAATTGTCACATGTGGTTTGTTTGTCATGCCGCAATTATGGCGGAAAAAATATCCCCCTGCCAGCATCCATCCAAACCAATCCCGAACTTGACAAAATAGAAAATATGTTCTAAAATTACGCTGGAGATAGTTGTGAGGAATGACCATCAGTGAATAAGATTTTGATGGCAGTTGGCGGCGCTGATGATGCAAATGGCACTGATTTCCAATTCCCCCGCCGCGATAGCTTCCCTGGCTGCCGCCGTAAAAATGTCTGATTGTCATGGCGGCGCTTCTCCCGCTGCTTGTCGCGGCACAATTGCCGTTGCCGCAATTACACGGGGCGGGGCCGCCGCCAAAATTGCCACAGAATTGCCATCGCCGCGCCAGTTTCCCTGCTTCCCGCCTGCCATCTCGGCGACAATTTTCTCAGGCTGAAAACCCCTATATTCTTGAATCAAAAAAGGTGAACCATCGCTGGCTCACCTTCTCTTGATGGACTAGCAACTAGTGACTAACTATTGCTTCAGGAAGTTCCGCAGCACGGTATGCAGGATGCCGCCGTTCCGGTAGTATTCCAGCTCAACCGGTGTGTTAATACGAACCGTCGCCTGGAAAGTCTTGATGATGCCATCTTCGCCTGTTGCGTTGATGGTGACTTCCTGCTGCGGACGCAGGTCATCATCCAGCCCGACGATGTCGAACTGCTCCCGCCCGTTCAGACCTAGCGTTTCCCAGCCGACACCTTCCTTAAACTGAAGCGGCAGCACGCCCATCATCACCAGATTACTGCGATGAATACGCTCAAAGCTCTCTGCCAGGACAGCTTTCACGCCTAACAGATACGTTCCTTTGGCTGCCCAGTCGCGGCTGGAACCCATGCCATAGTCCTTCCCGGCCAGGATGATGAGCGGTGTACCTTCAGCGATATATTTCATAGCCGCTTCGTAAATGCTCATCACCGCGTTGCTGTTGAAGTGAACCGTTACGCCGCCTTCCGTGCCGGGAACCAGCGCGTTCCGCAGCCGGATATTAGCGAATGTTCCCCGCATCATGACTTCGTGATTTCCACGCCGTGTGCCGTAGGTATTGAAGTCCTTTTTCTCGATACCGTTCTCGATCAGATAGCGCCCTGCCGAGCTGTCCGCAGCAATGTCGCCTGCCGGAGAAATGTGGTCAGTTGTTACCGAGTCACCCAGCATCGCCAGCACCCGCGCCCCGCGAATGGGTTGTACCGGGCTTGCTTCTACTGACAGATCGATGAAGAAAGGTGGCTCCTGGACATAAGTGCTTTTCTTATCCCAGGCATAGACATCGCCGCCGCTTGCTGGTATCTCGTTCCAGATTTCGTTACCCGTGTACACATTTCCATACTGGGTCTGGTAGAGTTCCGGTGTCACATTCTGCTCGATTGCGCTCTGAATTTCGTCCTGTGTCGGCCAGATGTCCCTCAGGAAGACAGGGTTGCCATCGCGGTCATGGCCGATGGGGTCAGTCATCAGATCAATGTCCACCGTCCCTGCCAGCGCATAAGCGACCACCAGTGGAGGAGAGGCAAGATAGTTGGCTTTTACGAAGGGATTAATCCGTCCCTCAAAATTGCGATTGCCACTCAGGACAGCCGTCGCTACCAGATTGGATTCCTTGACTGCTGTCGCAATCGCTTCAGGTAGAGGGCCGCTGTTGCCGATACAGGTGGTGCAGCCATAACCAACCGTGTAAAAGCCAAGCGCCTGCAAATAGGGAGTCAATCCCGCTTTATCCAGATACTCCGTTACCACCCGTGAGCCGGGGGCGAGACTGGTCTTGACATAGGGTTTCACATCCAGACCTTTTTCAATGGCCTTTTTCGCCAGCAAACCTGCGCCCAGCATCACTGACGGGTTGCTGGTGTTGGTGCAGCTTGTGATGGCCGCAATCACCACCACGCCGTGACCAATCTCGTGGCTTGTGCCGTTCGAGCCAATTGTGGCTGTTCTTTCGATGGCGCTTTCATCCAGCGCGAAGCCGCGTTTGTCTACTGGCGCACGCAGGCTTTTCTCGAACGAGTCTTTCATTTCGCGCAGCAGAATACGATCCTGTGGGCGTTTCGGCCCGGCCATGCTTGGCTCAACATCGCCCAGGTCGAGTTCCAGCGTATCCGTGAATTCAGGATCAGGGGTTTCATCGGTGCGGAAAATACCCTGTTCCTTGCAGTAAATCTCAACCAGCTTTAAAAGTGCTGCATCACGCCCTGTCCGCTCCATATAGCCCAGTGCACGCTCGTCAATGGGGAAGAATCCCATGGTTGCGCCGTATTCCGGTGCCATGTTGGCGATGGTGGCGCGGTCAGCCAGTGAAAGCTGTGACAGACCCGTACCATAAAATTCGACGAACTTATCAACCACGCCCTTCTTGCGGAGCATCTGAGTCACCATCAGTACCAGGTCAGTCGCTGTTGCGCCTTCCCGTAGCTGTCCGGTCAACTTAAAACCGATCACTTCTGGCATCAGCATGTAGATTGGCTGGTTGAGCATGGCTGCTTCGGCTTCAATGCCACCAACGCCCCAGCCCAGTACGCCCAGGCCGTTAATCATGGTGGTGTGGCTGTCCGTGCCAACCAGCGTATCGGGTAAGGCCACCGGGTTGCCATCTTCATCATAGTAAATCTGGACAACCTTTGCCAGATATTCCAGGTTTACCTGATGCACAATACCAGTAGCCGGAGGGACGACGCGGAAATTGTTGAAAGCTTTTTGTCCCCAGTGCAGGAATTCATAGCGTTCGCGGTTGCGCTCAAATTCGAAATTAGCGTTGACGCGAATAGCATCTGATGAGCCAAAGCGGTCAACCTGAACGGAATGGTCGATGACCAGATCAACCGGCACAACCGGATTGATTTTCTTGGGATTGTTGTCCATCCGCACCATAGCACTGCGGAGTGCCGCCAGATCAACGACGCAGGGAACACCCGTGAAATCCTGCAAAATCACGCGAGCAGGCTTGAACGGAATTTCGACCTGCTGCGGTGCTTTGGCGTTCCAGTTGGCGATGTGATGGACTGCCTCCTCATTGACCTGAAAATTGTCGAGATTGCGGAGGGCATTTTCCAGCAGGATTTTGATGCTGAAGGGCAGCCGGTCAATATGGCCGATACCCTGTTCGGTCAGTTTGCTCAGTCGGTAGATAACCGCTTCGCCGCTGCCTGTATTGAATGTGCCTCGCGTTCCGAAGCTATCCACTGTTTTGCTCATGCCGTGTCCTTTTGGTTATCTGAATACCTGACCGCCAGAAGGTTGCTATCTGGCGCATCAGGCGCGTTGGAAATGCTGTAGACTTGTGCTGGAAGGTGCTGGTGCACCTGATAGATGTACTGGTTGTGAGTATTCTACTCGAAACGTTCGTGCTTGTCAGTTGCCATTTAGGACAGGGAGCTATGACCGATCAGAAAATCTCAATTTTTAACCGTCTGCGTCGATTGCAGGAACAAAACCGCTCAGATTTACCCGCTATTTTGACCCAGAAGGCTATGAGTTCCTTCACTTTGCATCAGGAAGTTGCCCCTGAAATCGCCCAGAATGAAGTCAATGTGGTGATTTACCCACAAGATCCTTTCGTCAGCGAACCGGAAGTTCGCCCTATGAATGCGGCGGACATCGGCCCTGATCTGGTCAATCCCCGCGTGCGAATGCAGGACAGTGTGGTCAGACCTGCTAAATCGGATGAGTATGGCAATTATCTTTACTGGCCGGGGACACCAGAATTTGATCAGGTCAACGCTTTCTATTATGTGACATTTACGCTCCGTATGTACGAACGGTATGCGGCTCGTCCACTGCCCTGGTCTTTCCCGGTCGCACGCATTGCCGTTGACCCTCATGTCGGTGATGGTGCGAATGCTTTTTATAATGAGCAGGATCGATTGCTTGGCTTTCACAGCTTTCAGGTTGAAGGCGAATTTGTGTATGCCGCCCAGAGTGCTGATATTGTCAGTCACGAGACAGCACATGCTGTACTGGATGGTGTGCGTGATCTGTACAATGAGTCCTTTGGTCTTGGCACGAATGCTTTTCACGAAAGTTTTGGGGATATGACTGCGGTGCTGGTCGCGCTGCACGATGACTCGCTGGTCAAACGACTGCTCGACTGGACGGGCGGTGATCTCCGCTTGGATAACTTCGTCAGCACAGTAGCCGAAGAACTCACACAGCGCCTGCGCTATCAGAATGGAGACATGCATGGACGCACAGTTTATCTGCGAAATGCGCTTAACGACTTTTTGCGCAAATCATTTGATGAACTGGTTTATGTGCCAGCAGAGCCGGAACTGGAATTGGGGCGGGAAAGTCACAATTATTCTCGTCTGTTTACGGGTGCCTTTTATGACATCCTGGTCGGGATTTACGAAAGTCTGCGCGAAGGAGCATCAGATCGCCTTGCCATTCATCGAACTCGTGATATTGTGGGTCGGCTGCTCATCTGTGCTGTAGAACTGGGGCCGGTAGGGGAGATGGACTTTAGCGATATGGCGAAGGCATTTCTGGCGGCTGATCGACTGCTTCATAAAAGTGAACATGCGGCGGTTCTGCGGGCTGTTTTTGATAAACGCGGCCTTCTGTCTCCATCAGATGCTGATATATTTTTGGATCAATTCAACCACCTGCCAGCTATATACCTGCCCGAATCAATTGATTCGGCGCTGTCCGCGGCTATTTTCCTGGAAGAAAAAATCATTCCTGCGCTCCAATTACCCACCGATCTGGAATTAGTGCCGATGAGCGCTTATCGAAATGGTGATGGATACGCCTATGTCACTTATTTCTCGCACCGCCGCATCACACTCAAGGGCGTACAGTACCTGAACTTCAATGGTACACATGTGGATATGTTTGGTGGGCTGACACTGGCATTTAATGCTGAAGGCCTGCTTTCCAGCGTGTTTTTGCGCCCGGTGACAGATGAAGATGTGCGCCAGATCAGCATTCTGCCGGCTGAACTCATTCGCGATGGTCGGATTGTGGGAGGGGCGCAGGTCAGCAGCGTTTCTGCACGGACGCCGATGCATCTTCAGCCCGGCAATCCCAAAGGGCTCTGGTTGCCCAACCCGCCGTCGTTAGGGGATACAACTGCTTCAGCGGGTGTGTCGCCTAAACTGGTGAAGTACCCGGTTATTTTTGATCGTCTGCGCCAGCCTGTATCCAGTTTCCTTGACTACCTGCATGGATGGGAACATAAACTGCGAAATCGTGAAAAATGATAGAGAAAGCTTTGCACTTTAGTCGCTCTACTGTAGACTATCCGGTCGAATGAAAATGCCTTACCTGGAGAATCAAATTTCATGAGCCGTAATCGGACAATTGAGCGTCGCAAAGAGCGTGAGCAGCAGCGTAAACGCCAGCGGCAGTTTACCATTCTTGGAGGGATTGTTGCAGTAGCGCTGCTATTGGGGTTCATTTTCCTCATCAGCAGCCAGCACGCCGAAGCACCTATCCTGGAAGAGTCTCTCGCACGTTATGAGGGTATACCTCAGAGCAAAAACGATCAGGGTTTCCCGGTTCTGGGTGATGCCAATGCTCCGGTTAATCTGATCGAATATTCGAGTTTTGCCTGTTCCGCCTGCAAAAGCTTTCATGACGAATCTTTCCCATCATTGGTTGAGCGGGTGAAAGCGGGTGAAGTACGTGTCACTTATGTGCCAATGTATAGCACTGGTGGCATAACCAACGGGCTGGGAGCAGCACGTGCAGCGGTCTGCGCCGGGGAGCAGGATCAGTTCTGGGCCTTCCACGATGCGCTGTTCGATTGGCAGGGTATCTACGTCAACACTGCCTTCTCAGAAAACCGCCTCGAAACGGGCATCACTAACCTGGGTATTGACCGCGCTCAGTGGGATGCGTGTATGGCAGGCGCTCTGCCGGGGACAGTAGTCGAAGCAGCGGAACAGGCTGCCAAGCTGCAAAATATCTCCAGCACCCCCACCGTCGTTGTGAACGGGACAATCGTACAATCGCCGACACTGGAAACAGTTAATCAGGCTATTGATGCGGCTTTGGCGGGCGCACCAGCGGGCGCAGAAACCACGCCGGAGGCGACGGCTGAAGCAACGAATGAAGTCGTTGATGAGGCAACACCAACAGGGGATACAGAGGCAACGGCTGAAGCAACAATCGCCGCTGAAACGGAAGTCACTGCTGAAGCTACTGCTTCATCCTGAATATAGTGTGTCAGGGGCGCACCATGCGCCCCTGAAGTTTGGCGGTATTTGCAAAAAGAAAGACCTTTGGAGAAGCTTGAGTTGCG
>CAYUTY010000025.1:0-37659 GCA_964447795.1 uncultured Anaerolineaceae bacterium
GGCTCACACTCTGCATGACTTTTGCAATTGTACTATGACAAATGTTTCACCCCTCCCCTCATTTCCATGCTACACTCGACCGTATGATGACCTTGCTCAGCCCTTCCAAATCTCTGTGTTATGCATTTGCATTTCCGCCAAGCCTGCGCGGGATACTCGCGTGGAATCACCAAAAAATCTTTTTCATCGGTGGTGGCGGACGAACCTGCAAAACCTTCGCTCATTTGCGGCAGCCTCCCCCATTGCAAACCTTTTTCCGCCATAAAGCCACCTCAGCATCGGCAGACTTCATCATCTGTTTTGCAACTGCCCTTTCAATAAAAGCATGACCTTTGGTATCTACTAAGAACTCGGAGCTTGCCTTTCCTCGTCACTCATCAGTCGTCACTCCCGAAAGCACCTCCCGCCGTTCCAGATTGGCCTCGACATCTTCCCGCGTCAGCCAGGCATCCCGCAGTTCCTTCCGGGCGAACAACTCAAGCTGGTCGCCCACATGCGGCGAGTGTGCCTGCGTCGCGTTGCCATAGGCCAGTAGCACCTTCGCCCGTACTGTCTCGCCGAACTCGACGACGGCGATGTATGAATCCCCCTGTACCGGGCGGAAACGCAGATCGCTGTCCTGCGTGAACGTCAGCGTGCGGAATGAGCCGAGAAGGTCATCCGCGCCGTTGGCAGGCAGGTCGTACTCGCCGTAGCGCAGCCGGAACACATCGCCATAGGCCACGTCGATACCGCCGCCGAAAATGCGTGCTGCTTCCAGTTGTAACGCCACCCGCTCCAGCGAAGCCAGCTCTTCCTCCGGCGCAGCCAGGCCGCTCGGCGTCCCCAGCGTGTCATCAATGCTCCATGCTCCCGCGAAGGCAGCGAACCCGCGCGGCTGCACATAATCCGCCGCCCATGCTGCAAATAACACTGTTCCAACGCTGTCAGCATCCGCCCGCCTGTCCCACGCGGCCAATACGCCCCCTGCCCGCCGGGTTAGCTGGTTGGGCGACTCGGCAGCCAGCCCAATCAGCTCATCAAGCCCGTAATTGGTCAGCTCAAGTAAGGTATCCTGCTTGTAGGCCACCAGTTCCTCAAAGGTAATCGACTCATCTTGGTTCAATAAGCGCATCGACACCTGTGGCCTCGGCCAGACGAAAGGCGGCGGAACCATATAGGCCGGGTAATCCGCCGGATCAAGCGCCAGCGGCAGCGTCGTAGTCCAGGGTGGCTCGTTAGCATTCTGCAACCAGCCGGACTCAGGGTTCAGCACGCGCGGCAGGTCTCCGTAGGGGTGATATTCCGTCCATAGATAGCGCGACAAATCACCGGGAATGATCGCCGGATTGGAGTGATCAATGGGCGTGGTGTTATTCCAGAAGGCCCAATCACCCTCAGGCCGCAGGGGCACCTGCTCATTAAAGACATGGAGGATATTCCCATCGCGGTCAGCGTACATAATGGTAAACATCGGGATGCGAATATCGCGCAGCGCCCCCTCAAATTCGCTCAGATTTCTTGCCAGCCCCATCTCCCACCACTGGACAACTGCCTCCAGCGCATTGGCGCCCACCACACGGAGTGCCAGCGCTGTGCCATCTTCCCGCTCAGCCAGCACTGGCCCATGCAACGATTCGCGGATGATAAGCGGTATTTCAGTCAAATTTCCATTAGCTTCTTTGACCAGTACGGTTTCTTGTCGGCTCTCGAAGTCATGCGTTTCGCCATCGAACAGATACCCTTCATCGGTGAGCGTAAGCTGATACAAATCCCAGCCATCGTGGGTATTGACGGTATGTGTCCAGCCGAGAAATTCGTTGAAGCCGATCCCTGGCACAGGATTCCCGACCAGCGCCGCGCCATACAGGTTAACACCGGGCGCATTCAGATGGACTTCCATCCACAAGCCAAAATCGCTCCAGGGCTGGTGCGGGTTCGCCACCAGCATAGCATTGCCGCTGGCAGAACGTTCCGGCCCAATCGCCCAGGCATTCGACCCCATTTCGCCCTGCGTCTGCGCCCAATTCAGCGCGTAACTGATACCCGTCCGCGCCACGAAGCTGTAACGCAGCACGCGAACCCCATGCGCCAGAATGTCAGCGGGCTGAACCGGCAGGACAGCCTCCCACTCATCGCCGATCAAGTCCGGGTTAGCGGCTGCATAGTCGTTGATACCAGCGGCAAAAGCACTAATATAAGCCTGAAATTCGGCTGAAAGCCTGTCATAGCCGATCTGCCCCTGCGCCGGGATGTTCAATGTGCGAACGATCTGATCGCTCTCCAGGTAATCTGCGCCCCAGTATTCCGCCGCTCGCCCGCGTGCCTGCCCGTACAGACGCAAAATCAGATCGCCATGATTATGCGCCTGCGCCCAGCCAAAGGCATAAAACAGACCTTCGTTATTAGCTGAATAAATATGGGGGACGCCCCAGCTATCCCAGAGAATTTCCGGGTTATCTGATTCCCGCGCCGCCGCACCGGGCAGCACGGTTAACAGAATCGCCATTGTGAAAAGCAGCAGAAAACGTCGCAGCATGAGCAGAACCTCGTCAAGTCGGCCAATAAAGCAGTATCGCTGGGATTGTAGCCTAACCCACCCTGCCCCGCCGCTCTTAGCTAACCTGCACAGGCAGCTTCATACATCCTGTCCGATTGACCGATTTCCCCACCCCTGTTATTCTTTGCCTTGTATTCTTTTTAGAGAGACGCACAAGCCATGCACAGCATTTCCAAGAAGGCGAAGAAGACCTCAACCGACTGAAAATGTCCGGTTACTTTCGCTTTCTGAGGAAAATCACTCGCAAGCACAACCGCCGGACAGGCGGTTTTTTGTTGCTTAAGGGCAAAATCATGTTAACGCACATCCATCCGTTTGACAGCAAGAAAAAGCAGAGCAAGAAGCCAACCGAAAGGTCTGGATAGCTGCGCTGCGCCTGAAATTCCGTGAGCGAACCGCCATCCAGACCGATCTGGATGGCGGTTTTTATTTTCAGTATTACTCACTTTTATCAACACATAAGGAGAAAGCAATACCATGTCCGCACCCACCTGCCCCGAATGTGGCGCGTCTGTCGAAATTCCGGCCAATGCGCTCCAGCATGAACTGATCCCCTGCCCGGACTGCGGCGCCGAACTGGAAATCGTCAGCCTGAATCCGCTGGCGCTGGAACTCGCGCCGGAAATCCAGGAAGACTGGGGCGAATAAAATTATGCGTGTTGGCATCATCATCTCGCACATCCGACCAGAAGAAAAACTGCTCATTAATGCTTTTCAGGCGCGCGGCATTGAGCCAGACATCATCAGTGACCGAGACATCAACCTCGATCTAACGGCTGGTGCGGAACAACTTGCACCAGCAGGCGTCCCCTGGAGCAGTTATGACCTTATCATGGAACGCAGCGTCAGCACTTCACGCGGATTGTATACGCTGGCCGCGCTGGAAAGCTGGAGCATCAATGCCATCAACAGCTACCAGACCGCCGCCACCTGTGCCGACAAATTCCGCACGACGCTGGCGCTGACACGCGCTGGTGTCCCACAGCCCGCAGCCCGTGTCGCTTTCGACCCGGATAGCGCCATACAGGCCATCGAAAATCTGGGCTACCCCGCTGTCATGAAACCGGTCACTGGCTCCTGGGGTCGGCTGCTGGCGCGTGTCAATGACCCAGAAAGTGCGGAAGCCATCATCGAACACCGGCAGACGCTCGGTGACTATCACCACCATATTTACTATGCTCAGGAATATATCAATAAACCAGGCCGCGATATACGCGCTTTCGTCCTCGGTGATCGTACCATCTGCGCCATCTACCGCGGTTCGGCCCATTGGATTACCAACACGGCACGCGGCGGCCAAGCATCCAACTGCCCGGTCACGCCAGAACTGGATGCGATTTGCGTCCGCGCGGCACAGGCGGTTGGCGGCGGTGTGCTGGCAATTGATCTGCTGGAAGACCCGGAACGCGGCTTACTCATCAATGAAGTCAACCACACGATGGAATTCCGCAACAGCAGCCTGCCCACCGGGGTAGATATCGCCGCAGCAGTGGCCAACTATGCCCTGCAAACAGCAGAGGTGCTGGCATGACACGGATTGGCATTGTCGGTGCCAGCGGCTACACCGGCGGCGAACTGCTGCGCCTGCTGCTGACTCATCCCGAAATCGAAATCGTCCAGATTACATCGGAAAGTCACATCGGCAAATTCGCCTATCAGGTGCATCCTCATCTGCGCGGCCAGACACAGCTTCGCTTCATCGGACGCGAAGCACTTCAGCCCTGTGATTTGTTGTTTCTGGCACTGCCGCACGGTGAAGCACAAAAATCCATCGAACGTTATGCCAGTTTAGCGCCGCGTCTGATCGATCTAAGAGCTGATTTCCGCCTGCGTGATGCAGAAGCTTACGCGACAACATACAGCCATGACCACACCGCCCCTGACTGGCTGGAACACTTTATTTATGGGCTGCCAGAACTGAACCGGGAAGCACTGCGCCGCACAAATTATGCCAGCGGAGTTGGATGTAATGCGACAGCGACCACCCTGGCAGTACGGGCGCTGGTCAGCGCTGGACTGCTCAAGGCTGACCAGCCGATCATCGTCGATTTGAAAGTCGGCAGCAGCGAAGCAGGCAGCACTCCCACTGACTCCAGCCATCATCCGGCGCGTTCCGGCGTCGTTCGCCCCTTTCAACTGGTCGGCCACCGTCACGAAGCTGAAGTGCGGCAGGCATTAGCCGACTGTGGGGAATTTGATATACGGCTGGCAGTGACAAGCGTGGAACTGGTACGCGGCATCTCGGCGGCGGTGCATGTCACACTGCCGACTGGATTGGCTGACCGTGACCTGTGGAATGCTTACCGGGCTATATGGACTGGCGAACCATTCGTCCGCATTGTCCACGATAAAACCGGCCTGCACCGCCACCCGGAACCTCGCATCCTGGCCGGAACCAATTACGCCGATGTGGGTTGGGATTATGACACAACCAGTGGTCGCGCCGTTCTATTGTGTGCAATTGACAACCTGGGCAAAGGGGCGGCGGGTTCAGCCGTGCAGTGCATGAACCTGATGCTGGGTTACGAAGAAACCACTGCTTTATCTTTTGGTGTGTTTTACCCGTGATTAATTTATTGAAAGTTGGCGGTGGCGCTGGCGTCCAGCACAGCGCCGCGTTGGCAAATCTGGCTGACCGCATCCATGATGGCGAAAGATGGCTGCTGGTACACGGTGCCAGTGACGCCGCAAACCGGTTAGCAGAGGCGGTTGGCTACCCGACGCAAACCCTCACCACTTCCGGCGGCCACAGCAGCCGGTATACCGACGCCCGCACCATCGAAATTTTCAGCGCAGCTTGCGGCACAGTCAATCAAACGCTCACCGCACAGCTCACAGGACTGGGTATCGCCGCCGTTGGCTTATCTGGCCCGAACGTGATTCATGCCCGCCGCAAAACAGCCATTCGCGCAATTCGGGATGGACGACAGATCATCATCCGTGATGATTATTCCGGCACCATTACTGGCATTAATACTACGCTTCTGGAAAATCTGCTCGATGCTGGCTTTACCCCTGTCGTCGCGCCGCTGGCAATCGGCGAAGAATATGAACGCCTGAATGTAGATGGTGACCTGGTTGCAGCCAATATCGCCTGTGAGCTGAGGGCCGAACGGCTCATTATCCTGAGCAATGTTCCCGGTCTGCTGCACGACGTAAACGAGCCAAGCTCACTGATTCCGCACTTCGCGCTGCACGAAATCGACCAGTATGAAGCGGTCGCAGGCGGGCGGATGAAGAAAAAACTGCTGGCGGCACAGACAGCGCAAACTGAACGGGTCATCCTGGCCGACTCACGCATCGCTGGCCCGCTCGATGCCGCGCTCAACGGCGCAGGCACCCATATCACCCGTGAGGTGGCTTATGCTGGCTGAAGCGCTCGACCTGAACACGCTTGAAGAAGCCCACAGCAGCGGCGTCTATCTGAAACGCGACATCCAGATTGTACGCGGCGAAGGTGCTCATCTATGGGATGTGGAAGGCAATCACTATATTGACTGTGTAGGCGGTCAGGGAGCAGCCAATCTCGGTCACGCACACCCGGCGATTCTGGCAGCGATTCAGCAGCAGGCCGCTGACCTGATTTCCTGCCCGGAATTATTCCATAATCCAGTACGAGCGCGTTATCAGGCAGAATTATGCCGGGCAGCCGGAATGGCGCGCGTGTTTCTATGCAACAGCGGGACGGAAGCCAACGATGCGGCGCTGAAAATTGCCCGTCTGAAAACCGGACGCACCGGCATCGTCGCCGCCATGCGCGGCTTTCATGGGCGAACGATGGGCGCACTCAGCACCACCTGGGAAAAAACCTACCGCGAGCCATTCCAGCCGCTCATCCCCGACGTGACACATATTCCCTACAACAATCCTGACCGCCTGCGAGAAGCACTCGATAACAATACGGCAGCAGTCATCCTTGAAGTGGTGCAGGGTGAAGGCGGTGTACATCCGGCAGCAGCAGGTTATTTGCAGGCAGTACAGGAACGTTGCCACGCCAATGGTTCGCTGCTCATCCTTGACGAAGTGCAAACGGGCTTCGGGCGCACCGGATACTTATTTGCCCACCAGTACGACGGTATCCAGCCTGATCTGCTGTGCCTTGCCAAAAGTATCGCGGGTGGACTGCCAATGGGGGCGCTCCTTCTGGCCGATTCGATTGGCGAGCTGCAACCCGCGGCACATGGCAGTACCTTCGGCGGCAATCCGCTGGCATGTGCGGCAGGGCTTGCAGTGCTGAATTTTTTTGAGACTAGCGATCTTATTTTACGGTCGCGGGCAAGAGGCAAAGCCATCCAGCAGCATCTACAGGATAATCTTTCGGAACAAGCGGTACGGGAAGTACGAGGGCGAGGCCTGATGATTGGTATCGAACTACGTGGCAAAGTCGCGCCAATTCTGAAAAGTCTTCAGGGACGCGGCGTGCTGGCACTCCCCGCCGGGCCAAGCGTGCTGCGGCTGCTGCCGCCATTAGTAATCCGTGACGACGACCTTTGGGATGCGGTTCGCATCGTTGTGGAGGTTATCAACGATGCCTTTTAACCACTACAGCATCATTGAAAGCACCTTGCGCGAAGGCGAACAATTCAGCACCGCCACTTTTACCACCGGGCAAAAGCTGGAAATTGCCGGGATGCTCGACAATTTCGGCGTCGAAATGCTGGAGATGACCTCCCCCTGTGCCTCGCCACAAAGTGAGGCTGACATTCGCGCTGTCACTAACGCTGGCCTGAACGCCCGCATCCTGACACATATCCGCTGCAACCTCGACGATGCTGCCCGCGCGCTCGATACCGGCGTTGATGGGCTGGACATCGTGATCGGCACATCACCACAATTAATGCAGCACAGTCATGGTAAAAATATCTGGCAGATCATTGACCTGGCGGCTGAAGTGATGACATTCATCCGCGAGCAGCAGCCTGATATTATCCTACGCTTCAGCACAGAGGACACCTTTCGCAGCCGCGAGTCCGACCTGCTGCGCGTGTATCTGTCAATTGCCGAACTGGGACTGGTCAACCGGCTAGGCGTCGCAGATACGGTTGGCGTGGCGACGCCGACACAGGTTTACGCAATGGTTCAGCAGCTTGTGCGCCTGACCGGGCTGGATATTGAGTTTCACGGTCACAATGACAGCGGCTGCGCGATTGCCAATGCCTGCGCCGCACTTGAAGCTGGCGCTACCCATATTGATACCACTATTCTGGGAATCGGCGAACGGAACGGCATTACGCCACTCGGTGGCCTTGTTGCCCGGCTGTACACGCTCAACCGCGCTTATACCGAAAAATACAATCTGCGTTTGCTGCCCCAGCTCGATCAACTCATCGCCGATAGCTGCGGCATTGAAATCCCTTTTAGCAATTACATCACCGGCTCCAGCGCCTTTATCCACAAAGCCGGTATTCATGCCAAAGCGGTGCTGGCAGACCCATCCAGCTACGAGATTCTCCGCCCGGAAGACTTCGGCCTGACGCGCGAAATTGTTATCGGTCATCGGCTCACCGGCTGGAATGCAATTCGTGACCGCGCCGAGTCACTGGGTTTAAATCTGGACGACAGCACCTTGCGCAGCATCACTCAAACCGTTAAACAACGGGCTGATACACGCTCACTCTCACTTAACGAGGTGGATGCACTTTTACAGGAAGCAGCACATCAGCCGGAACAGGAAGTTATCAACTAACATGAGCGGTTTTACTTTCGTCGAAAAAGCACTCGCTCGCGCTGCCGGAATTGACTCAGCACAGGCGGGTGACATCCTGGATGTATGCCCGGATGTGATTTTCAGCCATGATAATTCAGCAGCCATCCGGCGCATCTTTGAGAAAACCGGCGCAAAAAGTATTAAATACCCGGAACGCATCGTTATCACACTCGATCATGCCGCGCCAGCCCCGACGACTCAGCACGCCCAAAACCATGCTGAAATCCGCGAATGGGTGCGTGAGCAGGGAATCCAACATTTTTTTGAAGTCGGGCGCGGTATCTGCCATCAGGTCATCAGCGAAGAAGCCCTGGTGCTGCCCGGTGAAACCATCCTCGGCGCAGACAGCCACAGCACTCATTTTGGCTGGATGGGAGCGTTCGGCATGGGTGTCGGGCGGACAGAGATGGCGGCACTGTGGGTAACAGGGGAACTATGGCTGCGCGTGCCAGAAGCCATGCGCGTTACGCTTCTCGGCAGGCTGCAACCCGGCGTCACCGCTAAAGACATCGCGCTGCGATTGATTGGTGATCGGGGTGTGGACGGCGGGCAATATCGCTCGATTGAATTCAGCGGCGATGCGCTGACGCATCTGTCGCTGGATGAACGCGCAGTCATGCCCAATATGATGGCCGAATTCGGCGCGATGAGCGCTTACCTGCCGCCTGACCAGCACATATTTGATTATCTTGAAGCGAAACATAAGCGCCCTTATATCCCGCTTTATCCTGATGAAGATGCTGTTTACGCGGATGAATACACAATGGACATCACTGCGCTTGAGCCACAGATTGCCCTGCCCCACCAGCCGGATAATGTAGTCAATCTGTCGCAGGCATCCGGCCAACCCATACAGCAGGCATTCATTGGCACCTGCACTAATGGTCGGCTGGAAGACCTGGAAGCCGCTGCCCACATTCTGCGCGGTCAAAAATTGCGCTGCCGGCTGCTGGTCATCCCGGCCAGCTCAGAGGTATTATTGGCTGCTACCCGCGCTGGCTATATTGAAACCTTACTGGAAGCAGGCGCAACCATCAGCACGCCTGGCTGCGGCCCCTGTATGGGTAATCATATGGGAGTCCCCGCACCAAACGAAGCCACCATCAGCAGCGCCAATCGTAATTTCCGTGGACGCATGGGGACACCAGATGCACCTATTTATCTTGCCAGCCCGTATGTTGTGGCAGCCAGCGCGGTTTGCGGCACCATCACCGATCCGAGGGAGTTTTTATGATAAGCGAACACCGCTGCTGGGTATATGGGCATAATGTCAACACCGATGTAATTTTCCCCGGCAAATACACCTACACCCTAAAAACACCAGAAGAAATTGCCGCTCATGCACTCGAAGACCTTGATCCCACCTTTGCCGGGCAAGTGCAGCCGGGTGATGTGATTATCGCCGGGCGAAACTGGGGTTGTGGCAGCAGCCGTGAACAGGCTGTCACCTGTCTAAAATATGCGGGTGTAAGTGTCATTGTCGCAGCTTCTTTCAACGGCCTCTATTTTCGCAACTGCATCAATCAGGGTGTATTGCCAATTGTCTGTCCTCACTTACATGATGTCATAAAAATCGGCGAGTCGATCATGCTGGATTTAGCAAACAGCCAGATCACTGCTTCAGGACAAATTTTCCCGATTCCACGACTATCACCATCAGTACAGGCAATCATCGATACAGGCGGACTGGTAGCGATGCTGCAAAACAGGTTTATAGATGAGTGTTGAATTACTGACCGACCTTGTCCGACGTTATAGCCCTTCGACAGAAGAATCACCTGCCGTGCATTATCTGGTCGAATGGATGAATCATAATGGAATTAGCGCTTATGTGGATGAAGTGGGTAATGCCTGCGGCATACGCGAAAATGTGAACGCCATCCAAACATTAATACTGCTCGGCCATATCGATACTGTACCGGGAGAAATCCCGGTGCAGGTTGAAGAAAATCGCCTCTATGGGCGTGGCAGTGTTGATGCTAAAGGTTCTCTTTGCGCCTTCGCCGCTGCCGCAGCCCTGGCCGAAATTCCGGCAAACTGGCGCGTGGTTGTGGTGGGCGCGGTTGAGGAAGAAAGCGCTACCAGTCGCGGTGCACGCTTTATCCGTGAACGCTTCATCCCTGACCTGTGTGTTATTGGCGAGCCCAGTGGCGCTGAACGCATTACCCTGGGATATAAAGGCAGACTCCTGCTCGACTACACACTGAGCCGCCCAGTGGGACATACCGCTCGCCCAGAGCCAACGGTTGGCGCGCTAGGGACAGATTTCTGGCAAAAAACCAGCGCCTGGGCAGAAGCGGAAAACGCCGGGATTGAGCGCTTTTTCGATCAGATTATGCCGAGTTTACGCAGCATCAATACCTCAACTGATCACTTTTTTGACACCTTACAGATGACTCTGGGCTTCCGTCTGCCACCGCGCATATCACCACAGGATGTTCTGGAGGCTGTCCGGGCATTTGCACCCGCTGATGGCACGTTCCACGCTTACAGCCTGGAACACGCCTATCAGGGAGATCGAAATAACATCCTGGTACGCGGCATGATGGCAGCGATACGAGCCGGTGGTTCACAGCCTGGTTTTGTGCTGAAAACCGGCACCAGCGATATGAATGTGGTCGGAGAAATCTGGAAATGCCCAATTGTCGCTTACGGGCCTGGTGACAGTAACCTGGATCATACGCCAGAGGAACACCTGCCGCTCGATGAATATGCGCGTGCCATTCAAACCCTGCGCTACTTCATCGAGCATCTGCCTTCAGCCACATAAACTGATAAGGGGCAAGTTTGACCGCCGCTGTTGTCACAATTGCCTGATTGCTGATATGGTCAAATAAGGAATCCACACTGACATAAGCTCGCAAAAAATCAGGATTAACCGCCTGTTCCCGCTCAGAGAAATTTGCCAGCACCAGCAGGCGGTGACTGCGAATATAGCCCAACACATGCGAATTTCCGGTGTCGAAAAACAACGCCTGTCCGCCAGCCAGTTCGGGGGTTTTACGGCGCAGATCAATGAGATAGCGTAGCCCCTGAAACATCTCCCCTTCCGGGGCAGCGGCCTCTTCACGCTGCTCGGCCCGTTTCCAATCAAAATAGGGACGATGTATCCAGCGGCTGTCGGCCTGTTTATGGGGATCGTCACGATAGCGGTAATCGTTAGGGGTGGCGATTTCATCACCCAGATACAGCAATGGAATGCCCCCCGCGCTCAAAATTACACTATGGATGAGCAGGAGTCGTTTCAAAGCGAGATCAATTAAGATTTCATCGCCGACTTTTTCAGCCAACTCCAGCCCCGCCAGTGATGCCGCCATGCCGGAAATTCGCATATCCTGATTGACGGGGTTGTAATTGAAAGGTACACCGGCTGCGAAACTACCTTCAAAACGCCCGGTATAAAAGCGATTGAGAAACTGGCGGTGATGGTAGCCGTCGATACGCACTTCAGCAGCATCTTCGTCAGCAAATGTCCAGCCGATATCATCGTGTACACGCACATAATTCACCCAGGCGCACTCGTCGGGGATGTCAAAGCGCCTGCTCATGGAATGACGCAGTAGTTTCACCTCGCGGGTCGCCAGTGCTTCCCATAACAGCGCCATCAGGGTCGGATTGTAGGAAATCGGGCATTCTTCCCAACTGATATAACGGGCAACTTCATCCGGGTGAACGATGGCTTCTGACTTGAATAACAGCGACGGAGCAGCAACTCTCGTCAGCGCGTTATAAGCCTGAATAATGGTGTGCGCCTGCGGCAAATTTTCGCAGCTTGTCCCCATCTGTTTCCAGATGAAAGCCACCGCATCCAGACGCAACACTTCCACACCCTGATTCGCCAGAAATAACAATTCACCCAGCATGGCATTAAACACCGCCGGGTTGCTGTAATTCAAGTCCCACTGGAAACGGTTGAAGGTTGTCCAAATCCATTTATTGATCGACGGAACAAAAGTGAAGCTTCCGGGAGCCTGTTCCGGGAAAATCTCGCGCAGGGTTCGTTCATACTGGTCAGGCAAAGTCCGATCACCAAACATGTAATAGTAGGATTGATATTCCTCGTCCCCAGCCAGCGCTTTCAGGGCCCAGGTATGCTCGTCCGAGGTGTGGTTAAAGACAAAATCCAACACCAGGCTAATACCTTCTTCGCGCAGCTTATTCGCCAGTGCTGATAACTCCTCCATTGTGCCAAGTGATGGGTTGACACTGCGATAATCGCTGACTGCGTATCCACCATCGCTGTTGGTTTCAGGACATTTAAATAAGGGCATCAGATGAAGATAAGTCAGGCGGAGTTCTTTAAAGTACGGGATTTTTTCTCGCAGACCAGCTATATCACCTGCGAAAAGATCAACATAACATACCCCACCAACCATCTGCTCCGACTGGAACCAGTGCGGTTCCTGCTCACGTTTGATGTCAAGCGCTTTCAAGGCTGATGGACGATCCACATACACCTGAGCCAGCGAGAGCAAGATTTGTTCGAGGTGGTAAAAAAAGTCATAGTGTTCGCCATACAGATCATACAGCAAACGAAAAATGACAGGGAAATGGCGGTGCAACCGTGTCAGGAAAATGTCCGCATCAGCAGAATCAGCCAGCACAGGATTCAGACGCGGTAAAAGCCGCACCAGTGAACGTTGGGCCTCGTGATTCAGGCTGACTTCATCGTTTAACAGCACATTAATCCCCTTGATAAAATAAAATGTGGGCAATATTACATAACATCAGCCACTTCATCCACCAGGGTATGGACAGCGGCCTGAAAACTTCGTGCTTCAGCAGCGGCTAGGCGACTCTGTCAGCGCACCTTGTACAAGCCTTGGGATCGTTCAATTTACGGCGAAAACCGGCGTGAGTGTATCATAATTCATCGTTAAGAGATAAATCATGCAGCCTGCCAAAACTCAGGCAGCGCTCATAATCGACTCCTTAGTGGTTAAACTACCAGTGCTTAAAATGAACGAATAACCTTCACCGAGTGAGATGCTTCATGAGTTATGCTGGCTTTTTAGCTGTTTTTCTTGTTGTTCCAATATTCCTTCTATGGCTTGTCAGCAGATATGATACAAGGCGCGGAAAAACACTACCGAGAGCCTTCCAAAGCTGGCCTGCTGGTTTCATCATACTGGCTCATGCCCTGATCGCGCTGTTGTACACCACCCCCTGGGATAACTACCTGGTAGCGACACGGGTCTGGTGGTACAACCCGCAGCTCGTGACGGGCATCGTCATCGGTTATGTACCGATTGAGGAATACACCTTTTTTGTCCTCCAGCCCATTCTCACTGGTTTGTGGCTGCTCCTGTTGGCACGACATTTACCCATATCATCTGTCACGATACTGGATCACCAGCCCTTGCGCCTGCTTTCAACATTGGTGGCGGGGGGCGCATGGCTTGCGTCCATCATTATTTTAGTTTCCGGCTGGCAGGCAGGTACCTATCTTGGGCTGCTTTTTGTCTGGGCACTGCCCCCGGTCATGCTGCAACTGGCTTTTGGCGCGGATATTCTCTGGAAACATCGCCGGATTATCTTCCTCACTATCATACCCATGACCCTCTACCTTGCAGCGGCGGACAAGCTGGCAATCACCTCTGGTACCTGGACAATCAACCCGGAACAATCGCTTAATATATTCCTGCTCGGTCGGCTGCCGCTGGAAGAATTCATCTTCTTCTTCATGACGAATGCGCTGATCGCCCTTGGTGTGACGCTCGTACTATCAGTCGAAAGCAAACGCCGCGCAGCACGTTATGTGCAAGCTGCAAGAAATTGGCTTCGACCAGCAAAATCCCTGGGGCCATCACGCGACAGTGTGCGGGAAAACGGGAGACAGTGAATTGAACATCTGGGACTTTCAGGAAACAGTATCACTGCGCCTGCTGCGATATAACCTCGTCAACATCGCCGCCGGGCTGTTGGTACAAGGGCGTTCGCCATTCTGGAAAGGTATAGGCAGTCAGGCCGTTGGATGGGGAATTATCAACATCGCCATCGCATTCTTCGGAAACCAAGCCACTCAACGCCGACAAAAGTCTCTGCCAGACGCAAACACTCCCAACAGACTGTATCGGGAAGCGACAAACCTGCGCCGACTGTTATGGCTTAATGCCGGGTTGGATTTGCTCTATATGGTGGGCGGTTGGCAACTTACACGCCCAGCGGATAAACCACGCCCTTTTCGCTCTGGCACGGGCTGGGGCATTATCCTTCAAGGCGCACTCCTGCTCATTTTTGATGGGTTTCACGCTATCCGAGTCCCGGATTCCGCCAATCAGGAAACCGATCGTGCTGCCACTTAACATTTTCCAGGGAGAAGCGCATTCGGCTTTCGCGTGGGCAGGTGAATACGGTTCGGCTGTGCTGGTGCATGGCTTCCCTGGCACACCCGCTGAGATGCGTCCCCTCGCCGATATACTTTACCGCGCTGGCTGGAGCGCCAACGGATTACTGCTTCCAGGTTTTGGAGCCGAATTTGAACATATTACTGAAAAAAGAGCTGAAGACTGGATTCACGCGGTACAAAAAACGGTTGACTGTGTTCGCAAACCCAATGAACCGCTTTTACTGATCGGATACTCGATGGGGGGTGCGCTGGCAATTTGCACCGCAGTCAATGTTCAACCCGATGGACTAATCCTGCTTGCACCTTTCTGGAAAATCGATCACTTACTCTGGCAAATGCTACCTTTTCTAAAATATATTTTTCCGACCATCAGCCCTTTTAAACTCCTAAAAATGGACTTTAACGACTTACAAGTTCGTGCCGGAATCGCCAATTTTATGCCAGAGGCCAATCCTGATGATCCTGATACGCAGGCTGCAATTCGTGAATTTCGCATCCCCGTCAATCTCTTTGACCAGATACGCCGAAGCGGTGCGCTGGCTTTCAAATCAGCCAGACTGATTACCGTGCCAACCCTTATCATTCAGGGAAAGCAAGACACCACAGTCCTGCCTCATTTAACAAAGGAATTAAAGAACCAGTTTGTCAGCATGGTAAATTATCTGGAAGTGAACAGCGATCACGATCTCATCAAACCGAAAAATCAAGCCTGGAAGGATGTGACAACAGCAGTAGCCCAGTTCGTGCAACAGTTCGAAGCAAGAGGGATGCGCTCATGACCGCACTGGCTGCACGCCTCTCGCCTTATCTGGGCCGCAAATTTCGCCTGCATCATGTGCTGATCGCGCTTTGGATGCTCGCAATGATCGCCCTGCCAATTATGCGGTGGATTTATGGTGACGCGGCACTCACGCCAGGCGTTGCGGTAACAGTTGTGCTTCAGGCTGGCGCGGTACTTGCTATTCTGTTCAATGCCTGGGGGGCACGCCGCACGTTCATTACAGGGCTGATAATCATATTCCTCGGCTGGCTAGTAGAGGCTGTTGGCTCATCAACTGGCATTCCCTTTGGAGTGTACCATTACACCGATCAGCTTCAGCCACAGGTAGCCGGTGTTCCCCTGCTGATTCCAATAGCGTGGCTGATGATGATGCCACCAGCCTGGGCAGCAGCACAGCTTATTGCTGGAACGCGGCGAACGGCTTTTGTAGTTATCGCTGCTGTCGCCATGACTGCCTGGGATTTTTTCCTCGATCCCCAGATGGTGAGTTGGGGATTCTGGGTATGGGAAAAAGCAGGAGGCTACTTTGGCATCCCCTGGGTAAATTTCGCTGGCTGGCTGGTGGCTGCGGCATTCATCACGCTGGTGGCTAACCCGCGCCAGGTGCCTGCCCGTCCGCTGCTGCTCATTTACCTTATCACCTGGATTTTTGAAACTATTGGACTGCTGGTGTTCTGGGGATTACCCGGCCCAGCGCTCGGTGGTTTTGCAGCGATGGGCAGCGTGCTGTTCGCTGCATGGATTGCAGGACGCTGGCGGGGTAAAACAGCATGACATCCGTCTGGGTAATAATCGCCGCATTCTTCTGTGGGTCACTCCCCTTTTCATACTGGATTGGGCGCTATCTGCTGCGAAAAGACATCCGCGCCTATGGAGATGGCAATCCAGGAGCGACAAATGTCCTGCTGGCTGGAGGCAAAAAGTGGGGCGCAATGGCTGCACTGTTTGATGGTCTGAAAGGGGCAATTCCTGTAGGTCTGGCTTATTTCGCTGCCGAATTTAGCGCTATTGAATTGATTGTTATAGCCCTTGCCCCTATTCTGGGTCATGGTTTCTCACCCTTTCTGAAGTTCAGAGGTGGTAAAGCCGTCGCGGTGACATTTGGCGTCTGGGCTGGCCTTACGCTCTGGGAAATACCAACAGTGATGGGTTTATTACTCGGCTTCTGGTTCACATTCATCGCTGTCAGTGGTTGGGCGCTGTTATACACCCTTATCAGCACGCTGATCTATCTGGTTTTTGCGCATCCTGATCCAACCCTCATCATAATTTTCCTATTCAATGGTTTGCTACTGGGCTGGAAATATCGATCTGATCTGATGCAAATGCCGAAATTTCGTCCCTGGTATCGGAACATGAAGCTGCTATGGCACTCGTAATTATTTTCATCACCCTGGCACTGGTGGTCATTGCTGCCATTGCCATTACCAACACATTGTTATTTCCGCGTTTAAAGCCCTCAAAAACAACTTTGGCCAGTCCTAAGGTATCGGTTTTAATTCCCGCGCGTAACGAGGCAGGAGTGATTGCCCAGACCGTGGAAAGGTTATTGGCGCAGCATTATCCGACTTTTGAAATTCTTGTACTGGATGATGACTCTTCGGACAATACAGTTGATGTTGCACTGGCGGCTGGTAAATCTGATGTACGCCTGCGCGTCCTGCGGGGAGAGACGCTGCCCGCTGGGTGGATGGGTAAAAACTGGGCCTGTCATCAGCTTGCACGGGCGGCATTGGGGGAATGGCTTATCTTTACGGATGCCGATGTCATCTGGTCGCCGGATGCACTTGAAGCACTGATCGCCAATGCAGAAAACACAAAAGCCGATTTACTGACCATCTGGCCGACACAAATTACGGAAAGCTGGAGCGAACGACTGGTTGTGCCATTAATGTCATTTGCAGTGATGAGTTACCTGCCGCTGCTTCCGGTTCACCATACCCGTTTACCTGCCTTCGCCGCAGCTAACGGCCAATGTATGGCCTTTCGACGTGATGCCTATCATAAAATCAGCGGCCACGCGGGCGTGCGAAATCAGATTGTCGAGGATGTAACCTTGGCACGGCGCATAAAAGCACATGGTTTGCGGCTGCGAATGGCAGACGGCGCAGGATTAATAAGCTGCCGTATGTATCAAAACTGGTCAGCCGTTCGGAATGGTTTTGCCAAAAATATTCTCGCCGGTCACGGCAATAGTTTCCCATTCCTTGCTCTGTCAACGCTTTTTCACTGGTTGGTTTTTATTTTCCCCTGGTTGTGGCTATTTTTAGGACATGGCACATCCGATTGGCCTGTATGGCCTATTCTATTGATAACCCTGGGTCTTGGCGCACGCATCCTGACTGCCATGACAACCCAGCAACGCATTACCGATTCTATTTTTATGCCTGTTTCGGTTTTTTTGCTGACCGTTATCGCTATACAATCTGTCTGGTGGCAGGCACGTGGCGGCCCCCGCTGGAAAGGAAGAACGATTAACAGAATCCAGGGTGCAGCACATGGATAAACCTATCATCATTATCGGCGCGGGAATAGGTGGACTGAGTGCAGCAATCCGACTTGCTATAGCTGGCCGTCGCGTCATCATATTTGAGAAAAACCCGGCAGTCGGCGGCAAAATGAGCGAGTATCGCGCTGAAGGTTTCCGCTGGGATATGGGGCCTTCAGTCATTACGATGCGTTATGTATTGGAAGACCTGTTTGCCGCTGCCAATCGAAAACTCGATGATTATCTATCCCTCCTACCCATTGAGCCATTGACACGCTATTTTTACCCTGACGGTATTGTTTTCGACGCATCGCGCGATTTACCTAATATGATGCAGCAAATCGCATCAATCGAACCGCGTGATGTAGCAGGTTATCTTGCCTATCTCGCTTATGCGGCGCGTTTGCATCGCGTCACTGGGCCGGTGTTCATCTACGATCAGCCCCCTGGTCTCCGCAGTCTCCTACGCGTTCCCATAGGTGATATGTTACATGTTGACCCGCTGCGAACGATGGATCGTGCCATTCGGGGCTTTGTGAGGTCACCACATCTGCGCCAGTTACTAGGACGTTTTGCAACTTATGTGGGTGCCAGCCCTTATCAGGCACCAGCGACACTCAATGTAATCGGCCATGTCGAAATGAATGAAGGTGTGTGGTATCCCGAGGGGGGGATTTACAGCATCGCCCGCGCATTGGAACGGCTGGCAAAGGAGTTAGGAATCGAAATTTACACAGGCAGTGGGGTTCAAAAGATTATGATTGATAATGGCCGGGTGAAAGGCGTCATGCTGGCCGATGGCAAAGAAGTCACCGCAGATCAGATCATCGCTAATGTTGATGTTGCCACTGTCTATGAACATTTGCTTCCCACTAACGTTACTTCTCAAGCCAAACGACAACAGCTCATCCAACAAGAGACGTCCTGTTCTGGTTTTATCATTCTACTAGGGATTAATAAAAGGCATCCTCAACTGGCCCATCACAATATATTTTTTTCAGGCGATTATAAGCGCGAGTTTGATGACATTTTTCGCCGCGAAATCCCCCCGGATGAACCAACCATTTATGTGTCCATTACTGCTAAAACGGATTCGCAGGATGCGCCAGACGGTCATGAAAACTGGTTCGTACTGGTGAATGTGCCAGCCCTCAGCAGCAAGTTTGATTGGAAAACACAAGCCACCATATACCGTGATCGTGTACTGGCTAGACTGGCTGACTTTGGTCTGGATATTCAATCAGATATTGTTCATGAACATATGCTCACACCACATGACCTGGAACAACTCAGCGGAGCGCGACGGGGCGCATTGTATGGCGCCTCATCAAATAATCGTTTGGCAGCCTTCCGCCGCCCCCACAACCGCTCTGCTGATATAAAAGGGCTTTATTTTGCAGGCGGCACCACCCACCCGGGGGGTGGTGTTCCGATGGTCATGCTCTCTGGAAAAGTTGCTGCCAACCTGCTGATTCAGGACAATTGCCACTAAAATCCCTGGTCTGATTGTCAAATTTACGCCCACGCATTAACATCATACAGATTCTTTTTCTTTTTCTGGAGCACACATGGTCGAAAAAATACTTTACCGGGATGTAACGCAGCCGGTCGAAGCTCGTATCGACGATCTTCTAGAACGTATGTCGATTGACGAAAAAATTGCCCAGCTTGCGGGTGTCTGGGGAATGTCTCTCATCGACAGCGAAAAACGGTTCTCTGAAAGTGCCGCAGAGACTCATATTCCACATGGTATTGGTCATATCACCCGCGCGGCTGCATCAACACTCCTTCAACCAAATGAAATTGCATCCTTTGCCAATGCCATTCAACGATTCCTGACCGAAAAGACGCGGCTAAGTATCCCCGCAATAGTTCATGAAGAAAGTTGTGCCGGCTTCCTGGCACGCGGCGCGACGGCTTTCCCGCAGGCGATTGGTATGGCTGCTATGTGGGAACCCGAACTGGTTGAAGCAATCGCCAAGGTCATCCAGGCAGAGATGAAAGCTGTTGGAGCGCATCACTCCCTTGCCCCGGTTCTGGATGTGACACGCGATCCACGCTGGGGCCGGCTCGAAGAAACCTTTGGCGAAGACCCTTATCTCATCACACGCACAGGTATCGCCTATATCAAGGGACTTCAAGGAGAAAACCTGAGCGGCATCGTTGCGACTGGCAAGCATTTTATTGGTTATGGGATGCCCGAAGGCGGCATGAACTGGGCACCAGCGCACATCCCGGAACGTGAAATGCGAGAGATTTTTATGACACCCTTCAAAGCAGCCATTGAAGAAGCACAAATCGCTTCCATGATGAATGCTTATCATGAGATGGACGGTGTCCCCTGCGGCAGTTCAAAAGAACTGATGGTTGACCTGCTGCGGGGTGAGCTTGGTTTTGATGGGGTTGTGGTTTCTGATTATTTCACCGTGCATCAGCTCATGGAATACCATCATGTTGCCGCTGATAAAGAAACGGCTGCCAAAATGGCGTTAGAGGCAGGCATCGATATCGAACTTCCAGCCATTGACTGTTACGGCGAACCCCTGCGCGCCGGGCTGGAAGCCGGGCGAATTGACATTAATCTGATCGACCAGTCTGTCCGGCGCGTGCTGAAGATGAAATTTCAGCTTGGCCTGTTTGAGAATCCTTATGTGCCGGAAGGCCAGGCAGCGGCTCTGTACAATACTGAAACCAGCCGCGAACTTTCCCGCGATGCTGCCCGAAAATCCCTGGTACTGCTGAAAAACGATCATGATCTGCTGCCGTTGAAAAAATCGCTCAGTTCCATAGCCGTAATCGGGCCAAGCGCAGATAGTATCAGGCTTTTGCAGGGTGATTATCATTATCCTTCACACCTGGAAATCCTGTTCGATTTCAGCGAAGCAAGTTCCGATGCGCCCAGCCCGGAAAGCGCGCTTCCGCCCGTCGATGACCCGGCTGCTCATTTCAATCCGACGATTACGGTTCGACAGGGTATCGAGCAGACGGTTTCCCCGGAGACACAGATCTACTATGCGCGAGGATGTGACATTCTGGATACAGACACATCCGGTTTTGCCGAAGCAGTTGAAGCTGCCAGCAAAGCAGAGGTTGCAATTGTGGTTGTTGGTGAACGATCCGGGCTGGTAACTGGCTGCACATCCGGCGAATCGATTGACCGGGCAGAGCTTGGACTTATCGGCGTGCAACAGCAGTTGATCGAGGCAGTTCAGGCCACAGGAACCCCAACCGTTGTTGTGCTGATCAGTGGCAGACCGCTGGCGCTTCCCTGGGTTGCAGAGCATATACCCGCACTGCTGGTTGGCTGGTTGCCTGCTCAGGAAGGCGGTGGCGCAATCGCCGATGTGCTTTTTGGCGACTATGCACCCAGCGGAAAGCTGCCGGTTTCATTTCCGCGTTCAGTGGGACAAATACCTGTCTACTATAATCACAAACCCTCTGGCGGACGCAGCCACTGGAAAGGTGAATATATCGACCTTAGCCCAACGCCACTGTATCCTTTTGGACACGGGCTCAGCTATACCACTTTTGAGTACACTAATCTACGCCTAAGTCATACGAAGGCTAGTGCCGCAGATACCATCGATATTCAGGTTGATATACGAAACAGTGGAACCCATGCAGGTGATGAAGTGGTTCAACTTTACCTGCATGACATTGTTGCCAGTGTAACCCGCCCCGTGAAAGAACTCAAAGGTTTTAAACGCCTCTCGCTGCAAGCTGGCGAACAAAAAACGGTCACTTTTCAACTGGCTATCGCCCATCTCGGCTTTTATAACCGTGAAATGGCTTTTGTGGTAGAACCCGGAACGATTGAAGTGCTGATTGGCAGTTCATCAGAGGATATTCGACTTCAGGCTGAATTCGAGATCACAGGCGAGATCACACCGGTTAAACAGGTATTTAACACGCCAGTTTACGTGGAATAAGCCGCTACTCAAGGGACTGTGTGCCTGCTGTTTAAATGCACACTGTCCCCTATAATTACACAGTTCATCACACAACATCCCTGCCAACACAGCATGAAAATGTTCTGGCGGGGTTTTGCTTTGCTGCTCACGGCGCTATAATCGCCGTGTTATATCCAAACTCCCAGTCATGAGAAGATCACACCTAACAATGACCCATCAGCATACAGGCGACAGTTCTTATTCACATTATCTGCCGCCAACCATTGGCGGTGACTTCACTGGAAAACATATTATCTCGATTGACCAGTTTGTACGGCAGGATTTGCAGATTTTGTTTGATGCCGCAAGTTCTATCCGGCGGCGTATCCGCAAACATGATCGGGGACTTATGGAAGTCTGCGCTGGCAAAGTGATGGCAACTCTGTTCTTTGAAGCCAGCACACGCACTGATCTCTCATTTCAGGCAGCCATGCGGCGTTTGGGTGGCAACATTATTACGGCCAGCAATGGTGTGCAGTTTTCGTCCATGTACAAAGGTGAAGACCTGCCCGACACAGTTCGGGCGGCGGGCTGTTATGCAGATGTCATTGTGCTGAGACATCCAAAAGTTGGATCATCTTACGAGGCAGCCTTTTATCTCGACAAGCTTAATGGACTGATCGACAATCCAAGCGTTATTATCAGCGGTGGCGATGGCATTGGCGAACACCCAACCCAGGCGCTGCTGGATATGTTCACGATCATTGATCGCAAACAGAGCATAGATGGGCTGACCATCACCATTGTCGGTGATTTACAAAATGGACGTACCGTTCACTCACTGGCAAAATTAATAGCCCGCTACGAAGCATCAGGCGTGCGTGTCTGCCTTGTATCTCCTGCTTCGCTCAAAATGCCGCAAAATATTATCGGTTTGCTGCAAGCCAGCGGCGCTCAGGTTTATGAAACAAACAACCTGATGGATGTATTGAGCGAAACCGATGTCATTTACTGGACGCGAGTTCAGGAGGAGCGTTTTCAGGATAATCCAGAGCAGTATGAAGCCATTAAAGATGATTTCATCATGACACCTACAGTCCTTAATCAGGCAAAAGCAGATGCAATTCTGATGCATCCGCTGCCGCGTAAACATGAGATGGGAACCGCCGCCGACCATGATCTGCTGGACGCCGACTCACGTGCTGTCTACTTTGAACAAATGGAAAATGGCATGTTCGTCCGTATGGCGCTGCTGGCAAAAGTTCTTGAAAACGCTTACGTCTGATGGCAAATACCATTATTATTCAGGGTATGGTTGATCCCCATGTCCATCTGCGCGATCTGGACTGGGCGCATAAAGCAACATTCGCCAGCGAGACTACCGCCGCTGTCGCTGGGGGGTATTGGGCGGTTTTCGACATGCCCAACACTCCGCCTACAACCATTACTCAGGGAATGCTTGATGCCAAGTTCAAGCGGATAACGGCAGGCGCAGTCTGTGATTGGGGTGTTTACTTCGGGGCATCACAAAGGGATAATTCCGCCGAATATCCGCAAGTGGCTGAAAAAGTCTGCGGCCTTAAAATGTTCTGCAATGCCACTACCGGCGATCTGCTCCTTAATGACCAGACCATGCGAGAGCAACATTTCAAAGCGTGGCCGCAAGAACGTATCATCGCCGTTCATGCCGAGGGCAAAACGGTAGCAGAAATTTTATCGCTGGTGCAGAAATATCGAAAACGAACCCATTTTCTCCACATCAGCACTGCTGAAGAAATGGCTTATCTGGCAGACGCTAAAGCCGAAGGGCTTCCCATTACCATTGGCGTCTGCCCGCACCATCTTTATCTGTCCGAAAATGATCTCCCTGCACTCGGTTCGCTTGGCCTCATGAAACCTGAATTGAAAACTCCTAAGGATCAGGAATCACTCTGGCACGGGTTACAATCAGGTCTGATTGATGTGGTCGAATCCGATCATGCGCCGCATACGCTGGAAGAAAAAGCATCGGCAAAACCGCCTTATGGCGTTCCCGGTCTGGAAACAACACTGCCCTTGCTGCTGCTGGCAGTTCAAGAAAACCGCCTGTCACTGGAGCGCGTAATCGAGCTGGTGGCGGACAGTCCGCGCCGCATCTGGGGACTGAAATGCCCGGCAGATACTTACACAGTGGTTGATCTGGATGCCACCTACCTGATTGATCGTGCCAGCTTACACACACGCTGTGGTTGGTCGCCATTTGAAGGAATGCGTGTTTTTGGCAAGGTGTGCGAAACCAGAATTCGCGGCCAACAGGTATATGATGGTGAAAAAATCACCGCGCGGCCCGGATTTGGGCGCAATCTGTTCTGGGAACAGGCATGAAGCTCCTGCGACAGGCTTTTCTCAATGCCAGCGATCTGGCTTATCGGGCCCTGATTCGACCGCTCACCTTCCAGCAGTCCGCGCAGAATGCCCATCATCAGGTTATGGAAATGCTGCGGAGACTGGACAATGCCCCGCTAATCCCAACAACACTTGCTGCGATATATCGACTGGGTGCTGAAATACAGCCTGTGGAAGTCGGTGGACTACGTCTGCCTCATCCTATGATACTCGCGGCGGGCTTCATCAAAGGTGATGGATTTGCAGATGAAGCAACTGCGCTCAAAGCGGTCAGTGAGGGTCACAATATTATTCCTGGCTGGCGTGCAATGCCCGCACTGGTCGGATCAGTCGAATTTTGCTCATATACCCGCTGGCTGCGTTCGGGAAATTCCGGTACGGTGATTTGGCGAGATACAACCAGCCAATCGACTCAAAATCGTGTCGGGCTAAAAAATCCGGGTGCACAGGCATCAGCCGCTTTTTTAAGCGCAGGTCGCGCCGCTTTGCCCGCGCACTACGGTATCAATATCGCCGCCAGTCCCGGTGTTGATGATCTGAGACAGGAATATGACGAGGTGGCTGAGTCCATCAGCTTTTTTTTGGAAAAAGCTGTTTTCCCAAAGTGGTTCACCCTCAACCTGAGCTGTCCAAACACCGACGACGATCCGAAAAGCAAGCAGACTGAATCGCGTGCCCTGTTACTCTGTGAAGCAGCAGTCGCATGTATCCGGCGCACCAACCTCTCAATACCGCTGTGGGTGAAAATCAGCCCTGACCTGTCCGAAAATCAGTATCATGTCTTAATGGGTGTTTTCGAGACAGTAGGCGTGCGAGCCGTTGTGGCAACCAACACCCTGCCCCACCCTATACCGGATAACCCGGAGCGTACCGGTGGAATTGGTGGCGGTAAACTGTATCCGACAGCACTAAAGACGGCACGTGCCTTAACAGAAATAAAAAGCAGGAATGGATATTCGGTCGATATCATTGGATGCGGTGGTGTGCTGAATGGCGGCAGTTACCAGGCTTACCGGTCACTCGGTATAGAAGCCGTACAATACTGGTCAGCGCTGGTATATCGAGGGCCGATGGCAGCTGCAATCATCGCGCAGGAAGCACAGTTTAGTGAGTAACACCCTGAACTTGGACACCGCCAAAGCAGTCGCCAGCGCCCTGCTTGAGATTGGCTCCGGCGGTTTCTCACCGACGGCGCCAGTAACATTTAAATCCGGCATCCGCTCACCGGTTTATGTTGATAATCGCCGCATTCCGTTTCATCCACCCCAGTGGAGAATTGTGATTGAAGGCTTCGACAGCTACATAAAAACAACCGGGCTGCATTATGACATCATTGCCGGTGTAGCCGTTGGTGGTATTCCGCACAGTGCAGCATTGGCCTATCTGACCGGGAAACCATCCCTTTTCATTCGCAAGGAAGCAAAAGAACATGGTACTCAAAAACGAGTTGAAGGTGGCGATGCAACCGGTAAAAAGGTGCTGCTGGTAGAAGATATGGTGACAACCGGTGGCAGCAGTCTGGATGCAGTGCGTGTCCTGCGTGATGAAGGTGCTGAGGTGACTGACGTAATCGCTATTGTGAGCTATGAATTTATGGAAGCAGAAACGGCATTTGCTGCGGCGAATGTCCGACTGCATACACTTACGAATTTCAGGCACATCCTGGCATCAGCCTCTCAGGAGAACCGATTAGGAACGAAGGAGATAAGCTCTGTGGAGGATTGGTTAAAAGACCCACATGGGTGGGCAAAAAGACAAGGTCACATATGAAAGCAGTGGAAAAATATAATACCCGTGCTGAGGCTGCTCAATCACTGCTATGCGTGGGACTGGATAGCGAAATCACCCGCATTCCCACACGATATCGCGAACTAATCCTGCCCCAGTTCGAGTTCAACCGGGCCATCATTGAGGCCACCCATACTTATACCGCTGCCTACAAAATGAATATGGCTTTTTACGAGGCACGCGGCGAAGATGGTCTCCGTGAACTACGCTTGACGATGCAACACCTGCAAACACACCACCCGGACATTTTCACAATCTGTGATGCCAAGCGTGCTGATATCTCCTCAACGAACAAAGCCTATGCTGGTGCGATTTTTGACAGTCTCAGTTTCGATGCAGTTACCCTGCATCCATATATGGGGCAGGAAGCGCTGCAACCTTTCCTTGAGCGAGAGGACAAGGCATGTATTATTCTCTGCCGAACCTCTAACCCTGGCGCGGGTGAGATACAAGACCTGTCAGTTGACGGCAAGCCATTATGGCAATTAATCGCTGAAAAAGCCTCGACTGAATGGAATGGTAATCAGAATTGTATGCTGGTTGTAGGAGCTACTTACCCTGATGAATTGCGGCAGGTGCGGGCCATTGCTGCTGACATCACACTGCTTGTGCCGGGTGTCGGAACGCAGGGTGGCGAAGCCAAAGCCGTTGTGCAAGCCGGATTAAATCAAATAAAAAAAGGCCTCATTATTAATTCCTCACGGGGGATTATTTTCTCAGATTATCCCGCTGAAGCGGCGCGGACGCTGCGCGATCTAATCAATCAATATCGCTAAAGCTCTCGACCATTTTTAACCATGCTTGTCTGCACCGTAAGGCAGGACTATACTAGCCTCTCTTGCAAGGTGATGTCCATCAGAAGGTCAACATGCAGATCGTTTTTCAGTTGCTATTTTTCGCCTCCATTGCCGCAATTGCCGGTTTCTGTTTCTACAGTGCCCGCATTGTGTGGAAAGGCGGCATAAATCCCCTGACCCGCAATTTTCTACTCATCGCCATCTTCCTTGAAATCGTGCTGGCAGCGTTACACCTTATTGCCGAGTCGAACCAAGCACCCGGATTCTGGGACTGGTTCCTTGACCTGCAATATGAGATGAATCTGGGAACTATCTTCTCTGCGGTACAGCTTTTTACGATTGCGATGGTTGCACTGGTAAATGGCTGGCTAACCCCTGAACTCAAAATATGGCAGCGACTTTACTGGACACTTCTTACTATCACTTTTGTCTATCTCAGTCTGGACGAATTTTATTCATTCCATGAAACCCTGCTTACCCGTACACCAACCGAGGCATGGCGTATACCTTATGCCATTGCAGGGAGCATTCTGTTAGCAATCAGTGGGGTGGCGTTCTGGAAAGGTTTTCGTAAAGACAGCCAGCTTTTCATCCTGATGTTTACCGGACTGGGAATCATGATGGTGAGCGGCATCGGGGTAGAAGAATTTGTTCTGCGTGGTTTCGTGCAGTATGACAAATCTGCTGAGTGGATGTATGTCTTTGAAGAAATTTTTGAGATGGTCGGGGCAACCATCATTCTGGCTGTCTTTTTATGGTATGCACAGCAACATTTCAGCGAGAAACAATGGATATTTGCGCGGCGTTTTTTGCCAGGTGTGGCAGTAGTAGCAACTGCCTGGTGTCTATTGGCGCTGTTCGTCATCCCAGCGCTGGAAGCGCGTTTTCTCGCTAATGCCAGCAATATCCAGTTTGATAACGGGCGTTTGTCACTCGTCGGCTACCGACTGGCTTCAAAAGATGTGAAACCGGGTGGAGAAATCGAAATTACGTTTTACTGGCGCGCTAATGAAGCCCTGCCCGAAGATTACAGCTTATCCGTTCATGCGCTCAACCATGCTGATTTGAGCAGCATGACACAATCGGATGATCTGCACGCGGGGCCAATCCCGGCAACAGCATGGTTCCCTGGGGTGGTAATGCGGCGAACTGTTTATGTTCCACTGCCACGCAGCCTGCCAACACCTGCCAGCTATGATGTTATGCTACGTCTATGGTATGGCCCCTGGCCCTTCCTGCGCCCCTGGACGGACACGACGGGACTGGTTGTGTCTAATCCTGATACACATTCGCTGCTCAACCCGGATATGCTGCTGCTCGACCGGGTTTCTGCTGCGCCCGCACATGAAATTCCGCCGCCTCAGATAGCAGCAGCATACGATTTTCCGGTAGAAGGCTTCAGATTAGATGGCTACGATATGCCATCTGGAACATTTTTTGGTGATACGTTATCAGTTGAATTCTGGTGGGAAACCCGAAAAAAAACAGACAGAGACTTAACTCAATTCCTGCATCTCTATCCAGAAAGTGATCCTGATCAACCTTACACTTTCGATCAAAAGCCGTTTCAAGGGGCTTTCCCTACTACGGATTGGCCGGTTAATATGCGAGCAGTTGATAAATGGGAAGCAAAAATTCCGGCTGATCTGCCTGCTGGAACGTATAATGTTTACACCGGCCTGTACGACCTGAGCAATATGCAGCGCAGCAGCGTTGTGGACGGAGATGGACAACCGCAGCCTGATAACCGGATTTTCCTGGGCAGCATCACTTACGAACCGGGGTTGGTAGTTGAAACTGCGCCGCAGGATTTAACACCCTATTGCTATACTGTCGCCAATTATGACATCAAAAATAACACCGAGGATAATACCCTGCTGCGCATGAACAAACAGACTGGTGAAGCTGAATTGATTGGCTACACCGGGACTTTTGAGGTGGAGGCTATCACATTTGCGGCTGACGCTTCATCCCTCTATGCAGTGGAGGAACTCGGTGATGTAGGACAGTTCGGTCATTTTGATCTGGCTACGGGAACGTTCATAGCAATTGGGTCTGGTATAACCCCACTGGATAATCTGGCGAACAGCCGCGCCTGGGGACAATCTAACCTGAAAGATGTTGATGCCTTATCCGCTGACCTGACAACAGGGCGCATTTGGGGCATCACCCATGATGAAGAAAACTACCTGTTTGAGATCAACCCAGTGACTGGAGAGGCTATCCGTAATGTATTCGGCGTGGGTAATGACTTCGTCAAAATTATGCTGACTGGCCTGCCTGAACCTGGGTATATCGAGATTGAAGATATGGCGATAGACCCCCGTGACGGCACTTTTTACATCATCACCACCAATGACAATTATGACAGCCTGATTGCACGCCTGGATTTTGATACCCTGAATCCTGAAGCTGGCACTATCGAGGCTGTCCCAGTAACAGAGATGGTATGGGATGAAACAGGCGAAACACTGCGTGATGCTGAAGGGTTATCATTTTTCAATGATGGTACGCTCTATATCACAACCAGTAACAACAGCGATAGCGAACTCAGCCGCGATGCGCTCTGGCAGGTCGATTTGACAGGCGGCATTGCGACGCAGATTGACAGCTTCCGCAATTATTTCGACTTTCAGGATTTTGAGAGTGTTGCCTGTCTGACAAGCGGAGAATAGCTGAATTAAATAGTTACGGCAACTGTAACGACTTTTCTCCAACGTAATTGCCGGTAAAAACTGTTCAGAGTGTGTTAAGGCTCATAAGCCAAAAGTCATATTTTTTGCCGCCAAGTGTTCTTGACACACTCATCATTCCATGTTAGCCTCATCTGTGAACGTTCACAATTACATATTAAAATAATATTTTGGCCTGAAAATCAATCATTTTTACTATTTCCGAGTTATGACAGTGGCGCAAAATTTTTCTTCAATGTCCAGTAAAAATCCAGCAGTTCTGCTGGAGATGCGTTCCATTAACAAGCGTTTTCCCGGCGTGGTGGCGCTATCCAATGTTGATCTAGAGGTGCGTAAAAGTGAGGTTCATGGACTGGTAGGGGAAAATGGAGCCGGAAAATCCACGCTGATGAAAATTATCTCCGGCGTATATAAACGCGATTCGGGAGATGTGTTATTCAAAGGTCAGCCGGTCAATTTTACGACACCACGCCAGGCACAGATCGCAGGTATCACCACTATCTATCAGGAACTCAATCAAATACCGCAGCTCACTGTCACAGAAAATGTGTTTCTCGGAAGTGAACTGGAACGCGGCGTGCTGCTCAATTGGTCACAGATGCATGAGCAAACGCGTAGTCTCCTCGCCAAACTACACCTCAACATCGACCCACGAACCCCACTGAGGCGGTTAGGCGTAGCTCAGCAGCAAATGGTAGAGGTCGCCAAAGCGCTACACCACAGCAGCGATCTCATCATTATGGATGAACCCACTTCCGCATTGAGTCTGCGCGAGATTGATGATTTATTTGCGATCATCAATGAATTAAAAAGCAGCGGGGTCGCCGTTATCTATATCAGCCACCACCTAGAAGAAAATTTTGAAATCAGCGACCGTATCACGGTACTGCGAGATGGTCAATACATCACTACCCAGCCCACCAGCACACTCAACATTGACAGTCTGATCCGGTTGATGGTCGGACGAGACCTCTCCGAAAAATTCCCCAAAGAACCTGTGCAGCCTGGCGAAGAAGTGCTGCGCGTTGAATCCCTCAACCAGGGGGAACGTCTGCGCGACATTAGTTTTACGGTTCACAGAGGCGAGGTACTGGGAATTGCGGGACTGGTCGGCGCGGGGCGCACTGAGCTTGTCCGAGCCATCTTTGGTGCTGACCCCATTGACAGCGGTAAATTTTATATTGATGGCAGTCCTGTAACCATTCGCAATCCACGAGATGCCATCCGCCAGGGGATTGGTCTTCTCACAGAAGACCGCAAACAGCAGGGACTCATTCTCAAACTCAGCACACGAGAAAATATGACTCTGGCGGTTCTCAAAAACCTGACCAATACCCCTTTGACCAATCGCCGGCGCGAATCGAATCTGGTTCAGCGCTATATCGATTATATGGCGATCAAAACATCGAGCCAGAACCAGATGGTCATGAATCTCTCTGGCGGCACCCAGCAAAAAGTGGTGCTGAGCAAATGGCTGGCAACAGAGCCGCGCGTTCTGATTTTTGACGAACCAACACGGGGTATTGACGTCGGCGCAAAAGTCGAAATTTATAAGCTCATCAACCAGCTTGCACAGCAGGGTGTGGCTATTATTATGGTGAGTTCCGAACTCCCGGAAATCCTGGGCATGAGTGACCGCATCATGATTATTCGTGAGGGGTGTGTTGCTGGATTTTTGAGGCGAGAGGAAGCTAGTGAAGAAATTATCATGGAATATGCCACCGGAAGCGAACCTATGAAACCAGAAGTTGCAAAGGCAGCCACATGAGTGACATCACCGCCAACCGCCCTACCCTCGCTGGAGGGAATATTGCACGCCGCTTCATTGCCGATACCGGCCCGCTGCTGGTACTGCTGGCAATGGGCGCTTTTCTGTGGATTTCTGCTCCGGCCTTTCGCACACCGACCAGTCTGCTCCTGATTGGACTGGAAGCTGCCGCGATTGGTGTGGTCGCTGCCGGGCAAACCTTTGTCATCCTGACCGGCGGTATCGATCTGTCTGTTGAAGCGATGGTTTCGTTCAGCGGTGTGATTGCGGCTATTCTGATTGCCGGGTCAAATATAGCAGGCGGACAGATAGCAGGCGGGATTCCATCGTGGGCAGCTATTCCGATTGCGCTGGCTGCGGGGATGGGAATTGGATTATTACAAGGCGGCATTATCACCGCGATGAATATGAATCCATTTATTGTCACGCTCGGCTCAAGAAGTATTCTTCTGGGTATTTCGCTGGTGATTACCAATGGCGCGGGGATTAATATCAAACGGGATGAGTTTCTGACGTTTCTCACCAGCCCCATTCTAATTGGTGAGATCCGCATCCCGATGGCGCTTATCATCGCCATTATTATTTATGCCATTGTCTGGGTCGTGCTGCGACATACCAAATTTGGTCGTTACACCTATGCCATTGGCGGCAATGAAACGGCTGCCCGGCTTTCCGGCATCAATGTCAGTATGATGAAAATCATGATTTATGGTATTAGCGGACTGCTGGCTTCCATTGGCGGCATTATGGTTATGGGAAGACTGGTATCCGGTGCCTATCAGAATGGCACCAATATGACGCTGATGTCAGTAGCAGCAGTGGTGATTGGTGGCACAGCGCTTTCTGGCGGCACAGGTGGCATCTGGGGAACTTTGGTCGGCGTTTTTATCATTCGCCTGGTCGAGTCCAGCATGGTTTATTTGAGCGTTGACCCCAGAGCAAAAGAGATTGTCATTGGTGCTATTATTGTGCTGGCGGTAGCCCTGGATGTGGTGCGGCGCGGGGAAGTTCAATGGCTGCGCCTGCGGCGAAAAGCGGCTGTCGAATAATTTTGCGATCCACCGGACAGTAAATGTGCCGGTTTGAAGCGCCAGTTGGGAGAGGATCGAATCCCGACTGAATATTATTTGGAAGAGGAGTTTTGAATATGCGTCATAAAGGTGTTTCGTTTTCTCTACTCGTTATCATGGCGCTGGCGCTAACTATCGCGTTTGTACCAGCGGCAGCCCAGGAAGATACCCATTATGTCGGTTTCGTCCCGCCCGCCCTGACCAGTCCTTTCCATGTGGCAATGGTGGAAGGTGCATCCGCCCGTGCTGAAGAACTTGGCTGGACGCTGGAAGTACAAGCGCCCGCCAGCGAAGGTGATTTCGCAGCCTTTGTTACAACCGTTGAGCAGCTACTGGAAAAAGGTGTTGAGGCTATCAGCATCAACCCCATCGGCACCGATTCAGCCATTACCGCTGTGACCGCGGCCAATGCTAAAGGCATTCCGATTCTCGCGCACAACTTCATTACCCCCTTTGATGAAGGTGTAGTCAATGCCTATATTGGCTACGATCAGTGGGGCGGCGCAGAGGCGCTGGCGGCCTATACCTGTGAGCTGATTGCTGGTAAATATGGTTCGACGCCAGAAGAAACCACTGGTAAAGTGTTCATTCTGCTCGGCATCGACAGTATTTTCTCGCACCGGCGCACTGGCGGCTTCAAGGCAGGCCTGGAAAAGAACTGCCCGAACGTAGAGGTTGTCGGTGAGCAGAGCGGTGAATGGCTGCGTACCACTGGTCAGCAGGTCGCGGCGACAGCACTGCAAGCAAATCCTGATATTGATGTGTTCTACGGCAACAGTGACGAAATGGCGATTGGTGCAGCGCTGGCCGCACAGGAACTTGGCCTGACGATCAATAAAGATTTCTTCGCCGTTGGTATCGACGGCAACCAGCCAACACTTGATCTGTTGGGCGAAGGCGAGTTCAGCGCTACATTGGGCGTCGATCCCTTCCGCATGGGTGTTACGGTGATCGATACCATGGCAGCGATTTTCGCGGGCGAAGAAACCGGCAACATCATCCTTACGCCTTCGGTTGTTGTGACAACCGACAACCTTCAGGCGTATCTGGACGGTGAGTTATGGACAGAGCCAGTCGCGGGCTTCCCCGAACTGGATAATGACCTGCCTACCGTTCCAGACGAAATGGAAGAAGCAACGCCAGAAAGCACACCTGCTTCGTAAACCATGCCCTTTATATAAGAGCGATGCCCCCGCGTAGAGCAGGGGCATTTTATTTTGCAGCTACTTTCAGGCATAGGTCAGCACAAGGACGCGAGTTGACACTGGAAGCTTATCCGGTGTGATTGTGATCTCGCTATCGCAGGCGAAATCAACCTGTTCTGGCTGGAAGTAACTTAAAAACTTTTCAATCCAGAAGGTATTTCGTGGTTTGTAGCGCAAAGTGCGGAAGTGCATCGGCACGATCAGGCGCGGCCTGGCTTCGTCAATCACCGCCTTGAGGTCGTCCAGCGCGATTGTCGGGTGGCCGCCAGTGAGCGCCAGCAGCACATCAACCCCTTCAAAAAAGGCAATCTGTTCGTCTGTGAGGGGATTGCCAACATCGCCCATGTGACCGATGCTTACCCCATCAATGCTGAAGCGATACATCCCATTCTGATCAGGATGATGTTCACGATGGTCAAGCGCTTCCATCGCCCGAACTGCCTGAAAGGTGATACCCTGCTCAACCCGCTCGCCACCCTGCTGGGCAATTTCGAGGGCATTGATAACCAGTGGTGAACCGGGAATAAGATCAGCACGGCAGTGATAACTGTCATTGTCGGAAGAAATGATTACAATATCTGGCGATTCCGCTACTGGTTTATAACCTGATGTCTCCGGCGTGTAAGGATCAGTGATGATAGTCAAGCCAGAGTCGGAAGTGATTAAAAAACTGGCATGTCCGTACCATTTTAGTTTCATTTTTGTACCTTCGGCAAAATTTCTTCAACAATCATCCCGGTAATATCAGGATTGGGCAGCCCCAGAATATCAATCATAAAATAGTCTACACCCAATTCAACAAACGGGAGCAACTGTTCGACAATCTGGCCCGGTGTGCCAAGAAAAGCATTTTCAGTCGTGTAGGGCTTGTTGCGAGAGTTCGCTAAACGCTGTACTTCTGCTTCGGTACGGCCAACAACAAAACGCCCAAACCATGTCCTGCGAATTTCCGCTGGGTCGCGCCCGATACTTTCACAATGTCTGTTAAGGACGGCCAGACGATCTTTGAAACGAGGTAGGTTCGCATCCGACAAATTCCACCAGTCGGCATACTGAGCAGCGACACGAAGGGCATTATCCCCGCTGACCCCGATGACAATCGGCGGGACAGGAACCGGCTTGGGTTCAAGAATTGCATGATGAAGAGCATAGTGTTTGCCCTGGTAAGTCACTTCGCCAGTTTGCGTCCAGAGCCGGCGGAGAATTTCGAGCGTATCCACCAACTGTTCGAGGCGGACGGGGTGCGGCGGAAAGGGGTAATTGAAAGCCCGATATTCATCCTGCTTCCAGCCTGAACCAACGCCGAGCATAAGCCGTCCGCCGCTAAAAATCTGGAGTGTGGCGGCCATCTTTGCCAGCAGACCGGGGTTGCGATAGCTCTGCCCCATGACCATCGGGCCAATATCAAAGGACGGCCAACGAGCCGCGAGAAACGATAATACCGTCCACACCTCGTAGCTGAAATTATCTTCCCAAAAGAGGTGGTCGGTCATCCACAGGCTTTTAAAATGTCCCCCCAACTGTGGCAGGATAATATCAAGATCATCCATCCATTTACTGAGATGGGTTTTGGGGTGAGCTTCGACAAGGGCAAGGCCAAAATCGACAGACATAGAAAGATCTCCAGTTGCTCATACCCCCATCTCCCAGCCCTTCTCCATAAACGAATAGAAGAGCAAAAAAGCAACCAGAGGAGATGAGGTTTTTTATCCGATAAAATCATTCAGGCAGGAGGATGATTTTAGCATCCTGGCGATTTTCGAGCCGTTTAAAAGCGACTGGCGCATCATCCAGCGACATACGTGCACTGACCATTGGGCGAAGATCAAGCCTACCGGAAGCCATCAACCGGATGACATTCTGAAATGTGCCATGCCCCGCATGGCCAAGCGAACCTGCCAACTGGACACCACGCACCTGATAGTATTCGAGAGCCAGCGACGTTGGCTTCTCAGAACGGCCAATATGGGCAATGGTAGCATTGACAGCCAGGCCGCTTGTGAGAGGGGACAGCGTATGACCAGGTGCGCCCGCCGCTTCGACTACAAAATCGACTCCGCGTCCATAAGTCAGGTCAAGCAGAACATCGTTCAGGTCGATGCCTACCGGGTCAATAACAGCCGTAGCACCGAGACGTTCGGCAATGGTGCGCCGGGCTGGTGAAGTATCAAAAACGATGACCTGCGCCGCGCCTGCCGCCAGCGCCAGCGCTTCAGCAGCAAGCCCAATTGGCCCTGCCCCAAAAACAACCACATAAGCACCCGGCTGCCAGGTGTGGATACGGTTGAACATAGCATGGTAAGAAACACCCGTTGGCTCAACCATTGCACCCATGACAAGGGCCTCACGTTCATCACCAACACGATCCGCAATTTCATCCAGCTTCCAGCAGTAGCGGGCGCGAACCGGAATATACTGGGCCATGGCGCCGGGTGTGGTAAAACCCAGTTCTTCCATATTGTCGCAGTGGTTGACATAACCACGACGGCAGGAAATGCAAGTACCGCACCACTGGATTTCTTCTGCCGTGACGAGATCGCCCACTTTTAAATCATGGACATCATTACCAACTTCCACCACCTTACCGGAAAATTCGTGACCGAGGATATTGGGAAAACGGGTCAAACCAGGGTAGAGAATATAGCCATCACTACCTGGCTCGTACATGTGCATATCTGAGCCACAAATACCTACCGCGCCAACCTGAATAATCACTTCATCATCTTTGGGAGTGGGATCAGGTGACTCACCCACATTGATACGTGGATTTTTCCAGACCTGGGAACCAGTTTTCACTTTATGAGTATCGCGCTCCTCATCGGAGAGTTTATAGTCGGGTCTGGGTGACCAGTCGGCAGTGAGTGTTAAAGCTTTCACAGTAAGTTTCTCCATTCAAACCGCACCTCCGACACATTCTCCATTAACATAGAGACAAGCAGAGGCATCTGCAATATAAATAGATTAAAGGCCGAACTGAACAAGATCAACCGAATTAAGTTCATGCTTGAAGGCTTCAAGACCTTCGACAACATTCAATGGCTGACGACCCAGGGCAGCAGCAGTTTTCTCAACACTGGCGACAGTACGAAACGGAATCCGAATGTCCGCGTGGTCAGCACGCACATCGTCAGGCAGCAAGGTTTCCTGAATGAGGAGGGGGTCGCCATCGAAAACATCGGCCACACGGCGGGCGAGATCAAGGCGGGTAACAGGCTGGCTGCCAAAGCAGTGAAAAATGCCGTTTGCGTCGTGACGGGCAAGACGGAGGAGCATGTCCGCACCGTCGGAGGCCAATGTAGGATGTGCCATTTCATTGACACCATCGAGCCAGACATAGGCAGGCTGGTTCAGGCGAAAACAATTGGCGTAGTAATTCGGCAGATCACCAAAGCCAACGCCCTGCACCCAGCGTGTGAGCAAGGGAATGGCATGATTGAGACCATAAACACCTGCCAGACGCCCTACCCCATAGTTCAGACCATCCATCGCGCTGAGTTCGCGCTCGGAAGCCATTTTCATGACACCGTAAAAGTTGACGGGGAAGGGTGGCGACTCTTCATCGACCAGCGCTTCGCGGCCATCAAAAACCCAGTCAGACGAGACAAATATAAAACGCGCACCAACTTCGCGGCAGGCATGAGCAAAAGCGCGTGTCCCCTCTACCATGATTGACCAGGCTTTGGCACGCTGGCGATTCATAATCTGTTGATCGAGAAGCGCGGCACAGTGGATAACTGCATCCGGTTTGTATTTGCGGATCGCTGCATGAACAGCGTCATGGTCGGCCATGTCAAGAGGGTCAAGTGTATAATTCACGCTCTTATCCGGTGGAGGGCCGTAGAGCGCGGCAATCACCTCAGCATGATGACGTTCCTGAGCAACTCGAATCACGTTGCTGCCGACAAGGCCAGTGCCACCGGTGATATAAAGACGCATAAATAATTCCTTTTAAGCAAGAGCAATTTTTGGCGCACGGACTGAAACAAGTTATGGTTGAGAGTATAACACTTTTGCGCGAAAAGAAGGGCAGTAATGGATACGCTACGCGGTATTATCCCCATTCTCATCACTCCTTTTGATGCAAACGGACAGATTGACGAGGCCAGCCTGCGGCGGGTGGTGCAGTTTGAACTGGAAGGCGGCGCACATGGCATTGGCGTAGGGGGATTCGCAAGCGAAGCCTATAAAATGACCGACCA
>CAYUTY010000025.1:37669-78551 GCA_964447795.1 uncultured Anaerolineaceae bacterium
GTGCTGAAATAGTGTCCGAAGAAGTCAATGAGCGTGTTCCGCTGGTGATCGGTATGAGTCCAGGTAGTACAGAGGCTGCTGTCATACAGGCAAAATTTTATGCTGGGCTGAAACCAGCAGCGCTGATGCTTCTGCCACCCAGCACCATGAAGCTGGACGAGATGTATCTGGTAGAACATTATGTTGAAATCGGCCACGCAGTAGAGACACCTGTCATGGTGCAGCAGTCACCACAAATTCAGCAGTATGCACCCTGCCAGCTTTCAACAGAAAACCTGGCACGAATCGCACACCGTTCCCCAAATGTTAAATACTTCAAAATTGAAGGGCCGGGTTCGGCAAAGCGCATCGGCGCACTCAAAGCCCGATTGAGCGAACATTTCAATCTTTTCGGCGGCGTCGGCGGAATTGCACTTCGAGATGAATTACGAGAAGGCGCAGCGGGATTACTACCTGGTGTCGGATTTAATGAGTATTTTTTGCGGGTATGGGAAGCGTGGAAAGCGAACAATCTGCTGGATATGGAAGCCATTCTAGGCGAAGCACAAGCGTTAGTAGAGGCGGTCTCTGCAAGCGGACATGAATATTCATTGCACGCACGGAAATACCTGCTCCACCGCGCAGGTATCATCAGAAATCCATATGTGCGTAAACCGACCATCCGCCCTGAGCCAATGGCGATGGAGGCAATAGGACGGATGGTAGACGGGATGGGTTTGCGAATTTCAAAATAATCAGCCGCTGCCTTCTCAGACAAAAGACTATCGAACAACCTCAAATTGGCTAATCACAGACGTGGTATTAGCGAATTTCCTCGACTGCCCAATGATCGCCCATCGCACGCCGACCTCCAGCAAGCCCTTCGCCATCGCTGGTTTCGCGGACGAGATCAGCACGTTCCAGCAGTTCAGGGCGAAGATTGACACCGAGGCCGGGACCTGTCGGAATACTGAGATGACCATCCTGCACAACCGGCGCATAATCACTTAACACCGGGAAATAAGTTTTGTAGAAAGCGCGAACAGACTCAACATAATACAGATTGGGGATATGTGCGCCAATATGCATACAGGCTGCGTGGCAAATTGGCCCGGCAACATTGTGCAAGACCAATGGCACCCCAAACGCTTCCGCCATATTGGCAATTTTTCGCGTCTCAGCGATGCCACCATTCCACACCGGGTCGGTCATGATAATCTGGGAAACTCCTTTCGCCAGCCAGTCACGCAACTGCCAGCGAGTCATAAGCAGTTCTGAGCCAATAATAGGGATAGTCGTTCTCTGAGAAACAGTCTTGATTTCATCAGCATAAACGGCAGGCAAAACATCTTCGAGAAAGAGAATATTGTAGGGTTCGAGGGCGCGTGCGATACGCTCAATACTGGCGCGATTCCAGCGAAAATGACACTCAATACCGATCTCCATCTGATCGCCAACCGCCTCGCGTATCTGGCGAACAGGTTTCAGACCTTCGTTGACATCTGCAAGGCTGATATATTGGCCGAAGGAAGCCTCACTGAAGCGGTCAAACGGCCAGATTTTCATGGCGCGGATGCCATCGGATAGCAAACTGAGCGCCAGTGCGCCAGCATCATCGTGCCAGGCGGCATAATCCTGCACTTCACCGAAGCCAATACAGGTATTGTAGGTGGGTATTCGCTCACGAGTTTTGCCGCCGAGCAGGTGGTAGAGCGGCGCACCGTAGTATTTGCCCATAATGTCCCATAGGGCGACTTCCAAAGCAGAAAGAGCGCGAGTTTCTGCACCGGCGTAACCGTGATACATGATGTTGTCCATGACAAAGCGCCACAGACCTTCAATATCAAGCGCGTCCTGGCCGAGAGCCAGCGGCGCAACTGTGCCATGTAAGGCACCCTTTGCGCCGGGAATTTTATCAACGGTTTCGCCAAGACCGACAATGCCTGTGTCGGTGTAAACGCGGACAACCATGAGGCGGGGATATTCCGCCCACTGGAGCGATTCGATGGCAGTGATTTTCATGCCTATACCACTTTGACAGTGTTCAGGAGGGTACCGATGCCATCAATAGTGATTTCGACCTCATCACCAGCCTGAAGGGTGAAATCAGTTGGAGGAACGATTCCCGTACCCGTGAGTAAGATGACACCATCAGGAAATTCACTGCTGCGGCCCAGGTAATCCGCCAGTTCATTAATCCGGCGCTTGATACGGTCAGTATGCACCTCACCCATAAAAGCCACTGAACCAGCACGGCGAATCGTGACGCGAATCGTAGCCTGCGGCCATGCAAATGAGGGCGCAAGCAGGATACCCGGCCCCAGCGCACAGGATGCTTTATAGACTTTGGCCTGCGGCAGATAAAGCGGATTCGCCCCTTCAATGTCACGGCTGCTCATGTCATTGCCAACTGTGAAGCCCACCACTTCCAGAGCAGAATTGAAGACAACCGCCAGTTCCGGCTCTGGCACTGACCAGGTAGCATCAGCACGGATGCCTACTTCAGCACGCGGGCCAACAACACGCCAGCCATTCGCCTTGAAAAACAATTCCGGGCGCTCGGCATCATAAACACGGGCATAAACATCACCACCATCCTGTGATTCTTCCTGACGGGCTTCTCGGCTGCGTTCGTAGGTAACACCCGCCGCCCACACTTCAGCCTCATCGACCGGCGGCAGCCAGTGAGGAATAAACGCCTGGGGTGCATTCTCAAACAAGGCAGCGTCATAACGAATCGTTGAGTCAGCGGCAATGGCGCTCAGACCTTCGAGTGCTTCGGGAATGTGGTTGACACTGGAACGGAGGAAAGTGCTGATAGTGGGCAGGTGGTCAGCAACATCATGAACGACACCATCCAACAAGAGGCCGACACGTTCGCCAACTTCAGGGTGATAATAACGGACAAGGGAAAGAACAGTCATGAGAAAATCCTTTAAAGTTTCAATGCGAAAATATCTGGGCGGAAGAGAGTGCCGCCAATTAATTCTGCGGCTGCTCGCCCTTGACGCTGAGTCCGCCGTCAACGGTGTAATTCGCTCCTGTAACGAAACTGGACTCGTCGGAGGCGAGAAAAACAAAAACACTGGCAACCTCGTCAATCTGGCCGACACGCCCGATGGGATGCATGTCGTCAAACTGCTGACGAAGGGGTTCAGGATTGGCCTGCGCCGCCAGAAAATCGTGGAGCATAGGCGAGTCAATTGTGCCAGGGGAAACACTGTTCACGCGAATACCATAACGGGCGTAATCGGTGGACATGGCACGAGCAAGCGCGATCAAGCCACCTTTGGTCGCGGAATAGATTGCCAAACCGGGGAGGCCAAGAATGCCGGTGACAGATGCCATGTGAATAATGCTCCCCTGCCCCGCCGCCAGCATTCCAGGCATGACAGCGCGACTGACTAAAAATGCACCGCGCAGATTCACGGCGATACAGCGGTCAAAATCGGTCACTGAGGTTTCATGGAGATTACCTGAAGGCATAACTGCTGCATTGTTGACCAATACATTACAGTCGCCAAAACGTGCCGTCAAGGTTTCGACAGCATGATTGACTTGCGATTCATCAGTGATGTCCACAGGAAGCGCGATTGACTGCCCGCCAGCAGCGGTTATTTCCGCTGCAACGATCTCGCAGTCAGACGCCTGTATATCAGCCACACCAACCGTCGCACCTTCACGGGCAAAACGCAAGGCAATTCCACGCCCAATCCCACGCCCCGCTCCGGTAATAAGCGCGACCTTCCCGGTCAAGCGCCCACGAACTGTCATAAGTCAAAAACTTTCGTTAAAATGAAATCCTATTGGGGCAGAATTGTAAATGACCCCGCCTGAATTCGCAAAATAGTTGACAGGTTAATCATGCTTGATAAAGATTGGGTTCGTGGCATTTTAATTGCGTTGATTATTATTGGTATCGGGCTGGCAGCTATCGCGGCGCAGCAGTTCATTGATGCCACTATTAAACTGCAAGACAATACAACCTATCAAAAACAGGTATCAGGCGAAGAAGTATCAGTTGACTCACAAACAGAAGCAATGATGTTATTGGGCGAAGGGGTCGAATTTCGGCGGCTGAACAATCAGCGAGATAACGCATTCATCATCGGTGGGGCAGGACTCGTTATACTGGCAGTCGGCTGGCTCGGATATGATTTCGTCCGATCACGGCGAAGGCTCAAGCCAGCCACTTCATAAAAGCGAAAGCAAAAGACAGCACCTAGGTTGGATCGTTTGGATTAGGCAGCGGTGGATTGACCGGGTTTGGAAGCGGAGGTTCCACAGGTTGTGGCAAAGGCGGTTCATAAGGGCCAGGCCAGGGTGGATCAATCGGCCCAGGAACAGGCGGCTCTTCAGGGCCAGGAAAGGGTGCTGGTTCTGGTGGGTTAGTTGGCCCTGGTGTTGGCGGTTCAGGCGGCGCACCAGGGGGAGCAGGTGGAATTATCGGAATAATTTTTGGTTCTTCAAAAACAGGCATTTGGTTTTTCATCATACGCCTATTGTGGATGAACAGCAGTTAGAAATTCGTTGGAACTCCTGTACAGGTTTCAGCGCAGCACATCAACCAGTGACTGGATAAAATGGGCGTGCCGGAGGGCATCAGCCACACCCGTTGCAGGCTGGCGATTATTGACAACATTGGTATGAAAGGCCAGTAGTTCATTACGGAAAGCCTCGTCATACGAAACAGTGACATGCTTCTCCCAGGATAATTCTCCTTCCCCACCTTGAATGATGACCGGACTAGGGAAATTGCGGAAATACGGTGACGGAAATTGCAGAATAACGCGGGTATTATTGCCGTAAAAAGCATACTCCTCACGGTAGTCCTTGAGGTTCATGAGAAAATGCCAGTCAAGCGAAACCCTTAAATCGTTTGGGTATTCAATAAGCGCATGAATTGATTCACCGTCACGCCAGAGTTCGCCGCTGAGGACACGAGTCGGCTGACCAAGAAAGCCAAACATCATGTAAATCTGATGAATAAGGCTGATGGTCATAAGGCCATAACCCAGCCGAAGGCGAGGATCGTCCTTACGAGCGCCAAGGGCTTCGTCAACCAGGGGAGATAAATCGCCACCTGCTAACCCTGCAAGCTGTCCGCTGATTTGCGATTCCCAGGTACCGACATCAACATGACCTTCGACAACAACCCCATTACCACGACGGAGGCGATGGGGCGAAAAGCCCAGTTCATTAGCGGGGTGTAAAACTGTAATCCGCGCAAAAGCAAGATCAGACATGGCACGTACCTGCTCCTGAGCATAAATCGTGCCAGGATCATAGAGTTTGTGGTATCCAATTTGCAGAATGCGATCACTCTTGGCGGCACAGGTGGCGATAGCTTCCACTTCGCGCAAATTCCAGGCGAGCGGTTTTTCGGTAAAAATGTGTTTACCAGCATCAAGTGCTGCCATAATTGAAGCGTAATGCGAACCGCTGTGGGCGATAATCACGGCTTCAATATCCGGGCGGGCGACCAGTTCGCGCCAGTCCGTATAGCGATCAGTGACATGATAAAAATCACCCACATCATTCAAGACCGCTGGCGATACATCAGCCAGCGCAGCCAATTCAAAATGATCATGGTATTCATTCAGGTACGGCAGGTGCATGATCTGAGCAATCGCTCCACAGCCGATTACCCCTACGCGCAAATGATCTGTCATTTTGTCCTCAATTCCTCAAGAAAAATTTGCCCTGATTATGGCGGGCGGGTAGGATTCAGGCAAAATCAGCCAACAGCACTCTTAAGGATGGGCAGCAGATGAGTAATCTGATCGCTGGAATTGAAAGCCGCGAAGGAACAAAAACCTTTACCAGCGTAAATCCTCGCACGAAAACGGCGGGGTCTTTGCACTACAACAACGCAACCCTGAAGGAAATTGATCGAGCGGCAGTCGCCGCCAGTGAAGCATTCCAGATTACCCGCAATATGCCTGCAACCGCTCTGGCAGCATTTTTGGAACAGGCAGCAGAAGAAATTGATGCGCTAGGGGATGAATTACTGGCAACAGCAGACGAAGAAACCGGACTTGGCATTCCACGACTGACCGGTGAGCGTGGGCGCACAACCGGACAACTACGCTCCTTTGCAAATGTCCTGCGAGAAGGGTCGTATGTCGAGGCAATCATTGATACTGCACAACCTGAACGACAACCTGCCCCACGCCCGGACATTCGACGAATGCTGCTGCCGATTGGGCCAGTAGCGGTATTTGCGGCTAGCAATTTCCCATTTGCCTTTTCGGTGGCAGGCGGAGACACAGCATCAGCGTTCGCGGCTGGGTGCCCAGTTATCCTCAAGGCACATCCCGGTCACCCGGCCACTTCGGAACTGGTGGGTCGAGCGATCAACCGAGCTATTGCAGCGCAGGGGTTTCCGGCAGGATTTTTCTCGCTGCTTCAGGGTAATGACCCGGAGGTAGGGCAGGCAATTGTACAGCACCCACTAATCGAAGCCATTGCCTTCACCGGTTCGCTGCGGGCAGGGCGAGCCATTTTTGATACAGCCGCGCGGCGCGACAAACCCATCCCAGTTTACGCCGAAATGGGCAGTGTCAATCCCATGGTTATTATGCCGGGCGCGATCAAGGCGCGGAGTGAGGCACTGGCCGAAGGACTGGTCGGCTCAGTAACGTTGGGCAGCGGGCAGTTTTGTACCAATCCGGGTCTGATTTTTGTGATTGAGGGGCTAGAAACACAGTCGTTTATCGATAATTTCACCCAGTTAATGGAAAACCGCACAGCCGGTGTACTCCTGAACAGCGCGATTGAACGTGGATTAAGCACCGCTGTGTCAGGGACGGCAGCCCGCAACGGTGTAAGTTTACTCACAGGGGGTAGTCCTGTTGAAGCAGAGGGTTACTGCTACGCCAATACAGTTCTGCAAACTGATTCGGCTGCTTTTCGTGGGGATGAGGCATTGCAGGCTGAACATTTTGGGCCTGTTACCATGTTTGTGATATGCACATCGTTTGATGATCTGAAAAACGCCCTCAGCAAGCTGCATGGCAATCTGACCGCTACAATCCAGGCAGAAAGCCATGAAGTGACCACAGCAGGTGAACTTTACAGCCTACTGAAAGAGAAAGTCGGACGCTTAATCTGGAATGGATTTCCAACAGGCGTAGAAGTGGTATATGCGATGCAGCATGGTGGCCCCTATCCCGCCACTACTGCACCCTCGACCACTTCCGTCGGAATGACAGCTATAAAGCGATTCCTGCGGCCAGTGGCCTTTCAGAATATGCCGGATGTGCTGCTTCCAGAGGCGCTCAAGCCGGACAATCCGCTTAACATCTGGCGCACTGTGGATGGTCAATTGAAGCGAAGTTAGCTTGGAGTGCTTGCGCGACGTTAGCACATTAAGTATTATCACAGTCGGACGTGTTGATGAGACATGGTCTACCTGTATCCAAGCATAAAGGAGCAACTTATATTCAACGATTCCAACACTAGCAATGCGAAATTACATTCATGCAAAGTTAAAATCCTGAGGAGAGTACTCTATGATTAAGCGTTTGATCCCCGTTGTTGTTCTCATTGTCGGCGTGCTGCTGGCGAGTTTTGGGTTGGCCGGCGCGCAGGATGACGGTTTGGTATTCCGCATGGTAAGCCATGGCGGCCCCGGCAATCCTTTCTGGACTGTGGTTATCAAGGGACAGGAAGATGCCTGCGCCTTGCTGGATGCAGACTGCCTGTGGCTGGGTGATGAACAGTTCAGCCTGGAAGGTATGGCTGGTTACTGGGAAGATGCACTGGCGAGCAACCCGGATGGCATTGGCACAACCGTACCTGATCCAGAAGTGATCCGCAGCGGCGTCGAAACAGCCGCTGACCTGGGGATCCCGGTCATCGTCTATAACACCGCTGACCCGAATGCTGGCACTGACCGCGCCCTGCCGACATTGTTCTATGTTGGCGCGAACGAATTTACCGGTGGTGTGAGCAATGCCCGCCGCGTATTCGCACAGGCTGAAGCTGACGGCGCGACCATCGCAAAAGGCGTCTGCACGATTCAGGAACAGGGTCATAGTGGTCTGGAAGCACGCTGCGCTGGTGTTCAGAGCGTGTTCGATGAGATGGGCGTCACACTGGACATCCTGAACATCAACAACAACCCGGCAGAAAGCTCGGCAACAATTGCTGACTATTTCGCGGCGAACGCGGATACCAACGCAATTTTCATGCTCGGCCCGTTGCCTTCGTCAGCGCTGAACCTGTATGTACAGGAAAGCGGCAGAGAACCCGGCACGCTGTATGCAACCACGCATGACACCAGTGCGGAAATTTATGACATGATCGAGAGCGGTGTCCTGCTTCAGGCAATTGACCAGCAGCCTTACCTTCAGGGTTTCGAGACGATTATGTGGCTGTATCTGAACAGCCAGTACAAACTCGCCCCCGGCGGTGACATCTTCACTGGCCCTGGCGTAATCGATAACAGCAATGTTGCAGCAATCAAGGAACTGACCGCAGGCGGTTACCGCTAAACCGGACGGATTTCCTCTTACTCAGCAAGACGATGGGGGGGCAGAAGATGCTCCCCCATTTCTATAGTCAGGTGAATACTGTTTTTTACACGAACAGAAAGTTTTTCCATGGCTTCGACAACTTCGGCTACGCGCGGCACAAGCCGCACCACAGGCCGTCTGAATTGGAATACCATCCTGCTGTTGGTCATCAGTCTCGCCAGTTTCGTGATTGCTGAGCAGATTATTGCCGGATGGCTGCCACTTGGCGAAAGAGTCAACATCAGCCGTAGAGACATCAATCTGACGGAAATTCTCGCCGCAGCAGGGGCAATCGCCTGGGGGCTGGTGACACTCCGCACAGCGTGGGGCTTCATCCGCCATGAGCGAACACCCTCTATTAAGGGCTATTTTAGCGAAAACAACCCTATGCCACCGGGCGTCCTGTTGAGCGTGGTACTGTTGGGACTCATTGGCATTTTCAGCCTGTTTATTGCTGAACAGATATTGACCGGATGGTTACCATTAGGGCCACGTGTGGGACTTAGCCGACGCGATCTCAATCCACTTGAACTGGTAACCATCATTGCGACAGCTATCTGGGGTGTGGTTACTCTGAGAACAGCTTTTGGCTTTCTGCAACGTGACCGTCGAGCATGGGCGCTGGGACAATGGGTACTGCTGCTCACAGCATTATTCGGCGGCATTTCCCTGATGTCCGGTCTTTTTAAGATTTCAGGCATCATCCCACGCAGCGGCACTTTTCTCGACAATCTGCCAGGTGTACAGGCGTTGACCGCACCAGGATTGCTCATTTTTCTTTCATGTGTTGTGGCGTATCGCTATGTGACGAAAGAAATGGATACCCGGATGACCCGGCAAACAGTGGCGGCTTCACTGGAAGAACGTGCCCTAAGCCGCGATACCCGCGCCCTGCCCGCGCCAGCCGATCAGGTCATTCGTAACTCACTGGCTCAATCACCAGGCGCAGGTGCAATTATCGGTCTGATTGCCATTATGATTATTTTTTCGGTGGCATCTGATCTGTTTCTTGAACCGCGTGCGTTGGCGGGAGCGCTTTCGACCAATATCACGCGCGGCGTGGTGGCAATTGGCATCACCATGCTGATGATCTCCGGCGAGTTCGATCTGTCGGTAGGGTCGCTGCTAGGTGTGAGCGGATTGGCATTTCTGGGTCTGATAACCGGGCAACTGCCGATGGTCTTCATCTTTCTGGCGGCGCTGGCACTGGGCTTTGCCTGTTTTCTGGGCGGCTCCGGGTTATTAAGGCGAGGCCAGCGAAGTACGATGGCACTTGTCAGCACAGCAGGTGGGCTAATCCTGCTGGCGACCGCTGTTTTGATCTTTGTGCAAGCCATCACAGGACAGCTCCCGCAAAACTTCCCGGCACAACCGCCTATTCTCTCCGCAATTATGGCGCTGACTTTGACCGGATTTCTGGGCTATGTCAATGGGACAATTCTCATTCGGACAGGGATTCCGTCGTTTATTGTCACGCTCGGCACACTGCTGGCCTTCCGGGCAATTCCGCTGCTGTTAGTGTCAGAGGGGCGCATCTTACGCTATGCCGATTATTTCGGAAACACGCCGCCCAACATCGCCATCAACCGGTGGGTATTGATCGCCGGATCACTGGCGCTGGCAATTGGCATCCTGCTCATCGCTCGATCACTGCTGGTCAGTCAATGGCAGGCATTCCGGGGGCGGCTGGCGAATTATGCCAATGAACCTAATGACTTTCGTGATTTATTCCTGGTTGGAACATTCACTCGCTTTACAATAACGCTAATAGCGGTGCTGGCGGTGCTGTACATCCTGGTGGGCAGCGCGATAGATCAGTTCGGACAGACCAGCAGCTTACTTGAAGTCAGCTTCTTTGACCTGATGAATGGACGCATCGAAGCACTGCCATTCTTCGGTCAACTCCCACGTGAAATCAATTTGCGCATTGGTGTGTTCTGGTGGTTCCTGCTCGTGATTGTGTTCCAGTTCGTCCTTAATCAGACACGCTACGGCAACGCAACCTTCGCTGTAGGCGGCAACCCCGGCGCAGCGCGCGCACAGGGTATCAATACCAACCGCGTGAAAGTGTTGAATTTCATCATACTGGCCGTGCTGGTAGGTGTAGCAGCAATCTTCGATGTATCGCGTGTACAGAGTGTTGATGCATTACGAGGCGAAGGGTTGGAGCTGGAAGTTATCGCCGCATCGGTGATCGGCGGAACGCTGCTGACAGGCGGTTACGGTAGCATCTTCGGTTCGCTGCTAGGGGTGTTCATCTTCGGCATTTTGCAGACAGGGCTGGTGCTGGTGGGCATGAACCCGCGCGTCTTCAATGGCGTGATCGGCGTCATCATCATCATCGCCGTCGTAATCAATACGGTCAGCAGGAGAACCAAAACATGAGCGAATCGACGCCAATGGTTGAAATGCGCGACATTCATAAGGTGTTCGGCACGATTCATGTGCTGCGCGGCATTGACTTTAAAGTTGACCGGCAGGAAATTGTAGGTCTGCTGGGAGACAATGGCGCGGGCAAATCAACACTGATCAAAATTCTGACCGGCGTGCATACACCGAGCGCAGGAGAAATTCAGTTTGAGGGTAACACCGTTGAGATCAATTCGCCGCATGACGCCCGTGAACTGGGCATTGAAACTGTTTATCAGGATTTAGCGCTGGTGCCCTTGATGAGTATTTCGCGTAATTTCTGGCTGGGGCAGGAAATTACACGGCGTGTCGGGCCGCTGGAAATTCTTGATAAAGCAGAAATGGCACTTCGCACACGCGAAGCACTGCGTGACATCGGCATACACATCCGTAATACCGAAGAACCGGTAGGATCGCTCTCCGGCGGGGAGCGGCAGTCTATCGCCATCGGACGAGCCGTTTACTTCGGTAAAAAACTGCTGATTCTGGACGAGCCGACTTCAGCGCTCTCTGTGGGAGAAACAGCAAAGGTGCTGGAATACACCCGTGCAGCGAAAGAACGCGGCCTGTCGGTGATCTTCATCACGCACAATATAGGCCATGTTCACCATGTCGCTGACCGCTTCACCATCATCAGCCATGGGCAGAAAGTTGGTGACTTTTCCAAAGATGAAGTATCAGAAATGGAAGTGGCGCACATGGTCATGACGGGCGAAGTGCCAGAGCGACTGCGCCTCGTCCCGGTTAATGGCGGAGATGATTAAACTTGCAGCTATTGATTGCAGGACGGAACTGTGTCTCTGCCCTTACCTGGCAGCAGGACACATGAGACGACCAAATTCACACCATAAAGGGTATGATAAAACCCATTGGCTTTTTTGCGGCAATTCAGAGGGGGCATCATGGCTCGTCGAAGCCTGATTACGATCATTCTACTTATTTTGCTGGCCGCCTGTGCGCCAGATAATCTGGATATTACGCCAACGGCTGAGCCAACACCTATTCCGACCATCACAGTTTATGTGACGGGGGCAGTTGTAAACACGTGAGCCACTCTTTATCTGCCTCAGGGCAGTCGAGTGAGTGATGCGATTGAGGCGGCTGGCGGCGCGACCGAAGATGCTGATTTGCAGCGCGTCAATCTGGCAGGGATACTACGGGATGGCGAACAGGTGAATGTACCAGCAGCAGGCGAGGCAGAGGCCGCAGCGGAAGCTGAAGCCACACCAGAAGCTGAAACCATAGCTGCGGGGCGGGTGCTGCTCGACCATATTCTTTCGAGTGTGCCGGGAACGATCAATGCCGGAGTCATTAGCTGGCGACGGGACACAGCAGTTAACCCCCAGTATGTTGACAGACCCGGTGGCGAAACGGCGCGCATCAGCTTCAATGAAGCAGGCGGCGGTTTGATGGAGCTGACATTCGGTGTATTCGATGAACCGGAATCAGCCAGCACCTACTGGACAGAAGTACGTGGCAATCTGCGAACGCTGGAACGGGCCGAAGAACGTGAAAACTTCCCACTGCCTAATGCTTTCGGCGGCGGCACTTATGGATCGGATGCCATTTTTGTACGGGATAATATTTTTATTCGGGTATCAGTACCCCGATTTTCCAGCACGGCAGGCGATCCTTTGGTACCAATGGGACGGCAGATTTTCACTATTCTGGATCAAGCGCTGGCGTCATTCACCGATTAGCATTTTATTCCTCTACCCCTTTCCCCGTGTTATCTGGGAAAGGGGGAATACATATGTGCAAGCGGGAATCTGGTTCACTACAATCAGGTAGCAATAACGGAACAAAATTATGGGTATGCTGGATGGACAGGTCGCTGTGGTGACAGGCGGAGCCGGCGACCTGGGTAATGAGATGGCACTGCACCTGGCGAAGGAAGGTGCCAGCGTCAGCATCTGGGATATAAAATCGCCAGCGGATGCAGCAGCGCAGCTTGAGCGGGTTCAGGCAGCGGGGTTAGCGCAGTATCAACAGATTGATGTGCGCGATAGAAGCACAGTTAATGCGGCCATCGCTGGTTTAGAACGACTGGACATTATGTGTTCTAATGCCGGCATCGTCGAATCTGCGCCATTTTTAGAAGTGACCCCGGATACATGGCAAAAGCATCTGGATATTAACCTGACCGGATGTTTCAATGTGTGCCAGGCAGCGGCGCGTAAAATGGTCATGGATGGGGTAAAGGGGCGCATGATTTTGACCAGTAGTTGGGTCGGCAGCATTCCCTGGCCGGAAATCACTCCATACAGCGCCAGTAAAGCCGGCGTAGATATGCTAACACGCAGTATGGCACGCGAACTGGCGCAATATGGCATCCGCGTCAACGCAGTTGCCCCCGGAATTGTCAAAGCCGGGCTGGCCGGCCGGCAACTGATCGAGGAACCCCAGTACGCGGCGCGGGTGGCAAATGTCATCCCACTGGGAGAACCGGGAACACCTACCGAAATCGCGCAGGCTGTTGTCTATCTATGCTCTCCAGCAACAGCCTACATGACCGGGACAATTTTACTGTTGGATGGCGGTTGTTCGCTGTTTCAGTTTGATCAGTAATATGCAAGGGCATGGATACCTCATGCCCCTCATCGAATTGCGAACCCTAAAGCAACTTAACCTCGCAGACCAAACAAACCAGCAGATTGGGTGCGGCTGAATTGCCAGGGAGTAAGGGATTTAATACCCTCGATGCCCTGCTGATACACCGGATTATCTGGCGACAAGGGTAGAGTCACAATCTGTCCGGTTACGCCGGATTGATAAGCAGCAAGGGCGAGTTCAAGAGCGCGGGCACCAGCCTTTGCAGGCGCAATCGTTGGTCGGCGGTCATGAATTGCGTCACGGAAATTTGCCCAAAGCTGGGTGAATGAGCGAGCAATGTTGTCCATGTGTGTCGGCAGATTATCAAGTAGATGGTCGGCCCGCTCCCATTCGCGGATGGTGTAGAGTTCAGCAGGCTGGTTAAAGCCGCTGGTCTGGTACTGGTTATAACGCATTCGCAAATGTCCGGCACTGCCGCTGGCATCTACGCCGCCAACCCCCTGTCCCCATCCCATATGAATGGTGGCATACCCTGTTGGAAAAGCGACCTGAACAAGGGCAAGGTCTTCCACCACCGGGCCACGATGGGCATAAGTTGGCGCATCGACAAAGGCCATCACCTGCTGGGCAGGGGCGCCAAAAAGCCACTCCGCCAGATAAACACCGTGAATCATATCTGTCAGCACCCCACCCCCCGCCGCCATCGTGTGTCGCCAGTCGGCTTTGTATTCCGCTGCACCAGGATAGTCGATCACGCCGAGGTAGTGCATGGTGAGTACCCGCAGGTCACCAATTGTTCCGGAGTCGAGCAGTTCCTTGATGCGACGATATTCCGGCAAGAAGTGATAGTTATGAACCATACCAAACGTTACCCCGGCAGCATCCGCCGCAGCAATGAGTTCAGCAGCAATGGCAGGTGTCAGGGCAATGGGCTTCTCACTCAGGACATGTTTACCAGCCTTAATCGCATCCAGCACAATTTCGCGGCGAAAAGCCTGTGGCACCGTGATGGCGACCGCTTCCACATCAGGACGCGCCAGCACATCATGATAATCGCTGTATAAATTTTCATCCGACAGCCCAAACCAATCCTGACCGATTTTGCGTCGGGCTTCGGTCACATCCGCCAGGGCGACAAGCTGAACATCATTGAGGGATGTCAAAGCCGGTTTGTGACCATAACTGACGACATTGCCACAACCGATCAAGCCAACTTTTAGCATAATGATCTCCTAATTTCATGAAGAAGTCTGTTTCACCAACTGTCCTCGGCTATACCAGGATGCCGCCGCTGTTACCGCCAGCACACCAACCAGCAGCAGTGGAACCACCGCAAAAGCAAGCTTAATACCAATACTGTCCGCCGATGTGCCAAGCACTTGTGGCATAATCAGGATAGCAACGCCCGCAGCCAGCGAGACACGGGCACTGGCCGCGTTAGCCTGTTCAGGTGCAACACGAGTAGCTGCTGAAAGTGTCAACGGGAACAAATTGCTGACCCCGATACCACAGATAAAAAGCCCAACCAGATTGAACAAAACAGCAGTGGTTAGCCAGAACATCAAAAAGCCTACCATAGCCACACCAACCGCCGCAAACAGAAGTGTATCAACAGCGAAGGCGCGGGCAAGACGGCTTCCCAGAGATCGCCCGACTACATAGGCGAAGAAAAAGGCAACCATCGCGCCAGCGGCATCGACCCTGGGCAAGCCGACCACCTTTTCGAGGAAATCCGCACCCCAGAAACCAACACACCATTCCACCGAAACAACCAGCACAACGATGAACCAATAAATCCAGAATGTTCCAGGTAGTCGTGCTTTTCCTATTTCAGAAGTAGCAGGTTTCAAATTGGCTGGAAAGCGCACCCGCCAGAAAAACACAGCCAGCAGTAGCCAGGTGATGACCGGAAGCAGAATACCACCACGCCAGCCAAAGCCAATCCGTTCCAGCGAACTAATCGCCAATGGCGCAATTGTGACCGTAACCCCCGCGAAAATATTGGCTTCAGTGAGAGCAATAGAGCGCTGTTCGCCATGATGATCGGCCAAAGTAGCCTGAATCATGATGAGCATCCATGTCCCAACAAACCCCATCATAAACTGCCCGACGATACTAATCAGTGAGGATTGTCCGGCAGCGAATAATAAGGCACCCAGCACCATACCCGCGCTGCCCGCCCAGAAAGTAAGCCGCCGCCCCAGCAGCCGCGCCAGACGATCCGTCGTTAGCCCCGCAAGTACCATACCCAGAGCAAAAGCGCTAAAATGAAAACCGCGCTCGGTATAACTCAGGTTAAGCTCTGCGCCAAGAAAGGGCATCGCCGGGCCAGCGCAGGATTGCAGATAACCGTAATAACCCAGCATCAGATAGGCGAGCCAGGTGAAGCGATCTCGTATAAATGGTGTCATGACCAATCCGTGACGATTACGAAGGATACGCTATACTATACAATCGCTTTTGCAAACCATCCTAGTGCCAAATCAGCAGGGAGAAACCATGCAATATACCGCTGAAACCATGCTCATCCGCTCAAAGGATAAAGGCGGCAATGGGGTTTTCGCCGAAGTTTCGGCGGCACAGGCAGGGTGGCAGTATCTCAATATGGCGGCACGGCGATTAAGCAAGGGTGAAAGCTGGAGCGCCAACACAGGTGAGTATGAATACGCTCATGTCATTCTCGGTGGGCGCTGCCGGGTAAAAACGAGCAAGGGCGATTTCGAGAATGTGGGAAGACGAACCAATGTCTTCGCCGGGATGCCCTACGCTGTGTATTTACCCCGGCGAACTGATTTCGAGGTTGAAGCCCTATCGGAAGGTTTCGAGGTTGCATCCTGTTGGGTGGAGACGGATGAAGACCACCCTGCACAACTCGTCACGCCTGAAAAAAGCCCAATTGAACTGCGCGGCGGGGATAATGCTTCTAGGCAAATTAATGGCATTTTGCCGCCGGGATTCGACTGTCATCGCATAGTAGCGGTTGAGGTATACACACCGGGCGGAAACTGGTCGAGCTACCCGCCCCATAAACATGATGTTCATCGCGTGGACGCGAACAACAATTTGCTGGAAGCCGATCTGGAAGAAATTTATTTTTACAAAATTGACCGCCCGGAAGGTTATGCTTATCAGCGTGTGTACAACGACAGCCGAACGATTGACGCCGTGATGATGGCGCAAAATCACGATGCGGTACTGGTGCCAGAAGGGTATCATCCTGTAGTGAGCGCTCATGGCTACACGACGTATTATCTGAATTTTCTGGCGGGGTCGGCACAATCATTGGCAAACGTCGATGATCCGGCCTATGCCTGGGTGAAAGCACAGTGGACGGGGATTGACCCGCGCCTGCCAGTCGTGACACATGAGATGGAAAAGTAGCGCCTGAAAACAGGCAAGAACAGATAGCACAAAGAGAAAACCGATAGTTAAAGCACAAATTTAAATTTTCTTCCGGCAGGGATAAGGATATTTCATGAATACGACACGTTTAACGGTGGCGCAGGCCATCATTCACTTTTTGCAGCACCAGTATGTAGAGCGGGATGGGCTGACACAACCATTTTTCGCGGGGTGCTGGGGCATCTTTGGACATGGCAATGTGGCGGGCGTCGGGCAAGCGCTCCAGCAGTATCGGGAGGACTTCCGCTACTACCAGGCGCGGAATGAACAGGCAATGGTTCACGCAGCGATTGCCTACACAAAAATGAAAAACCGCCTGCAAACCTTCGTCTGCACCAGTTCGATTGGCCCAGGGGCAACCAATATGGTCACGGGAGCAGCCTGTGCAACTATCAATCGACTTCCGGTGCTGCTGCTGCCGGGCGATATCTTCGCAGAGCGGCTGCAAGCGCCGGTTTTACAACAGTTAGAGTCGGAACACAGCCAGGATATTTCAGTCAACGACTGTTTCAAGCCAGTATCACGCTATTGGGACCGCATCAACCGATCGGAACAACTCCTCGCCGCGCTGCCGGAGGCGATGCGGGTTTTGACCTCACCTTCCGATACCGGAGCGGTGACACTGGCACTGCCGCAGGATGTCCAGGCGATGGCGTATGAGTACCCAGCGGCGATGTTCGAGCAGCGTGTGTGGCACATTCCGCGCAACCGGGCCGATATGGGCTTTTTAAGGCAGGCGGCGGAGTGGATTCGCACCAGCAAACAACCGCTGATTATCGCGGGTGGCGGGGTTCATTACAGCGAGGCAACTGACATTCTGCAACTGTTCGTCGAAAAGCTCGGTATTCCCGTCGGGGAAACGATGGCCGGAAAAGGAGCGCTGCCTTACAATCATCGACTGAATCTCGGTGCAATTGGCGCAACAGGAACACCCGGCGCGAACATCCTGGCGCGGGAAGCCGACCTCATCATTGGGATTGGCACCCGCTACAGCGACTTTACTACTGCCTCCAAAACCGCTTTTCAGGAAGCAGGTGTACGGTTTATCAACATTAACGTGGCAGAATTTGACGCTTACAAACATAACGCGCTGCCGTTGGTTGCCGATGCCAGAGCAACGCTGGACGAACTGATGGATTTGCTGGAAGGCTGGCACACTGATGAAAGCTACCAAGCACGGACGAAGCAATACAATACCGAATGGGATGCCGAAGTCAACCGTATCTACAATCTCGAACATGAGCCACTGCTGAGTCAAGGTGAAGTCGTCGGATTGGTCAATACCCTCTCCAACCCTGAAGATGTGGTGCTGTGCGCGGCGGGTAGTCTACCGGGCGACCTGCACAAACTGTGGCGAACCCGCAATCCAAAAGGCTATCATCTCGAATATGGATACTCGACAATGGGATACGAAATCGCGGGCGGGCTAGGCGCAAAGTTAGCCGCGCCAGAACGTGAAATTTATGTGATGGTTGGCGACGCATCGTACCTGATGATGTCCAGTGAAGTCGTGACCGCCGTTCAGGAAGGTATCAAGCTAACCGTTGTGCTGATCGACAATCACGGTTATGCCAGCATTGGGGGGTTGTCTAAATCAGTTGGCAGCGACGGATTCGGCACTAAATACCGCTATCGCACCGAGTCCGGTCAGCTTGATGGCGAAGTCCTGCCAGTCAATTACGCAGCAAACGTTGGCAGTCTGGGCGCATACGTTATCCGCGCGGCGAACCGAGTGGAGCTGGCTGACGCCCTGGAACAGGCCAAATCGATTCAGCAAACGGTGTGCATCGTGGTCGAAACGGATCGCAGCCAACGTGTGAGCGGGTATGAATCGTGGTGGGACGTGGCTGTTGCGGAGGTGTCGGATAACCCGGCTGTACAGGAAGCCCGACAGGCTTACGAAGATGCCCGCCAAAAACAGCGTTATTTTCTCTAAAACTCAAGGATTTTTGTATGACGATACGCATCGCCAACGCCCCGGTTTCCTGGGGCATTTATGAATTTGAAGGCATCGCTCAAAAATACCCATATACACAGGTACTGGACGAAATCGCCGAAACAGGTCATACCGGGCTGGAACTCGGCCCGTGGGGGTACTTGCCAACTGATCCCGATGTCCTGCGCCCGGAACTGGATAAGCGCGGCCTGCGACTATTATCGTCGTATGTGCCATGCAACTTCGCTGACCCCGGCGCAGTGGAAGCGACAGAAGCCCACGCGCTGAAAGTGGGCAAACTGCTGGCGACACTGGGCGCGGTCTGCATCGTGCTGGCAGACGACAATGGGACAAACACGGAACTGACAAAAAAAGCTGGCAAACGCACCGGAACTTCGCACCTTTCCGCCAGTGAATGGGATGTCTATGCCGCTGGTGTAAATCGTGTAGCCCGAAAAATTTTTGACGAACTTGGTTTAAAAGTGACCTTTCATCATCACTGCGCTGGTCATGTCGAAACGGCAGAGGAAGTGCGTAACCTGATGGAACGGGCTGATTATGACCTAATCGGTTTATGCCTCGATACCGGCCACTGGCAGTACGCGGGCGGCGATGCGCTGGCGTGCGTGCAGGAATATGGTGAACGAGTACGCTACCTACACCTCAAGGATTGTGACCCGGCAGTTCGAGCAAAGGCCATCGCTGATGATCTGGATTATTTTGAGGCGACGGCGGCAGGTGTCTTCTGCGAACTGGGCAAGGGAAATGTTGACTTCCCCAACATTATCAAGACGATGGAGGGCCTGGGCTATGATGGCTGGGCTATCGTCGAACAGGATGTGCTGGACGCCAGCCTGGACGCGCCCAAACGCAGCGCCGCACGCAACCGCGACTACCTGCGAGGCCTGGGACTATGACAATCAACATTGGCGTGATTGGCGCGGGGCGCATTGGTAAACTACACGCGGAAAACCTGGCCTATCGGGTTCCCGGAGCAAAGGTAACTGGTATTGCCGACGTGGCAGCAGACGCGGCTAAACAGACGGCAGAAAAACTGAATATTCCGCTGGCAACGGCGGATTATCAGGATATTCTGGCAAACCCGAATATTCAGGCGGTGGCGATTTGCAGCGCAACGGACACCCATTCCCGCATCATCACCGAGGCGGCAGAAGCGGGCAAACATATCTTCTGCGAAAAGCCGATTGATTTTGACCTGGAACGCATTGATGCGGCTCTGGCAGCAGTGGACAAGGCAGGTGTGAAACTGCAAATCGGTTTCAACCGGCGTTTCGACCCGAACTTTGCCCAGGTACGCGATGTGATCGCCTCCGGCGGCGTAGGCGATCCGCATATTTTACGCATCACCAGCCGCGACCCCGGCCCACCGCCGATTGAATATGTAAAAGTATCAGGTGGGATTTTCCTCGACATGACCATTCATGACTTCGATATGGCGGCTTTTTTGATGGGGTCGCCGATTACCGAGGTTTTTGCAGCAGGTGCGGTGCTGGTTGACCCAGCTATCGGCACAGCGGGAGACATCGATACAGCAATTGTGACGCTGAAGTTCGCCAACGGCGCGATCGGTGTGATCGACAACAGCCGCAAAGCGGTTTATGGCTATGACCAGCGCGTCGAAATGTTCGGCTCGGCGGGGGCAGTGGCGGCGGAAAACAATACCCCGCATCGAACCGTGTTAAGCAATACAGCCGGTGTACATACCCCTTTGCCGCTGCATTTCTTCCTCGAACGTTACAATGATTCGTATATCAATGAAATGCTGGCCTTTGTAAAAGCGATTGAAACGAACAGCAACTCGCCTGTTTCCGGCGCGGATGGGCGCGCGCCTGTGGTGGTTGGATTGGCGACGATGCGATCTTACCGTGAAAATCGTCCAGTGAAAGTGAGCGAAATCGGCTAATGAGTAAAACCTACGATCTGCTGTGTATGGGACGCAGCTCGATTGATCTGTATTCCAATGATATTGGCGCACCATTTGAGGAAATCACCAGTTTTGCGGCCCTGGTGGGCGGTTGCCCGACCAACATCAGCGTCGGGACGCGTCGGTTAGGCCTGAAATCGGCGTTGCTGACTGGCATAGGGAATGACCGGGTCGGTGATTTCATCCTGCACTTTCTGAATAAAGAAGGTGTTGAGACTAAATTCATCCCAACTAAAAACGGACGGCGGACAAGTGCGGTGCTGCTTGGCATCGTGCCACCCGACCAGTTTCCGCTGATTTACTACCGCGATAACAATGCCGACATCGAGCTGACAATTGATGATGTGTTAGCGTCTCCCGTCGAAGACTGCCGCCTGCTGCTCATCAGCGGGACAGGCTTATCGAAAGAGCCAAGCCGCAGCGCCACGCAGTACGCAGCAGAAGTTGCTCATAAGGCCGGTGCAACAGTCGTATTGGACATAGACTACCGCCCTGACCAGTGGCACGACGCACGCGCCTTCGGCATGACCACGCGGGTGACACTGCCGCTGGCGGACATTGCCATTGGCACAGAAGACGAAATTCTGAACGCGACTGGAGCGACAAGCGCGGACGAAGCAGTAGACATCCTGCTGAAAGGCGTGCGGCAGGCAGTGGTGTTTAAACGCGGCGGCGACGGCTCGACAGTGTATACCACTAGCGGTGAGCGCTTTGATGCACCGCCGTTCAAAATTGAAGTGCTGAACGTATTAGGCGCGGGAGATGCCTTTGCCAGCGGCTTCATCTATGGCTTTTTGCAGGGTTGGGGCTGGGCAAAAGCTGCACGCATGGGTAATGCCAATGGCGCGATTGTGGTAACGCGACAGGGCTGCGCTAATGACATGCCAACGGTTCAGGAAACCCTCGACTTCATCGAAAGTCAGGGGGGATTCCAGGTCTGATGATGCTGCGAGGGATGCTGCGCTGGGGGTTCACGCTGACTGCGGTATGGACAGTTTTTGCACTGCTGGCTGTGGGTGCAGGTCAGGTAAAAGCCGCAGCATCCTCCCTGCTGTTTGTGTCCTGGCGCGGCACAACCGAAACTCTGCATCTATTGGATACAGAACGCGGGATTCTACACGCCCTTTTCTCAAATGGCGATTTCCCAGCACGCGCGGCGGCGGTCTGGTCACCCAACCATACCCAGATCGCCTTCGTCTCTGGTTTCGAGATCTATGTGATCAATGCGGATGGCAGCAGCCTGCGGAACATCAGTAATCACCCTGAAGCCGATTGGTTCCCATCGTGGTCGCCAGATGGCAAGCAAATTGCGTTTGTCTCCCATCGTGATCTGAATCAGGAAATTTATGTCGCTGATTTAGAGAGCAGCATCCTATATAACGTCAGCAATCACCCGGATAATGACACGCTGCCTGCCTGGTCACCAGATGGCGACATGCTGGCCTTTCAATCACTGCGACGCGTGCCGGGCAGCGATTATCCCGGTATTTACACCATTCGCATCAGTAGCGGTGAAGCGCGACGTCTGACGGATTACTGTGGTAATCTGGCACCGTCATGGACAGCCGATGGGACAGCAATCATGTTCTGCTCATTTTGCTCTGGTATAGGGGATGTCTACACAATCGGGCGGGACGGACGCAAGCTGCATCGGCTGACGACGGGCAAATTTGCCAATATGACTCCAGCGTATTCCCCGGACGGTCTGCAAATTGCCTTCGCCTCCAACCGCAGCGAAACGAGCGAAATTTATGTAATGGATGCAGATGGCGCAAACGTGCGCCGCATAACCAATAATGATACCCTCGATCTGAATCCGGTATGGACTGCCAGTGGTCAACAAATCACATTTGTCTCACAGTTGAGTCGCAAACGGGAGTTATTCGGGGTGCCACTTGATGGGGGCGAACCCCGAAGACTGACTTTCTTAAATGCAGATGAAATCGTCCCGGCCTTGTACAGCCGGTGAGGCCTCAGACTTGTTACAGCGCTGCTTTCAACACCAGTCCGAGACGTCGAATACCTTCGACGATACCTTCCGGGCGAGCATTGCTGTAGTTCAGGCGGAAAGTATTGTGACCCCCATCTCCGATGTAAAAACCTTCCCCTGGCACAAAGGCCACATCATGAGTGATCGCCTGTTCGAGAATTTTTGTCGCATCGAGATAAGCAGGCAGTGTCACCATCAGGAACAAGCCGCCTTCAGGCCGAGTCCAGGTGACTTCCGGTGGGAAATGTTCATCTAGAGCAGACAGCATCAGGTCACGGCGCTGGCGATAGACCTCGCGCAAACCTTCAATATGCTGATCTAAAAAGGCTTCGTCACGGGCAACTTCGCAGGTGATGAACTGGTTGAGTGTCGATGTGTGAAGATCGGTTGCTTGTTTGACCTGAACCAATTTATCAATCACAGGAAGGGCAGCGGCTACCCACCCGATTCTCAAGCCAGGTGTCAAAATCATTGAGAAGGTGCCGCAGTAAATCACATTACCGTCGAGTGAAGTTGAACCGCGATATTCGGCCTCCATTTGCAGCACAGTTGGCACTTTTTCACCACTATAACGCAGTTCACCGTAAGGATCATCTTCAACAAAAGGCAGATTGCAATCAACCAGAATTTGGGCCAGTTTCGCCCGCCGTTCAAGTGTAAGCGTCGTCCCCTGTGGATTCTGGAAGGTGGGGATGGCGTACATGATTTTATGACGCGCCGATTTCAAAAGGGGTTCAAATTCATAGACACACAAGACATCTGCTTCAGTCGGCAACGCCGCAAATTCGAGATGATAGGGTTTCCATGAGGTCAACATTCCTACATAGGTTGGGTTTTCGACCACCACACGATCCCCTTCATCAAGAAAAATGCGGGCGATCATGTCCAAACCCTGCTGTGACCCACTGGTAATCAGAATATTTTCTGACGAAATCTGAAACTGCCCAATGGAAAGGCGACGAGCAATCCATTCCCGCAGTTCTGGCATCCCTTCGCTGGTACTATATTGCAGCACTTCGCGCCCACGCTCGGTCAGCACAACATCTGTCGCCTGCTGGATTCGCTCTACCGGGAATAATTCGGGGGCAGGAAGGCCGCCAGCAAATGAAATAACCTCTGGACGAGCTGTCAGCTTGAGAATTTCGCGGACGGTGGAACGCTTCATCTGCTGTGTCCGAACGGCAAAAAGCGAGTCCCAATTCATAGTACGACCTTCCTTCTGATGATGCAGGTACGATAGTCACAGTATAGACGGCGGGGCGCAGACAACAATGTGCTAACCAGTCCAATTCAGGAACGATAAACCACACGCCCTTCAGCGACCGTGAGATAGACATTAACATCAGCGTCAATCAGCACGAGATCAGTATCCTTGCCGACTTCCAGGCTGCCCTTCTGGTTAGAGATACCCAGTGAACGCGCCGCATTCAGGCTGCTGGTCTGCCATATCCGTTCCAAGGGTTCGCCCGTAGCCTGCATGAAGTTATAGAGTGCTTTATCCATTGTGAGCATACTACCCGCAAGCGTTCCATCGGGCAACCGCACTGAGCCATCCTTCACAATCACGGTGCGATCATCAATATAATATTCTCCATCAGCCAAACCTGCTGCACGGACTGAATCGGTAATCAGGATAAGGCGGTCAGGGCCTTTGGCAGCATACAGCACTTTCATCACCGCCGGGTGAACGTGAATATTGTCAGCAATCAATTCGGCGTAAATCGAGTCCAGCGCCATAACCGCGCCTAATGCGCCGGGTTCGCGGTGATTAAGCGTCGGCATGGCATTGAAAGTATGAGTAGCATGGGAAAGGCCCAGCGTAACTGCGTCCACCACCTGTTGATAAGTGGCATTAGTGTGCGCCACCGATACTGTAATACCCCGGCGAACACACTCGCGTATTAACCAGTGATTTTCGGGAAATTCTGGTGCCAGTGCCAGCAGTCGAATCGTCCCAATATCAAGGTACTTCAAGGCCTCAGCACGGTCAGCACGACGGACATCCTGCGCTCGCTGTGCACCCTTTTTTTCGACATTGATGTATGGGCCTTCGAGATGTGCCCCCAGAATAGTCGCGCCATCAGGCTGAGGGCCGGTAAGCTCAGCGATAATTTCCAGCGCAGTCGTGATTTGCGAGTCGGGTGCCGTCCAGGTGGAAGGATAAAAGCCGCTCACACCATGCGAAGCGTAAAACTTCGCCATCGCCCGCAGGCTGTCGGCATTTCCATCCATCGCTTCGCCGCCAACCGCGCCATGCACATGGACATCAATGAAGCCAGGAAGCAGGATTTTACCAGCCGCATCCACCATTTCCACGCCTTCAAAATCTGGCGCATCCCCGGCCCCAATCCCGGCAATGCGCCCACCCCGGCTCAAGAGCCAACCACGCTCAATAACAGCAGTTGGGGTGACAATTCTGGCATTGGTTATCAACAAATTTGTCATGTTATTTTCTCCTGTGCGGTGAGACCTGACCATACAAGGCAGGATGCGCCAACCGCGCTCGATGTAATCTGTGATTCAACAATTTCAATGTGCTGATAAATACCGACTGCCGTGCGTTCTGCCAACTTGTGGCGAGTAGCAGGCAGGATGAGATCGGCAGCGGCGTGTCCCATGCCACCGCCGACGACAAACAAGAGAGGATTGAGAATGCCCATGCAGCAGATCATCACCGCGCAAAGCCAATTTGTCATCTCATCAAAGACGGCCAGCGCCAGCGTATCGCCCTTTCGGGCAGCATCCAGTATGGCAACTGTCGTGTGTTCTGATAGGGCCGCCAGCGGGCTGGACGGAAAAACAGGTGCATGTTCACGCACACCTGCCAGCAGACCAATACCAGAGACATACATTTCCGGGCAACCGCGCATCCCGCAGGCACAGAGACGGCCAGTAGGCGAAAGCGGCATATGACCGACTTCCATACCGGCAAAATCCCCGCCTAACAGCAGCTTCCCGGAGACAACAGCCGCACCACCAAGACCAGTACCTATCGCCAGATAAACAAAATCGGGACAGCTCTGCGCTGCGCCGAAATACATCTCTCCGACTGCTGCCGCATTGGCATCCTGCTGAATGAAGATCGGAAGCTTTGTCCGCAGCCTTGCCTCAACACCAGCTTTGAGGGGCACATCATGCCAGCGCAGATTAGTCGCGTTATAAACAATTCCTGTGAAAGGATTCAGATGACCGGGGCAGCCGATACCGATTCCTGCCACTTCATGCGGTGACTGATCGAGAATGTAATGAATTCCCTCCACGATACGATCAAATACCGCTTCCACACCCTCTTCAGGGAGCGTTGGCAGGCGATAAGACGCCAGCACATTACCCGTCTCATCGACCAGAGCAAATGCAATCTTCGTTCCACCCATATCGACGCCAAGTGCAAGTCGATCTACCATTACCACTCCTATTTATGTCCGATGCCGAGGAAAGCAGGCAATGTAGCCATCTGGTAACGAGCAATGAAGGGGCGGTAACGCTCCAGAAGGGCATTATTATGTGCATCGCCTCCTTCAACGTTCGCACTAACCCATACAGGAGGCTCGATACCCTTTTCAGCCAGTAATGCAGCAGTCTGCACAGTGAGTGCCTGCACAATAGCTGATCCCGCCAATGTCGATAGCGCACCAATTTTATAGTCGAAATCTGGCAATTCGATGGCGGCATCTCCGGGAACACCATGTGTATCGATCACGATGTCTGCCACATCGTAAAGTTTTTTACCACTGGAATGACGGGAGATCATCGAACGACCATGCGCGACAGAGGTAATGGCAACCACCTGCATACCACCACTTTTACCAATGATTGCCATCTCAACAGGTACAGGATTGATACCAGAATTGGAAATCACGATCAGCACACTTCCCGCTCGCAATTCATAGCGGGAAACCAGATACTTGGCTACCCCTTCCAATCGCTCCATATCTCCATCAGCAGCATCATCCATCGCCAGCACGGGCGCGAGGCCACCAGCACGATAAGCGGCATCCTTGGCAATCAGCGCAGAATGACCACTACCGAATAACACCATCATCCCCCCAGCAGCGATGCTCTCCGCAACCGCAAGCGCAGCCTGATGGATCGCCGGGGCAGACTCGCGGGCAATAGCCGTAATGTTGTCAGCGGCGCGCGCCAGGTAAATATCAACAAAATCTGTCATAGGTCTTTTTCCTGAGTTAAGCCTGTTACTACACAGCCAAAATTCTACCGCTAAATCTTGTAAAGTGGTTGCCTTTACTTTCACGATGAAATTTGTTAAATATTAAGCCATCGTCATCTCATGGATTGACTATGAGATGGGGTGCGATTTGTCAATCGCAACTCGCCAATAAATTAAAGGAGCGCTTTATGAAGAAACTAGCATTGGTGCTGATCCTTGTCGTCGCCGGGCTTTCGATGGCGGCGGTTCAGGCTCAGGACAAGGTAGAACTGGTCATGGGTAGCTGGCGCACCGAAGATGTGGCCGCCTGGGATAACATTCTAGCGGTGTTTGAAGCTGCTTATCCCAACATCGATGTTAAATTCGAGCCGACACTGAATACTGAATATGATGCAACCATCAGCAACGTGGCGGCTTCGGAAGGCACGCTGCCCGATCTCATCACCTGCCGTCCATTTGACCGGGCGCTGCTGCTCTATGAAGCAGGTGGTCTGGCAAATATCGCTGATCTGCCTGGGCTGGAACACTTTACTGATGTGGCGCTGAGCGCGTGGTCAACCGATGATGGCAGCGCGACCTACTGTGTACCGATGGCATCGGTGATTCACGGCTTCATCTACAATAAAGAGATTTTCGACGAACTAGGTCTGGAAGTACCGACAACGGAAAGTGAATTCTTCGCGGTACTGGATGCGATTCAGGCGGCAGGTATTACCCCGCTGGACATCACCACTAAGGATGCCTGGACGACCCAGACGATGGGCTTCAACAACATGTGGCCGAACTTCGCTGGTGGCGAAGCGGCACGGCAGGCATTGATCGCTGGTGAAGCGAAGATTACCGATGAAGGTTTTGTCTCGGCGCTGGCGACAGTAGCCCGCTGGGGCAGCTACCTACCGGAAGGCCATGAGTCAATCGGCTATGCAGATGCACAGCAGATTTTTCCGCTCGGCCTGGCCGCGATTTATCCATCCGGCTCGTGGGAAATTCCGCTCTTCAGTGAAATTGCTGACTTCGAAATGGGTGCATTCAAACCCTATACACCAGATGGCGCTACAGAGTGTTCGATCAGCGATCATGTGGATATTGCTGTGGGCATGAATGCGCGGACTGCGCACCCGGAAGAAGCACGTATTTTCCTGGAGTGGTTGACTTCCGCAGAATTTGCGCAGGCATTCTCCGATAATCAACCGGGCTTCTTCTCCCTGTCCGATCACCCGGTTGAGCTAAGCAACCCGCTGGCAGCAGAGTTTCTGTCCTGGCGGCAGGACTGCGGCACAACAATCCGCCTGTTCGACCAATATCTGTCACGCGGCGAACCGTCGGGTAATGATCTATCCGGTAACAACATTTACCTGATGGTTCAGGGTAACTCGACACCGGAAGAAGTGGCCGACATTATCCAGACGGGTCTGGACGAGTGGTACACGCCCCCGGCGCAGTAAGGTTCTTACTGAACCCGATAGTTGAATGATATATCTGTAGGGGAGGGCTTAAAATCCTCCCCTATAAAACCTGTATTTGTGTAACAGGAAACACAGCCTCATGATTTCAACCAAACGCGCCCGCTGGTATTATCTGGTATTCTTCCTCGGCCCGGCAGTGGTCATCTACAGTCTTTTTTTGACATGGCCGCTAGTGGACTCGCTGCGTGCCAGTTTTTATAATCAGCAGTCAGATGGCACGAGTGTATTCGTCGGGCTGGATAATTTCAATAAACTGCTGAACGATCCGAATTCGACGAATTATGACGAACGATTTTTCAACGCGATTGGCAATAATTTCCGTTTTTTTGCAATTTTCATGCTGGTACAAAATCCGGTTGCGCTGCTGCTGGCAGCACTGTTGACGACCAACAAGCTGAAGGGCGCAGCAATTTACCGTACCATTTTATTCACCCCCACCACCCTGTCTATCGTCATCATTGGCTGGATATGGACGCTGATGCTGAACCCACTGTGGGGTATCGTCAACGGCTTTTTTAAAGGTGTTGGGTTAGAGAGCGCAATCCCCAAAGAGGGTTGGCTCGGTTCGCCCGATCTGGCACTGACCGTCGTGGCGCTGGTCGGTGTATGGCAGTATGTCGGTCTGCCAATGATTCTCTTCCTATCGGCGCTGCTCGGCATTGATCAGGAACTGATCGATGCTTCACGAGTAGATGGAGCATCCCCCTGGGGCGTATTCTGGCGCATCAAATTCCCCCTCATTCTGCCAACAGTGGGCATTGTCACCGTGCTGACGTTCGTCGGCAATTTCAGCGCTTTCGACAATGTGTTTGTGATGCAGGGCAGCCAGGCCGGGCCAGATTTCCGCACTGACCTACTTGGTACATTTTTCTACCGGGTGCTTTTTGGCACTTTTGGACAACTACCGAACCTATCGATGGGAACGACCATCGCAACCATGATGTTCCTGATTATTCTGACAGGCGTTACCTTATATCTGTTTGTCGCCCAGCGGCGGCTCGTCCGCGATTAACCGGGAGTTCACCGTGACACAAACGCGCACTTCACCAACGCCGATACAAACCGCATCCGGCACCCAGCGAGGCGCTGTCGTGGACTGGGGTTATCGACTGGGGCGGCTGTTCCCTCATGTAATTTTGATTGGGTATTCGCTGCTGGCGCTTTTCCCGACTTTTATCATCCTCATCAACTCATTCAAAGACCGGCGTGAACTGTTCCGTTAACCATACACACCACCGATCTGGTTATCACTGGAGAATGGACTCGAAATCGTCAATACCTTTTCAACAAAAGGTTATGAACAGGTTTTCGCACGGACGAACGTGTTAACCTATTTCGGCAACAGTCTGTTTGTAACAGGCATGTCGCTGTTTCTGATTTTACTGACGGGTTCGATGGCATCATTCGCACTGTCGGAATATGAGTTCAAAGGCAACCGTTTTCTCGGCCTGTATATGGCAATTGGTATCATGATACCGATTCGGCTGGGAACCGTGAGCATCATCAAGACCATGAACAGCCTGGGTTTATACAACACCCAGTGGGCGCTGATTCTGGTGTATGTAGCGGCAGGATTGCCAATTGCCGTCTTCATTCTGTCAGAATTCATGCGGCAGGTGCCGCAGGAACTCAAAGACGCAGCGCGGGTTGATGGGGCGAACGAAATCCGCATCCTATTCTCCTTCATTCTACCCCTGATACGACCCGCACTGGCAACGGTGCTGGTGTTCAATATGCTGCCCATCTGGAATGATCTATGGTTCCCGCTGACCCTAGCTCCAGGCGTTGATGTACGGACTGTGACGCTCGGTTTGTCCGAGTTCGCAGGTCAGTACAAAACCGACTGGACGGCGCTGCTGGCGGCGCTGACACTGGCGATGCTACCGGTGCTGACGCTCTACATCATCTTCTCACGGCAGTTCATCCAGGGATTGACGCGTGGGGCGCTGAAAGGTTGAGTCAGGTAAAACGCCAAACTTCAAATAGCCCCAGGCTGAGTCAAAGACAGTCTGGCAAATTATGCATCCGTTCTGGCTAACAAATATCCGCCAAAACCCAGTATCCATAAAATACTGGGGTAAGCTACCCAGCGTTCTGTACCCCCATCCCCCAGAACAGGAAAAACAATATTTGAGAAAAAGAATGCAAGGAGTAGAAAAACAAGTGTAATCCCGCCGAGCATGATCGCAAGGTACCGGAAAGGGGCGCGTGTCACTCGTGAAGAAACAATTGCAGATGTTCCGGCGGCCAGAAAAGAGACGAGGGCAAAAAGTGGGTGTATGGCTGCATTGTTACCGGGGAAAATGCCTACTCCCAACAGACCGATACCTAACAACAGGATTGAACCCGTCATGAGCCACTGCTGGAAAGCGCGATGGAGGTAGTATGCTGCGGCAATGAGCATCACCCCCGACAGCATCATCGTGGTATCAAAAATAGTGGCGGATGGTTGAACAATAATGCTGTTGGGGGGACGTGTAGCGCCCAGATCGCTGATCTCATTCTGAGATGTGCTGTAGCCAGCCGGATAAAATATTTCGGCAGTAATAATGCCCATAAAAATGACGACACCCGTCAAAAACATAAGAGTGCCACTCGTCTTGCAGGGGTTAAGCGCGTTCATAGAAGGCCTCGTGCATTCATTTTCCACGAATAGACCCTAAAACAGGCACATCGCACATTGACATACGTCACCCTCACAAGCGCAATCTTTCAGCTTCGGGTAATGAGGACAGCATTCTTCTATCCGTGAAATTCACTTCACAGCTCCGCCGCACAGGGATATTGACTAAAAGACAGATGCGATGTCTGTCTTCTCCCGTTCTATGTCTAAGGTGAGGCAACTGCCGCTTCAGTCTCCTGAAGAGTTTGAACACGGGTAATTTCAGCGCCAAGCTGACGGCGGAACAGCAACAAAACGCCCGCAGCGGTGAGCGCCATAAGGGCGGCAATCTGAAACAGGACGCGCGGGCCAGCAGTATCAAACAACCAACCACTGATCGAACCGGTGAGCAGCAGTGCGAGGCCAGGAATGGTGACCTGGGCAAGTGCCTGATTAGTGGCGACATTGGCAGGATGGCTGATGCGGGCGACCAGGAGGGTGGATGAAACATTGTGCAGGGTGAAAAACGTCCCGCGAACAGCCATGAGTGGGATCAGCAGCGCCGGGCCAACCATCAGGGTGAAAGCAAACCAGAGCGCACCAAGACCGAAGATGCCAATGACCAAGGTGGTACGAATATCAAAACGGCGCAGCAGACGATCCATCAAAATCATGGCGGGAATTTCCGACAGTGCAGCAACGGATGAAATGAAACCGATCATTTCGTTGCTGGCACCCAATTCCTGGCGAAAGTAAATAAAGCTGAAAGCGGCAATGGCATTGGAGCCGACGAATAGCAGAAAAAAACTGCCGAGGATAATGTAAAAAGGCAGCGTGCGCGGAGGCATGGGGCCAGTATATTTTTTGTGGACAGTCGTGCGTTCTGGCAGAACACGGGCAAAGGGCAATACGGCAAGGTTACATAAGGCCGCGATGACGAACAGCAGCGGATAGCCGCCAGCGGCAATGATGCGCCCACTGATGAAGGTTGTTACCGCCCAGCCGAATGACCCCCAGGCCCGCAAACGCCCATAAATTGAGCGCTTTTCGCGGTCAAGATGGGTGATGGTCAACTGAGAAAGGAGCGAGGCAGCCGGCGTATCCGACAAATCACGCAGGATGACCGACCCACCGAGAAAAAATTGGTTGACTGTCGAGACAATACCAGTCAGCGCCAGTATGTTGGAAGCCAGCAGGCCATAATAGAGGCGGCGATGCCCTCCGGCACGGTCAGCCAATGTATGCAACCAGGGTGTGATTGTGAGCTGAGCAAGGGCACTGAGGCTGATGAGCAAACCGATCTGCGTGCCGGTAAAACCCACTGACGACAGATAAAGATTGGCAAATGGCAGCACCAACCCACGGGCAGCAAAGGTCAAAAAGGTGATCAGCGCGATTTGCTGGAACACGGCAGTGCGAGGTGGATGCGTTGGGTGCATAGGGTTTGGCAGTTTTCTAACCCCTCACCCTGCTCTTCCCCAATTATAGAGAAAGGAAAAAGCAAAGGTCGGGGAGTATTCAGCAATCAAGTAAGGAAAATCAGTGTGCGAGTCTAACGGGCTGGCCGGACGCTGCCGACTCATAGCAGGCCAGCGCAACACGCAGGGTTTCGTAGCCATCTTTCCAGGTCACGGATGGCTGACGATTTTCGCGGATGCTGGCGACGAACTCATTAATCATGAACTGATTGGCATCCGAACCCCAGTTGATCCACATGGGATTGCGGGGTGCACTCCTGCTGTAAACGGTGTGATACTGCGAGAGCGCGTCAACGACGGTAAAGCCATTTTCGCCCACAATATCAAACTTCATATGACCCCAGCGGGAATAATAGGTCGGACGGCTCCAGCTACAGTCAATGCTGGCGAAAATGCCATTGGCAAAAGTCAACAGGACAATACCGGCTGTATCCACATCAACTTCGCCGGGATAAAACAGGTTATCAACCTCGGCATAAACCTCGACAATTTCGCTGTTGAGATACCAGCGCAGCATATCCACCAGATGGACAGTGTGATCCATCACCGCACCACCACCAGCTAATGCTTTTTGAGCAAACCAGACGCGATGTTGACGCGGGATTTCGCTGTGGTTGACACCATTGACTGCGTAGAGGCGACCTAAATCACCGCGATCAAGAATCGCTTTGACCGATGCAACCGAGGGCATGAAGCGCACCGGGAAAGCAGTCATAAAATTGACTCCGGCGGACTGACAGGCATCACGCATGGCTTCAGCGTCAGCCAACGTGACCTCAATCGGTTTTTCGCAGAGAACATGAACTCCGGCGGCAGCAGCCATTTCAACCAATTCACGGTGGTTAGCGTTTTCGGAACAGATGACTACACCATCGGGCTTTTCAGCCAGCAGCGCTTCATGAGTGGGAAACCAGTGCGCGTTGAACACGTCCGCGAAGTGCTGGCCACGCTCAGCATCAGTATCGGAAAAGCCGATCATCTCTACGCCGGGGGAATTCCGCAGATTGCCGATATAGCCTTCGGCATGGAGGTGGGCAAAGCTCATAATCCCAATTCGCATTACAGCACCTCCTGATTGATAGTGACACTGCGCCCGGTCTGGAGTGACTCACGAACAGCAAGTGCGATTTGCAGGGCAGCCAGCGCATCACGCGGGGTGACAGAAAATGGCGTATTATTGACCAGTGAGTCATAAAAATGACGGATTTCCACAGTGAAGGGACTCTCAGCCAGCATGGAAGGCGGCAGGCCAACTTCGGCGGCTTCCTGCTGCGGCGTCACCGCAAGATGAGTATGAACTGGCTCGGAATTATCTGATGACCATTCCAGCACACCACCCGTCCCAGCAATATCAAGCGAAGTTCGGAAGAAACCGGGCGGATAAGCCCAGCCACCTTCGACATGAGCAATCGCACCACTCTCAAAACGCAGCGTTACCAGTGCGTAATCGCCAGGTGCATCCGGGCGAGTTGTGCGAACGGATTTGGCAAAGACTCGCTTAACATCCCCCACCAGCCAACGCGCATAATCGTAATCGTGAATCATGAGGTCAAGAATCATACCGCCAGAGCGCGATTCGTCAGTGAACCAGTTATCGACAGCCTTGCGCGGCTGGTAAGCAGCACGAGTGAGGCGCATGACAGCCGGTGAACCGATCTGCCCGGCGGCGACAACCGCCTGCGCGGAAGCATACTGCGGCACGAAACGCAGTACCTGTCCGATGAACAAACGAACACCGGCCTGATCGCAGGCATCGATCATGGCGAGGCCATCTTCAAGAGTAAGCGCAATCGGTTTCTCACAAAAAACATGCTTCCCGGCCTGAGCTGCCCTGACCGTGAATTCACTATGCAGATCAGTCGGCAGGCAGATATCTACAATATCAACATCAGCCAGCAGATCTTCATAAGTGGCGTAAACTCTCAGGCTGTGCTGCTCGGCAAAAGCCGCTGTCGAGTCAAGACGAGCAGCATGAACACCAACCAGTTCCGCACCGCGTGACGCAATATTTTTCCAGGCCGGGGCGTGGGCCTGCCCCATCGATCCCGCGCCAACCATTCCTACGCGCATAGCTACCCCTTTCAGGTCTGCAAGTGAGCAGCAGTTTCAGGCTGCTTTTCACGCGCTTCAAAAAAAGCTTTAATTTCACCCGCATTCACACGAACTTTTTCCAGTGATTCAACGAAATAATCCATCAAGTCCGTGCCACCGAGGAAAAATTGATGCGCTATCCAGATAGTGGTCTGGGTAATGCGCTCAACAACCGGCAAATGCAAATCAGCCCAATTCATACGGTCTTTAAAATTGCGATAAGTGAACGAATTTTGTTCAGTCAACTGCAAGAGATCGTAGCGGTGCATGGGCGGATTGCCTGAACCGCAGGGAATGCCTTCCCTGTACAGCGCTGCCGTGACCTGGCGCGAAGTCAGGCCGCCAAAGGTCGCCGGATCAAATCTGGTGACATAAACATAACCAGGACGGCGGGTGATGCGCGGGTCAATCCACTGCGGAAACATACCCTCAGTCTGGCGCAGGCGCTCGTCCATATAGGCCATGTTCTGGTTACGAGTGGCCGTCTGATCGAGCAAGCGTGTCAGGCCGACTTCGAGCAGCGCAGCCTGTAATTCAGTGATACGGTAATTCGCACCGAGGTGGTAATTGCGTTCAGCATCATCCTTGGGGCGACCACAATCAATAAGACTATGGCAGGATTCGGCATAGACAGGATCACTGGTGGTAATCAGCCCACCTTCGCCGCTGGTGAGCGTCTTGGTCAACTGCATACTGAAGGAGCCAAAATGCCCCCAGCTACCCGCCCCTCTATCGCGCCATTTACCAGCATGAGCATGGGCACAGTCTTCAATGACGATCAGATTATGTTTCTCAGCCAGCGCCATGATGGCGTCCATATCAGCCAGCGTCGCGCCCAGATGTACAGGAATAATGGCGCGAGTACGGTCAGTGATGGCGGCTTCAACAGCAGCGGGGTCAATGCAAAATGTATCCGGGTGAATATCGCATATGACCGGCACGGCGCCGATGCTAAGGGGTGCCCAGGCAGTCGCAGCGAAAGAAAGCGCCGGAACCAACACTTCATCTCCCCATCCGATCCCCGCCGCCAAGAGTGCGGTTGTCATGGTGATGGTGCCGTTAGCACAGGCAATAGCATAAACAGCATCATGCATAGCAGCAAAATCAGCCGCGAAACGGGCAGCGTGAGGCGCAGGTTCAGGAAAACCGCCATACACGCCAGAGCGAATAACCTCGACAACTGCCTGTTCTTCACGTTCATCGCGGACAGGCCAGACCGGGATTGCTGGCGGATGTACTTCGCCGCCAAGTATGGTTAACTTTCCCATAAAAGCCCCTTTCGCGTGTAAAATTGGGGGGATACTAACATGGAGAAAGGAAACATGCTATGACCATTCTACGCGCAGGCGTCGCTCGTCGTGCGACAACCCCTCCGGTGGGAATTTACCTAATGGGCTATGGCAACCGCGAACAGGGCAATATTGGCGCACGAGATGAGCTGTATGTAACGACGCTGGTTTTAGGCGATGAACAACCCCGCGTCGCCCTACTGACAGTTGACCACACCTTCATCAATACACGCATCATCCAGGAGATTCAGACGCGCATCGAAGCCATGACCGGTATCCCGGAAGCGGGTGTTTTTGTGTCCTGCTCGCACACGCACGCCGGGCCGATTGGATACGCTGATGAACGTTCAAAGGCAGAAGACAGGGCTTATATCACATTTCTGATCGAACAACTTGTCGCAAGCGCTGTTGAAGCCACCCAAACCATGCAACCTGTCCATTTGTGCGGTGGCACAGATGAATCACATATTAATATCAACCGTCGGGAAATGCGCGATGGTGTGATGATTATCGGGCAGAACCCTGATGGGCCAGTTGACCACAGTGTACAGGTGGTGCAGGTGGTCAATGAAGCCGAAAAGCCGCTGGCGACACTGGTAAATTATGCCTGTCATCCCGTCGTGCTGGGGAATAATAACCGACTGGCTTCGGCTGACTGGGTGGGCGCAATGCGGCAGGAAGTGGAGCAGACAACCGGGGCGCTGTGTCTGTTTTTTCAAGGAACAACGGCTGATATTAACCCGCGCAAAATGGACTGGGCGCGGGATAACTGGGATGAAGTCGAAGAGCAGGGTTTGGCGACAGCAGAAGGAGTCAAACGAGCGCTGGGTAAGCTGACACCACTTGAGACAGGGACAATTGAAACACAACAGGAAACCATATGGCTGAAGCTGATGCCAACACAGGGTTATACCGATCTCATGCGAAGCTTTTTTAACAAAGCCACCTCCGATGAAGAAATTGCCAATCAGCTACATGACGAATTCCCCTGGTACACCGAAATTGAAGAACGAGTGGATGGTTTCTATTCGCCGGTACGGGTAGGCATTCTGAAAATGGGCGACTGGGCGATAGCGACGATGGAAACAGAACCTTTCGCCGAAACCGGGCTGGCAATCAAAGCGGCCTCCCCGGCAAAGATGACTTTTACAGTTGGGTATAGCAACGGCTGCAACAGTTACCTGCCCCCGGAAAGCGCCTATGTGCAGGGTGGGTACGAAGTCGAAACCGCCGCCCTTTTTTATGGCCTGCCTGCCCCTTTCGCAGCCGGTGGAGCAGAGATTATTACGAGTCGAATAATTAAGATATTGAGAGGGTAGCCATCTAGCTTTCAAGGCAAAATTGCGCTAGGCTTTAGCTTAGAGACCATTGCTGAAAAAGGAGTCATTATATGCGTCGTTTAGTGTCAATTGTGATTTTTGTGCTGCTGGCCACGCTGGCGCTGGGCGGATTCTCCGCTCTGGCACAGGATGCGTTTGAAGTGGCAGTCGTAACACCGTACCTGGCACAGCCCGGCACCCAGTTCATGGTAGAAGCATTCCAGGCCGCCGGTGAAGAAAAAGGCTGGACGGTCAATGTGATTGATACGGCAGGCGATGTACCCGCTGTTGTCAGCCGGCTGGAAGATGTTGTCAACCAGGGTGTGGACGCGATTGTTATCAATGTTGACCCGACTCAGGTCGCCGTTGGTCTGCAAGCCGCCGCCGATGCAGGTATACCAGTATTTGACATGGATGCAGGCAGTGACCCACTCCTCGTCACCAATGTAACCAGCAACGGCTATGCTATGGCGTCGGAAACCGCAACCTATGTGGTAGACCGGCTGACCGGCGCAGGCAGCGTGGTTATTTTTACATTTGATGCTTATCCCCCCGTGCAAAAGCGTGGCATCATTGCCGATGCGATTTTTGCCAACAACCCGGACATTACGGTACTTGACCGCATCATCCCGGATGTGACCGACGGCGGCATCGCAGACTCGCGGGCAAAGATGGAAGCCATTCTGGAAGCAAACCCGGAACCGGGCAGCATCTCGGCAGTGTGGGCAGCCTGGGATCAGCCAGCTCTGGGCGCACTGCAAGCGATTGAAGCAGCAGGGCGTGAAGGTGAAGGCATTGTGATCGTCGGCATCGACGCCAATCCACAAGCGCTGGATGCAATCGCTGCAAGCGGCAATTTCGAGGCCAGTGTGGCGCAGGATTTCACTGGTATTGGCAGCACGGTGGCTGATTTGGTGGAAAGTTACCTTGGCGGCGACGAAATCACCCAGAAAACCGTTTATGTATCAACCAAGCTGGTCACAGCATCAAACGTGAGCGAGTTCATCACCGAATAGGTTTTGTTCCTATAGATAATCGCAGGGCGCGGCAATTCGCGCCCTGCTTTTTTACTGAATGGTAGTCATGGCGAATTCAAGCAACCTGCTAACGATCAGTGGTGCAAACAAAAGTTATAACGGCATCCCGGCACTGGTTGATGCTTCACTGGAACTCCGCAGCGGAGAAGTTCACGCCTTGATGGGTGAAAACGGCGCAGGAAAAAGCACCCTCATCAAGCTCCTGGCAGGTGTAACAGCAGCGGACACAATGCAGGTTCGACTTGGCGACAGGCCAGTGACAATTCATAATCCGCAAGCGGCCTTCGACCTGGGATTACGTTTCATTCATCAGGAACTTAATGTTGTTCCTCAACTTTCGGTTGCTGAAAATATTTTTTTGAGCCAGCGTTACCCGCGCCGTGCCGGCCTGTTCGTCAACTGGCGGCAGCTCAACTCAGGTGCACAGAACATCCTGCGTGAACTGGGTATCACTCATCTTGAAGCGCACCAGATCATTGCACGGCTCAGCCCCGGCGATCAAATGCTGGTCAAAATCGCCAGCGCATTCATCGGCAGCGAAACTTCGGGCGCATCAGTATACGTGATGGACGAACCAACGGCAGCGCTGACAGGCGAGGAAACGGCGATGCTGTTCACCGTGATTAACCGTCTGAAAATGCGAGGCTGCGCGATACTTTATGTCTCGCATCGGATGGAAGAAATTTTTAAAATTGCCGACCGTGTAACCGTGATGCGCGATGGGCGGGTCATCACCACCAAAAATATCAGCGACACGAGCGCCGATGACCTGATTCAGCTTATGACCGGTCGTGAACTGGAGCAGGTTTACCCCCCCCGCGAAAATTTGCCCAGCAATCAGACTCTCCTGGATGTGCACGGCCTGCAAAACGAACATGTACAGGATATTACCTTTCAACTGCACGCCGGGGAAATTATTGGTGTAGCCGGATTAATCGGATCCGGGCGAACAGAACTGCTGCGAGCGCTGATGGGTGCCGACCGTGTGACTAAAGGCCGCATTCAACTGGCTGGTGATAGCATACATATCACATCGCCAGCAACCGCATGGCGCAGAGGAATTGCCTATGTGCCAGAAGAACGGCGTACACAAGGGCTCATCATCTCACGCAGCATCAGCAATAATGTCACCCTGCCCCATCTACGCCACATCAGCCAGGCTGGAATGTTCCTGAACCACAACGGCGAACGAAATCGAACCCAGGAACTAAGCACGGCTGTGAAATTAAAGGCACGCGGCCCACGACAAACTGCCCGTCAATTGAGCGGCGGAAACCAGCAAAAGGTGGTCTTCGCACGAGCACTGGCGCGGCCCACACGGGTACTGCTGCTGGATGAACCGACACGCGGCGTGGATGTGGGCGCTAAATTTGACATTTATACACTTATTCGCCAGATCAGTGCAGAAGGAACGGGAATTTTAATGGTATCATCCGATCTGGGCGAGCTGTTGGGTTTATGTGACCGGATATTGATTATGCGCGGCGGACGGCTGGTTGATGACGTGAGCGCGCAGGGATTGACACAGGAAGCCCTGCTGGCCCTGTGCTATGGAGAGATTGAGCGTGACCACACTCGCTAAACAAAAACCTATATCACTGTCCTGGGGAAGGCTGCTGCGAAATTTTGGCACGCTGATCGGCTTCCTGATTGTGGTTGGCGTGTTCTGGTGGCAAAAACCGGAAACCTTCATGACAGTTCGCAACTGGATTAACATCACCCAGCAAGTCAGTATTCTGGGCGTAATTGCCTTTACTATGACGATTGTGATGGTGATGGGCGACTTTGACTTGAGTGTCGGCTCGATGGCGAGCCTGGCGGGGATTACAGCAGCGCTGGTTTTCCAGGATGGGCAACCGGTGGTGGTTGGGGTAACGGCAGCGCTGCTGGCGGGGTTATTTGGCGGTCTCATCAACGGCCTGCTGGTTTCATATGTTGGCATCTCGCCTTTCGTGGCTACCCTCGGCACACTCACTGTTTTTAGCGGCGTTGCCTTCTCCATCAGCGGCGGCAAGACAATTTTTGGGCGCACTATCCCCGAGGAATTCAGTAATTTCGCACGCGGCGGGATTTCACTTGGCACCATCAATGAACAGGCAGTTACGCTCCCTAACCTGACCATCTTAGCGCTGGTGATTTTGGTGCTGGTGTGGGTGGTGCTGGAACAGACCGTCTTTGGGCGGCGACTGTATGCGATTGGCGGCAATAAAGAAGCCGCGCAGCTTGCAGGTGTTCGGGTGCGACTGCTGCGGCTGTTCGCCTTCGCCATCACCGGCCTGGGAGCGGCATTGGCCGGGTTAATGCTGGCAAGTCGTTTGGCATCGGCCAACCCGACACAGGGCGACGGATTGATGCTGAATGCCATCGCTGCGGTTTTCCTGGGCATGACCATGAGCGAAGAAGGCGAGCCACATGTACTGGGCACACTGGTAGGTGTGCTGATTCTGGGGGTACTGGCAAACGGCCTGACACAGATGCAGATTGACAGCTATATTCAACAAATTCTGACAGGCGGAATCATCATTCTAGCGGTGACATTGAGCAGCATCACACGGCGGTCGCGTTAACGTGGCAGATGAAAATATACTGCTCACAAGGCTGCGCGAAATTCGAGCATCCGGGCGAATGGCGCTGTGCGGCTATTTCCTGGCCGGATACCCGACGCCAGAAGATTTTTTTCACATGGTGCGAGCGGGACG
>CAYUTY010000026.1:0-73025 GCA_964447795.1 uncultured Anaerolineaceae bacterium
ATTGTCCTGTCCTCACAACTCTGTATCAATGAAAAATGTCCGGTGGTGACGGGGCAGACCTGCGTGTCTGCCCTCGTTGGCTGAGAACGCGGAACTCCCTACGGATACTTCCGGTTCAGCAGGCGCGGATACGGAATCGTCTCGCGGATGTGCGGTAAACCGCAAAGCCACGCCACCGTCCGCTCCAGGCCTAGCCCGAACCCGGCATGAGGCACGCTGCCGTACTTCCGCAGGTCGAGATACCAGGCGTAATTCTCGCGCGGAATCCCGATCTTGCTCACCCGCTCCTCGATCAGCGCCGCGTCGTGGATGCGCTCGCTCCCGCCGGTGATTTCGCCGTAACCCTCCGGCGCCAGCAGGTCAACGCTCCGGCACACTTCCGGGCGGCCTTCTACCGGCGTCATGTAAAACGCCTTGAACACCGACGGGAAGTTGTAGACGAACACGGGGCGATCAAACATATCGGCAATCGCCGTCTCATGCGGGCTGCCGAAATCCGTCCCCCATTCGATCTGAAGCAGTTTCTTCTGTTCCGGGTCGTCGGTTTCCGCCGCCAGCTTATTCAGCCGCTCCACAGCTTCGTCATAGCTGATGCGCGGGAACGGCGCTTGCACATTCGCCAGCTTGCTCGTATCCCGACCCAGAATCTTCAGCTCATTGGCGCACTTCGTCAGCACCGTCTGGACAACGTAGCTCATGAATTCTTCTTCCATCGCCATCAGGTCGTCCAGATCGAAGAAGGCCATCTCCGGCTCCAGCATCCAGAACTCCATCAGATGCCGCCGCGTCTTGGACTTCTCGGCACGGAAGGTCGGCCCGAAGCAGTACACCTTGCCGAAGGCCGCGATGTTCGCCTCGCTGTAAAGCTGACCGGTCTGCGCCAGAAATGCTGGTTCGCCGAAATAGTCGATCTCGAACAGGCTGGTCGTGTCCTCGCCCGCCGCTGGTGTCAGAATCGGCGAATCGACCAGCAGATAACCGTGATCGTCCAGCCAGTTCCGCATCGCGCTGACGATGGTCGCCCGCACCCGCAGAATCGCCCACTGGCTCGGCGAGCGCAGCCACAGATGGCGGTTGTCCATCAGGAATTCCGTGCCGTGTTCCTTCGGCGTAATCGGGAAATCCTCCGCCATCTGGAGCAGCTTCAGGCTCTTGATGCCAAGCTCGAACCCGCCCGGCGTTCCGGGAGCGCGGTCATCCTTGCGCACCGAGCCAGTGAACTCTACCGACGACTCCTGTGTCAGCTTGCCTGCCACCTCAAATTCGGCCTCGTCCAGTTCCTTTTTGAAGGCCACACACTGCGCCACACCGCTGCCATCGCGCAGCAAAATGAATTGCAGCTTGCCTTTGTCGGTGCGGTTCTGCACCCAGCCGCGCACCGTCACTTCCTGCCCGTCATAGTTCGCAATATCGCGGATGTTAATCACCGTCGCCACAACGATTTTCCTTCATTAATTTAAGCGCTGTTCATTGTTATCGTCCCCTCACAGAGATTTCTGCCTCCCCTCTCCGTGAACGGGGAGAGGCCAGGGGAGGGGTTTATTCCTTAAAATTATACCACCCCGCTTCCTGAAAAATGAGGCCACCAACTGATTACATCAGCCAGAAAAATTCGCTACAATACTCACCAATTAAAATACAGCACATCAGATTTTAATGTTCAGGTGTTATCATCGCCCACTAAATAGTCATCAACAGGTGTTTTCCGGCCATCATGTTCAACCAAAATCTGACCAACCTGCATTACAGTTACATGAGCCTCGTCCGGCACTGGCACGCCGCTTCAGAGCCTTTTGCCGGGGGCGATGCCCTGTTCACCGCGCTCAGCGAAGGCTGGCAGTTGGGCGAAACGGTAGCCTATGAGGAATACTGGCTTTCCGGCGTCCGCCCCATAACCGTTTACCACTTCCAGCTTGAGCGCGGCCCGGAGCGTATGACCATGCCTGTTCTCACCAATCCCTATGTCCGTCGTTTAATTATGAAGGTCGGCCTGAAACCCGTCGCCCAGGGCGAGAAGAAAACCGCCCGCGCCGCTCGTTAGCCGCGCACTTCAAAACCGATCATTTTCCAGGACACGCCGCCCCGGTTGCCGCCGTTGCCGGGGTCGCTGTAATAACCCTCGGCGCAGTGATGACATAACATCGTAAAAAATGCTGCTGCGTCGGTTGACCAGGCCGCCTGGGTTTCGCCGCCTTCCACCGCTGTTAACAACACATCCTGCGCCGCCGTCTCCAGACCCGCGAATCCAGCGCCGTGATTTGCCAGCGCCTCGGCTTCCAGGCCATCCAGCCCGCGCCGGTAAACATCAACCGCATCTTTCAGATCACGCCCGAACTGCCGCATCAGGTAATCACCGACGCCGGCTTCCCAGCCGCCCGGCCACTCATCCGCCGGAATCACCCGGTTAACCGCCGCCTGAAGGGTTTTCATCTGTAGGTCAGTGAACATGAAAAATTCCATTCTAAAGTGTTGATAACAGGATATTCTGACAAGCACCACTTTGTAGGGGCGGGTTTGAAACCCGCCCCTACGAAATACACGTGAATAATTACACTGAACGTTTACCCTGGATGCTCGATCCGTACCAGCGTATCAACCTCCGATTCATCCAGCCGCACCATAGCGCCGTCCGGCCAGCGCACCTCAATTGACTCCACCGCTGGCAGCGTCCCCAGCCCGAAATGCGCCACCGGCTCCATCTGACACAGGTAGCCGCTGCCGCTGGCGATTACGCGCCGCTGCGTTCGTCCGTCCGCCGTCAGTGACACCACCGCCCCGCGCGCCGGTGCGCCCTGCTGTGTCAACGGCAGCACCCGCAGCCAGTGATTGCCATTGGCCGGAGCATGATAGAGTGTCAGCGGCTGTGCCCACGATTCGCCATGCGCGATCAGCAGTTCCAGCCGCCCATCGCCATCCAGATCAGCTACCGCCGCCCCCGTGCCAAGTCCCTGCGGCTCGGCTGCATCACCGATGTCAACCGGATGCCATGCCCCTTCACGCCGCGAAAAGAGGCGGTTCGGCTGGCCGATGTTGTTGAAAAACAGTTCTTCATAACCGTCATTGTCGAAATCCGCCGCGATCACCGTGCGCGTGGTCGAAGGCGCGGCCATCGACGGAGGAGCGCTGTCCTTAAAAACACTGAGGACATTCTGGACGAACAGCCGGTTTGGGCCTTCCCAGTTGCCCAGCGCCAGATCAAACAGACCATCGCCATTAGCATCCAGCGCCGCCACCCCCCGCGCATGGCTGCGCGAGTCGCTCAATCCGGCTTCACGTGCCATATCCTCAAAAGTGCCGTCTCCCCGGTTGATGAACAGGTAATTCGGGCCGTTTTCGTTCCCGACAAAAATATCCAGCCGGGGTGACACCAGCGGCAGAGCAATCGCGCTGCGCCCTCCGGTGGTCAGTGCCAGCCCGGCATCCGGCGCGGCATCGCTCAATCGCCCATCTTCGTCCAGCTCGTACAGGCGCATTGGCCCGCCGTAATTGGCGACAAAAAATCCATACACGCCATCGCCGTCCCGGTCAACACCGATCACCGAGCGCCCCGCCGTCATATTGGAGACGCCGCGCCCCATCGGCATCGAAAACAAATCTGTCCACTCACCGTCGGAGCGGTCAAACATCCGGTCAGCGAAGCGCTTTTGTCCGGCGAAGGTGTCAGTATTGAGGATGTAAATTTCTTCCTCACCGTCCCCGTCAATATCGCAGCCCGCCACGCCAATAGCCTGCCGCGCCGGATCACCCCCTGCCGGAGCGGGCATTGATTCAAGCGCACGCCCATTCCATTTGTAGATCAGATTGGAGAAGCCAAACCCGGCTATCACCCACTCAAAAGCGCCGTCACCATCGACATCAATAACCGCCACACCGTAATTCAGTTGGGACGGGTTATAAAGCAGTAAATCGCTGCGATCAGTAAACATGGGATTATCCCCATCCCTCTTCCAGATCGGCCACCAGCCGACCAATCGAACGGCGTAAATCCTCGCGCAGTTTTTCGCCACCGGAAACCGTATTCTGATACTCAACCCGGCGCAGGTGGCGAATGTTAAACGGAACGGAGTCGGGTGAGTCAGCCTGCGAAATGAGAATAGCCGGTTTGTTCAGGGTGTGGGCGATGCCGAGTTCGTAAAATACATTGTCGTTGCCACCCGTAATTTCGACGATGACGAAACGGCAGGCATTCAGCGCTGACCACACTTCTTCCATGATGATGCCCTGCGTCGAGACAAAATCATCCCCGCGCTGAACAGTCAGACCCAGTTCGCTCATCAAGGGGACGATGATACCCCGGTAGATGCTGTCGAATTCCACCGCGAAGGGCATAATCATAAAGACATCGCTCCTGAACTGGCTGCGCGGGGAAGGCTTGCCAAAGACCAGTTCGCCAGGCTGAAGTTGCAGTGCTTCCTTGACTTTGATGGCCTGCTCCGCCAGTTCCTCCTGCCGTTTGCCCTGAATATCAACGACCTTAACCGCCACTTTTTCAGCCACGCGGTCAGCCAGCGCATCAATATCGAGAGCGCCCGGTTCCGGGAAAAAGCGCTGGACTTTTTCCGGTGTCAGCGGCGCGACAGCCTGTGCCAGCAGCCCACCGCCGCTTTGTGCGGCTGCCCAGCCGCTCAGGATGTCCATGATCTGCCTGGGCAGGTCAGCCTCGTCATGGAAGTAGACCAGGGAGCCGCCTGCTTTTACCCGGTTGTGGAAAGCCTTCTGGGACTGGCGCTCATCTTCAGTCTGATTGAGCGTCCAGCGGCGCAGATACATCGCCAGATCACTCGACCCTTCCGGCACAAGAATAGCGAAGGGTTTATTCAGCTCCCGTACCAGATCATACTCAATCTCGGCCAGCGACTTACCACCCATATCGTCCGGCTCCCAGGCACGTTTGTAGGTCAGGATGCTGATGAAATAATCAGCCTCGCTGATTTTGCGCCGGACAATTTCCTCCATATCCGCTTTTTTGCGATCTTCGCCCGTCATCTCCAGCGGGATCATCCCCCACAGGCGAATCTGCCCGATCAAAATCGGGCGCAGGGCTTCCAGTTCGCTGCTGGTATCGCTCAGGTAAACTTTGTAGGGCATGGTGTATCCTCGTTAATCATGAAGGCTGTGCAAACAGCCAGCGGGCGAACAGGCGCGTCAGACGCGGCATCACCACATACGTCATCAGCATCACCAGCAAAGCGGAAATGATGAAGTTCCGCAGCAGCAGCGGCAGCGGGCTGAGGGCAGGCTGAAGCAGCAGCGACAGGCCCGTACTCAGCGGATAAATCGCCAGCAGGGTGAGCAGCGCCTGACGGTGACGGGCCGGTGGCGCGGGTGCATCCGGCGTGCTGAACCAGTATTCCAGCCCGGTCATTACCTCGACCTTCGCCGCGCCTGCTACCAGTGGTTCAACGCTTGCCAGCCATTCCTGCCGTACAGTTGATGCTTCCCATACGCGCATGTGTTCGTAAGTGTCAAAGCGAAAAATCGTCACATATTCGTGATGCGCCTGGTCTCCGGGGCGGATGACATTCACACCCAGGTGTCCTTCAAACCGCAGCGCCGCAGCGCTGATGCCTTTCACCCATGCTTCATATTCCGCCTCGCGCCCCGGCTTCACTGCCCGCGACACGATGAATGTCACCGGGCCAGCGACCTCTTCATGCATGATTGTTTCCATCTGAGCCTGACTTTGCCGCCGATTGTAGTTCATTTTCGCCCGGCAGGAAACCGGAATCAAAACAGGTGTGAGCCTGGGGGCAGCCCACACCTGTTCCAGCGGCGCATAAATCAGTGCTTAATCGTCATCATCGTCGCCGTCGTCATCATCGTCGTCATTGGAGCTGTTGTTGGAAGTGTTGTTTGATGAGTTATTCGAGGTGTTACCGGTAATGCTGCTGAAGGAATTGCGATTGGTGGTAATGATGACGGTGTTGTCGTCATCGTCCATATTGAAATTGATGCCAATCACGAAGATGTATATCTTCTGCACGATGATGATAACAGTACGGTCATCATCCACGCGGATGCCGCCATCGTCGTCATCATCATCATCGTCGTCATCATCCCACTCGAAGCGGATTTTAATGACCCTGCCAGGGCTGTAGTCATCGTCGTCATCACCGGCCTGGCTGATGTCAAAACGACGCCCCGCCACCACGATGATAACGCCGTCCCGCGATTCCACCGGGCCAGTCAGGGTATAGCCGCCATCGTCATCGTCGTCATCATCCCGACGTGAACTGACTTCCCAGGCGAGCCAGTTGCCATTTACACGCTCGAAGTCCACCCGTACCTCGACACCCACATTCAGCACAGCGCTGTCATAACGTTTGACGCGGGTGACATCAATTTCGCGCCCGGCAACGGTGATGACATCACCATTAACTGCCTGCACGCGACCTTGCAACCAGTAGTCGTCCCCGTCATCCACTTCCCGCGCAACCAGACGGCCATTCTCATAGCGGAACATGACTTCCGCCCGCCGCCCAACTCGCAGCGCCCGGTCATCAATTACTGCGCCAGTAATGTCGATCTCCTGCCCGGCCATGACGATGAAGCCTTCGCCTACTGCTTCGACCTTACCCGTAAGTTCGTATTCGGGCATGGTCAAATCCTGTGCGCCCGCCAGCGAAACGCCCAGGCACAACCCCAGCAGGGTACTCATGAGTAAACCGGCACGGAGCAAAAATTTATGAGACACGATACTTTCTCCTTTGCGCTCAATCGACCATCAGGCAGTCGATTTTCGTTCAGTACCTATACCGACTGGCGAACGCGGAAAAAGTTTCGGTCAGTTTTGGAAACTCATCTTTTACTCATCAAATGACGCTGCAACCTGACCGATATAAGCGCCATCAACGCCGGGGGCAAGCGGCAGGTTGATAATCGAAGCGGCCAGCGCCTCCGCAGCGGGAATGGATGGCTGCGGCATATCGGGAACGAGCGCGGCGGCCATGTTCCCCAGCGCCGGATACCAGCGTGTCGCGTCATGAATGCCGTTGGCCCACAGATGCGCCAGCAAAGCATCCCGTTTCGCTGCCGGGATGAGCAGCGGATACTTCCACAGGACAGCGCCTTCGGGTCGTGGCAGGCTTTGCCGGGGCATGAACAGGTCGTCATACAGTGCGGTCAGCGCAGCGCGCTGCTTCAGATTTGCGTCCAGCCCGCGCAGCGCATCCGGCAGATCGCGCCAGTATGAAGGCGGCAGGCGGTAATTCACCAGATCGCTGTAAAACCCGAACAGGGCTGGATAGAGCGTTGAGAGTCGGGGATTGGCGCTTTCATGCTGATGCAGCGCCCAGTAGAGATCATGCCACTGCTGCGTCAGACTGGCCTGCGCCTCTGTCCAGAGCGGTGCAGCGGTCAGCGCCCGTTCGATTTCTGCTGCCAGCCGGGGATCGTCAGTGAGTGCTGCTCCGCCGAGGGCGTTATCAACAACTTTCCCCTGCCCGAAGCTGAAAATCGAGACATCGCCCCACGCGCCGGCAGGCCGTCCATCCACCACCGCCCCCAGCGCCAGCGCCGCATCCTCAATGATCGGGATACCGCGCATCTTTGCCCAGGCACAGATCGCCGCCATCGGCGCGGGCAGCCCATACATATGACAGGGGATGACAGCCGCCAAACGACAGCCGACAGCCGATAATTTTTCTACCGAAATATTGCCGCTGTATGGGTCAATATCAATCAGACAGGGGATATTGTCACTTTTCAGCACAGCCCACAACACCATATAGCAGGTATTGGCCGGAATACCGATGAATGCGCCCCTCAATCCCAGCGCTTGCAGCGCCCCACTGATACCCGCAGCGCCACGCCCGGCCAACAGCGCATATTCACGCCCGCCCAACTGGCGCAGCAGTCGCGCCGCATCAGCAGCAGTATAGGCATCAAGGGAAGGCCGTTTAGGCGAACGCATGGCTGTTTTTGAAGCACCCTGCCACTATCCGCTGCCGTCACGGTTGGCGATGTAGCTGAAGCGGGCGATGGCGTCTACCAGTTCGCAGGCTTTTGGCACGGCGAAAAAGCCAATTTTTTCGACAGCGCTCCCGGCGCGGCGGCTGGTGGCCTGCAAAGCGGGCTGGCGTTTAAAAATGACGTTGCCGATGTCGCGGTAAACGGCTTCGCATTCCACCACGCCTAGATGGTGATAGCTGTAGGAATTGATCGGGCGTGGGCCGAAACCAGCGATCACCGGCATGATGATGATGACGCGGAGATTCGTTACGCCGTAAACAGTGCGCCGCGCCTGAAAAAAGCTGGACGCGAAGGTCAGCGCCAGCAGCACTGTACTGAGCAGCGCCGCCTGCAACACCGGTTGGGCGACGCTCATCCCCGAACCGCCGCGCAGCAGCGCCACCAGCAGCGCCGCCAGCGGCAGCCCAGGCAGCAGCCAGGCCCATTCCTGCGCCCCGGCCAGCCCATAAGCCAGCCCATGCGGACGCCCCGCCCAACCTACTTTTTCATCCGGCAGGAGATGTTCTTCCAGCAGATCGCGTAAATCGTGTTGGGAAAGGGAAGGTTCGCGCATGGGGGCAGCCTGTCTTCTACATGCTCAAACGATCAGTGCTGACCGCGCCGGGATGCGTTCCTTTGAGCAGCATCTCGACAGCGCGTTCGGCAGTCCCCGCGCCCATCGCCAGCCCATGCCCATGAAAGGCCACCGCGAAGCCAACGCGCGGTTTACGCGGCAGCGTTCCCACCAGCGGCAGGCCATCAACGCTGAAACCCATAATACCGGCCCAGCGGCGCTCAATCGGCACATCGACATCCGGGAATTTGTCGCGCAGGTAATTTTCGAGGATGCGCTGCACCGGTTCGGTAATGCGATCATCAGTCGTGTCATTTTCCAGCATTTTATTCTGTTTGCGCCCGCCGCCGATCAGCAAACGCCCGTCAAAGGTATCGCGGTAATACATGTAGCCATAGTCGCTGTAGCCGCAGGTATTGAGCAGCGGGCCAGTTGTCAGCGGCGCGGTGGCGATGCACTGCGCCCGCGTCGGGATGACCTTGCCGACGAAATAAGGGTCGATATAGATCGAATAGGCGTTGGTGCAGAGCATGACATAGCGTGCCTTGAAAATGTACTGGCGCGTGTAGACCAGCACATGATCGTCCTCATGCTCGATGGCGTAGAGTTCATTGTTAGCGACCAGTTCCGCCCCGCTTTGCTGAAAAATGCTCTGCACCATCTCATAGGGCTGGACGGAGGCATCTCCCGGCTGGCGGATAGCGGCGTGATAACCCCGGTTGAGCGGGTCGTAGCTGCAATACTCGTGTTCAATACCGGCGGCATCGAGCGCGCGGGCTGCATCTTCCAGATCGCGGGCTTCCTCGGCAGACTCGGCCAGCAGCATCGAGCCGCAGCGTTCCAGGCGGACATTGCCACCCCGGTCAGCGAAGGCGTGCAGATGACTGTGTGTGGTTTCGGAGAGCTTCCACATTTCGCGGGTGACAGCCGCGCCGTATTTATCGACAGCATGGTGATAGTAGGTGTCGAGGCCGGTAATCATGAAACCGGCGTTGCGGCTGCTCGCGCCCAGGGCGATGTCGCGCATGTCGGTGATCGTCACCTCGCGCCCGTGCATCTGCGCCGCGAAGTAGGCCGCCGAACAGCCGACCAGCCCCGCGCCGACGACCAGAAAATCCACATCGCGGACGGGCTGCGTGCCATCCGCCTGCCACAATGAAACAGTCATGAGGAGTCCTTCGCTCTTAATTGCCAGTCAATAGTCGCCATTGGTTTGTTCAGCGGCAATTATAGCGGGGAAATGAAGGCCGGGGTTAATCAAAAAACAGGCGTCAATTACAACCCAACCGTCGCTGAGGCCCACACCTTCTTCGTCGGCGATGGCGACTGGCTGGTGCATAATACAATCGTCGGATGCGACGAGGTTTTCCTCTACCAAATCGGGCAGGTTCAGGGTGTTTGCAAGAAGGCCCTCACAGTGGAGGGTGGTATTTACTTTGTTAAAGGGCGTGGTCTACGCCGTGCGCCACTTCAATCGGCTGCTGGCGTCTGTTCTGGCGCAGCGACGGCGTGGCATTTTTCCTGCGGCTGGCGGACAAAGTAGGGGCGCACCTGCGCGTGCGCCCGCTGTCTGTTCTCACAAAGCTTCCCTCAAAATCGAAACAAATGTCATGACAAATGTTTCACCCCACGCCCCCTTTCCCTGCTAAACTACCTCTATGACACCCGCATTTTGTCTTTCACTCATGACTCATCACTCGTCACTCCCCTGTGGCAAACATGGCAGTCACGCGCCCGCCTCACCGCTCCCTCAGTTTATGGCGAACATGGCAGTGGCAGCCCCGCTGCCATCCCTGCCACCATCGCCATGCAGTCAGGCGGAAATGGCGGCAGACATAATTTCGAAAAACGCCCGCCGCCATCGCCGCCGCCGCCATTTCAGCACCTCACGCTATCAGGGCAATTGTACGGCGCACGGCAAAACCAGCGCTGGCCCGATAAATAACTACCATCCCCAGGTACCCGCTGCGCCTTTGAACGGGCCGACAATGTCGGCTGTTATCCAGCCGCCGTAAAAGTCACCTTCCTGCGGCGTCACCTGCTCATCATCGACATAGCAGGCATCAACCCGCCCCGGATAAAAGGCCAGATAATCCTGGATGATCTCGAACCCCGGCGATGGAGCAGCATAGCTCCAGGCGGCTTTTTCCGCCCGTTTGCCGGCTACCTCCAGCGTCCAATAACTGGCCGCGCCCTTGAATTCGCAGAAAGTGCGTCCGCTTGCAGGCTGAAGGTAGTCCATGCGAACATCTTGTTGCGGGATGTAGTAGACCGGTGGATGGCTGGTTTCCAGCACGCGCACGGCCTCGCTGCTATCCGCGACGGTCACACCTTTGAAAACGACCTGCACCCGCTTCGGACTGCGCTCGGCACGCGGCGGGCGCGGGTAATCCCAAACGGATTCCTGGCCGGGTTTGGGTACGATACGGTTATTCATACGATAAGCCTCTTTCGCTGCGACGATCAATCACACAAACAGGAGAACACGCTTCACTTCAACAGCTTCAGTAATCGTCGTGAAAAAAGGTTGACCCTGCATTAACTCGACATGAGATTGTGTCTACAAACCCGGACTCTGCTCCAGCAGTGCCGAACGGGGTAAGGCGCGGTAATATTGCGCTGCTCAGTCTTCCGTCGCGGCCCGAAAATTGACTTCCATCAGCCGCTCAATCAGGAGTTTATCCATGACCAGCTTCCGCCATACTGACCTGTTCAGCACTTACAGCATCGTCGCGCGGGATGCCGCTACCGGCCAGCTCGGTGTCGCTGTGCAAACGCATCAGATGGGCGTCGGCAGGCTCGTCCCCTGGCTGCTGCCCGGCGTTGGCGCGGTGGCAACTCAATCACTGGTCAACATCAGCTTCGGGCCAATGGGACTGGCAATGCTGCGTCAGGGTGTCCCCGCGCCGCGTGTGGTCGATGCGCTGGTCGCCTCCGATGAAGGCGCTGCCCGGCGGCAGGTCGCCGTGATTGACGGAAGCGGGCGGGCAGGTGCGTGGACGGGTGGTGGCTGCATCGCCCATGCCGGACACCAGCTTGGAGAAGGCTACAGCGTTCAGGCCAACATGATGACCAATACCACCGTCATCGCGGCGATGGCAGCCGCTTACGAAAAAACCAGCGGCGACCTGGCGGCGAAAATGCTGGCCGCGCTGGAAGCTGCCGAAAGCGAAGGCGGCGATATTCGCGGCACACAGTCCGCCGCGCTGGTGGTCGTGCCAGGGGAAAAAGACCGCCCCGAATGGACAACCGATTATGATCTGCGCGTGGACGAACACGCTGCCCCACTGGTCGAACTGGCGCGGCTGGTAAGGCTGCGGCGGGCGCAGCAGACTGATGCGGCAGGTTACACCGCGCTGGAGGCGGGCAAACACGAGGAAGCATTGGCAGCCTGGGCCGCTGCGCGTGCCGCAGCGCCCGAACTGGAAGAACTCGGCTTCTGGCAGGCCATCACACTGGCTGACCGTTACGACGACGTGAACAGCGCTGCTGCCATCCTGCGCCCCGTCATGGAAAAAGACACACGCCGCGCCCATTGGATTGACCTGATTCAACGTCTGACAACCTGTGGCCTGATCGAACGCACCGGCGCGGGCGAAGCGCTGATTGCGGCACTTTAGCTTGCAGGAATTTGTCAATTATTTCAGACAGGCTTTTGCAACTTTTTCGATGCTCGGAAATGCTGAACGCGCTTACAGTAGATGAGGGTATATCTTCTTCTCTACAGGAGTACATGATGCGTTTTTCCCGCTGGTTTGTGGCTGCCCTCATCCTTATGCTTACCCTGGCAGTATTGGCGCCTGCCGCTGCTCAGGAGGATGCTGAAGCCACTGTTGTCATCCTGCGCGATGGCGAAACTTTTGAAGGTGTCTTTGAGGGGTTTAAGACGGCACAGCTTTTTGGCTTTAATGCCAGCGCTGGCGATGTCGTGAACATCACCATGACCCAGGAAGATGGCAGCGACCTTGATCCTTTCGTTGTCCTGCTGGGCGAGCGCGGTCAGGTGATCGCCGCCAACGATGACGCCGAAAACGCAAACCCGGTTTTCGCCTCAGCGATTGAAGATTTGGAACTGCCCTATGACGGTAGTTATTTCATCATGGCGACCAGCTTCCTTTACATTGACAACATTCTGGACGAGAGCGAAGCCGGCCTGACCGAACCCCAGAATTATGAGCTGTCAATCAGCGGCATCACCCCGCCCACCGGGCTGGAGAACTTCGATGACACCCAGGTTTCACTCTACAACTCTGAAGTTGAAATCGGGACAGATGCCCCCGCCGAAACCACACTGGAAGAGCCGGTCTATTACCTGAAGTTCACCGGCCAGCAGGGTGACAAAGTGACCTTTACCACCAGCAGCAGCGACTTCGACACCATCATTCACATCTTCGACCCGGAAGGCATCCGCGTGGCCGTGAATGACGATGCTGATGGCACCAATTCGGCCATTGAGGGGTTCAAGCTCCCCATGAACGGCGAATACCTGATTTTCGTCACCGATGTGTTCTTCTATAATGCTCCAGAAGGGGATTTCGACAGCGTTGGCGAATTCCAGATCAAGGTCAGCTAATCGGGCTGTTTGAGCGCTGGAGACACGGCATCTTGTCGTGTCTCTTTTGATTCCAACCCCCGTTTTGATGAACGGCGCTATAGTAGAACAATCAGCCGGAGCAGCTTCCCAAAGGGATAATCGTGGCCGAGTTCAATAACCTCTACCAGCGTGCTGTTTATTACGATATTGTGTTCAAACGCGATGTGAGTAAGGAAGTCCAGTTCATCCGCGATGTGTATCATCACTACACCGGTAATCCGCTTGGCTCGGTCATTGATCTGGCCTGCGGGCCGGGCTACCATGCCCGCGCCTTCGCCCGCCTCGGTCTACGAGCTGTCGGGCTGGATTTGCGCGGTGAAATGCTGGCTTTCGCAGCAGACGAAGCGGCTAAAGAAGGCACACAGGTGGAATGGCTGGAGGCGGATATGCGCTATTATCAGCTTGAACAACCGGTAGATGCTGCCATTTCCATGTTTGACGGCATTGATGCGCTGGGCGAAACGCCCGATCTGCTGGCACACCTGCGTGCCGTAGCCGCCAACCTGACTCCCAATGGCATTTACCTGATCGACTTTTCCCACCCCGACGAGAGTTTTTATGGCTATTATGGACGCTTCCATTACGAAGGTGAGCGCGATGGAATCACGGTCGAGATTAACTGGGCGCTCAACAACCCGCAGTTTGACTACATCACTGGCATGGGCTACGTCGAAACCGAGATGCGCGTCAGCGAAAATGGTGAACAGATTATCATCCGCGACTCGGCGGTGGAGCGTATGTTCACGCCGCAGGAATTAACGCTGCTGGCAGAACTTTCCGGCGCACTTCATGTGGTCGGCTGGTATGGCGATGCGAAACTATCGCAGCCCTTTGACCGCACACCCGCTTCCCGCCGCATGATCTGCATCATGCAAAAGCGCTAGGGTGACATTCAGCTTTGCACCACCCTCCCAAATAATATTCTCTCTCAACCTGGCGAGTGGTGGTAATCGAAAGCGCCAGTCTGCCAAATGCTTGACGGGCATTTTGTCTTGCGCTACATTCGCGCTGTCCAGTCCGCTGGTCGCCCGGTTTCATAATAAGCGGGCAAGTGCTGGCTAAACTTATTGCATTTCGTCAGGCGATTTTGTAATGACGTTCAATATTTCAACAAGTTACCGCCCATTAGACACATCCAGCGTGGTCGATTATGTCCGCAGCCGCGCTGAACTTGGCAGCATCTTTCACGCAAACGAACCGCTGGATGCCGTTGAAGTCGGTGATGGCAATCTCAATCTGGTGTTCAAAGTGACGGCTGCTGCCGACCATCAGCGCACCGTCGTGGTGAAACAGGCCTTACCTTATGTCCGCCTCGTCGGGGAAAGCTGGCCGCTGCCGACCGACCGCGCCCGCATTGAAGCCCAATCGCTGGCGCTGGAAAATCAGCTTGTCCCCCATCATTCGCCCCACCTCTACCTCTATGACCCTGATTTATATCTGATGGTCATGCAAAATCTGAATAACCACATTATTATGCGGCATGGATTGATACAGGGCATCCAGTACCCACATTTTGCCGATCATATCGGGTTATTCCTGGCTAAAACGCTGGGACTTACTTCTGATCTGGTGCTGGATTACCGGGCTAAAAAAGAAGAGGTCGCCCGCTTCATCAATCCCGAATTGTGCAAGATTTCGGAAGACCTGATTTTCACCGACCCCTACCGCAGGCATGAGCAGAATGCCTATCACATCGAAATCGAACCCCAGGTGCTGGCGCTTCAGGCAGATGAGTCGCTGCGGGCTGAAGTCGCTCAGCTCAAGGAAAAATTCATGACACAGGCGCAGGCGCTCCTGCATGGTGATCTGCATACCGGCAGCATCATGGTCAACCAGACCGATACCTATGTGATTGACTCCGAATTTGCCTTCTACGGGCCAATGGGCTTTGATGTCGGGGCGCTCATCGGCAACCTGTTCCTGAGCTATGCCTCGCATGAAGTGCGAACGCCAGATGAAACCGAGCGAGCAGCATTCCGTCGTTATCTGACTGATACCGTCATCGCCTTATGGAAAGTCTTTGAGCGCGAGTTCCAGTCTTTGGTGTGGGCTAATGTTGATTCTCATGCCATGCCGCTCGCCTATCAACGCGGTTATATGCTGCGTATTTTGCAGGATGCAGCCGGTTTCGCCGGTGCGAAGATCAACCGCCGCATCATCGGCCTGGCGGGTGTAGCGGATATTCGTGGTATTGAGGACGTAACAGAACGTTCCATCGCTGCCAGCCTGGCGCTAACAATCGGGCAGGCCCTCATCCAGGAGCGTCACCATGTCACCACCATCGAGTCGATTGTTGAAATTGCGACAGGCTGCCGGCCTGCTTATCCCTGGAAAGGATAATCAAACCTGGCTGAAGCCATCATCAACACCTGGGCAACAGCACCGCCACCGATTTTCCACAGTAGAGCGTCATAAAGAGAGCTTCGGACAGAAATATCCGAAGCCCTTACATACTTACTTTATTTACAACATTTTCATGTATATATACACTAACTCAGACGTTCAATGACCGTCCCTGTACCCATACCCCCGCCACAGCACATGGTTTGCAGGCCATAGCGTTTGTCGTGAGTGTCGAGCGACCCCAGCAGCGTCGTCATCAGGCGTGCGCCGCTGCCGCCGAGCGGGTGGCCCAGCGCGATTGCCCCACCGTGAACATTGACTTTGCTCATATCCGCGCTGGTTTCACGCGCCCACATGCCGATAACGACGGCGAAGGCCTCATTCACCTCAAACAGATCAATCTCATCCAGCGACAGACCCGCTTTTGCCAGCACTTTCTGCGTTGCCGGAACAGGGCCAGTCAGCATCAGATGCGGGTCGCTGCCAACCGTGACGCTGGCGAGGATACGGGCGCGCGGCTTAATACCGAGTTCTTCCGCTTTTTCCCGCGTCATCAGCACCAGCGCCGCCGCACCGTCCGTGATCTGGCTGCTGTTGCCAGCGGTAGTGACGCCATCCCCCGTGAAGGCAGGTTGCAGGGTCGCCATTTTTTCGACAGAAGCGTTGGGGCGGATGCCCTGATCGCGCTCCACCAGGAACACTTTACCGTCGTCATCCAGTCCCTCGACAGGCAGAATTTCGCGGCTGAACCAACCATTGGCCTGCGCCGCTGCCGCTTTCATGTGACTCTCATAGCCGATGCGATCTGCTTCTTCGCGGCTGATGCCCCATTTCTGGGCGATCTCGTCCGCCGCGATGCCCTGTGGCACCAGGTTGTATTTTTCCATCATCTCATCGGTGAAAGGATTGCCGCCCGCCATGCTCGAACCCATCGGCACGCGCGTCATCTGTTCCACCCCGCCCGCCACCATGATGTCCACCTGCCCGCTGCCGATCATGCCTGCCGCCAGATGAACCGCCTGCTGGCTGCTGCCGCATTGAAAATCGATGGTTGTAGCCGGAACTTCGATGGGCAGGCCAGCATCCAGCACCACATTCCGCGCCAGGTTGAAGGTCTGCTCGCCCACCTGGCTGACGCAGCCCATGATAACATGTTCGACCAGCGCCGGGTCAACGTTCGCCCGCGCCAGCGCTTCGCACAGGGCATAACTGCCGAGCCGCACCGGATGCACGCCGCGCAGCCATCCATTACGCCGCCCCAGTGGAGTCCGCGCTGCTGAAACAATCACCACTTCACGCATAAAAATGCTCCCAAATAATCAACTCTTGATTCGATTTTCTCTATATTACCGCCTAAAGTGGTTTTGCGGCAATCAGGTTTAAATAATGAGTGTCACGGAGTTGAAAGCGCGTTAAGTTCAGGTTGATTTGTGATTGATTCACCTGTTCTTACCTGTTTTTCAGGCAGGCGCGAAAATCCTGATAATGATTTTGATTCCTGAAAAGCTGGGTTAGCGCTGGCAGCCTTCACTTATCCGACGGGGAAAAACCTGCGTTGGCCGCTCGCTGAAGCAGAGTCATAACCCAGTCATTATCATTTGCAGTCAGGCAGTCCCAGAGCGGCCAATTGGGGGCAGTTTCAACCAGCGTGACCAGAGTCCAGGCGAGGCCATAACAAACATCGCCGCTGGGATGAAACAGGCTGACCAAAGCGCAGGCTTCCTCATCAGTGAGCGGACGCTCAATGGCGAGCAGCCGGGTTTCATAGGCCTGGAGATTTTCGACAGTAGCAGCCGGGCTATTTTCGAGCGGGAACATTCCCAGGGCGACCAATTCACTGATTTCGGAGCGCATGATGTTGTCCTGGCTGAGCCGGTCTTCAGGTCGATACGTAAACCGAGAAAGTGTCCGCCGCGCTCCATGCGCCCCAGGCCGTCGCCGATTGCAGCGCCCGCACCCGCCAATAGTAGGTGCCGTTGGAGAGCGGCGGCGGGCCAACCGTGACCGAGAGGGAGTCAGCGGGCAGGGCGTCGTTCTGCCAGACCACGCTGGTGAAGGTCGGGTTGGTGGCGATCTGTACCGAATAACCCCGCGCCCACGACACCCGCCCCCATGTCAGCGTGGGATTACGGGTGTTGAACTGATTGCGAACCGGGGCAGCATTCGCCGCTGAAGGAGCACTGAGCAAAGCCGGGAACAGATCGTGCGTCGGCCAGTTCGTAACCGCGCCTGCCGCGCTAAAGAGCGCCCCGTCAATGTCATAATAGCTGAGGCCAGAGGCATCGTCCCGCTGGTTGAATAAAGCCGCGATATTGATTCCATCACCGCGCCGCACCAGCAGCGAAAACGCGCCCGGCTGCCGCCCGTCATGCCAGGCATACTTATTGCCGCCGCCCGTATCGCGCACCAGCCAACCGCAGCCATAATAACAGTCGTTCGGCATCATGCCGGTTGGCGGCTGCGCGAAGATCGTATTGAGCGTCTCCCCTGTGAACAGTGGGCTGGTCGCGCCGCTCTCAAATGCCGTCGCAAACCGCGCCAGATCAACCGCTGAGGCAACCCAGCCGCCATTGGCATCCATATTTTCCAGATTAAAACTGCCGTAGGGAGCAGCGACATTGCCCGGCCCGAAAACGCTGGGCGCGGGCGCTGCGCTGGTGTAATACATCATTTCGCCCGCCTGTCGGAAAGCCGCCAGCGAGTGACCGCGTTTAGGGCGCGTGATAAGCAGCGGGTCAAAAACTTCCTGCTGGACGAAAGTGTTGTAGGGCATGTCGCTCACACGCTCGATGACGCGACCAAGCAGCATATAGCCGTAATTGCTGTATTTGAACTGCGTGCCGGGATTGAAATGCATCGCCTGCCCGGTCATGTAGGTCATGATATCAGTTTGCGTCAGCGGCAGTGGTTTTCCCAGCGCCACCGCAATCGTCATATCCTTGTACAGCGGGTCGAAAGAATCCGCGCCTTTATCCCATCCGCCCAGGTGTTGCAGCAGGTGTTGAATCGTCACATCCTGCAAACGGGCATCCGCTGTCTGTCCGGGGGGCGGTGTCAGATTCAGCAGCAGTGCCACTCGCTGATCTAATCCCAGCCGCCCGGCCTGTACCAGCCGCATGATGGCTGTCGCCGTGATGGTTTTGGATAGGCTGGTGATGCGGAATAATGCAGTTGGCTGAGGAATATCCGCCGGATTGACGCTGTAGCTGTATCCACGCGCCAGCACTAACCGCCCGTAATAGGTGACAGCCAGTGAGCCGCTGCGAATATTACGCGCCTGCATGTAAGCCTGTACTGCATTGTCAAAACCTGCCAGTTCTGGCACGGTTTGTCCGGTAGTTGACCAGGATGGAGCGGCTAATGTCCGACGGAGTGCGCCAGGCGCAACCAGCATCGCCCCGCCTATTCCCGCTATCTTCAGGAAATCGCGGCGTGAAAGTTCGCTTTTTGTCATGTTGAGTGCAAGTTGTGTGTCTGTGGAATGAACCCCTCTTCTATAACAGTATCATAACCTGGCCTTTCAATAAACTTGCGTAAATCATTTTTACACTTTCGCTATAAGTTGTGGCGCAGGGTTGCTTGACTTTTATTACGCCTCGTTGCTATGCTAACGCAACACAACCATTCAGAGGATTACCCATCATGATGTCCGAAGCCGAACTCACTATCCTCAGCATCATCGCCGAAAGCGCCCGCTACGGCTATGAAATTCAGCAGGTTATCGACGAACGTGGCCTGCGCGAATGGCTGACAGTCGGCTTTTCGTCTATCTATTACATCCTCAACCGCCTGGAAAAGCAGAATTTACTCACCAGCGAGCTGCACCCCGATGGCCCTGGCCCGGCGCGTAAGGTTTACGCCATCACAGAGGCGGGTCGTGGTGTGCTGCAAACCGCCGTCTCCGACCTGCTGCGGCAGCCGCGCGCGCTTGGTTCTGGCTTCGAGTTAGGGCTGGCGAACCTGCGGGCGTTGAAGCCCAAACAGGCATACGGTGTGCTGAACCAGCATCGCATCGACCTCAGACAAAGCCTCGAATCAATTGAAAAATCATGGGAGCGCCATCAGCAGGATGAAGAAGGGGCAGAACACATCGGAGCGCTTTACACCCACAGCATCGCCATGATGCAGGCCGAGCTGGCCTGGATGGAAAGCTTTCTGGCGGATTGGCGCGAACGTTACCCCGGCGTGGAGCGCGATGACGAACGCCCCAGCACCCAGGCCGACCCGCACCGCGCCGTCACCCGTCTGGGTGCGAAAACCGGCCTCGACCCGGCCAAAATGATTCAGCGCCTCCGCAAGGCTGACAAAGACAAACGGCCACCCTCACCCGGACAGGGCTGAAGCTTCACATCTGCCGCGCCGCGATCAGGTCATGCAGCATAGCCTGAAATTCGCCCAGCGGCGGCAGCGGCTTGTAAAAAATCATGTCCGCGCCGGACTGTTCGAAGGCCTGCTGTTCTTCTTCCGGCGACAATTTGTAAGCGGTCATCAGCACCACCACCATCTCCTGTGTGGCGCTGCAATTTCGCAGCCGCGCCCCCACCAGCGGCCCGCTGATGTCCCCAGGCAGGCGGATGTCCAGCAGCGCCAGTTCCGGCACATCCTGCGGCGTATAATAGCCGCGTTCGATGTCATTCACCCAGGCGACAGCCTGTTCCCCATCGGTGAAAGCCATGCCGTCCACGCCAATCATCTCGTACATGGCGAGCAGCATCTCGTACAAATCCGGCTCGTCCTCAACCACCATCCATGTCGTCATCAATGTCTCTCCTGTGCCACCTGATTGTGCAACATGATTTGATTGTAACGATAAATTGCCTGCCAGAGGCTTGAAATTTTTGAGCGAGCGGGTGTTTGCGTTAAGATTGCCGCTTCTACCCCATCGGTATATCAACATTGTAAGGAAACGCGCATGTCCACAGAGACAACCCGCGACACGTCAACCAAAGAAATTTTCAGCCCGCTCAGCGCCGACATTCGACTGCTCGGCAGCCTGCTCGGCGACATCATCCGCGAACAGCACGGCGAGGAAGCTTTTGAACTGGTGGAAAAAGTGCGCTATGCCGCCAAAGAACGCCGCGCTGACGATCCGAACGCCGCCAGAATGCTGACCGAGACGATCAGCGGCCTTGACCTGAATCAGAAACGGATCCTCATTAAAGCCTTCAGCAATTATTTCCAGTTGATTAACATCGCTGAGGATTTACAGCGTATCCGGGCGCTGCGGGCGCGTGAAGCCGAAGGTCTGGTGGATGAGTCGCTGGCGCAGGCCGTAGGAGCGCTGAAAGCAGCTGGCAAAAGCGCGGCAGAGGTGCGGGCGCTGCTGCGAAGCCTCTCCACCCGGCTGGTGCTGACCGCCCACCCCAGCGAGGCCAAGCGGAAAGAAGTCCTGATTAAGCTGCGCCATATCGCCGCGCTGATGTATACCCGTGACCGCCAGGTTTTGCTCAAGCGCGAACAGGCAGCACTGGAAGCCAGCGTGCTGGAAGAAATCGAAGAACTCTGGCAGACCCGCCCCACACGCGCCTCGCGTGCAACGGTAGCCGACGAAGTGGATTTCGGCGTCTACTTTCTGACCTCGACTGTCATGGATGTCGTGGTCGAAATTTATGCCGACCTGCGGGCCGCGCTGGAAACCCATTACCCCGGCGAAAACTGGGACGACCTGCCGCCGCTGCTGCGTTATGCCTCCTGGATTGGTGGTGATCGGGATGGCAACCCCAATGTCACGCCTGAAGTCACGCTGCAAACGCTGGCGACCATGCGCCAGGCGGTCAAAGGGGTTTATCTCAGCGAACTGGATTTCCTCAGCGAACATCTGACACATTCAGGGGACGAAACCGAAGTATCAGAGGAACTGCGCGAAGCCTTTGCGGCGGCGGGTGGTCTGGATGCCCGTTTCCCCACCGAGTATTACCGCCAGTGGATCAATATCATTCGCGGGCGGCTGGAACGCGACGAATACCAGAGCCAGCTTGAACTCTACGATGATCTGGCGCTGGCGGAGATCAGCCTGCGCCGCAACCGGGGCAGGCACACCGCACGCGGGTCGCTGCGCCGCCTGATGGAAAAAGTGCGGCTGTTCGGCCTGCACCTCGCCCCGCTCGACATCCGCGAAGACGCCCGCCTCCATGCCAATGCGCTCGACGAGATGTTCCGCGAGTATGGGCTGGCAGATAAATATAAAGCCCTGCCGGAAGCCGAAAAACAAAAAGTGCTGGAAGCCGAACTGTCCAGCGCACGCCCATTCTTCCCCTCCGAACCGGAATTCTCCGATGCGACCAATAAAATTATCGCTACCTGGCGCATGGTGGCGAAAGCCCATCAGGATTACGGCACAGGCATCATTGACACCTTCATCGCCAGCATGAGCCAGAAACCCAGCGATATTCTGGCGATGCTGCTGCTGGCGAAGGAAGTCGGCATCGAAAACGACATCGACATTGTGCCGCTGTTTGAAACGATTGATGACCTGCATAACGCGCCAGCAGTCATGACAGCGCTGTTTGCTAATCCCCATTATCACCAGCACCTGAAAGCGCGTGGAAATCGCCAGCAGATCATGATCGGTTATTCCGACAGCGGCAAGGATGGCGGCTATCTGGCCTCCAACTGGAATTTGTACACGGCCCAGGCGCAGTTGGCCGAAATCTGCACAGCGGCGGGGGTCGCGCTGGAGTTATTTCATGGTCGCGGCGGCAGCATCGGGCGCGGCGGCGGCCCAACCAATCAGGCTATTCTGGCCCAGCCTGCCCATTCCATGCAGGGCTGCGTCAAAATCACCGAGCAGGGTGAGGTTATCGCCTACCGCTACAGCAATGCCGAAATCGCCCGGCGGCATCTGCATCAGGTCTTGCACGCGGTCATCGTGGCGACCGGTGCGCCGCCCGAACGCGCGGTGATGCCAGAGTGGACAGCGGCCATAGAAGTGCTGGCCGAAAGCGGACGACGCGCCTACCGCTCCTTCGTCTACGAAACGCCGGGATTCGCGGATTACTGGCAGCAGGCCACCCCCATCAATGAACTGGCGAACCTGCCCATCAGCTCCCGCCCCGCTAAACGCAAAGGCAGCGGCGGTTTTGCCGATGTGCGCGCTATCCCCTGGGTATTCTCCTGGATGCAGAGCCGCGCTATCCTGCCAAGCTGGTATGGTGTCGGTTATGCGCTGGCGATGTTCAACGCCGAGCGCGAGGGCGGCCTTAACCTGCTGCGGACGATGTATGCCGAGTGGCCGTTTTTCAAAGCGCTCATGGAGAATGTCCAGCTTGACCTCGCCAAAGCCGACATGGGCATCGCCGAACTTTATGCCTCGCTGGTGACGGATGCTGATCTGCGTGACCGTATCTTTGGTGAGATGAAGGCCGAATATTTACGATCCTGTGAGCAGGTCTGCCTGGTGATCGACCAACCGGCGCTGCTGCACAAATCGCCCGTCATGGCCCGTTCCATCGAGCGCCGCAATCCCTATGTTGACCCGCTGAACTTCGTCCAGGTCGATCTGCTGCGGACGCTGCGGAGCATGAACGGCGACGATCCACAGTACCGTTTTGTGCTGCGAAATGTGCTGGCGGCCATCAACGGAATCTCCAGCGGCATGAAAACCACTGGTTAGCCGATAGGTATCAATTTTATGAATTAGTGGGTGCAGCCAGTCAAGGTTGGGGGGTAGAGGAAACCTGTATCAGAGGACGGCAGCACAGCGCCACCGCCCCCAGACCAGCAGCTAATCCATGCCGCCCGCTGGCATCATCGGCTCAGCAGGCTGCCGTACAGGGATAGTCAGCGTCACCGGTTCGCCGTCCGCGAATTCGAAATCAAGGGCAAAGCTGTCACCTTCGCCCAGTGTGCCGGTTAGGTTGATGAGCATGATATGCAGTCCGCCCGGTTGCAGCAGGGCCGCGCCGCCCGCAGGCAGCGGAATTCCTCCGCCTTCCACCGGGCGCATCTGCATCACATCGCCTGCCGCCATCACCATCTCATGCAGCTCAACTGCTTCCGCCACCGCAGACTCTACCCCCACCAGCGCATTGTCGCTGCTGGTCAGATTCAGCACCAGCCCATAAGCAGCGCTGTTGGGTGCGCCGGGGGCAGCAGGCCGCGCCCACGCGCTCACAACGTGAATGCCCGCGCAGTCCTCGCCCCAGTCGATTGGCATTACTTCAGCCGTCGCTTCCATCGGCGCGGCGCTTTCCATCGCTTCGCCCATCGCCTCCATATCGCGAATGGGGACGCTCAGTTCAACTTCGCCCGCCGTTTCAAAGTTCAGTGTCAGCGGCAGCATTTCCCCGGCGAGCAGCGGCGCTTTCAGGCCGATGAGCATGATATGCAGTCCACCGGGTTTCAATTCCAGAAATCCCCCCGCCGCGACGGGAAATCCACCCTCTACCGGACGCATCTGCATCACATCGCCATCGCCGATCACCATTTCATGCAGTTCAACCGCTTCTGCCGCCGCGCTGCTGGCGCTCACCAGCGTATCATCTTCCCCCGCCAGATTAACCAGCAGGCCAAAAGCCGCGCCGTTGGGTGCGCCTTCCGCCGTCGCCCGCGCCCAGCCGTTGAACAGATAAGCGAGGTTGCATTTGCCTTCCTGGGCGCTGGTGATGGGAACAGCGGCCAGCAGCAGTACCGCGATCAAGACAATATGAAGCCATTTCGAGCGCATCTAAATATCCTCCTGTGTGTTTTTAAACCGACTCAAGAATCAGGCGGACATCATGAACAATATCGCGGTAATTGGTGCCGTAGAGATACTGCGCCTGAAGCCGTCCATCCGGCCCGATCAAAAATAGTGAGGCCGTATGATCGATCAGATACGACAGCGCTGAATCGCCCACCTGCTGCTTCTGCACCACCACGCCGAACTCGTCCAGTATCGGTTGCAGTTCAGGCGCGTCTTCGCGCAGGGCGATGAAATCAGGGTGAAATGAGTGGGTGTACAGCGCCAGATTTTCGATGGTGTCGCGCTCCGGGTCAACCGAAACGAACAGAATTTTGAGCCGGTCAGCCGGTTCATTCAGGTCATTGTAGACACGCTTCAGTTCAGCGAAAGTTGTCGGACAAAAATCAGGGCAGGCGCGGTAGCCAAAATACAGCAGAATCACCTCGCCTTTGTGTTCGCTCAGGGTGAAGGATTCGCCGGTAGTGGACATCAGGCTGAAATCCGCCAGGACGCGCGGCGGGTCAATCACCGCTCCCCGCAGTTCATCAGCGTAAGGCGGCAGCCTGCTGTTGCCGGTCGTTTCGGCGCTGCTGCACGCTGCCCGCAGAGCCACTGCTAAAAAAATCCATCGCATATCCGGTATCCTCAGCTTCAGGCTTCAACAACGATGTTCAGTTCGGCGCTGTAACGCAGGCTGCATGTGCCTATGTAGACCGCCGGTTCGGTAAATGTCTGGCGGATGGTTTCGCCCGCCCGCACGTAATACGGCCCAATGGTGTGGTTCACAATGTCATCATTCTGGATGATGAGGGTGTTGCGCCCCCCAACGCTGAGATTAATTTCTTCCGGGATAATGTCGGCCATCTGCCCTTCCCGTATCATGACCTGTGTCCCCTGTGGAATGAAGATCAGCATTTCGCGGGCCGGGTCGCGCAGGACGGACTGGTTCTGGCGCACACTGCGGAAATCATTATGGGTGAAGACGCCGCTGGCCGTCGTCGCAAACACAAACACCTCGAACTGGTCTTGTGTGATCGCGCTGTCCCCAGGGCGCTGGGCGGCGATGTTCACGACCCACTGACCCGCCATCGACCAGATGATTGGCACGCTGTAGACGCCATCCCCCACAGCGGCAGCGCGGCCAGAAAGCGGCAGCATTCCCTGATGCACCATTTGGGCCGTTACGCCCACACTCGCATCTGTCACCGCTTCCCCATCCGCCCCGGTCAGACTGACAAACAGCGTATTTTTGCCCAGTGAGAGTGGGAAAGGATCAGAAGTCAGGTGAATCTCAATACCATCGTCGGGCTGCCCCTCCTGAAAAAGCAGCACCCCCACGACAACGCCGACGGCAAGCAGACACAGCGCCGCAATCCGCACTTTCATAGCCATTTTCCTCCATCTCGCTTGTAGGATAAACTCGCCCTGAAGAACTGGAATAGTGATAGATGTCACAAGCTGTCACGCTATAACACATATACATAGGGTGAAAGCCAATGCACCTCAACAGCCTCGATCACCTCGTCCTCACCGTCCGTGACCTCGACGCCACTATGGACTGGTATACCCGTGTGCTGGGCATGACGGCGGTTACTTTTGGCGCGGGGCGGCAGGCGCTGGCCTGCGGGACGCAAAAAATCAACCTCCATCAGGCTGGGCATGAATTCGAGCCAAAGGCCGAAAAACCCACTCCCGGCAGCGCTGATCTGTGTTTCCTTACCGATTTGCCGTTAGAGCGTGTGATCGCCCACTTCCAGGCTGAAGATGTCGCCATTATTGAAGGGCCGGTAGACCGCGCTGGTGCGAAGGGAGCAATTCGCTCCCTTTATGTGCGCGACCCGGACGGCAATCTGATCGAGGTGTCCAATCCCCTGTGATACAATGCATCCAGCATCAGACTAAAAGCGTAGGGCAATCGTCACTTAGTGGGATTGCGCCACGCCCTGCTTTTCCGCTAGTCTGAGGATGAGATCCTGACATGGAGGCATACCCGAATGCATCGCAAATTTCTGTTCCTCATCGTCCTGGCGCTGCTGGCCGTCACACTCATTCCGGCTCTGGCGCAGGCAAGCGGCCTGGCTTACGTCTATAACGGCGAAACCAAATCCCTCATTCGCATCAACACCGACGGAACCAGTACCGACTATAATCTTGGCCTTTCCGCTGACACCTTTGTCAGCCCCTTCGATATGGCCTTCACGGCGGATGGCAGCCGCGTTGCCCTCTGTGCCGTCACCTATCCGGCGGGCATGGGCGAAACTGCTGTCCAGCCAACCGCTCAATTCATCCTGCGCGACATTGCCGCCGGGACGAACCTGATTCAGCAGGATTTGGGCGCGGCCATTGGCTGCCGTACCGGGCGGCACGCCTTTAATACCGACGAGTCGCTGGTTGCCCTCAGCCGTATCAATTATTACCCCGGCGACCCCAATGCTGATCTCAGCCAGCCATCGTGGCAGATCACCCTGATCGAAACCGCCACCGGTAACACTGCTGCCGAACTGAATAATCTCTCGCCTGCCGTTGTCGAATATACGCTGGCGAGTGAAGGCATCATCCCCTATGTTCAGCATGTCGATAGCAGCAGTGTGATCTTCGCCGAAGTGCCGTATGGCGTTGGCGGCGGCGCGGAATGGGCCGCTTATGAGTGGCAGCGTGACGCCGGAACCGTGACTCCAGTGACGACCTGGGGGAACCTCGACCTTGACCTGCTGCCAACCACCAATGAAACCGTATGGACAGGCATTGATGACAGCCGCCCGGCAGCGACGCCCAATGGCCCAATTCCGCCCAATAATGTCGTCAGACTGCTGGACAACAACAGCGGTCAGCAGTCAGTCATCTTCCACACGCCCGATTGGCAGGTTTTTGATGCCACGTTCATCGAAGGCGGGCAGCGAATCGCCGTCCTGCTCTACACCTTCGATCCCCAGACCAACCTGCCCGCCGTGCGCTGGATAGCGCTTGACCGCGCTGGCGTACAAACCACGCTGATCGAATCTGCCGGAAATGTCCAGATTGAGGCCGCGCCCGCTGGTTTTGTGATGCTGGTACAGGAAGGCCAGCTTGACGGCGTGACCATTCCACAGTTTAAACTCAGCTATACCACCGGCGGGCAGACTACTGAATTGTGGGCATCCGACACCAGTCAGATGGCCTACTGGGAGCTGGCCTGGGTCGCGCCGGATACCGCCGCCGCTGGCCTGCCGCCCTTCCCGGCGATTTAACTACCGTTCATCCATAAAGAGGCGAATCGCTTGTTCGCCTCTTGTTAGAAATAACCCTTAAACCTTCAAACCTTTTGCGGTTCTGGCTCTGGAATAGCCATATTCTCTGCCAGCGCGGTTTCAAGCCACAGAATTTTTGCCTCATCAATCATTTCCAGCGCTTCTACTCGGCTAATCCCCTGTGTCATGCACCCAGGCAGCAGCGGAATTTCCGCAAACCAGTAGCCATCTTCATCAGGCGTAAGTTCAATGGTATATGGCAGCGCGAGGTAATATTCTAGTGGCTTAGTCATCGTCGCCATCCTCATCAGCCGGTTTTTCGGCATCGATCTTTTCGATTAGCGCCAGTCCCTTTTTGACATACACAGTCTGCAAAGGGTGTTTGTACGGTACGACAAACAGCGTCTTTTGTCCACTGATATATCCGATGAATGAATGATGACTGCCTCGTGTTCGTCGCAGCTCAAAACCGTACATTTCCATGAGCATTCGCAAGTCATCGAACGATACATTCTTGGGATTTTGCTGGATTCGCTGGAGTAGTTTCTTGCGTTTGCTCATGGGAAATAATTTTACCCTGATCTGATACTTTGTTCCAGAAATTTCGCTTTGGCTGCTGCCGCTCAATGCTCAGTGGCCGCCTGCATATTCATCACCAGGCGGGCGGCCATATCACGTGGGACGAAGCGCGGCAGCAGCGATCCCACTTTATTGAACAGACCGGGGATGACCACTGTTTTCCCGGCCATCAACCCTTTAAATCCTGCTTCCGCGACGGCTTCTACAGGCATCAGGCCGCCCTGTACCAGCCGTGAAACTTCCATGTTGGCGCGGGACTGAAAGCCGGTTTTGGTCGGCCCAGGGCAAAGGGCGGTTACGGTAATGCCCAGGTCTTTGTACTCCGCCGCCAGCCCTTCGGAGAAAAACAGCACATAAGCCTTGCTGGCGTAATAGGTGGTCATCAACGGCCCCGGCTGAAATGAAGCGGTTGAGGCCACGTTCATAATTTTGCCACTTTTCCGCGCCACCATCGGTTCGATGAACAGCTTGGTCAGGTGTGTCAGCGCCACAATATTCAGTTGCAGCAAACTCAGGTCTTTTTCCAGGCTGATTTCGTCAAAGCGACCGTAATTGGCGAATCCGGCATTATTCACCAGCACATCGACGGTGATACCGGCCTGTTGTAGATCGGCAAACAGTTCATCCGGCGCTGCTGCTTCATTCAAATCTTTCGCCACGACCTTCGTCGCTGCGCCGTACTGGTGATGCAATTCGTTCGCCAGTTCGTTCAACCTGCCCTCGCTGCGTGCCACCAGCACCAGATTGTGCCTCTCTCGCCCAAAAATCCGCGCCAGTTCCAGCCCAATGCCACCCGATGCGCCCGTGATGAGCGCCGTTGGTTTGCCATTGTTGAATGTCGTCATTTCGCTGCCTCTTTTTATCGTTCACGTTATACGTTAATTGACTTTATGTACGTTTTCCAGCATAATCCAATCATGAAGTCTGTCAACAGGCAGTTTGATCGCTCTGTACGCTAGTAGACATCTGTACACCAAAATTGTGACAGGCTACGCTTAGTATCGCTATCCCTGAACCAGGAATTTCAAAGGGCGAGCTTTGTTTTTAGCCCTTCAGTGGGCTTGAGTTATCGCTAGCCGCACGGCTTGAGCCTGCGGAGTATCAGAGAACAGGTCATATGGAAGAAAAAATTGACCGCCGCAAACAGCGCACCCGCCGCATGTTGAAGGATGCCCTGATCGAGTTGATTCTTGAACGCGGCTACGACGACCTCACCATTCAGGACATCACCGAACGTGCTGATCTGCGCCGCGCCACCTTTTACCTGCACTACACGGATCGCGAAGAACTCTTAACGACGGCCTTGCAGGAAACCTTTGACACGCTCACCGATCAGGTTGAGCATCTCCGGCGCAGCGATTCGCTGGCGGGCAAAACCGATCTTGAATCCTTCCGCGTCACCTTCCAGCATGCGGCGGATAACGCCGATCTTTACCGCATCATCTTCGCCAGCAGCGTCGGCGCGGCCATCACCCGCCGCATCCGCGATTATCTGGCGGCGCTCATCCTGGGCGAACTGCGTTCTGCTCCGGCGCATTCCCTCACCTTCCCGCCCGACGTGCTGGCAAATTTTATCGCTGGTTCGGAATTGAGCCTGATAACCTGGTGGCTGGAACAGGGACAGCCCTATTCAGTGGAAGTTATGGCGACGATGGCACAGCAGTTGATTCTCGATGGTGCACGCGCGGCGGTCAGTAGAACATGACAGAAACACAAATCACCAACTCACTCCGCGCCCTGGGTCTCAGCCAGTCCGGCCTGCTGCGCTCGACGGGTATTGATCGCCATCTGGCGCGGCTGAAAGCCGGTGAAATCACGCCGGACACCCTGAATCAGTATGCCGCCGACCTGGGAACGCTCACAAGCGGCAGCAGCGCGAACATTCCGGCCAACTTCTGGGATGTGCGCTCTCCCGCCATGACTGCCGCCAATTTAACCGAATACGTGCTGGTTGGCCGTCTCGCCGCCCCAAATTTGTCCCCTTACCGTTCCCTGCTGGGACAGGCGTATGGCAGTTTTACAGCGCTGCAATCCGGCCAGATTACCGCCCTAGCCGCCGCACTCGATATTCTGCGTGTTGTCACTGCCTATGTTCACGCCGGGAATCCCTTGCCCATGACCGAAACCATGCCCGGCCTCAACCCGGAGCAGAATGCGCTCTTCCTCTGGCAGCAGGTCTTAACCGGGGCGAATCGCGCTGTGCCGGTTTTGGGTGAATTTTACACGCACGGAATCTGGGAACATTTTAACGTCGTGGAGATGCAGCGTTACGCTCTCGGACGCGACCTCGACCCGAACGCGGCCTGGGGCATCACGGGTTTTGCGCCAGCCTTTATCGGCCACCCGCGCAACAACAACCAGGTCGAACACATGGCGATCAGTGCCATCTCAAGCACGATATTGCGCGTCCCGCTGCTGGCGCTTAACCTGTTTGAAATCGCTTCCTGGATGCCGCTGCGCCGCGCTCCCTATGGCGAAATGCGCGGCGACATCAACCTCAACAATGCCGTTGTCTATGACCTGCTGCCTGGCTTCAAAGTCACCAACCCTGAACCCGCCATCACCCGTTTCGCGGTGGCAGTCGGATGAAGGCAGATTTAGCGAGGATTGTGCTGATCTTTATACGGAAATACAGATTGACGAACCTACACCATATGGTATGCTTTGAGAGCCATCCGATGCGGGTAGCTAGGGTTCCGCTGGTAAACCTCAGGTCTGGACCGAGCGCTACATAAAGCCGCCAGGTGCGGCAGGCATCTCAAGGAACAAAATTCTGGAGGAGACAGGCTGGCGTGTATTCGCTTTCCTGTCTTCATTTGTTTCTGGAGGTCATCGGATGTCCACGCACAGCCGCGCCGTTTTGCAGGCGCTTTTTGTCACTTTTCTCTGGTCAACATCCTGGGTTTTCATCAAAATCGGCCTGGAAGGAGCGCTACCGCCGCTGACCTTCGCCGGTCTGCGTTATACGCTGGCCTTTTGCTGCCTGCTGCCGCTGGCACTCCGCCGCCCCGATATACGTGTGGCTGTCCGCCAACTGAGGAGGCGCGACTGGTACAGGCTGGCGCTGCTCGGTCTGTTGTTTTACGCGGCAGCACAGGGCGCACAGTTCGTTGGGCTCTCGCTGCTTCCCGCCGCAACGGTCAACCTGCTGCTCAACTTCTCCAGCCTGATCGTCACCATCGCCGGAATATTCCTGCTTGGGGAATACGCCAGCCGCTCCCAATGGTTGGGCATGGGTATCATGCTCGGCGGGGCGCTCGTCTACTTTTATCCGGTGAACCTGCCCAGCGAACAGATCACGGGAATTGTGGTCGTGTTATGTGGGGTGTTCGCTACCGCCGCCGGATCGCTGCTGGGGCGGGGCATCAACCGGGCGCAGCATTTGCCCGCTCTGGCCGTCACCACCATCAGCATGGGAATCGGCGCGTTCACGCTGCTCACCATCGGTTTGCTGACGCAGGGTTTGCCGCCGCTCACGCTGAATCAGTGGGCGATTATCGCCTGGCTGGCATTGGTCAACACCGCCCTTGCTTTCACGCTCTGGAATCATACACTGCGCCACCTGACAGCTATGGAGTCGAGCGTCATCAACAGCGCTATGTTGATTCAAATTCCGATTTTGGCGTGGGTCTTTTTGGGCGAATCAGTCGGCTGGCAGCAGATCGGGGGCATCGTACTCACAGCCGCCGGTATTCTGCTGGTTTCGCTGCGCCGCCCGTCATAGAAAATGCCGCCTACTGATCGAGCAGCAGGCAGCATATTCGGGTGTTTCAAATGTGATTGTTTACGGGGACAGATTATCGCTTGTCCCCATAGGGTGTTTCTGCCCGATGATCTCTCTAACGAGAGAAACCCCTTGTCCCTTACTTTGCGTCTTTGCTCCTTTGTGCCTGTGCGAAGCCTCTCTGTGGGATTGCGTTACGCTTTTTGCATTAAGCGTACTGTCCCTCCATTTGTGCGAAGCGCTCCAGCACATCGTCCATCGACCCGGCCATGTAAAACAACTGCTCCGGGATGTGGTCAACCTCGCCGTCGAGGATCATGCGGAAGCCGCGCACGGTATCGCCTACCTTGACATAGCGCCCGTCCCGCCCGGTGAACTGTGTCGCCACCGACATCGGCTGGCTCAGGAACAGTTCAATTTTCCGCGCCCGCATCACCGTCAGCTTGTCGTCGATTCCCAGTTCATCCACGCCCAGGATCGAAATGATGTCCTGCAAGTCCTTGTAACGCTGGAGGATGCGCTGGGTTTCGCGGGCGGTCTGGTAATGCTCCTGGCCGACGAACTCCGGCGTCAGGATGCGACTGCTGCTTTCCAGCGGGTCAACCGCCGGGAACAGGCCACGTTCCACCAGCGCCCGCGTTAGCGCAATCGTGCCATCCAGGTGAGCGAAAACCGCCACCGGCGCAGGATCGGAGTAATCATCTGCCGGGACGAATACTGCTTGCAGCGAGGTAATCGCGCCTTGGCTGTTGGAGGCCAGCCGTTCCTGTAACTGCCCCATCTCATCGGCCAGGGTCGGCTGATAACCGACTGCCGAGGGCATCCGCCCTAACAGCGCCGAAACTTCCGCGCCAGCCAGCGAATAGCGATAGATATTGTCAATGAACAGCAGCACATCGCGGCCTTCATCGCGCAGATGTTCGGCCATCGTCACGCCCGCCAGCGCGACCCGCAGGCGCACCCCCGGCGGCTCATTCATCTGACCGAAGACCATGCTCAGTTTGTCCAGCACGCCCGCCTCGGCCATCTCGCCATACAACTGTGTGCCTTCCCGCGTCCGCTCCCCCACACCAGCGAATACCGACAGGCCGTTGTGATGGGTAGCGATAGAACTGATCAGTTCGAGAATGATGATCGTCTTGCCCGTCCCCGCGCCGCCAAAGATGCCGGTTTTGCCGCCGCGTGTGAGGGGCGCGAGTAAGTCAATGACTTTGAGGCCGGTTTCGTAGAGTTGCAGTTTCTTCCGCTGCCCCTCAAAATTGACCGCCTCCGCATGGATAGCCCGGCGTAGTGTCTCGGCTGGAAGCGCTGGCTTGCCGTCAATCGGCTCACCCAGCACGTTGAAGATGCGCCCCAGCGCGGCTTCCCCCACCGGCACTTTGATCGGCCCGCCGGTAGCGATCACGGTGTCACCGCGCCGCAAACCATCGCTCGTTCCCATCGCCACCGTTCGCACTTCGCGGCGGCCAATATGCATCTGCACTTCTAAGATCAGATCGCTTTCCCCATCACGCGGAACACACAGCGCGTCATAAATGCCCGGCAGTGCTTCTTCCGCGAATTCCACGTCAATCACCGGGCCAAGAATCTGCGTGATTCGTCCCTGTCTCCCTGCCATCTCTGCTGTCCTTTCTGCCCCGCCCGCGCTGATATGACGGTGCGGGTGGCTCTCCCATGTAAGCTGCTGGAGCTGGGCTTCAACCCGCGCGAGCTGGGCGTTGGCTTCGGCGATGTGCGCCTGAAGATCGCCCCGTTTGGCGTTCAGCAGGTCGCGCAGATGCTCGGTGGGCAGGTCGTCATCCAGCAAACGGGTGATTTCGTCCAGCGACATCCCCAGTTCCTTGAAACCGACAATCCGGTTCAACCGAGGGACTTGTTCTGCCGTGTAATAGCGGTAGCCAGTGAAGTTATCGACATAGCTGGGCTTCAGCAGCCCAATCTCGTCGTAATACCGCAGTGTCACCACCGATACCCGGCACAGGCTGGCGAACAATCCTATCCTGAACATGGGCGCCCTCTTTCAACTGCCACATAACTGCCGTATATTGCGCGCTTCGGCAGGTCATGCGTGCCATTGGTTATGGACAGTATGCACCTTCAGGTAGCCTGAGAGTCAAGTGGTTTGTGCAAAATTTCCCAAAAATGGAGAGATTACGGGGACGGATGGGCATCGTGGCCCTAAAAAACTGATTTCTGGTGTTCTGATGAGGATTGAATGTATGAGCTTCACACCATCCGTTGAGCATGTCCGTCGGGGAGCGTAACGGCGAGCGCGGCGCGTTTCTTTTCCACATAGCTTTCGGCGAAGTCGAGTATCTGGCTGATGTCGCCGCTGCTGCGGGCGATCTCCATCCCAATTTCACCGATGGTCTTGCCCTTGAAACCCGGCACTTTCGTGTCTTCCACATCCAGCGTCGTGCGGATAGCCTCTGTCCAGCGCTCAATCGGGCGCAGGTAACGCCGTAATTCCCCGACTACCGCCAGAATATACTCCTCAGTCGTATAAGCCGTTGGCAGCGTGCGCGTATCACCGGCGCAGATTTCCTGCACATCTGCGATACAGGCACGCAGATTCAGGAACACCTCGCGCAGGCGGGTTTCGGCCTTCGCCCCGCCGTCAGCATAGACCACCCGCATCGAAGCCGTCACCGGGAACTGATGAATAATCTGCGTATAGACATGGATGATGAGCGACGCCAGTTTAACCTTCTCGCGCAGTGTCCCGTTCATCACCACGCTGACAAACTGCTCTGGCGGGTAGGCGCTCCAGCGGGCGCGGGTTTCATCGTGCAGGGCAGCCAAAATGACAATAAATCCCTTACCATAGGTACTTCTATCCTATAGTTATAAACCTTGCAGCCTATCAAAAACCCAACATCCGCCTTCCCGTATAGCAGGCGGCGGGAAAGCGTTGAAATAAGCTGTCGCTGGAAGAGTGATGTATTATTTTTCAGATGAGGATTGAGGGGGTTGCGCTGCTTTCGGTTTCGCCAGCTTATCCGGTAGATACTGCGGCAGCACCCGCGTCACCAGTTCGTGCATTTGCCCGCCATAACCGCTGAACGAAACCCGGTTGCGTTTGCCCGCCAGCCTGAAGCGCACCGTCCACGCCCCGCCGCCGATAAACCACTGGAGCAAACTCAGATAAATCGCCAGCGCAATTCCGAACAGGCAGCCGAGCAGGTCACTATCACCGCTGCCCATGCTGGCTGGATTGGTCGGTGCTGTCGCCTCGTCAACGCCGAGAATCGGTGAGCGCCCTTCCTCGACTTCATAAGAGGCCACTTCCGCCCATCTGACAGTCCGCGTCAGGGGTTTCGCGCCTTCACGGCGCAGGGTCAGCCCTTCGGCATCGGCTTCCACCACCTGTGTCACATCGCGCCGCGTCAGCACCATCAGCGTCAGCACAGCAATCACGCCCGATACAGCCAGGCCGCCGCCAATGCAGCGCAGCGCCGGAGTCAGGTTATCGCTCAGACGGGTAGCACTCACAAAGACAGCGATGCCTGCCGCCACGATGAGGATGGCGCGGATGAACTGTGGAATGCGGTTAAAACGGTTGAAAACGAATCGGCTGGCAGCTACGTCCATATCCGGTAATCCTCAAAAACCATCGGTCACACAAAAGCGCGTTGATGATCGAATTGCCGGACGCTAACGTATCATGCACAACCTCCTGTGGGGTGATGAAATCCATCATAGGCCAGGTCATGTGGAAATGCAACCACCCCCGTTAACCTAGAACTAATGGTTTCCTGTTATCGTCTGCACGTAACTGAAAACTGGCAGCAGGAAAGCACCCATGCCCAACTTCTTTCAGCGCGTTATGCACCCGGAATGGTATCACGGTCATCACAAACAACCGCCGTTTTTCGAGGGCTGGTATTTCAAGCTGATCGACGCTGCCGAACAGCACAGGTATGCCGTCATCCCCGGCATTTTCCTCAGCCATGACCGCGAAAAACACCATGCTTTTGTGCAGGTTCTGGACGGGCAAACCGGCGGCTCGGCCTATTTCACCTACCTGCCGGAGCAGTTCATCGCTGCCGAAGATGATTTTGATGTGCGCGTCGGCCCCAATCATTTCCGTGCGGACTGCGTCTCGCTCAATCTCACCGGCGACGAATTAGCGCTCAAAGGTGAACTCAACTTTGAAGGGCTGTCTCCCTGGCCGGTCACGCTGACTGCACCCGGCATCATGGGTTGGTACGGCTGGGTGACAATCATGGAGTGCTATCACGGCGTCGTCAGCCTTGACCACAGCATTTCCGGCTCGCTCTCACTCGACGGCCAATCACTGGATTTCAACGGCGGGCGCGGCTATATCGAAAAGGATTGGGGACAGTCCTTCCCCTCGGCCTGGGTGTGGATGCAAACCAACCATTTTGAGCATCCCGGTACATCGCTCACCGCTTCGATTGCCGTCATCCCCATGATGGGGCGCAAATTCCCCGGTTTCATCATCGGCCTCTGGCACAATGGATCGCTCTACCGTTTTGCCAAATACACCAATGCTCAGGTCGAAAAACTCGCCGTCACCGACCAGCACGTCACCTGGGTTGTGCGCGACTCCCGCTATCGTCTGGAAATGCTGGCGACTCGTTCCGGCGGTGGTCTGCTCCACGCCCCCAGCCGCACCGAGATGCACAAACGGGTGATGGAAACGCTGCAATCCACCGTCGAAGTCCGCCTCTCCCGGCTGGAAGGCACCCACGACACCACCATTTTTCATGGCACAGGCCGTAATGCCGGGCTGGAAGTGCAGGGCGATTTGAGCATGTTGCTCAAGTGAAGGAGTGGTCTAAACATCTTTGGCGCGTTACAATTCGGTTTAATTCCCGTCGCGTTCGTCTACGTTTTTCTTGTACACCTCGGGATACAGTTAAGAAAACTCGTTTTGATAGCGCACTTTAGGGAGGCTCCAGATGGGCAACAACGGAGTTGATGACAAGGTTCAGGATATGGCGCAGGATGTCTCAAAAGAACTGCGCGAGTTCGGGCGCGAAGTCCGCAAACGCGCGGACGACGTTCGCAAGGAAGCCGCCAAACAGTTGAATACCGCCGCCACTTCCATTCGCCGTGAAGTACGCGAGGCCAAGATCGAGGGCGAAACCCAGCAGCGTGCCGATGAACTGGCGAAAGGGCTGGAAAAAGCCGCTCACTACCTCAACAGCAAATCGGTCGATCAGATGAGCGGGGATGCTACCCGCGTCGTGCAGCGCTACCCCATGCGTGCCGTCATTGTGACCTTCGTCGTCGGCCTGCTCTTTGGCATCATGATGCGCGGCAACGACAACAAATAACGCCGCTCCCCAATTGCGAAAATTCTCCTAATAAAAAGCCGGGTTAGTAAAAACCTGGCTTTTTCAATTATTCATATTGTGAATGGAATGTATATTAAAGAATAAGCAACCTAATCTATTATGTATCAAGGTTTAAATCATGGGTGTCACCTTATTTAAAAAGATTGATTATTCGTTATCACGCCTCATTCAGGATATTGAATTAGGAGAAATTGGATTACCCGATATTCAGCGTCCTTTTGTGTGGTCATCTGCACAAGTACGAGATTTATTTGATTCAATGTATAAAGGTTTCCCGGTAGGCTATCTATTATTCTGGGCCAATGGGAACACCAATGGAGCAAGGCAAATTGGGATTTCTAGCAAACAAACAAAAGTTCCGCGATTGCTAATCGTTGATGGGCAACAGCGTTTAACCTCTTTATTTGCTGTCCTCAACGGAATACCAGTTCTTAATCAGGATTACGAACACAAATTAATACAGATTGCTTTTCGTCCTAAAGATGCGAAATTTGAGGTTTGGGACGCTGCTATCCAGCGCGATCCAGAATTCATACCCGATATTTCTAAGTTATGGACTGAACATCGCACATCTTTTAGAGCCATAACCAATTTTCTGGCTAATCTGCGTCAGGCACGAAATGCTCAGGACAATGATGTTACAGATAGCGAAGAGAGGTCTATCAGTGAGGCTATAGATAAACTGTTTGATCTGCAAAATTATTCATTCACCGCAATGGAAATTTCAGCAACGGTAAATGAAGAACAGGTAGCCGAGATTTTTGTGCGAATCAACAGTAAAGGTGTTCAACTGCGGCAGGCCGACTTTATTCTGACATTGCTTTCAGTTTTTTGGGATGAAGGTCGGCGTGATTTAGAGGCATTTTCAAGGGATTCACGTAAACCTTCGATGGACAATCGACCGTCAGCCTATAATTACTTTATACAACCCGCACCCGACCAAATGTTACGCACATCAGTTGCAGTTGGCTTTCGTCGCGCCAGGCTTGAACAAGTCTATTCAATTTTGCGCGGCAAAGACCTCGATACAGGCCTCTTCTCTGACGAACGCCGTGATGCACAATTCGAGGTATTACAGGCCGCCCAGGCGAATGTACTTAATCTCGAAAACTGGCATAGTTATCTGCGTGCTTTAACACGGGCTGGTTTTCGTAGTACCTCTATGATTACTTCTGAGATTGGATTAGTCTACACTTACGCATTTTATCTTATCGGGAAATATAATTTCGGAGTTGAACCAACTCCATTACGCAATGTCATCGCCCGATGGTTTTTCATGGCAGCGATGACCAGCCGCTACACAGGATCATTTGAAACAAGAATGGATGCTGACCTTTCTCGCTTACAGGCAGAGAGTGATGCATCAGGATTCATCCACGCCTTAAATCGTATTATCGAAGATGAATTAACTAATGATTTCTGGGAGATCACATTCCCCAACAATCTTGAAACTTCCGCCGCCCGGAGTCCTTATTTATTTGCTTATTATGCAGCTTTAAACCTTCTGGATGCTCGTGTTTTATTCTCGCAGATGCGAGTATCGGATTTACTCGATCCCAGAACTCGTTCTACACGCAGTGCACTAGAGCGTCATCATCTTTTTCCAAAAGCCTATTTGAAGAAACAGGGATGGGAAGATACACGCGATTTGAACCAGGCAGCAAACTTTGCATTAGTTGAGTGGGGGGATAATGCCAAAATTACTGACCAACCCCCAGCTTATTATTTCCCAAAGTACGCGGAGAATTTCTCTAAAAAAGAACTTGGTGACATGATGTGGTGGCACGCTCTGCCTGATCGCTGGTATGACATGGGGTATGAACGTTTTTTAATTGAACGTCGTAGAAAAATGGCTGAAGTCACACGAAGAGGATTTGAGACGCTCCCACGTTAATTGTAAGGTGTAGAACAAGATCAAATTTCTCAGCGGCCTGCTCTTTGGCATCATGATGCGCGGCAACGACAACAAATAACGCCGCTCCCCTTTTTTTCACACCTGCACTCAGCACAACAGTGGGCTAATAAACCCACTGTTTGTTTTTACCCTCACACTCCCGGCATGACCAGAGTTCACCACTCCTGCGCTGGATATTGCCGCGCCACCGCCGCCAAACGGTCAAAGGCCGCCATCGCATTGCGGTAATGGCCGTCGTTTTCATCCCATTCGTGATTATCAGAGCTGACGAAATCCTTCCAGAGTTGGACGGTGGCCTGCCGCCAGTTTTCGACGACAGTTTCACGGACGCCGGGCGATTGCTCGTAGGCGGCACACAGGAAACCCAGCACATCTACTGAGGTGACGATTTCCTCTGTCACGGCGAAAAACGCACTGGCTTCATTTCGTTTTTCCGCCGAGAGGAGATAAATAATTTCCCGCTCTAAATAACCCATCAGATCACCTGTAAACCGTTCGATGCTGACATGCTCGTTACCCGTTTTGTCTGCCCATCGGCGAAGTGAAAAATAGGGCAGCTTGTCATCGAATGGTTGAGGTGGTTCGAGCTTTTCTCCCGTCGTTAATTTCACCCAAAAGCGCGAGAGATTTTCCAGATAATCGAACTGTTTGAGGACGAGGGAGCGGTTCGCCTGCCGGTATTCGGGTTCGCTGAAGGCGTAACGGTTATCGCCTTCTTTCCAGTCGCCATCCCAGATGGTGAAAAATTGCTTGCGCCATGTGCTGAGCAGATTTGCTGGTTGTAGAAAAACGCTGCTGCCGATGTCGCGCGAAATAAACAGGACGATTGGCTCGATGACCGCCATCACCTTTGCCAGCCACCATGTCGGCGCTAAGGAGTCATCTTCGGGCATGAACCAATGCGCGATATTTTCTGCCGTAAAGAGATAGGCTGCTTCCCGTTCCAGACGATCCGTGATGGTCGAGAAAAAATCCAGCGCCGAATCGCTCTCGTATAAGCCATCGCCCCATCGTCCCATTGCCTGCTCCTATAGAATATATTTTCTATTAAGAGGATACAATGAATATGCCCAAAGACAAGCACGAATAATTATGGTTAGCTGAGCGATTGGTTGGCGCGGGCGGCGGCAAGAGCATGGTTGAAAGCACCATCACTTAGGGCGTGAATGAAGGCATCCACTGCGCCGCTTGCCTTGTGGTTATGCTCGATATGCAGGCGCACACGGCCATCATGATCGTACCGAATGAATTGAATCCGTCCGCCAATGGCTTGGACATAAAGCAGCATCATTTCAGTCGAATCATCCTCCTCCTCGGCAGATAAGTCAGGCTCAAGCGAAATACCCCACTGCGCATCTACACGACTCCGCAGATCAGTTAACTGAAAATCGGTTCGCTCACTGAGCAGTTCCAGATGGGCGCGGTTGTTGAAGGGTTCAAACGTGCGGAGGTGGGTGCTGCCGTCATCCGTCCCCCATGTGTGTAAATCACTGAAATCTGCGCGGATGATCTGAATGTCTCGGCTGTGACGTGGAAGAATGTAGAGCTTTTCCGGCTGGGGAGGGTAGAAAACAATTTGGTCACCATCAATCGAACTGGCAATCATAAAGCCGCTCACTGCTTGTTCCTGTGTCAGCAGCGATTCAGGCGACTCGAAAAACCAGCGTTCCTGCCACCAACGACGCACTTCAAGCGCGCGCTCCAGCGTCTCTTTTGGGGAAAGGATGCGAAAGAAATCGCAGTAAAGCCCTTCTCCGAATCGCGTAATGAATTCTACATACCCCACAGGCAGTGGCAGACCAAGTGCGCTTTGCAGTGCTTCGACTTCTGCATGTGTCACAGGTTGGATGTCGAGGGATACGAGGTAAATATCATCAAATGAATTAGACATAGGGCGATTACCGTTCTCCTATGGTTCAGCTAATTTTGAACCTTGACACGAATAATGACATGTCCGCTCACAATCTGGTGATGTCCACCTTTTGCTACTTCGTCCCCTTCACCGCCCAGGCGCGGGCAATGAGCGCGATTGTGCCATCAGGGGCGATAGGGAGCTGACGTTGAAGCTGGTCGTGGAGGGCGTTGCGGGTAGTATCGTCAATGCCCTTCAGATATTTGGATACTGACCCCTGTGCGCCGAGGAAAGGCAGCCAGTAATCGTCAAAATCTGCGAAGCGGGTAGGCACGTCAATCGGGACGACTTCAACCCCCTCAAGCCCCACATTCTGAAACAGCGCGCGCAGGTTATCTGGCTCGCAAATGGCGAACTGTCCGCCCGCGTCCATCGCCACCGATGACGGATCGACGACAGCGGCGGCATCCCAGAAGTGGCGCATCATCTCCATGCGCCCGCCGTAATCCCAGACGTATGCAGCCACAACACCCCCACTTTTGACCGCCTGCGTCATGGCTTTGGCGACTTGCTCCGGCGAAGGCACAAAATTCAGCACAAGGCCGGAGACGGCGGCATCGAATTCGGGCGTTTCAACGGCGATGGTGGCGGCGTCCTCCACGCGGAATTCCACCCGATCATCCTGAACGCGCTGGCGGGCGAAGGCGATATAGTCGGCTGATAAATCGACGCCGAGAACTTTCGTCGGGGATGCGGTTTCGAGGATGACCTGCGTCAGAATCCCTGTCCCCGCGCCCACATCCAGCCACCTGCCGCCGGGCGCAATATCCAGCCACTCGATGAAGCGCTGCCCAACCGGGCGGCTCCACCGGCCAACATATCCTTCATAAGCCTGCGCGTTGCTGAAGCTGTTGCCGTAATCCGATTGCATGGGGTTTTTGTCCCTTTCTGCGGCCTTGTCTATTACAACTTATATGATAAGCGCAATCGGATTTTCAAACCTGATTCTAATTGACATATAAGAACATTTGATCTAAAATTGGAGAATGCCAGTATATTATCTCCATCCCAAACACGCTTTATCGCCAAATTGCCAATTTGCCCCGGCGTGGCGCTCCCCTGTTGCCGCCGTCCAATTGCCAGATTGTCACAGCGGCGGTTGCTCGGCCTTTCCCGCCGCGAAAATGCCATTGCCGCGCTTGCTTCCCTTATTCCCGCCCTTTTGATTGCCACCAAAATGCCACCGCCGCGCTACTCTCGCCTGTTCCCGCCTGCCACTGCCGCGACAATTCTGCCATAATGACAATTTGTATAAATCCAGATTAAATTTGACTCTTCTTCATCATGCTGCTGCCTATGCGCTCCAGCACCCCCGGCGCGATCAGCCGCAGCCAGGGCAGCAGCGCCCCCGGCAGCCCCCGCACCGGCATCATCGCCTGCCGCTTCCGCGCCCAGGTCGCCTCGGCAATCCAGCGGGCTGCATCTTCCGGCTTCACCTGTTTCGTCCCCCGCAGCATCCGCGCAATCCCCTCGCTTGGCTCGCCCTTTGCGTCCAGCATCCGCCCCGCAAAACCCGTGTCGATGAAGCCCAGGCCGAGCATCGTCACGCTCACGCCCGCCTCAGCAATCTCTGGCCGCAGCGAGTCGAAAAAGCCTTCCATCGCCAGTTTGCTGGCAACATAACCTGTGTTCCCCGGCGCGATCAGCTTGCTGGCAAGGCTGGAAATACAGCCGATGCGCCCCTGCGTCTGCTTCAGGTACGGCAGCGCATAATAGGTGCAGTAAACCGCCCCTAGAAAGTTAACCTTCATAACCCGCTCGATCAGATCAGGGTTTTCCAGCGTTTCAAAGCGCGCCCACATGCTAATCCCGGCATTGTTCACCAGCGTATCGACCCGTCCAAACTCGCTCACCGCCCGCTCGACCAGCTTGTGACACTGTTCCTGCTCGCTCACATCGGCCTGAACCGCCAGCGCTTTTCCCCCCACCGTCCGGCACTTTTCCGCGACGGTTTCCAGCGCGTCAAGGTTACGCGCCCCCAGTACCAGCCACGCCCCGCGCCCGGCCAGCTCGTAGGCCAGCGCCTCGCCGATGCCGCTGCTCGCCCCGGTGATGATGGTCACATTTTCACGGAAGGATAAAGAAGTCATTCAATGCTCGTTTCTCAGGGCGCTACTCTGTCGCCAGCCCGCCGTTTGCCATCCGTCTAATATAACAGCAACTAAACCGTATTATATTGATAGCACGATAAGAAAATGTCACAGGATAGATGAGAATGAATTGTCGCCGACTTATGGCAGCGTTATGCCTGTTTACATTATTGGTTTTCACGTTGGATGCGAACGCCCAGTTGGATGCAGTGGCCTGCCCCGGTTTCCTCCCCTCGCGGCTGGTGATCGGCGAGTCAGGGCGTGTTTTGCCGGAAACGCACAACCACCTCCGCGAGAGCGCCAGCACTGACAGCGCTGTACTGGGTTCAATTCCGGTTGGGGGCAGATTCGCGGTGCTGGAAGGCCCGATTTGCGACCCGAATGGGATAGCCTGGTGGCGCGTGGATTATCAGGGATCAACCGGATGGACAGCCGAGGGCGCAGGTCAACAATATTGGACTGAACCATTGATTCAGATCACCATTGATAATGTGACATCACTCACCGAAAAAATGCGCCTCGGACGTGGGGGATTACGAACCAAAGTCCTCTGGCTTGCTGACAATCGAGTTGCGGTTGGCGGCGATTTCGGTATTTGGTTATATGATGGGGATGATTTCGACGCGCCGCCTGACCTGCTGGAAAGCGGGCCGGTAAAATTTGTGGATTCGATCAGTAATAATCGCCTCGCTACTGTAGCCTGCGCGATGCCAGCCTGCACAGCAGACATCGTTATGTACTGGGATTTAGTCTCTGGTGATCTGCTACAATCGATTGAACTGAACGAAACAGCAGGCAGTTTAGTTGCTTTTAATGCGGACGGTACGCGCGCTGTCTCACGCACTCCCGACAACACGATCAACCTGTGGGACATGCCAGCAGCGTTAAAAATTCGCGCGTTTCAACCCCACAACTCCCCTGTACAGGCGTTGGCAATCAGCCCGGATGGAATGCATATCGCTTCTGGCGACACGACTGGCGAGATGGCCTTGTGGAAGGCGAATACAGGCGAAAAAATCAGTTTGCCTAATCATGCTGGCAGTATCCCGGCTCTTGAATTCAGCCCGGATGGCAAAAAGCTGATTTCAGCCAGCGTAGATGAAACTGTGCGCTGGTGGAATGTTGAAACGGCGCAAATGATCCGCTCGACAGCCAATAATGCTGATATTGAAGACCCATACTGCATGTATGGTTGTAATCCATCAGATGGAAAAACAACAGCCGCCGATCTTGTTTTCAGCGCTGATGGTCGGTTGCTCGCCGGGGCAAATTGGGCGGGTACACTGACAATTTGGGAAGCCAGCACGGGTAAGCAATTGCGCGTGATTGATATCCAGACTTATAAGCCGCTTTCGAGTGTGGCCTTCAGCCCTGATGGCCGCTACCTCGCCAACAACGCGATTCACCGCGATTACGATAATGACAACAGTATAAAAGTCTGGGAAATTGAAACCGAGTTGCTCACAGCCACTATGCAGAGTGGGCATACCGGTTGGCCCGCAAATCTGGCGTTTTCGCCATCTGGGCTGACATTGGCATCAGCCAGCTATACATTCGATGGTAGTGTCCGTTTGTGGGACATCACCACGGGTGAACAGCGCCAAGTACTTCATCCATTCTGGGCGATGATGACCGAAGTCGCCTTTAGCCTGGATGGACAAATTCTGTTTACCGGAGGCGAAGCTGCCTGTGGAGAATGTAGTATCAGCCGCGTATGGCTGTGGAATGCTACGACGGGCACACTTTGGAATACGCTGGAAGGCGATCTTTTTCACCCATCCTCGCGGATAGCGGTCAGCCCAAACGGTCAATGGATGGCAGCTACCCTATATGATAGCCAATCAGTGACGATTTGGGATGTGCAAACGGCCTTAACCCTGACTGAAGAAGAACAACAGATACAAGCCCAGCATAGCATCGGCGGTGAAAATCTTTATATCAACAAACTGATTTTCAGCCCGGATAGCGTGCTTTTAGCGGCTTCCAGCAGCGACCTGATTTATCTATGGGACGCTGAAACGGGCGACATCCAGCATACCCTGACAAATGGCGCTTTGATTTGGGACATCGTTTTCAGCCCGGATGGTCACTATCTGGCAGCCGGAAGCGGCAAAATAGGATTGGGAGGGCGGGTAGAAGCCGTTAGTGGTGGTGAGAATGTAATTCGTATCTGGGATGTCGAAACCGGGGAGGAGGTTGCTGTATTGGAACACGCGGCATCCGGTGTCCGGCTGGCTTTCCACCCCGACGGCAGCGTGCTGGCTTCAATATCGCCTGCCGACAAGCTCTACCTTTGGGATACAGAAACTTATGAGCTGATCGCTGAATATGAAAGCGCCTGCGGTGTCATTACCGCACTCAGCTTCAACCCAGATGGAACACTCCTAGCCATCGGCTGTGGTGACAATACCATTCGATTATGGGGCATTGATTGAAGCTCACTCGCTCCGCAGCGCCCGGCTCGTCACCAGCCGCCCTAACCGCCACGCCGGGTAAATACCGGCTGCCAGCGCCGCGACCACTGCGACCAGAAACGCGCCGATGAATTCCCCCGGCAGCAGCGCAAACTGCATCGTCCAGCCGAAGGAGCGCACATTGATGACGTAGATCAGCACCAGGGACAGCGCCAGCCCGATTGGCAGCGCCAGCGTCCCGGCAGTGACGCCCATCAAGCCAGTCTGAATCAGCGTAAACTTCCACAACTGGCGCGGCGTCATCCCCATCGCCCGCATCACGCCGTACTGCCGCGTCTGTTCCAGTTGCAGCGCCATCAATGCGCTCAGAATGCCGATGAAGGCCACCACCGTCGCCAGCACTTGCAGCGCAATCGTGATCGAAAACGCCCGCTCGAAAATGGCAAACACGCCGTAGCGCAGGTCGCCATAGCTCTGCGCCCGCAGGTCGTAGCCGACCAGTGTTTCGCGCTGCAACCTGTCCAGCACCGTGTTTGTGTCCGTCCCGTCGGTCAAAAAGAGGGCGATGTTCGTGATATAGGGGTCATCGTAAAACTGGCGGTAGGTTTCATCCGCGATGAACACCGTCCCCTGATCGGTGGAATAATCATAAAAAACGCCTGCGATAGTGAAAGTTTGTTCGCCCCGATCTGTCAGCAGAGTCAGCCTGTCATTTTCTGCTGTGATGTTCCGCCGAAACGCGAACGGTTCGCTGACGATAATCTGCCCGGCCTCCATCGCGGCACGGTAATCGCCGCCGGGCGACTCCAGCCAGACAAACTGCCGCCTGCCTTCTGCCGGGTCATAATCAATCGCCGCCAGATTTACTGCCGGTAAATCGGGATAATCAGGCGCGATCGCCTCTACCTGCCGCACCGTCGCCGCCCGTTCAACACCCGGCACAGCCCGCATCTTTTCGACCACCGCCGGGTCAGTATTGGCCGTCGCGCTCGTCACCGTCAGCAGCGGCGGCGAGATGTAAATATCCGCGCCTAGTGTCAGGCTCAGCCAGTCGGAAACGGTGTTGCGGAAACTGCCGATCATCAGGCTGACACCGACAATCACGCTCACGGCAATCGTCAGCGCGGCGACGGCAATCGAAGTACGGCTGAGTGAGCGCACCACTGCACGGGGAGCCATCCGCCCCAGCACGCCAAAAAGCCGGTCTGTCACCGGTGTGAACAACCGCATCAACACGATCAGGACGATAGGCGTGAACAATGCGCTGCCGATCACGATACAGAACAGCGCCCCGAAGCTGATGAACAGGTTGGTTGTCGGCAGGCGCAGCAGCACCAGACCGAGCAGGTTGAGCAGCACCGCGCCAACGGTCATAGTCGGCACCAGCCGCAGCGCCCGCGCTTCCACATCAGAACGGCGCAGCGTCCCGGCGGGCGGGGTGCGAGTGGCATCCACTGACGGGACAAGCGCGGCGGCCAGGCTGGCAATCAGCCCGATTCCCGCGCCTTTGAGCAGGGTAAAAGTTGTGACAGACACACCCTGTACGTTGACCGTGAAATACAAATCGCTGATGGTCTGCGAAACAAGGCCAACCGACGCCCGCCCGAAAATCACGCCCAGGGCCAGTCCTAACACTGTCCCGACCACGCCCAGCAGAATCGCCTCGCTCAGAATCAGCGCGAAAATCTGTCCGCGTGTCGCCCCCAGCGCCCGCAGCACGCCAATCACCGGGCGGCGCTGCACCACGCTGAATGTCACCGTGTTGTAGATCAGAAAGATGCCGACCACCAGCGCCAGCAAACTCAATGCCTGCAAATTGAGTTCAAAGGCGGCGGTCATCTGGTCAAGCGCGCTGTTGGCTTCACCTGGTGTCGTCAGCGCTGCGCCCGCTGGTAAAATCGCCTCAATCCGGCTCAGGTCGTAGCCCGGCGGCAAAATCAGGTCAATACGTGACAGCCGCCCCGCCGTCCCGGTCAATTCCTGCGCGGTAGCGATGTCCGTCAGCAGCAGGTTGTCGAGCGCCTGCTGGCTGGCGCTGTCTGTCGTTTGCAGCAGCCCGACCAGCCGTACTGCTGCCCGTTCATCGCCTGTCTGTAATTCCAGCCGATCCCCTACCGCGACACGGAAGCGATCTGCCAGGGTTTGGCTGATAAGCGCTGTTCCCGGTTCGGCGATAAAGGTGGTGATGGCGTCGAAACTGCCCCCCGCGCCAGCCGCACCCAGATAGGGACGAAATGGCGCTTCAGCGAATGGGTCAACGCCCAGCAGTCGCAGCGGCTGCTCGCCCAGATTGACCGCTTTGACGTACTGCTCCACCACCGGCGCGACTTCGCGCAGGCTGAGTTCCAGCCGGAGCTGCGTATACAGTTCTGTCGCTAGTCCGGTTGGCCCGCCGACGATCTGATGCGTCGCCTTGCCGGTGATGCTCTCGGTGCTGAGGTCAAAAGCGCGGCTGGACGAACTGTTGGCGATGTCGATGGCAATCACCATCGCCACGCCCAACGCCACACCAACTACGAAGAGAATGCTTTGCAGCGGGCGGCGGCTGATGTAACGGCGGGCGAGTCGCAGGAGGATAGAGGACATAATGTTTTAGAGCCTGTAGCAGATAGCTTCTCAAATACCTGAATGTTTTTGTATTTCGGCAAAAAGTGTCTGTAAGACGTTTTTAACGGATGCTTCATCTGTAGCAGTACAAGCTATAAAGGGACAACTATCATGGTAATTGAACGCATCTTGGACAGACTTGGCTAACATTGCATTAGCTATATCCTGCTTATTGACGGCAACAACTATAGGAAAATCAGGAGTAAAAGCTCTATGTCTTTCTAAAATACTCCTTGCTTCAGGAAAAGTGCTTGATTGCGTACTATCTACAATGATAATTTTTCCGACAATCTTCAACTTTTCTATCTCGGCTCTAAATAGATGTTGTGGTCGGTAAGCTTCATGAAAATATAAAGCCGTATCATTGCTGATATTTATTCGTCCCAAACCCATAAAGAATGGAAATTTGAGATTGCTGTCATAAAGACAGTATTCGCAAAGTGTTTTTATGAACGTGCTTTTTCCAGAGGCAACAGAACCATCAATGATGATGTGCGAATCACTATCACGTGAAATCAAGTGACCTTGAGTATCAAAGATAAATTGGGGTTGTTCTTTACTGGTCATAGCCGCGAAATTTTGATTCGTTAACGCGGCTGGCAAAATCCGATTCAGCCGAGAAGAAACCGACTGACGGATCCCCATCTTCATCATAATCAGGCGGCAGCGTATAAGTCTGCATGGTTTCAATATAGCGCAGGAGTTCGCTCAACTCCGTTTCGTTCAGTTCGTCCAGTTTTGCCGTGATCTGCTCCCGCAAGGCTGGCATATCCATTTCCGCGTGTCCTCGGCCATTTTGAGTCCAGATTATAATATACTTTATGTTCTATGCCTGTAGCGGTTCACAAAGTTTCCGCACTTATTTTCGCTGTGAGTTGGAGACGGAACGCTGTTCTTCTTCGGCGATTTCCTCCAGCTCCCCGTCATCGGTCAGGCTCATGGCGTGTTTGGGTTTGTCCTGCTCGGCTTCCAGGGCATCATAGCGCTTTTTCAGTTCTGCCTGCATAATGCGCCCGGCAATCCGTTCGCGCAGTTGTTTCTCGCCGACGCGCGTCGTGACGATCAGGTTGACGAGTTGAATCAACAGCGGGACGAAACCTGCGATGCTGACCATCATCATGGCGTCGCCGAGCGGGTTGGCATCTCGCGCCATACCGGGAATATTGGCCGACGGTGGCTGCCCGCCGTTGTTGAGGAACAATCCCCAACCGACGATCATCAGCACGATATAAAAGCCGAGACTCAGCAGAAACAGGAAAAGCTGCATGCGCTGCTTTTCCCGATTCAACTCTTGCTGGATTCGTTCCTGTAGCTCTGGATAATTTAAGTCGTTCATCATCAAACGCCCTCTAATCGATGATACTGATCATCGGACGGTGGGTTGCAGGCTACAGGCTATCCGCTGCTGGCTAGAAGCCTGTCATATAGCTCAGGTCGGCGCGGCCTTCCTGCATGGCGGCGATGGCCTGCAACAACCCGATGCGGTTCGTCCGCAAAACCGGGTTGTCAGCGTTAACCATCACATGGTTGAAAAAGTCGGTGATGGCCGGGAGCATCGGCTCGAAGGCGCTCAGGAATTTATCCACGTTATCGTCCGGTTGTAGGCGTTCTGCCGCTTCCTGATAAGCGCGGTAGAGATGCTTCTCCTGACCTTCTTCAAACGCCTCCGGGTTGATGACAAAGCGGTCACTTTCGGCACGGGTAATACGGACACAGCGGGCGAAACCATCCAGCAGCGTTTTCCAGTTGGGGCGCTTTGTCCAGGCGTCCAGTTCGCGGATTCCGGCCAGGGCGCGGTGCGGGTTATCGGCCTGCTGTGCCAGCACTGCCGTCACCACATCATGCGGCCAATCCTGCTCCTCGACCCAGGCACGCAGCCGTCCGGCGATGAAGTCCAGCACTTCATTTTTAGTCGTCGCTGGCACACGCACCGGCTGGGTCTGAATCACCCGGTCAATCGCCAGGCCGAGGTCGAGGTCGATTCCCTTGCTGGTGACAATCTGAATCACGCCCAGTGCCGCCCGCCGCAGGCCGTAGGGGTCAGTGGTGGACTTAGGCGCGAGGCCAACAGCGAAAAGGCCGACCAGACTATCAAGCCGGTCTGCCAGCGCCAGCAGCACCCCGGCAGCACTGGTCGGCAGATCATCGTCAGCACTGCGCGGCAGCCAGTGTTCGTAAATAGCGTTCGCCACGTCCGCCGGGTGGCCGTTTTTCAAGGCATATTCCCGACCCATTGTGCCTTGCAGCGAGGTCATTTCGACCACCATCTTGGTGGCGAGATCGGCCTTGACGAGATGGGAGGCACGCTGGGCAATCGCCAGATCGGTTGACCCCAGTCCCAACAGCTTACCCATTGGTTCAACCAGTTCGGCGATGCGTTCATTTTTATCCAGCATCGAGCCAAGTTTTTCCTGAAAGGTGAGCGTGCCGAGGCGCGGCAGATAATCTTCCAGCCGTTGTTCCAGATCTTCCGCGTAAAAGAAGGATGCATCAGAGAACCGCGCCCGCAGTACATGCTCGTTGCCGTAGCGCACCTTATCCAGATGCTCACTGTCACCGTTACGAATGGTGATAAAATACGGCAGCAGTTCGCCTTTGTCATTCTCCAGCGGAAAATAGCGCTGCTTGTCGCGCATGACGGTCACCAGCACATCGCGCGGCAGTTCCAGATATTTATCTTCAAACGAGCCGAGCAGTGCGGTTGGCGCTTCGACCAGGTTGGTCACTTCATCGAGCAATCCGGGGTCATCCGGCACGCGCCCACCCGCTTCCGCCGCCAGTTTTGCCACCTGTTCACGGACGGTTTCGCGTCGTTTTTCGCCGCTGAGGACGATGCCCTGTTCCGCCAGTGTGTCCATATACTGCTGCAAGCCAGTCACCGTCATTTCCGGTGAACCGTAAGGCCGCAGACCGCGTGTGACACTGCCGCTGGCGACACCAGCGTAATCAAACAGAATCACCTGCTCACCCAGCAGCGCTACCAACCAGCGCAAAGGCCGCGAGAAGGCGACGCGGGTGCTGTTCCAGCGCATGGTCTTCCCGAATTTGAACCCGGCTATCAGCTTCGGCAGCGCTTCCGCCAGGACTTCCAGCGAGGTACGGCCCTTGTGCTGTACCAGCGCCGTCACATACTGGCCGCCGTCGATTTCGACGACTTTCAGCGCTTCAACCGCCACGCCGTTCTTACGGGCGAAACCTTCCGCCGCCGGGGTGGGTTTGCCGTTGGCGTCGAAGGCGCGGCTGGCGGGCGGGCCTTTTTCGACCCGCTCCTCGTCATCCTGGCGCGCCGGGACACCCCAGGCCGCCAGCACCAGACGACGAGGCGTGCTGAAGACCTGAATCCCATCCTGCGGTTTCAGGCGCAGGTCATCGAACAAGGTCAGCGCCATGTCTTCGAGCTGCTCCTGCGCCAGATCGACATCACGAGCGGGCAGTTCTTCGATGCCGATTTCCAGCAGGAAGTCAGCCGGTGCATTCAATCCTGCGGCTGGCGGGAACGGGGCAGCTTTTTGCAGCGGCGGCGCTTCCCATCCCTGTGACTTTTTCAGCAATGGATGACCAAGCGTTTCGCGCTGCAAGGCAAAAGCCTTTGCCACATCGCGGGTCATATTCCGCATCTTATGGAAAAAGGCGGCGCGTTCGGTGACGCCAATCGCCCCGCGTGCATCCAGCACGTTAAACAGGTGGCTGCATTTCAGCACGTAGTCATAAGCAGGGATGACAGCCCCAGCTTCCAGCGCGCGTTTATTTTCGCCCTCGTATTCGTCAAAGACCTGTTTCAGCCCTTCAACATCGGCGATCTCGAAGTAGTATTTGCAGTGTTCGATTTCGCTCTCGCGGAAGACATCGCCATAGTCCAGACCGGGCATCCAGTCAATGTCCCAGACCGAGTCCTTATTCTGCAAGGCCAGCACAATGCGCTCGATACCATAAGTGATTTCCACCGATACCGGTTCGAGTTCGAGGCCGCCCGCCTGCTGGAAGTAGGTGAACTGCGTGATTTCCTGCCCGTCCAGCCAGACTTCCCAGCCGAGACCCCACGCGCCCAGCGCCGGGCTTTCCCAGTTATCCTCGACAAAGCGAATGTCGTGTTCGCGTGGGTTGATGCCCAGCGCTTCCAGCGATTGCAGGTAAATTTCCTGCGGGTTGCCCGGATCAGGCTTCAAAATCACCTGATACTGAAAGTAATACTGCATCCGGTTTGGGTTTTCGGCATAGCGCCCATCGTCCGGGCGGACGCTTGGCTCGACATAGGCGACGCGCCAGGGTTCCGGCCCCAGCACACGCAGCAAGGTGGCCGGGTTGCCCGTACCCGCGCCGACCTGCACATTATATGGATTCCAGATCACGCAGCCCTGCGCGGCCCAGAAATCATGCAATTTTAAGATGACCTGCTGTAAGTTAAGTGGTTGCGCCATATTCGACCTGTTCTGCCCTTGCGCGAATGAACGGTGCTATTATAGAGGACGAAAAGCACTTTATCGAGACTCCTAAACCCCATTTTCGCAACCACCCGCCACCCGGCGGGTTTTTATTGCTGATGAACATCTTTAAACGCAATCCCAAACCGCAAGACCTGACCGAACTGGCGGATGCAGAACTGGTCACGCTGGCGAAAGACAGCAAGGAAGCCTTTGGCGTCCTCTACGAACGGTACGTAGAGAAAATCTACAAATACATCTACTACCGCACCGGCAACCACCAGGACGCCGAAGACCTGGCGGCGGCTGTGTTTTACCGCGCGATGGGTCATATCGGTGATTACACCGACCGGGGACTGCCGTTTCAGGCGTGGCTGTATCGCATCGCCCACAACCTGGTCGCCAACTGGCACCGGGATAGAGGACGCCGCAAGATCATCCCGCTGGAGGAATTTGTCAATTCCGGCCTGCATTTCGACGCGCCCGACTCTGCTGCCGAAGACAAAGAGGAAAAAGCGCAGCTCCTCGCCGCCATCGAACGGCTGCCGGAGGAGCGCCAGCAGTTATTACTGCTCAAGTTCGTTTCCGGCCTGTCGAACGCCGAAGTAGGCGCGATTTTAGACCGGACTGAAGGCGCAATTAAATCTCTGTATCACCGGACGCTGCTCGCCCTGCGCGACGACATCCAGATGCAGCAGAACACGGCGGGGCTGACGCCGCCAGACGAAGCCAGAAAGAGAGACAAGGGGTAAATGGCTAACGATCTCGAACTTCAGAATTTGCTTTCCGCCGTAACCGATGCGCTGCTGATTGAAAGCGGCAGCGACATCGATTCCATCATCGGACGTTATTCCGTCCCCCGCGCCGAGGTCGAAGGCTTTGTCGGCATCATCAAACGCCTGCATCTGACACTGGTTGGGGAGCAGCCATCGCGCCGCTTCGTCCGCCGCCTCAAACAGGATTTGGTGGGCATGGAAGATGCTACCGTCGTTGCCCGCATCCGTCACCTGCCACCGCGTGTACAGATCGCCGCTGGCATTGCGCTGGTAGCCGGGTTTATGCTGCTCTCGCGCCGCCGCCTGATCGAGGATAGCCAGAAAGAACAGCAGGAAGCACCCGCGCTGTAAGTAAAAGTTTCTTTACAGAGACACGGAAAACCCGGAGGCTTAAGCATTTACCTCTGTGCTCTCTGTGTCTTTGTGGTTTAATCGGTAAAAGAGATTACAAATTCAGTCGGTTTTTTAAGGAGTTTTGGATGAGCAGGAAAAGGGCGCAGATCACGGGTTGGGGTAAATATGTTCCGCCCAACGTGCTGACGAATGACGATCTGGCAAAAATGGTTGATACCAACGATGAGTGGATTGTATCGCGCACGGGCATCAAGGAACTTCATATCCTGGGAGAAGGCGAAACCACCGCCAGTCTGTCAGTCGCCGCCAGTCGGGACGCGCTGGCAGTCGCCGGGTTAACCCCTGCCGATCTCGACCTGATTATCGTTGGTAATTCATCGCCCGATTATCTGCTGCCTGCTTCTGGCAACACCGTTCAGCACGAGCTGGGCGCAACCTGCCCTGCCTTTACTTTGTCGGCGGGCTGCTCCGGTTTCGTCTACAGCCTCGTCACCGGAACACAGTTCGGTGAAAGTTGTGTTTATAAAAATGTGCTGGTGATTGGCGCCGATATTATTTCCTACGCACTCGATTACACTGACCGCTCAACCTGCATCCTGTTTGGCGATGCGGCGGCGGCTGTTGTGCTGCAACCGACAGATGAAGAAGTTGGCCTGATGTCATTCGAGTTAGGTTCGGATGGTGGGCAGGCACAGCATCTATGGGTACCCGGCGGCGGCACGGTCAATCCGGTATCGCAGTCGGTGGTGGACAACCGTGAAGCCTACATCCGCATGAACGGGCAGGAAGTGTTTAAGTTCGCTGTTCGTAAGCTGACTGGCAGCCTGAAAAATATTACTGAGCAGGCCGGTCTGACGATGGATGATCTCGATGTGATTATTCCCCATCAGGCCAACTTACGAATCATTGAAACGGCGGCCAAAATGCTGGGTGTTCCGCTCGATCGCTTTTTCGTCAACCTGCATAAGTATGGCAATACCGCCGCTGCCTCGATTCCGCTGGCGCTGGTGGAGGCTATTGAAGAAGGTCGCGTCAAAAGCGGCGATACAGTGGGCATGGTTGCTTTTGGCTCTGGTCTGTCTTGGGCGGGTGCGGTCGTCAGGATGGGCGTGCTGGAAAAACAAAACGTCGCCGCTCCTCAATATAGTGAAGTGACTGCATGAAACAGCATTCAGTTTAATACTTGCAGGGGCGCAATACATGCGCCCTTATCGATTCACTGGTTAAATATTCCCAATATTGAAAGGAATAATTTTATGAAATCTGTCCCTTTATTTACGATTGCCGGGCTGCGTATCACCGCCCACCCAACTGCTTTTCTCGGTATGCTGCTGCTGTGGATGCTGCTCACACTGGTTGGGGAGCGCCTATTTAACCTGACACAGGGCGAAGCCATCGCCGGTGCGCTGATCGCCACACTGCTGCATTATGCGTCGGAACTCTGGCATCAGATGGGACACGCCTGGGCAGCGCAGCGCGTCGGCTACCCGATGATCGGTGTGCGCTACTGGTGGATTTTAGGGACGTCTATCTATCCGAAAAACGAATCCTCGCTGCCGGGGCGTATTCACATTCAGCGTGCGCTTGGTGGGCCGCTTTTCAGCCTGATTTCAGGTATAGTTTTTGGGGTATTGTATCTTGTGCTGCGTGACTCCGCTGGAACAATCGTTTCGCTTCTGCTGGCATTTCTCGCGCTGGATAACCTGCTGGTTTTTAGCCTGGGGGCATTTTTGCCACTGGGATTCACCGACGGCAGCACTATTTTACGCTGGTGGGGCAAATAAAAAGGGCGCTAATGCTGCGCCCCTTCAAAGTTAGATTTCGAGTCCGGTTGAGACTGCTATATTCTTTTTAGCAAAATCTTTTCCGATTTTTACCCGGTACTCGGAACTTTTGTTAAACCCGCGCTTCCTGGTCAATTTCCTTCTGCAAGCGGCGCTGCTTCCCAACAGGTGTGATTTGCAGCCCTTTTTCGGCAATCAGCGCATCCACAAATGGATTGCACAAAACGGGCATGGTTACGGTTTCGCCATCGCGCACAAGATCGAAATGCATGACAGCTACCCGGCGCGTCCCGGCATACCAGTGTTCTTCCATGCGAACGATCCCACTGATGACCCAGCCAAGAAAAAGGGCAGTCGCCAGGCTGTCCCCACCGGCATACGATTCTGATCCGACATGCCAGTGGCGATAGGTAATCATGTCCTCGATACTGGTATGGTCAAACGGATGATGCTTCACGAAACACCGTCCTTCTTTTGATCTATTTTTACGATAGTATGAGCATATACGGGTCGTTCAATTGGTGGAAGGTTGTGAAAACTGAACGATCACGCTATCTTTCCACCTGAGTATAGTTTCATTGTATTGGTTTTTTGTTAAATAGGGTTGGTCATCTTATACAAGCTATTGACCACCTTTCTGTCTGGTAGGAACAACGTCCTATGCGCGCCTACTTTACTGACCACTTTGTTCTTCCCCTGCCGCCGGAACACCGCTTTCCTATGCGGAAATACAGTCTGCTGCGTGAACGAGTTATCACTGAAAACCTCATCCGTCCACAAGACCTGATCGTCCCGGAAGCCGCCACTGATGAACAAATCCTGCGGGCGCATGATGCCGACTATCTGGAGCGGGTAAAAAATGGCACCCTGTCGGCGAAGGAAATCCGTCGTATCGGTTTTCCCTGGTCGCCGGGCATGGTCGAACGCTCGCGGCGTTCCTCCGGGGCAACCATCGCAGCCTGTCGGGCAGCATTTGAAGATGGCGTTGCAGTGAATTTAGCCGGTGGAACACACCACGCTTTCCGCGATCACGGCGAGGGCTACTGTGTCTTTAATGATAGTGCCATCGCAGCGCGGGCGATGCAGGCCGAAGGACGGGCGCGGCGAGTGGTCATCCTCGATTGTGATGTCCATCAGGGGAATGGGACGGCTTCGATTCTGGCGGGCGACCCAACCACCTTCACATTCTCCATTCACGGCGCTAAAAATTTCCCCTATCACAAGGAGCGCGGCGACCTCGATATTGAGCTAGAGGATGGCAGCGACGACGCCCATTATCTGGAAATGCTGGAAGAAGGTGTCTGGCGGGCGCTGGCGCTGGCCGGGGCTGATCTGGCAATTTACCTGGCCGGAGCGGATCCGTATAAGGATGACCGGTTAGGCCGGCTGGCGCTGACAATGGACGGGCTGGCGGCACGTGACCGGCTGGTGTTGAGCATGTGTCGGAATGCGGGGCTGCCCGTCGCGGTGGCAATGGCCGGTGGTTATGCCAAAAATGTGGAGGATATAGCAGCCATCCACACACAGACAGTCCGCATCGCAGCGGAAAACACCATTACTTCATAGATGCGATAAGCAAATTATACACCCTGTCCAAAATCCCCTGACCTGGCTAACGTTTCCAGCGCAAATCTCGTATACAATAGCGGCGCAAGCACATTGCAGCCGGGATGCGGCCTTGCCGTTTTCCCCTGTACCCAACCGTTGAGAAAAAGGCGCAACCATGACGCAACCCGCAACAAAACGGGCTACTCCCAATCCCTGGCTGGTACTGGGATTAATCTGCCTGCCGGTGTTCATCGGCTCTCTTGATCTGACTATTGTCTCGGCCTTTCTGCCGGAAATCATCGTCAATCTTGGCCTGCCGCTCCAGACCGCGCTGGATGATGCTGCCTGGGTTGTCAGCGGCTACCTGCTGGCCTACGCCGTCAGCATGACCTTTATGGGGCGTATCAGTGACCTGATCGGGCGGCGTAAGGTATATATCGCCTGCCTGCTGGTGTTCATCCTCGGCTCAATTATGGTTGCGACAGCTCATCTCTGGCCAAGTGAATTCCTTTACAGCATTTTCCGCCGCCTCGGTCAGCGACCGGAACGCGAACTGGTCACGCTGCTGGCGATCATCATCGGGCGGGTAGTGCAGGCGCTCGGCGCGGGGGCGCTTGTGCCGGTCAGTCTGGCGCTGGTGGGCGATTTATTCCCACCGGCGCGGCGGGCGCAGCCGCTCGGCATCATCGGCGCGGTGGATACCCTGGGCTGGGTGCTGGGGCATCTCTACGGCGGCGTGCTGGTCAATCATTTCGCTGCCCGTACAACTGACTATCAAAATCTGATTGCCTCGCTGGGGCTAAACTGGCCACCGCCGGACTGGCGCACCCTGTTCTGGATTAATGTGCCAGTGTCACTGGTGGGGTTGGCGCTGACACTGTTCGCCCTGCGGCATGTGCCGGAACACCGCGCTGCCGGGCGTTTTGACTTCCTCGGCACGCTGCTCATCAGCGCCTCACTGATTCTGCTGATCGTCGGCCTGGGCGCGAACATCGAAGTGTCCGCTGCCACCGGCAGTTTTGAGGAATTGCAGCGCCTTCCGCCCTATGCCGGAATCGCCCTGATTGGCGCGCTGGCCTGCTTCCTCGGTTTCATTTTTGTCGAGGCACGTTTTAAAGACCCGCTTATTGACCTGCGAATGTTCCGCCACCGCAACCTGTCAGCGGGGGCGCTGGTCAATCTGGGTGTCGGCTTTTGCCTGATGATCGGTCTGGTGAGCGTACCGATTCTGATCAATCTGCGGGCGCAGGATGCCAGCAAACTGAGCGAAGCAGCGCTGCAAGTCGGCATTTTGCTGTCGGCGCTGACAGTGCCAATGGCGCTGGCGGCACTACCCGGCGGCTGGCTCAGTGAGCGGATTGGCTATCAGAAAACCACGCTCCTCGGTTTGAGCGTGGCGCTGCTCGGATTCGCCCTGATCTGGCGCACCTGGACGATTGACCTTTCAGACACGGTTATTGCGCTGGAGATGGCGCTGGTTGGCATCGGCCTGGGGCTGACATTTTCGCCAATCAGCGCGGCGGTCATCAATGCTGCCGACGAAGATCATCGTGGGGTGGCCTCGGCGCTGGTCATCATTCTGCGCTTAATCGGTATGACGATAGCGGTTTCGTCGCTGACAACTCTGGCGCTGCAACGTATCGCCTATCTGGCGTCCGCTGTCCTCGGCCCGGATGTGGTTGATCCGACGCAGTTCATTGATGTCTATTCGCAGCTAACGGTACAGGTATTGGGCGAACTGGGTCTGCTTGGCGCGATTGTGTGCGCTGCGGCGATGATCCCGGCTGCCCTGGGCCTGCGAGTAATTACGAATGAAAGCGCGGCGGACACAGAGCAGCAGGTAAAAACGGCAGGGGATTAAGTGAAGCAGGGGCATAACGCATCATGCCCCTTAAAATCATCGAACTAACCAAAAGCTTTGAAGCGGTCATAAAGCGGCTGTTTGGGTTTGTCGTTCTTGTCTACCAGCCCGTAACCATTGTCCATGCCGTCGGCCCAGGCATACCAGACGGCAGCCGCTACCTGATTCTGAAACTGGGTCTTGATGATATTCATGAATCCGGCGGCGTAATCCGTCACCTGATTGACGATGCTCATATCGCCCTGCCGGTCAAGCACGCCCCATTCGGTCAACCAGACCGGCTTGCCGGGCAGGACAGCGGCATACTTGCGGATTTCCTCTTCCAGCGCTCCAAATGGGCTGAACATATTCCCTTTCACACCACGCCCGTAGGGATGGGAGGCGATGCCGTCCGGGCGCAGATCGCCGGGCATTTCCGCCAGCGCCTTGCGGATATATTCGCTGCCCGCATCCGGCCCACGCACATGCCCACCTGTGATGATCGGCGTGGTTTTATCAACGCTGCGAATGGCCTGAATTGCCTGGGTCAGCATAATGCCGTAAATCAGCGGCGGCACCGGGACAGCGGCGCGTGCCACGCCGGGGTTAGTGTCCTGCTCGTTCCATATCTGATAGGCACTGATGAGGCCGGTGTTGGCGAATAAACCAGCGACACGTTTGGCATAATCTGAATATTTGGGAATCAGGTCGAGCCAGCGCCCTCTGTCCATCGAGGGCCAGTGATAACCAGCGCCTTCGCCATAGAGCTGGTGGGTGAAGACCATCAGCACCTTGATACCGGCTTTAGCGAAGGGTTCAATGAACGGCTTAACGCGATTGAAGGTGGCGTTGATATCGGTGTTACCATAGGTGTTGTTATCCGGGTTGAAAGATACATTGAACTTGACGCGAATCCATCCAATGCCCTTCAGCCGATCTGGGCTGGGACGGCCCAGTTTGTTATACATATCAAGATTCAGGCCGCTGATCGCGCCAGTGATGGGCGGCAGTGGTTTTGGCTCTGGCCCGGTATAAATGGCGTAGAACTGACCGGCAGTATAACCACTGATGCCTGTCAGGGTGCGGACGTTAATCCACTGCCCTTCCACGCCAACTTTTTTGCGGGCGGCCTCTGCTGGCTCGATCACTTCCAGCACATCCGCTGTGCCAACCTGTGTCAGCGGTGTGCCATCCACTGGTTTCTCGCGGATGCGAACGCCGCTGGATGTGGGCTGAATATAAAGTTTGGGGCCGCTGGGCGTGGGTGAAGGTGTTGGCTGCGGTGTTGGTGATGGGGAAGGTGTTGGCTGCGGCTGTGGTGTCGGCTGAGGGGCGGGCTCCACCAGCAGCGGCGTTGGGTCAATTGTCTGGAAAACCGTGAGTTGGATGCTGTCTGGCCCGGCAGAAGCGCCTATCGCTGTCCCGGCATTCACATCCTCCCCCGCCTGCACCTTAATATCCTTCAGGTTGACATAGGCGACGGTAAACACGCCAGAATTGATCTGCACCGTCGTACCCCCGGCGGCGATGACTTTACCGGCTGCCCCAGCCTTGATGACTGTACCGCTGGGTGCAGCGATAGAAAGTGTGCCGCTGGCCGCATCGAACGGTTTACTGATGGCGGCGGGCTGCGCTTCCGAAGGCCAATTAATCGTAAATGATGTTCCTGCCATCTAATTCCTCCATATATTTTCAGTTCCCCATGAAATAGTTAGACAGCAGATTGAAGTCCGCTGTCGAGAAAAGTTCAGACTGTGCTGCGGCAGCTTATTTAGCCGACTGAGACAGCGAAAGCAGATATTTCAGCGCATCATCACGGTCATGATAAATGGAAATCTTCTCCTGCTGTCGCGTCAGCTTGGCAACCATACGGGTGGCGACATTCAGCAGTGTCGATTGCGAGTAGACAGCGATATGTTTGACATTTGGGTTAACGGCAAAACTTTTGCGTTCGCCTTCCATGAAATTCCCCGGCAGGCCAATGTCCATCTCTGACACATCAACCAGAACATACATCGGTTTGCCCTGATTCAGACCAAGTTCGTCATCAGAGAGCAAATCGTCCTTTTCCAGGTCGCCCTGAATTCGCAGAATCACAATGTTGTCATACTGGGTTTTTTCGATGGTGTGCGCCATAACATCCCTCTTTATCTATTTCGCACGATCACGGAAAGTGGCGATCTGTGCGCCATGTTCCCGCTTATGGCCGTAAAATGTGTAGACGATAAAATCATCAAGCGAATATTCATCACCGTACCAGGGTAGTGTACTGGTTTCACGCCATTTTTCGGCTGGCACTTTTGGCACAAGTTCTTCCTGAACCTGCTGCCAGACACTTGTGTAGGCTGCCAGTGTCTCAGCAGGCGAAAGTTTTGCGAGTTCATTCACAACGGAATCATTGAAGGCATCTTGCCCAAGCGCCCCCATGCGCGTCAGGATGGGCATATCGGTTTCAATGCCGATAAAGGGTGACAGGACTTCCGCCAGCCAGTGTTCATAAGACTTCAGATGGGCGAGAATATTTTTGACCGACCACACGCCGCACACGCCGCCGGTTTCCCATTCCGCCTCCGGCAAACCGTTGAGTGTGCCAAGCAAATGTTGATGTCCGTATTTAAGAATGTCGGCTGGGTTCATGTGATTTTGCCCCCTTTAGCCATGTTTTTAAACCAGAAGGTTGTATTCTGGTTATTTCAGTGTAATCGAATTTTCGATTCTGTGCGCTTGGTTTTGTCACGACCTATGCCGTATAATCCAGACTGAGTGGCGTGTGCCACCCGGCGCAACCGGGGCAGCGAGGACAACGCATGACCGATGATGTGATCGGCAAGACCATAGGCGGCTACGAAGTTCTGGATGTGGTTGGCAGGGGCGGCATGGCGACCGTTTTCCGCGCCCAGCAGAAATCCATGAACAACCGGATTGTCGCCCTGAAGGTGCTGCCGACGCAATATGTAAACGACGACACCTATATCCAGCGTTTCAACCAGGAAGTCGCCATCGTCGCCAGGCTGGAACACCGCAATATCGTTCCGGTCTATGATTATGGCGAATATGAAGGCCGCCCGTATATCGCCATGCGCTACATGAGCGCTGGTTCGGTTGATGACCTGCTCAATAAAGGCCCCTTGGACATTGAGCAGATTGTTAATATCTATGAGCAGATCGCGCCCGCGCTGGATTATGCCCATAGCAAAAGCGTCCTTCACCGCGATCTGAAACCGAGCAATGTCTTACTGGACGACGATGGCGGGGCTTACCTAACCGACTTCGGCATCGCCCGCATACTGGGTGAACAGAACAATCCCGGCATCACGACACAGGGCGTGGTTGGCACGCCCAGCTATATGAGTCCCGAACAGGCGCAGGGACACTCGCTGGACAACCGCAGTGATATTTATGCCCTGGGCGTGATGCTGTTTGAGCTGGCAACCGGGCGCAGGCCATTCGAGAGTGACACGCCTTACAGCATCGCGGTGATGCAGGTGACAACGCCGCCGCCGTCGCCGCGTACCTATAATCCCCAGTTATCATTCTCGGTTGAAGAAGTGATTTTCAAGGCGATGAAAAAAAAGCGGGAAGAACGCTACCCGCACGCTATCGCCCTCTCCGAAGCGCTCAAACGCGCCCTCAATAAACAGGTTATCAGCATCCACGACACGCAGCCGGGGATGCTGCGCCCACCGCCGTCGCCGCAGCCGGTGCAGGCCAGCCCACCGCCTATCGCCGCCGCGCCACCGCCCTACACCGCGCCGCCTGTCCAGCATATGACACCCAACCCCGGCACCAGCGGCTATATGTCGCAGGTTGCCGCCCGCCGCCGTAAACCGCGCAGTTCCGGTATCTGGATGAGCGCAGCAGTTGGCGGATTGATCGGCTGTGGTCTGCTGACGGCGCTGGTTATCATCATCCTGATTGTCATCAGCAGCATGACCGGCGGCGGCCCGTTCACCCCGCCGACGCGCACCCCCATACCACCGCAGACCGGGGAAACCAGCAGTCAGGGCAGCTTCGCGCCGACGCTCGACGCAACCAGCAGCGCCGCCCGTGAAGCGCTGCTGTCCAATGAGCCAACCGCACTCCCGCCGCCGGATACGCCCGCTGAAATAGCCGGTCTGGCCCCGGTTGGCGAACGCGCCACGCCCACCCTGAGCGCAGAAGCGCGAGCCGCGGGTGGGTCGCTGGTCTACTTCGCCGAGCGGGATGATAACTTTGACCTGTACCGGCTCGATCTGGAAAGCGGCACAGAAACCCGCCTGACTTATGACCCCGCCCCCGACTCTTATCCTTATGTTTCCCCTGATGGTCAGCAAATCGCTTTTCAATCCAACCGCGATGGCGATTTTGACATTTACCTGATTAACATTGACGGCTCGAATCTCCGCAAACTGACCGATAACTACATCACGGATCGCCTTCCCGCCTGGAGTCCTGATGGAGAATGGATTGTCTTTTCGTCTGATACGCGGGGTGACGAGACCTTTGACCTGTACCGGATGCGAGCCGATGGCGGGCTGCTGGAACCGATTTACAGCGACGGTGCGCGCAACAGTCACCCGCGCTACAGCCCTGATGGGCGCTATATCATTTTCACCACTGGCGACGCTGTAAATACAACAACCTGGGATGTGGCGAAACTGGATGTTTCCAGCGGTGACATAACCATCCTGACTACCGGTGGCGCGAAAGACTGGTCGCCTTCCTTCAGCCCGGATGGACAGTCCATCATCTACCTCACCACTGGCGACGGCGCACGCGGCAATGCGGCTATTGCCCGGATGGACAGCGACGGCGGTAACAGCCGCATCATTTACGACAGCGCAGGCTACGAATGGGGCATGAGCTACAGCCCAGACGGCGCACGCATCGCCTTCACCACCATGTCGCGGCAGACAGCCCGCGAAGAAGTTTTCCTCATGGAGCCGGATGGCACGCTGCTGGAACAGGTGTCACAGCTTGGCGGCCTCGGCCCGGTCTGGCTGCCATAGTTAGCTCCCTCGCCTGATGTCAGGATGCGCGGCTTGAGGAAGCGCTTCCCGGCAGCTACAATCAGCATCCTATGAAAACCTACCTTACTCTGATCGCCAATGAAGATTATCTGCCGGGTGCGCGGGCGCTGGCCCGTTCCCTGCGGATGTGCCAATCGGCTTACCCCCTGACAGCGCTGACTGTCTCCGACCTGCCGGGTCTGAGCGAACTGGAAATGCTCGGCTGCCGAATTGTGCAGGTTAAGCCGCTGCCAGTTTCGGACGCTTTTCGCGCCCGGCACACCCGCCAGGCACAGCACAGCAACGCGCCGTTCACCAAAGGTAACAAGCCCGCTTTCCACGACCCGCTGCTGAACTTCGTCAAGCTGCGCCTGTGGGAATTGGAGCAGTATGAAAAAGTGGTCTTTCTGGATGCTGATACGCTGGTGGTACAAAATATTGACCGGCTGTTTGATTACCCGGAATTTGCCGCCGCGCCTAACCTGTACGAGTCGCTGGCCGATTTTCATCGCCTGAACAGCGGCGTTTTCAGCGCGAAACCTGACCGCCGCACCTTCGATTCCATGCTGGAAAAACTGGATACGCCAGAAGCCTTCTGGCCGCGCACCGACCAGACCTTTCTGGGCCATTATTTCCCCGACTGGCATGGACTGCCCTATATCTACAATACGCTGCAATACGTCTGGTTCAACCTGCCCGCGCTGTGGAACTGGGCGCAGATCAGGGTCATACACTACCAGTACGAGAAACCCTGGGAGGCCAACCACCCAAAGCGCGACCAACTCGCGCCGCTGATTGATCTGTGGTGGCGCGTGCTGGAAGATGGGATGCTGCCTGCGGAACTGCCGATCAATCCATATGGATAAGGTGATTGCTGTCACCGGGGCGACAGGCTATGTCGGGCGGTTCGTGGTGGATGAACTGGCGCGGAACGGGATGCGGATTCGGGCGCTGGCACGGCGCGAGTCCAATCGGGGCGGATTCAGCTTGCCGGTGGAGTGGGTTGAGGGGGATTTGCGCTCGGAAGCAGCCATTGCGCGGCTGGTGGACGGCGCGGCAGGCGTGGTTCATCTGGCCTATGAACATATACCCGGACGCTACCGGGGCGGCGAAGGCGACAACCTCCCCGGCTGGCTGGATGCCAATCTGAACGGGTCACTGCGTCTTGCCGAAACATCACAAAAAGCAGGCGTCGAACGGTTTGTGTTCCTTTCCAGCCGGGCGGTATTTTCGCAGACACTGCCGGGGCGGGAACTGGACGAAACGCACCCGCTTTCGCCGGACACCCATTACGGCGCATACAAAGCGGCAGTTGAGGCTTTTCTCTATAGTTTCAGTAAAAGCGGGATGAAAACCTGTGCGCTGCGGGCGACGGGTGTTTATGGCCTGACCTACCCGCTTGAACGCTCGAAATGGTGGGGGCTGGTGCGGGCTGTCATCCACGATGAGCCGGTCACAGCCAGCGGCGGCGGGACAGAAGTTCACGGCGCGGATGTGGCGCGGGTCATCCGGGCAGCGCTGGAGCGGGATGATATGCCAGCGGCGGACATCATTCACCTGAGTGACTTGTATGTGAGCCAGCGCGAAGTTGTCCGGCTGGCGCGGCAGTTCGCCGGAAAGCCGGGGATGCTCCCGCCCGAACCAGCACAGAGGCCAAACAATATGCTGGTATGCCGCCGAATTGAGGCGATGGGCATTCAGTTGGGTGGCGTAAGGCGCTTAGAAAACACGGTTGAAGCGCTGGTGAAAGCAGTTTTGCGGCAGTCCGGCTAAAGGGAAGCAGCGCAAAACTGGCTGCCTTTCAATAAGTCGAGTATCCCAGACTGTTCAAAAGCTGGTTGACAGCAGTTTCATAGCCAAGCGCATTTTCTTCCGTCACCACAATCGCATGGCGACGCTGGATGATGTCTGGAACTGTATCCGTCATCCGAGCACCATTGTGCCAGATGGAAACAATCGTGCATTGGCTCTCCGCCGCCCACTGTATTTCCTGCAAGACATGGGGCGATTCCAGCGTGGTTTTGCCAACCAGCGCGACGAAGTAACGGCTTTTTTGAATTTGCTGACGAAGCTGGGCATTCCACTCGCTGCCGGGCACCAGATTTTTGTCGATGAAGGGATTCGGGTTGCCCGCCAGCCGCAGCCGCGCCTCAATCAGCAGGCCGAAGGCGCTGCTTTCGCTGCGGCGGTAGGAGATGAACACATCCGGCGCAACCGAAGGCTGTTGCAGCAGTTGAAAGGCTTTGTCGGTCAGCAGGTAATTGGCAAAACCGCTTTCGATATTTTCCAGTTCGATTAGATAGCCAAACGACAGCAGCAGATATTCCGACGGAAAATCCCTGCCCCATTTGGGGTAGAGATGTTCGGCAAAGCGGCGGCTGTGATCGCTCATTTCCGGGTTGCTGAGCTGTTTCCAGCGGATGCGGCTGTGCCACAACCCCAGCGTCGCCCCGTAAGCCAGATCACGTGCAAAAGCCTGGACTCGTTCCAGCATATTGGTTGGCGCGGGCTGCTCAAATGGATTGTCCATCGTGCATTCATCCTCACTGTTAAAAATTCTACGCAAACCCAGCTATCCGGTAGGCACTTGCTGGCGCGGCTTTAGCAGTTGCATCAGCGCGTGAACCGCCACCCCCGCCACCAGTCCCCAGAAGGGCGCGCCGATGCTCAACAGCGTGAAATCGCCCGCCGTGCAGAGGAAAGCCACAACAGCAGCATCGCGGTATTCAAGGCGATCCAGCGCCCCGGCCAATGACGAAGCAATCACACCACTGAGTGATAACCCGGCAATCGTTGAGATGAAAACCGGCGGAAAGCCTGCGAACAGATCAACGATGGTGGTGCCGAACATGCCCAACAGAACATGCCAGGCGCCGGAAGCCACCGCGCTGCCATAGCGTTTGTCTATGTCTGCTTGGGCGTCCGGGCCGACGACGATGGCAGCCGTTAGTGCGCCGAGGCAGTTACCATGCCCGCCGAAGAAGGCCAGCACAAACGAAAATGCGCCCGTGATGGTGAGGATGCCATTGATGGGCGCGTTGTAGCCATTCGCCAGCAGTACCGCCTGACCGGGGGCATACTGCGAACTGACGGCCAGCGCGAACAGCGGCAGCGCCAGGCTCAGGGCGGCATTCAGGGTAAAAGTGGGCGTGAAAATCAGCGGCAGAGTCGGCGCGAGGCGCACCTGGGTAAAGTTGAGCTGCCCCAGCGCGGCAGCAATCACGACCCCGACCAGCATCGCGCCCAGGCTGGGCGCGCGGAATTGCAGCCGCCGCAGGGCGAAATAAACGGCAACCATCGCGACGATCATCAGCGGATTAGTCGGCGCGTCGTCCAAACCGTTGAAGACGGCCAGACCAAAGCGCAGCAGCACCCCGGCCAGCACCGCCAGCACTACTGGCTGCGGCACGAGGCCCATCACCCGCCCAAACAGGCCGCTCATGCCGAGCAGCATCAAAGCTGCCGCGCTGATGAGATAGGCACCTACTGCTTCTCCGATGCTGAAATGCGTCAGGCTGGTGACCAACAGCGCCGCCCCGGCTGTCGAGTAGGGCGACGTGATCGGCTGGCGAAACAGCAGTGACATAAAAATGGTGGCAAGGCCGTTGCCGACGGTGACTGCCCACACCCAGGATGAGGTTTGTTCCGGCGTCAGGCCAGCGGTGGCGGCGGCCTGAAGGACAATCAGGAGCGGGCCGGTGTAGCTGATGAGGATGACGATGAAGCCAGCGGTGATGCCGGACAGCGTAATTGCTTTGGGCAGATCGCGCACATTTTGCAGGAAGGCCGAAGGCGTCGTCGGCGTATGCAGCAGAGACATGAAAAACCTTCAGTGGATTGAGAAAGGTCAGATGCTAATCATAACGCCAGACAGTCAGCAATTCACGGTGAAGGTGAAGCGATTTTACCAGCCAGCGCGCAGGAAACGCTCAATCACATCCACGCCGAAGCCGACTGCCTCCACCGGGATGCGCTCGTCTGCCGCATGAATGAACGAGGCGAAATCAAGGCTGTCGGGAAGCTGCATCGGCAAAAAGCCATAGGTCTGGATACCTAACCTCGTGAAAAAGCGGGCGTCGGTCACGCCGCCAAGCAGGTAAGGAACCGGGATTCCGTCCGGGTCGGCCTCGCGCAGGACACCCGCCAGCCTGTTAAACAGGCTCATATCAGGCGCGCCGGGGCCGGGGTCAAAAATCAGATGTTCAAGCTCGACATCGTCACCCATAACGGCACGAAAATCCGCCAGAAAATCCTCAACCTTTATGCCGGGCAGCAGCCGCACATCCAGATCAAGCATGACCGCCGCCGGGATGACATTGGTGGCTTCGCCAGCACGAAGCACGGTTGGACTGACCGTGTTGTGCAGCAGCGGATAGATGCTGCGGGCCATATCGCCCAGCATGTCAATCAGCGAGTCGCTCTGTGCCGGGTCGAGCAGGCCGCGAATCAAGCCATCGAGCGGGGCATCCAGACCGTCGGCGATAGCGCTGAACATCGCTTCTGCGGGCGGCGTGATGTGTGCAGGCGGGCGATAAGCATCCAGTGCCGTGAGCAGTGCGCCCATTTTAGCCATTGCGCCGCCGCGAACGGGCGCGGAAGCATGACCTGCCGGGCCTCGTGTGGTCGCCCGAAGCCACAGCGCCTGCTTTTCCGCGACCTGAATAGTATAGAACTTCTTGCCGCCGATATAGAGCGTGAAACCGCCGAATTCCCCGATGGCATGGCGAACACCGCTGAATAAATCCGGGTGTTCTTCCACCAGGAAACGCGCACCGGCATCACCACCGCGTTCTTCATCGCTGACAATGCACAGAATCAGGTCACCGGAGAGCGGGAATCCCTCAGCATTGGCGCGGAGGAAGGCTGTCACCAGCATAGCGACGCCGCCTTTCATATCGAGCGCACCGCGTCCCCAGACATAGCCATCAATGATGTCTCCGCTGAAGGGCGGATGCGTCCACTGCTGGTCGGTGACCGGGACAACATCAACATGGCCGTAGAGCAGCAGCGGTGGGGCATTGCCTGTGCCTTTGAGGCGGGCGAGCAGGTTGGGGCGTCCGGGGAATTTTTCGAGGATGTGGGTTTTGACACCGGCTTCACGCAGTACGGAGTCCAGATAAGCGATGCAGGCAGCCTCGTTACCGGGCGGGTTGATAGTCTCGAAGCGAATCAGGTTTTGCAGCAGTTCAACCGGGTTCATCAGACCTCCACATAATCACGGCGGGCGCGGTCAACGATTTCGATCAGACCGTCGATGGTGAAGTTCTGTTGGTGGACTTCGTGCCAGAGGGCGGCGACAGCCATACCTACTCCATAATCGAAGCGCGGGCCGGGCGGTTCGCTGCCGGTGACGACCATGCAGAGGCCGACGACCGGCAGTCCCAATTCGTCCAGGGCGAGCAGGACACCTGCCGGATAACGGGCCCACCAGGGAAGCGGACGCTGAAGGACGGTGCGTTTGAGGCGGGCGCTCTGGAGGCTGAAGGTGGCTTTTCCGGCGAGGTCGGGGGCGGCGAGGGTGAATTCTTCAGCGGGGGCGCGGGAAGCGGCGACCCACATTTCCCGGCCTGGGGCGCGGGTGAGCCAGGCAGGAGCAGCATTCGGGAAAGCCTCGCTGAAGGCGGCCAGCAGGCGCACAGGGGGGTCAGGCGTGGCGAAGGCATCATCGTTCACAGGGCAACCTCAGCAGGGATAAAAAACTGCTGAGGATTGTAACACGGTGGGAGAAAAGCGTTACAAGATAAAAGTTAAAGGTTAAAAGATTACGGATTATTGCAGTGGCGGCGGCGGCGGCGGTGGTGGTGATGCTCTGTTTTTTTCGATGTTCTGCCGCCATTTCCCCGTCAATTAGTGGCAGTGGTGGCGATGGTGGCGGCGGGCAAGTGCTAAGTGCCGAGTAAAAGACGAGATGCGTGTGTCATGATAGTAGTTTAGCAGGGAAATGGGGCGAGGTGTGAAACATTTGTCATAACATTTGTTTCGATTTTGAGGCGAGATTTTGAGTTAAAAGTTAAAAGTAGAAAGTTAAAAGTTGGTCATTATGCTAGTTTCACACCTCACCCGCTATACTTCGCCTGTCGCCCCCTCTCTACGCAGTGGGGTTGGGGGGTGAGGATTTGAGCGAAGAAAATCAAACCAGCATAATGACTAAGTTAAAGATTAAAGGGGAAATTCAGGCATAAGTTAAACAATCGCCGCCGCAGGCTGAACAGGCAGCCACAGAATCAACTTTCGGCGATGAGGATGTGGCCGTGGGTCAACAGCATTATTCCCGCGATATGGGCGGATGCTGGAGAGCGGTCTGGATGAGGGATACGGCGGTGCTGACGCCATCCTCACGCTGGATGCGTGCGCCGAGGGCAGCGGCTTTCTGGCGCATGGTGGTATCGTGGGTCGCCTGACGCAAGGCGGCGGCCAGGGCAACCGCTGTCAGTTGGCGCTGAGGAATGGGCTGTGGGCCGACGCCCAACCCATGCACCCGCGCCCCCCAGAAGGGCTGGTCGGCCCTGAACGGCACAATAATGGAAGGCACACCAGCACGCAAGCCGGACGCGGTTGTGCCAGCACCGCCATGATGGACGACTGCGGCACAGTATGGGAATAACCAGTCGTGGGGGGCGCTTTCGATGAGCAGCACATCATCGGGGACAGTCTCCGGCGCGAGGCCGCCCCAGCCAGAGGCCAGTACAGCGCGAACGCCGGATGATTTCACCGCTTCCAGCACTATCCGGGCGGTGCGGGCGGCATCAGCACTCGCCATGCTGCCAAAGCCGATATAAACCGGCGGCGACCCTGCGTTCAGAAAATTGACCAGCGCGGGCGGCGGCGTCCAGTCAGCCAGCGCGGGCAGAAACCAGTAGCCGGTGACATGGACATTGGCGTCCCATTCCGCCGGGCGGGGCAGCACCGCCGAACTGAAGCCATACAGCACGGGGAGGCCGGATTGGCGGACGGTTTTGATTGGGCTTTGCTCAGCGGGCGGCAGGTCGAGTGTTTCGGCACGCCAGCGGTTGATGCGCTTTCTGGTGAACGTCCAGGTGAGGTCATCGACAAATTTATAGGTGAGGCGGTTGTACCAGCCACCGAGCGACAACGCAGGGAGGCCAACCGCCGGGTAGCGATCAGTCGGGTGCATGAAGGGCTGCAAAGCGGTGGGAATGGCGGGAATGCCCAATTTTTCGGCCACATGGGGGGCAGAGAAAATGGCGGCAGGGGCATAAACGATGGCGTCCGCCCCCTGAGAGAGGCGCAGGGTTTCGTCCAGCATCATCTGGAGAAAAATCCATTTGGCCTTGCGGCGGCTGCCCCCGGCCTGCTCGCGGATGATGGTTTCGATGTCGGTCGCGGCTGTCAGGCAGGGCAAACCATAGCTTTCAACGAAGGTTTTGAAGTTGGCGGCAGCCGCCAGCGACACCTCGAAGCCAGCGCGGCGCAGCCCCAGGCCGAAGGCGATGTAGGGCTGGACATCCCCACGCGATCCAAAGGCTAACAGGCGAATATGCATAGTGATACGCTCCCAAAATCCCCTTCTTCATCATACGCCCGATACGGCAGCGAGAAACACCCAGCAAGAGGGCTTGACAAATCGCGAACCGGCCCCAGTTGGCGAGAATGCACAATTTGCAGTAGAGTCGAAGCTGTACCAGTTTTGTAACAGTCCTGTTTACGTGAAGCCAACCCTGGTGTATGCTGAACTATATCGCATCAATATATCGATCTGGCTGTAGGAATTGACTGAATTTCTGGTTAGAATCTTTTTTCGAATATGGCAGAAAAATTCAGAAATAGCGCATAATCTTCATTAACGAAGGCCGGGGATTGACCGTATACTGGAGATTAAGTAGAGCAGCAACGGCCTGATGAGAGGCCGCAGGAGCGTAATGGACTTATGCCGCGAATCCTGTATATTGAAGATAACCGCGACAACCGAATGCTGGTTCGCCGCATCCTGATGGCCTCCGATCACGAGTTCGAGGTTGAGGAAGCGGATAACGCGAAACTGGGCATTGAGATGGCGCAAAAAAGCCGCCCTGATCTGATTCTGATGGATATGAGTATGCCAGAGATGGATGGCTTGCAGGCGACGCGCGCTATCCGCACGATGGATGATCTCAAGGACATCGTGATTGTGGCGCTGACAGCCAACGCGATGGAAGGCGATAAAGAAAAGACGCTGGAAGCCGGATGTGATGGCTACATCCGCAAACCCATAGACGTTGACAAACTGCCCGATGAAATTCTGTCTTATCTAAGGAGCCGCCGGGGATGAGTGAAGCCACGACTACCCAACGCACACCCATCGAGCCGGGCGAGGCGCATGTCCTCGTCGTCGAAGACAATGTGCCGAACTTCGTCCTGATCGCGCGGATGCTGGCATTCATGGGTGTACAGCGCTGCGAATGGAAAACTTCCGGCTGGCAGGTGGTGCAGTTTGCCGATACACTGCCGCGTGTTGACCTGATTCTGATGGATATACGCCTGCCCTATGAAGATGGCTACCAGGCGCTGCAAAAGGTGCGGGCGCACCCACGCCTGCGCGATACGATTGTGTGCGCGGTGACGGCGGAAGCCAGCGAAGACCAGATGCGCCGGGCGAAAAAAGCAGGCTTCAATGGTTTCCTGGGCAAGCCGCTGGACGCCGACAAATTCCCAACCCAGATTCGCCGTTTATTATCCGGTGATGAAGTCTGGGAGTGGAAGTGAGCGATCATCTCACACAGCCTTATCGATTTTTCAGAGACACTTTCCAGAGTGTCTCTTTTTTTGGATTCAAGCCATAAAAAAAGCGGCCTGGTGGCGTTCACCAGACCGCTTTGCACTGTCAGACAAGTGTCTTTAGGCCGACGGAGCACCTACATCCTGATAACTACTGCCATCCCACAACCAGCAGGTTGGTTCAGTTGGGTCATCGGGATCGAGGATAACACTGCCCTGCACCGCGCTATCGAGGGTGTTGCCATAAGAGGTGCTGCCGCCATAACGCAGCGTGCAGGCAATATCGCCCAGGGTTTCCTTGACACCTGTGCCGATCAGCAGCAGGACGACAATGGCAACAATGGCGACCAGGACGAGGATGAGCGCATATTCGACCAGACCTTGCCCCCGTTCGCGCTCCTGACGGGGGGATGAGACCGGATGACGGATTCGCCCGAACATAATTAGCTCCTCTCAATGTTGCAGGCAGATAAAATTGTGGATAATGAAGAATGAGTCCACATTTCTAATCGTAGTTTAAGGGTGCATCGGAGTCGTCGTCAATGAAGGAGTATAAAGATTCAGCAATTTTTCGGATTCCATGCATTTTCTTTACATGAAATCTGATATATAAGGAATTGTCGGTAAGTTTTTACCTTTTAGGGCTTTAGCCCGCGAGAAAGCCACGCCACTTTAGTGGCAGTG
>CAYUTY010000027.1:0-10135 GCA_964447795.1 uncultured Anaerolineaceae bacterium
GCATGGAAAACAGCGAATTCTGGAAAGACGAACTGCTCGGCCTGTTTATTCTGCTCGCCGTTGCCAGTGATGCTATTATCCTCAATCGGCTGCGCCGCCTTTGGGCTTCGCGGGCTGCCCAGTCGAAACCGCCATCAGGCCCGATAGCCCATCCTGAACAGAGGAGCAGCACGCATGTCCCGCAGCCGTAACCTGAGCTGGCTCAAAACCTGGGAGGCGCTGTTGGTCTTTTTACTGGCAGTCGTTATTCTCCTCAATATTCAATTGTCACCTTTTTATCTTGGCATTGGCAATATTGTCAATCTGTTTCAATTATCGATAGAAAAAATAATCATCGCTCTTGTTATGACTTTTATCATCATCAACGGCGAAATTGACTTGTCAGTTGCCTCTGTGATGGGTTTGTCTGCCTCGCTGCTGGCCTACCTGCACGCGACGGGTTTTCCGCTGGAGCTGAGCATACTTATCACATTGGCGACCGGCGCTTTTTGTGGCGCGTTTAACGGCTTCTGGGTTGCCTTCGGTGGTCTGCCGTCACTGGCGGTTACACTGGCCGGGTTGGTCGGCTTTCGCGGCCTGGCCCGGGTACTGATTGAAGATCGTTCTATTGGGGGATTCCCGGCATGGTTTAATTTTTTGGGACAGAAGCCGCTGATCGGCCCATTCCCGGCAGCGCTGCTTCTGTTTTTTCTGTTATTTATCCTTGCTGCTGTTGTGCTGCATTACTCCGCTTTTGGGCGTTATGTCTACATCATTGGTAACAATAAGGATGCTGCTCGCTATTCTGGCGTCAAAGTGCGTTATATCAAGATGATGCTGTTCGTCTTCTCTGGTCTGGTTTCGGCATTCGCAGGTATCCTGCTGGCGGCGCGTCTTGGCGCGGTGCGTGCCAGCACTGGCGATGGCTTTGAACTGGATATCATCACGATGGTGCTGCTCGGCGGGGTCAGTATTTTTGGGGGTAAAGGTACACTTGTTGGTGTTGGGCTTTCCATTCTGCTTATCCTTAATCTGCGGAATGGTATGGGACTTGCCAACATCAGTGGTAATGCCCAGACGATGGTGATCGGTATCCTGCTTATTCTTTCAGTACTTATTCCCAACCTGGCGCAGGAGGCACAAAACCTTTGGAAACGTCGGGCTGCTTCTGCTCGTCCGTTGATTGATCGCAGCTCACAGGAGGTGATCACATAAGAGAACGGATTGTATCTACCCTACCCATATTGCTGAAAATTATAAGAGGAGCGCTTTACCATGAAAAACATTCTCAGAATACTCGTTACAGTTATGCTGCTGGCGCTGTTGCTGCCGCTTACTGGCGTGGTCGCGCAGGATGTGGTTGAACCCACCCCTGGTCAGGAAGTTAATCTGATTCTTCTGCCCAAATTTCTAGGCATTGCTGTTTTTGACCAGGCTAATGAAGGTGCACAGGAAGCCCATGCTGAACTCGGTAACACAGGAGAACTGGTTTTCACTGGCCCGACCCCGGAAAACAGCGTCGCCGGGCAGATTGAAGTAGTCACCAATGCCGTAACGCAGGGTGTGCAGGGCTTGATGATCTCTAACAATGCGGGTGACCAGATTGCCCCGGCTGCTGTCGCTGCAGTTGAGGCAGGTATCAAGGTTGTTACGTGGGATTCGCCTATTCCTTCGGCGGAAGGTGAAGCCGTGTTTATTGCTCAGGTGGACTTTGATGAAACTGGTAAAGTGATGGCGGATATGGCCCTTAGTATCCTCGGCGAGGACGGCGGCAAGTTCGCTATTCTGTCTGCTTCGCCGGATGCTGCTAACCAGAATGCCTGGATTGCTGCTATGCAGGAAGTGCTGGAGAGCGATGAAACCTATGCAGGTCTTGAACTGCTGGATATTGTTTACGGCAATGACCAGTCGGAAGAGAGCTACAATCAGGCGCTTGGTCTGGTAGATAAATACCCGGACATTGAACTCATTGTGGCCCCCACTACTGTTGGCATCGCTGCGGCAGCCAAAGCCATGCAGGATGAAGACCTGTGCGATCAGGTCAAGGTCAGTGGTCTTGGTCTGCCCGGCGAAATGGTTACCTATACCCTCAACGGCTGCGCCCCTGAATTTGCCTTGTGGAGCTTCGTTGATCTGGGATACCTGACCTACTATGTCACCTATATGCTGGCAACAGGTGATCTCGAAGGTGTGGAAGGTGAAGCTTTTGTTGCCGGTCGTATGGGTGAATACACCATTGAAAAAGATCCGACCCGTGATGCTGGTCTGCGCGTTTTGATGGGGCCGTTCTCGGTCTATAATGCTGATAATGTCGAAGAAGGGGCTGGCATGGGCGATGAAATGACGGAGCCCGCCCCAGAAGAAACTCCCGCCAGCTAAATTCCCACTTCATAGTTTTGTGGGGGCGCAGACAACGCTGCGCTCCCTTCATTTGACAACCTTCTGCGCCTCTATACAATCATACTGTTTCTATATGCTGTAAATAAGTTTTGTTATAGAAGGAGTTGTTAATGTTAGGTGATTTTGGCTATACAAAAAAGTCTTTGCTACTGCTGCTTTTGCTGGTTGTAATTGCCAGTTTTGCCTTCATTGCCAATGCTCAATCCGATGCGGTTGAAATGACTGCCTCGCCGGAAAGTGTCACACTGGCGGGTTCATTCCAGGTATTGCTCGGTTGCACTGAAGAATGGCAGCCAGCCTGCGAAGCAACACAGTTAACTTATAATGGCGAAGATGATCTTTGGATCGGCGTGTTTGACTTGCCTGCGGGCGATTATGAGTACAAAGTCGCCCTCAATGGCGGGTGGGACGAAAATTATGGTATGGCTGCCGAGGCAGGTGGCGCGAATATCGTACTCCCGCTGACCGAAGATCGTGCTGTTCAGTTTTTCTACGATCACAAAACCCACTGGATTACTGATGATGTGAACTCAGTTATTGCTACCGCTGTCGGTACATTCCAGAGTGATCTGGGGTGCGCGGAAGATAATCAGGCTGCTTGTTTACGGTCCTGGTTGCAGGATGAAGATGGTAATGGCATCTACAGCTTCATCACTACGGCGATTCCTGCTGGTGATTACGAGTTAAAAGTTGCACTTAACCAGGATGATACGAATGTCTATGGGGCAAGAGGTGAGCAGGGGGGCGAGTCTATTTCCTTTACAGTTCCTTCTGATGGTTTTGAGGTGACTATCGGCTTCAGTCCATCGCGTAACCTCATCAATGTCCGTGTTAAAGATCCCGCTGAAGTTCAGCCAACGCCTCAGCCAACTCCTGTCCCTGCTGCCTCTGCATTTGTCGGAGTTGTTACTGCACCCGGCAATTATCAGAGTGAAATTGGTTGCCCTGACACTCTCGGTAATGCTGGTGACTGGGAACCGCCGTGCCTGCTCACTGAATTGAAAGATGAGGATGGAGATGGTGTTTTCACGCTTGTGCTAGACTCTGTCCCGGCAGGGGCCTATGAAACTAAAATCGCTGTCAATCAAACATGGTCGGAGAATTACGGCGCGGATGGTGCAAGGGATGGTGCGAATATTCCCTTTGAGGTTCCGGTAGACTATGCTCAGGTCACCTTCAGTTGGGACTCCGTCACTAAAGTTTTGACCCTCGCGGTCGATGAATCAGTTATCGGCAGCGCCGCAGCTCCTCCCGGTTCAGAGCCAGTTGTCATGCTGCCACCTGTTCAACAGCCGGAGACGGTGACCATACCCGGCACCCTGCAAAGTGTTGTTGGCTGTGATGGTGATTGGCAGCCAAATTGCGAAAACACTTTCCTGAGATTTGATGAGGCTGATAACATCTGGCAGGGCAGCTTCGATCTTCCTGCGGGAAGCTACGAATATAAAGTGGCTATCAATAGCACCTGGGATGAGAATTATGGTGGCAATGCCGATGCTGGTGGCCCCAATATTCCTCTCAATCTCGATGCTGATACCACTGTAAAATTCTATTATGACCATACAACCAGGTGGGTGGCTGATAGTGTGGGTGATGTGATCGCCACTGCGCCTGGCAGCTATCAGAGTGAAATTGGTTGCTCTGACGACTGGCAGCCAGATTGTTTGCGTTCATGGCTGCAAGACCCGGATGGTGATGGCATTTATATATTTGTCACCGACGCTATTCCAGCAGGTGATTATGAAGTGAAAGTCGCGCTTAACGAAAGCTGGACAGTGAATTACGGCGCAGATGGCGCGCAGGATGGGGCGAACATTCCTTTCACAGTTCCAGATGACGGTACACCGGTTGCATTCATTTTCAACGCATCCAGTAATACACTGTTGGTGGGGGTAGGGGTAATGCCTGCTGCCGGGCCAGTTACAGCCACCCCGGATTTAAGCCATCAGCGCGCCCATTGGGTGGATGCCGATACGATTGCCTGGAACATCGGCGATATTCCGACAGACTCATCCTTCAAACTGTATTATGCGCCAGAAGGTGGTCTGGAAGGTAATGCATCCGGTTTCGCTGGAGGTAACGCCATTGCGCTCACCTACGATGAAGCTGGACTGAGCGCGGATGTGCTGGCACAGTTTCCCCATCTTGCCGGTTATGCTGCTCTAAAAGTGAGCGCAGAGGATGTGGCGATAGTTCCCGGTATCCTCAGGAGCCAGTTTGCTATTGCTGCTATCAGTGCAGATGGCAAAGCGCTTGATGGGACGGGGGTACAAATCCCTGGTGTGCTGGATGCGCTCTATGCTTATGATGGCGCATTAGGTGTTACTTATGAAGGTGATGTGCCAACACTTCGCCTCTGGGCACCGACTGCCCAGCGTGTACGCCTGCGCCTGTTTGACGATGCCAGCCCGGAAGCTGAATCGCAAACTGTCCGCATGGAACTTGATCGTGCTACTGGGGTCTGGAGCGCGGTGGGTGATCCCTCCTGGACGGGTAAATATTATCTCTATGATGTGCGCGTTTATGCCCCAACCGTTGGCAGAATTGTCAACAACCTCGTCACAGACCCTTATTCCTTCAGCCTTTCCCTCAACAGTGCCCACAGCCAGATTGTTAACCTGGATGATCCGGCGCTTAAGCCGGAAGGGTGGGATGATCTAGCTAAGCCTGTCCTGGCTGCACCAGAGGATATTGTAATCTACGAACTGCACATCCGTGACTTCAGCGCCAATGATATGACTGTTCCTGAAGAACTACGTGGGACTTTCAAGGCTTTTACGCTGCCTGACACGGATGGTATGAGACATCTGATTGCACTGGCTGAAGCAGGCTTGACTCATCTGCATCTGTTGCCTGCTTTCGATATTGCTACCATTAATGAAGACAAATCGAGTTGGCAAACCCCTGACCCGGCGCAACTCGCTGAGTTTCCGTCTGACTCGGAGGAACAGCAGGCACTTATTAATGAGGTGCGCGATGAGGATGCTTTCAACTGGGGCTATGACCCCTATCATTACACTGTGCCGGAAGGAAGCTATGCGACTGATCCGAATGGAACAGTACGCATTCTCGAATTCCGCGAAATGGTGCAGTCATTGAATGATAATGGCCTCCGGGTCGTTATGGATGTGGTTTACAACCATACGAATGCCTGGGGGCAGAGCGACAAATCCGTTCTCGACAAAATCGTTCCCGGTTACTACTACCGTCTGAACGACAACGGTGTAGTTTATACCAGCACCTGCTGTCCTAACACCGCTACTGAGCATCGCATGATGGAAAAACTCATGATCGACTCGGTACTGACCTGGACAACAGCCTATAAGGTTGATGCCTTCCGCTTTGACCTTATGGGGCATCACATGCGTTCCAACATGGAAAATCTTCGCACCGCGCTCGATGCCCTCACACCGGAAAACAGCGGCGTCAATGGCTCAGAAATTTACATCTATGGCGAGGGGTGGAATTTTGGCGAGGTGCAGGATGGCGCGCGCGGCGTCAATGCAACCCAGCTTAACATAGGTGGCCTCGGCATTGGCACTTTCAATGATCGCTTGCGTGATGCGGTACGTGGTGGTACACCCTTTGGCGACCGCGAATTCCAGGGCTTCATCACCGATCTGTTTTTGAATTCTAATAGCATTACGGGTGGTACAGAGGAGGAGCAGCGGGCGCGTTTACTCCTCTTTGCCGATCAAATTCGTATCGGCCTGGCTGGTAATCTGCGCGATTACAGCTTCCCTGGTGCATCTGGTGCTGCGATTAAGGGTGCAGATGTGATGTATGGTTCGGCTCCGGTCGGCTACACCCTTGACCCCCAGGAACACATTGTTTACATTTCCAAGCATGATAATGAAACCCTGTGGGACATCATCCAGTACAAACAGTTGGATGTTCCAGTATCTGAGATGGTGCGGATGCATAACCTCGGTAACAGCATGGTCATGTTGAGCCAGGGAGTGCCATTTTTCCAGGCTGGTGATGATCTGCTCCGTTCTAAATCGCTTGACCGAAACAGCTATAATTCTGGTGACTGGTTCAACCGTCTTGATTTCACTTATCAGTCAAATAACTGGGGCGCAGGGTTGCCGCTGGCAGGTGATAATCAGGAGCGGTGGCCCATCATGCAGCCGCTGCTGGCAAATTCGTCTCTCACCCCGTCGCCAGATGATATTCAGAATGCAGCTATGCATTTCCGTGAATTACTCCAGATTCGCGCTAGTTCGCCACTGTTCCGCCTCCAGACTGCCGCCGATATTCAGGAACGTCTCACTTTCCGCAACACTGGCACAGAGCAGATTCCTGGTCTGATTGTTATGGTTCTTTCTGATAGAGGTGAAGTTGATCTCGATCCTGACCATGAAATGATTGTTGTTCTGTTTAATGCGGCGGGTAATGAAATCACGTTCACGGGAGATGATCTGGCCGGTATGAACTTCACACTCCATCCGGTGTTGGCAGATTCCCATGATGGGATTGTGAAGCGTTCCATCTATGCTGATGGTGTGTTCACGATACCTGCTCGCACAGCAGCGGTATTTGTCTTGCCGGAAGGGTAGGATTGTCCGACGGCGAACATCAAGGATGGGGGCGGCTTCTCTGGTCGTCCCCATGCTATAATCGAACCAGTGTCGCGCCGCACTTCGAGAGAGGTCATCATGGTTGATTTAGCGGTCGTCCTGGCGGTTGGTAGTCCTTTTCACAACAGTCATTTAACCTATAATCGTCCGCGTGCCATGCTACCTGTTTTGGGTAAGCCGATGGTTGTCCGTAATATGGAGCGGCTCTATCGCGCCGGGATTCACAATTATGTTGTCGTTGTTGGTGAAGATGAAGGGGCGGTGGCTTCCTATCTTCATGCTCAATGGCTCCCGGATGTAAAAATTGATTTTGTGGTGCAGCCTCCCACCAGCAGCCTCCCACGCATTCTGGCGGATATAGCCCGCCGTTACGCCCGGCCTTTCCTTATCACTGCCTATAACAGCTTTACTCACATTAATTTCCCGGATCGTCTTCTCAACCTGCACCATGACCTCGGTGGCAGTCTTACACTCAGCGGCGCTCCTATCAGTCTTTCCCGCGCTACGCCTGGTGCATATGCTCTGGTCGAAAAAGCGGTCGTGAAAGCTGTCCTGCGTGAAAAATCGGATGCAGCGGCTCATGCCCTCATTAACCTCGCTGTGTGTGGTGAAGAATTTGTCAGTTATCTCAGCACGCTGGTTTTGAACACAGGCTTGTTCAGTAAGCAGTTACTTGACATCGTCGCTTTATATGTTGTGGCAGGCGGCAAGACCCGGTTAGCAGAGACTCCCTGGGTACTTCAGATTGAGGCTGATTATGATCTGCTCACACTTAATCGGCATCTTCTTGAAGAAGATCAGGATACGCATATCCTTAGCGAACTGCCAGGTAGCATCCATATCACAGCGCCAGTGCGGATTGATCCCAGTGTCAGTATAGGGCAGGGGGCGCGCATTGGCCCACGTGTTTATCTTGAATCCGGATGCAGCATTGGTGCGAATGCTACCGTTGCTGATGCGATGGTGTTGCAAAACTCAGTTGTCCCCGGCGGCAGCTCGGTTGTCGATGTCATTGTGGCTACCCGCGCTCGTATCCATGACCCTAACAAAAGCTGATCTCGCGCCTGTAGGATGCTGCACGTATAATGCGGTTTCTGAATGACGCCCCTGTAGAGGTTTGATCGTTTGGCACAGTCCTACAAAATTTGTCCGATCTGCAATACACCTAATCATCGTAATGCCACCCTTTGCAGCACCTGTGGCGCGGCGCTGGCTCGTGTACAACCTGTTTCCTCAGATGCCGATGCTAAACCCGCTTCCCGTATGGATTATAATCCTGATTATGGTGAAACGGATTTGTTGGAAGGCGGTCTCCGCTGGAAGGGTGGGACTTATCTGCTCGGTGGCCTGCTTGCGTTCCTGCTTCTGATCTGTGGCGGTGGGTTTGTGTTGCTTGCAGGTCGTGTCCTCGGTACCTTGGGTGATACAGCGGGTGGTTCCACTATGAACACCGTTACCCCTATTCAAACTATCGCCCAGGGTGGTATTGCCGCTCACACCAATACCCCTTTCTCAACCATATTTTTGCCAACAGTGACACCTGCGCCGCCTACTGATTTGCCTACTGATACCCCTGCACCAACACCTACTCAGGGGCCTTGTGTGGAGATCGTTCAACCTAATGATGACCTCATCTCCATTATTTATCGCTGTGGTCACCGCACCCTTGACATTCTCGATACGGTGGTCGAACTGAATGACCTTAATGACTCTGCCAGTATTCAGTTAGGACAGGAAATTCAGGTTCCCTGGCCTACGGTGACCCCTGACCCTAACGCCATACCCTCATCGGAAGTAACTGATGAGAGCGGCGTAGTTATATCACCTGCTGCCGCCGAAATTGCCAGTGGGAGTGGTGAAGTCATGGGTGTTCGCCTTGTCCCCACAGCTACTTTACAACCTGGTGTTTCCTGGCACATTGTCCAGCCGAATGAGAATATTTTGATCATCGCCAGTCAATATGGCGCAACCCTCCGTATTCTCTCCGACCTTAATCCGGAAGTGACTTTCTCCCAATGCGATTTTGGATCTGGTTCCGGTGGCCCGAATTGTGTTGTACAATTGTCCATTGGGCAGCAGCTTCGTGTCCCCGCTCCCACGCCAACTCCTACTATTCAGCCAACCGCTTCCGGCAGCGAAACGCCCACGCCGACCGCTACGCCAACTTTCAACGCTCCCAGCGTTATCAGCCCTGGAGACCGTGCATTTTTTGGTAAAGACGAACTAGTGACCCTTCGTTGGGTCGCTACTGGTTCGCTCAAGTCGGAACAGGCGTATCTAGTGAGTGTTGAAGACCTTACTGCGGGGCAAGTTTATACAGCAACCACTCAGGAACTTTCTTTCATCATGCCAGAAGAATGGCATAGTCAGACAGACGCACGCCATGACTATCGATGGTCGGTTAGCGTTATTGATATTGGCAATCCAGGTGAACCCTATTTTGCGACCGAAAAACGTCTGTTTACATGGCAGGGTCGTGGAGGCTGATTTGATGCGAAATCCCGTTGTTCTGTTGGTTGTTACGGTGTCATTGTTGCTCGTAGCATGTAGCGGTACACCTCCGTCGGCAACTTTTACGCCGGTGGTGATTGAACCCTCAAATACACCACCCTTATCAGTTGTTACGTTGACACCTACCGCAATCGCCCAGGCCGTTTTGCCGGAAGTTGAAACAGCCACTATTACCCCATCGCCCGAACCACCAACCGCGACACCGACACCTAGTGAAACCCCGGGTCCATACGAGCATAACATCCAATCCAATGAAACACTCGGTTATATTGTTCAGTTGTATGGCTACACTGATCTCAGCATTGGTACTGGCGGCATCATTGATCAGGTAGTCTTTACTAATAACCTTTCCAGCGCTGATCTTTTACCTGGACCTGGTACAGTTTTGCTTATTCCACGCCAGACCGCTACACCTACACCACAAAATCTTGAGACTGCTGTGGCCGTTGATGCCACCAATGTAGCTTCAGTTCCTAATGTTGTATTGGCAGATAATTCCAGCCAGTTTGAGTATGTCGTTCAGGAAGGCGATACCATTATCAGCATCGCCTCGGAATACAATCTGACATTGGAGATAATCGCTGTTCTCAATCCTGAGCTTAATATTTTTAGCTGCAATTTTGAGTTACCCAGCGGTGGCCCAGGCTGTAATGTTCCGCTCAATG